>JBBARN010000060.1:0-38344 GCA_040399845.1 Luteolibacter sp. | reverse complement strand
TGGGCGACCTCGATTGCCGCAACACCGTCATCGGCGAAGGCGCGGCCGACTGCGCGAACTGCCTCAAGGAAATCCACACCCTCGGCTACCGCGCCTTGGTTTCCATCGACTTCGAACACGACACCCCACAGCTCCAGGAAGACATGCTCAAAAACATCGCCTTCATTGAGGAACAGGCGCGTTTGCTAGCCTGATAACCGCCAGCCAACCCATTCCCCGATCCCCCTCTATGGACACCACCCGCCGCAGTTTCATCCAATCGCTCTCTCAAACCACCCTCGCCCTTGGCGCAGTCGGACTGCCCACCGCCACCGCTGCCGAAACCGCTGCCGAAACCGCGGCGGAGAAACGCAAGCTGGGCATCGCCTTGATTGGGCTCGGATATTACTCCAAGGACCTGTTAGGCCCCGGGCTGTTGCAAACCGAAAACTGTTATCTCGCAGGAATAGTCACCGGCAATCCGGAAAAGGAGAAGATATGGATGGAGAAATATAAGATCCCCCGGAAGAATGTTTATAACTACGAGAACTTCGACAAGATCGCTGAAAACAAGGACATCGATGTCGTTTACATCGTTCTTCCCAACAACATGCACTACGAGTTCACGCTTCGCGCTGCAAAGGCAGGCAAGCACGTGATCTGCGAAAAACCGATGGCGATGAATGCCATGGAGGCCAAGGAAATGATCCGAGCCTGTAAGGAAGCAAAGGTCAGTTTATCCATCGGCTATCGGATGCGCTACGAACCCCACACGCAGGAAATCGAGAAATTCGCGCGCGAGTCCACCTATGGACCCATCCGTTTTGTGAATGTGGATGCCGGTTTCCGGATGTCCCGTCCAACGGATCATTGGAAGGGAAAAGCGGAGCTGGGTGGCGGAGCCCTCATGGACATGGGCCCCTATCCGATCCAAGCCGCGCGTTATGCCGTCGGCGCGGAACCCATCGCCGTGACAGCCCAATTTCTCGAATCGAACCCACCCGCCTTCCCCGGAGTGGATGAGACCACCGCCTTCCAATTGGAATTTCCCAATGGAGTCTTCGCCAACTGCACCACCACCTTCGCCGGAAATGTGAACTCGCTGAGAATCTGCGCGGACAAGGGCAACTACGGATTGGAGCCCTTCAGCGGCTACAGCGGTGTTCAAGGCTTCCTTCCCAAAGGCGGGAAACTCAGTTTCCCCGAAACCCACCAGCAGGCCCATCAAATGGACGAAATGTGCAAGTCCATCCTCGAAGGGCTGCCTAGCAAAACCCCAGGCGAAGAAGGACTCCGCGACATGCTAATCATCGATGCCATCCGCGAATCCGTAAAGCTTCGGGGGAAACGGGTCGTTTTGTGATGGGACCGGTGTGGCTGCCCGGCTGAACGGGAAAGCACGCTTCCCCACCGCGATATCGGAAATTTCCACTGTTTTCGCATCATTTTCCACCGCGATGGCGGATTTCACGACGTTGCGGCATTTGATTTGGTTTGGGAGCTCACCGCTCATTGAGCGGGTGAAGGTTTGAACCCGGATTCAGAAGTTGAATGATTAGATGCGGCGGGGCTGCTTTGAAACCTGCGGCTTCCGGGCTAAGGGCGCACGGCGGCAAGGCGCAGGAAGCTGGGACTGTGTTCACCAATGGCTTGGCCGATGGTGACATCCCCGCCATCTCCGACGAACGGTTCACCCACTGGAGTCCATGTATGAAGGTCTGTGGAAGTTTGAGTTTGGTAATCCACCGCGAACTCGGTGGGAAACGTCCAGTCCAGTTGCACGGCAGTGGCAGCGGTGAGGGTGGGTGCAAGGGCAAGGGCAGCGGGAGTGGAGAGGCGCTCCATGAGTTTCATGCGAGTGCCGGTATTCGTTTCATAGACGAAAAAGACATGACCATCTGGAGCCACCTGGAAGTCTGGAAACTTGGCAATTTCCCCCGTGGCGCGGACGTCTGTGACGCGCTCCGCAGCGCCCACGACTTCGCCTTTTCTGAGGCAGTATAAGATATGCACATCATCGCGTAAGCCTATGCCCTCGATAATGTGGCGCTCCTTCCAGCTAAGCCAAACGATATCGCGCTGGTAGTCGTAGCAAGAGTAAGGTAGTTCATGGCTCTCCCCATCCGGTGTGAGCTGGCGGCTACTGAGCGGAATGGCGGTGGTCGAGATCTGGCTGAACAGGGCAGGCACATCATTATAGCGCAGGTAGTGCAGAGAGGAGACCGTACCTATCTTATGCGGGTAAGTGAGGTGAACGATGTTGTGGCGATCAATCACAATCATGGGATCCCACTGATTTCCAGCACCAGCGGCGATGACGAGTGGAGTGGCACGCCAGGTGACGCCGTTGTCGATGGTGACGTTCATTTTCACATCCCATCCGCCGGGCGTGGTTTCCTCCCGCCAGGCGACGGCTAGCACGGCACCATCGCAGCCGCCGAAGTGAGCGATGGGGAAGGCTGCATTCAGCGCGCTGGTTAGATTCAGAGGATTTGCACGAACGGTAAATGTAGACGAGCCAGCTCCGCGCCGGGCGTAGCGAACATCCGCGCTGTCGGCAGAGATATCAGTATCGCCCTCATGCCAAAGGATATGCACGCTGCCTGAGCGATCTACCTCCACCTGCATGTATTTTACAGGGTGGTCGGCACTGCCGGTGTATAGAAATTGTTCGTCCGTCCATGTGGCTGTGGCGGTGCGGAAGATAGCGTGGCCGATGCGGCGGGAAACGGGGGAAAACCAGGCGAAATGGAGATCATCATTCGCATCAATCACGAGGCATGGACTGGACACGCCATTCGACTGAGCAAGGGGCGAAAGAGGAATACTGAGCCAGACAGGGGACGCAGAGCGCGGGGCATCTGTGTAGCGCAGGCGGTAGGCAGGTGGGTTACCGTTGGCAGGGGTCTCCAACTGGAGATTGTAGGTCCGCCCGGTCGTGGCAATGGCCAAACTATAACCAACGCCGCCACCCAAGGCAGCACCCGCCAGCTGGGGTGGTATATCCACCGGTTCACTCCATTCCGGAGATATCTGGGCTCGGACTGTGGGCAAGACAGAGCTGAGGGTAAGGGCAAAGGTGAAGACCATGAGCGAAAAATTCCGACAGATCACAACGGTTGGTTGCATGGTAGCCATAACGGATGAACACGCACGCAGACTGATTGTTGCGCATTCTTCTTTTGTTTTTCACACCCCCTAACAAGCTCGGCCGCAATCGAATGGCCATCCCACAAGAGCGATCAAAGTGTGACAGCGAGCCTGGTGCCTCTGCTGGAATTGCCCGCCGCTCAACTTGAGCCCCCTCTTGGTAATGGTGATAGGATGCAATCCATTCGGGATGAATGTCGAACTTGGAATATGTTAATGATTGGTCTCTAAGATTCACATGAACTGAATGCAGTTTTTCTCCCGCCTGATCACTAACCGGGGCCATTAGAGGCTTTGGAGAAAGTATTTCAAAGCAGTCACAAAATTTCGCGTGCCATCATGCCGGATTTCGAATAATGGCTCGAATGTTAACTCAAAAACCACCATGCCAGACGAAACCACGCCCGCCCCCGTCGTTCCCGTTGCCGCCGCCCCGCGCGCCCGCGGCTACTTCAACCAGGCCCAGATCGAGGACCTCGAACTCGCCGATACCGTCCTAGCCGCAGCCCTCTGGCCCGCGTCCGAAGAACTCATCCGCCCCATCCGCAAGTCCTTCGGAATCCCGCAGGCAAGGGCACTGGGGTTATGAACGCTTTGTGGATGGGAACCGGTGCTGGAGAAAATCGAGTGCTGATTTCAAATCCGCTTGAGTTACCGATCCACGATTCCCCTCTGCAAAGCGAGGCTGGCGGCGTGGGTGCGGTCCTTGGCGCCGAGTTTCTGCATGATGCGGGTGATGTGGAGTTTCACGGTGTTTTCGCTGATCCGGAGGTCGCTGGCGATGATCTTGTTGGAGCTGCCCTTCACCAGTTCCTCCACCACCTCGATTTCGCGCGCGGTGAGGTCCGGGCGGCGGAGACGGTCGGCGATTTTCACGGCGATTTCGTGGCTGAAGGCGGACTCGCCGCGGCTTACGGTTAGGATGGCGTTGATCAGTTCCGGCCGCGGGGCGGACTTGGGCAGGAAACCGACGGCTCCGGACTGGACCGCGTGATAGATGATCTCCTCGCTCTCGAAGGCGGAGAGAACGATGACCCGGGCATCGCGGAACTCGGCGCGGAGGCGTTTGATCACCTTGTCGCCGTTTTCATTGGGCAGCTTCCAATCCATGATCACGACATCGGGCCGGTGTTGGCGGTAGAGGTCCTGAACGACGGAGCCGGTTCCAGCCTCGGCCACGACTTTGAAGTTCGGTTCGAGTTCCAGCGAATAGGCGAGGCCGACGCGGACGACAAAGTGGTCATCCACCAGAAGGATGCGGATTGTTTTCATGGAATGGGGATGGGGTTGCCGACGGGACGGATACGGTGACGAGTGTGCCGGTCTTATGGCCCGGCGGCGGGGAGAGGATTTCGAGGTTGCCATCGATCCTCAAGGCGCGCTCGCGCATGCCGAGAACGCCGAAGTGGCCGCTGGCGGTGGCGCTGTCGAGCAGGCCTTTTTCGAGTCCACTGCCTTCGTCGCGGATGGAGAGGCGCAGGACGTCCTCCTCGCGGCGGCTGCTGACCTCAATGATCGCAGAGCCGGAGTGCTTGAGGGCGTTGGTGACGGCCTCGTGGGCGATGCGCAACAGATGGAGTGCGATGTTGCGGGGGACCTTGGTGGTCTCGCAGGCGATGACGAGTTCGCACGATGTCTCGCTGGGCCAGATACGGCGGATGCCCTCTTCAAGCTCGCGGCAGAAGGAATCGTCCGCATGGAGGGCGGAAGTGCGCAGGTCCCAGATCGCCTGGCGGGCCTCAGAGCGGCTGCGGTCCGCCATGCGGGTGGCACGTTTCAGGACAGTCCACATGGGAGTGTTTTCCGGAAGGGTGCTGGATGCTCCGTCGAGCAGCATGGTGAGGCCGGCGAAGTGCTGCTCGAAGCTGTCGTGCCACTCGCGGGCAATACGGACGCGCTCTTCCTCGACAGCTTGCTTCGAGGCGGTTTCGCGGATCGTTTCCGCCTGTTCCTTAACCCTGCGGCGCAAGGTCATCAACCAAGCGACGCCGAGGAGTTTCGCGGTGAGAACGCAACCGAGAATGATCAGCACCCGCTTCATGTTCCAGAAGGGAGGATCGGCGATCACGGATAGATCATCGGGCGATCGCATCAGCAAATGATAGGCTCCGAGGGTACCGACTGTGTTGAAAGCAGGACCCGGACGGTTGATCCAGGCACCTTGGACTTTCACGCGTGAATCCCTTACGATCCGCTCCCCGCCACGGAATCCTGGGGAGGCGGTTAGATGGCAGAGTACGGTTTCCCCCTCCACGGATAGAATTGTGAGTTCCTCGGTGGGGCCGGAGTAGTGTTCGACAACCTCGCCCTCGAGCGTGACGAAGCGTCCGTGCATCAAATCCTGATCCATGATTTCACGGGGAATGATCTCCGGAGTGATGGGAATGCCGTTGGTTTCAGCCGGTTTCCAAACCGCGCCTTCGAGAATGCCAGCGCCCTGATAGGAGGCAGCCACACCGGCGCAGTCCGCATACTGATAGAGCGCCGGGGATTCCGGCATCGCACAGCTGACCCATCCGGGCACGGTGCCCTGTTGCATGAAGAATCCTTCGCCCGGTTTCACCCAGGTGACGCCGCCCTGGATGCGGAAGCGTTTCCCGCTGCCGACACGCTCCGGCATCCAGCGCAAGTCCATGATTTGAATCTCCTGGAGATCGAACTGCCGCTCCATTTCGGCGGGTGGGATGATGACATGACGCATCCCGGGGACCAGGAACTGCTTCTGCATGATAAGAGGCTTCTCCGAAACCGGCGAGGCCGCCATCACTCCCCTGACTTCCACGGTCATTCCCCCGAGGTGGGTAGGCAGCCGTGAAGGACCGCCCACGCCGGCGATGAAAACAGGCACCCCGGAATTTCCCGTGCCATCCAAGCGGGCACGGTCGCCCTCCAAGGTGACGGCGCGCACGGTCATCGTGAAGCAGCTCCACACGGCACCCGGTTGCGCTTGAAGTTGGTCGGGGGACTCGCAGCGGAGGGGTTCCGGATAGGCAGCCTCGCCGATTTTGCGGATGGTGGGGTTCACATCGAAGGTCGCTCCGCGAATATTGGTTCCCGCCAGACCGGGATCGACAAAACCCCGCACTTCCACCTGATCACCAGCGGCTATATCGGTGGCGGAAACGACATGGAGGTAGATCGCGCCGGTTTCGTCCTGGAGAAAGGCCATGCGGTGGCCCGGCTCATAATGAGTGAGGAGTCCACGAACGATGACGGGCACGCCGGTTTGCACCGATGTTTGAGGGAGTTCGAGAATTTCCCCGATTTTCATTGGCGCACCGGTTTCCTCTCCCCGGATCACGGAAGCTACCAACAGGATGATGGTAAAGGCGAACAGGCCGATCCTGCGGCTTGCTAACAATCGTCGAAACGGAAATGTCCATTCAATCTCCACCACTGGAGGATTCTTGCGGGGTGGTTTCTCCATTCCAAGCGATAAAGTTGAGGATGCCCCGGAGCCTATTGCGCAGAGGTCACGACGAGGCGCATGAAGACGCGGGTTTCGTTCGAAGGAGCTTCGAAGATATGCCGTGTTCCCGCGCCGAGATCGGGCAGGGCTTGCCAGGAGCCGGGGGCGAGGGTGGTGCTCCACTCGGCACCGTAATGGATGCCGCTGACTCCATCGGGCTCGGTGAAATCGAAGTGATGCGCGTTGTTTTCACGGATGAGTTGTGGAAGTTGCGATGGCTGGGCGGTGGCGGGGGCCTGCTGCGGGCCGATGAGGGCGAAGACGAGGAGGTTGGAAATGCCGTTGCCGTGCGGGGCGGATGTGTTAGAGGCATCGCCGGTGTTTTCCGAGCTTCCATACCAAGTGAGTCGCCAGCTTTCGAGCGGGGTGAGCGCGGGCGTGTAGGTGATGCTGAGCGATGGGCGCAGGCCGACGCTGCTTTGCTCTCGCGACCAAAAGTGCAGGTTGCTGGTGCGGGTGCCGCCGAGCGCGAGCAAAAGGCCTTGGTTCGGATGAGTGCCGGAAACCCACTCCTGCACGAGGTTGGCGACGTCCCATGGCATGGATTCATTGGCAGCGGGATCGGAGTTGTTCGACGCGTAAGGGTTCGCGAAGGACGCGCCGCTAATGCCGACAGCGTCGCCACCGGGCTGGTTCCATGTGTTGGTTTCATCATATCTTGACCAAACGGCTCCGAGTTCGGTCCAAGGCCGGACGGCGCGGAAGATTTCCACGGGATCGCCGGCGGCGTTGGCGTGGTAGCTGGGATGCGCGGAGAGGCGGAGCGTGGCGGTGTGGATGGTGCTGCCGGGCGGGATGTCTGTTAGATCGAAGCGGATGAGCGTGCGGTCGCGGCCCTGATAGACGCCCATCATGTTTTCCGCTCCGGCTGCCGAGTGGTTGCCCAGATTCAGAATGCGGGTGTCTGCCACGGGCGTGAGGTTTCCGGAGACCGGAAAAGGAGTGGACGGATGCAAAGCGATCGCGGTGTTGAGCGCGTCCCAGGACCGACCGGCGGGAAGGGTTAGAAGATAGCCGTTTGCATTCGGCGTGATGCTGACGGGAACGCGATCCGGCAAAAGTTCGGCGGACGTGAAATTGCGGAAGTCCGCCGGGTGCGGAAGTTGCAGCGAGTTGCCCGCAGGAGGCCTGAGGACGTGGATGAAATCCGTGCCGCCATCGGCCGAGCGGGTGGCGGTGAAACCACCGGCCAAGCGGGCAATGCTGGCGTGCTTCGGCGTGGAGAACGACGCGCTAGGCATGGTGCCCTTGATGCTTTCCTCGATGGGTTGGAGATAGGCGTAGGTGCCGGTCATCATGTTGAGGAAACTCGGATCGAAGGCACCGTTGCCGAAACATCCGGCGGACCAGGCGACGCCGCCGCCATCGCTGTTGGTTCCCGCTTGGAGCACGGTGTAGCGGTAGCAATCCTCCGCGCTATAGCGGGCAGAGTTGGTTTCCCAGTTGGACGACCACCAACCGCCGCCGCCGATGAGGGCGATCTGGCGGTCGTAGCTGAGCCACGTGGTCACATCGGCCTGGCTGACAGGAAAACCGGCGGGCGCATCGGGTGCCATGCTGTATTCGCCCAGGGCGATGCTCCCGGCTTCCTTGCAGCCGAGGTCGTAGTCGCCACGGGACTGGGCGTTGTTGCCGACGATGATGAGGTCGGGATTGGTGCGGGTCATGGCGTTCTTGAGCCCGCTGAGCGCGTCGCCCCAGATGTAGGCGCCATCGCACCAGAAGCCCTCGATGCGGTCGGCATAGCGGTCGCCGATTTCACCGACGATTTCATTCATGAACGAGTTCCACAGGGTGCGGTTGGTGCTGGTGTAACCGGTGGCGGCTTTGTCATCCGGGCTGAAGTCCTGGCCGATGTCGAGGTGGATGTAGAACATCACCTTGATGTTGCGCGCGGCCATGGCAGCGCAGATTTCACCGAGCAGATCGCGCGAGGTGGTGGCGTGGCCCGGCCCCCGCCAGGAGGCCATTTTGGTACTGGGAAACAGCACGTTCATGTTGGCGTGATAGGCGGTCAGGATGAGGTATTCCACACCCGTGCTGGCGACTTGGTTGGCGAAGGTGGTGACGTTGAAGGCGTTGACGAGTTGGTCGATGGTGGCCGGGTAGCCCTGCTGATAGCCGAGTGCGGTATAATCGCCCATAAAGCCCCCGAAGACATAGTGGACGAACAGCCCGTGCTTGTGGCGGAGGAAATCAAAGGCTGGCTCGATCGGCGTGACGGGATTCGGATGAGTGGTGTTGGTGGCGGTGGGTGTCGGCAGGGATGCGGACGGGCCGTTGAGCGCGCTAACGCGGTAGAAATAGGTTTTGTTAGGATTCAGTCCGGCATCCGTGTGGGTGGAAACATCGGGATCGGCGGTGACGAGGGTGGTGAAGGGGCCTACTGAGAATTCGGCGCGCTCGATGCGGAAGCCGGTTTCGTCGTCGGAGTTGTCCGTCCAGGTGAGGACGATGGAGTCGCGGGACAAGGCTGTGGCACTAAGGCCGGAGGGAGCTGCGGGGGTATCGGGTATGACGACTTGGGCGGGACTAAACACCTCGAACTCCCAGAGCGAGTGGCCGTAGATCATGTTTCTCTGGGTGCCGTAGAGCCGGACATAACGCGCTTCCGCCGGAGTGGTGAGGGTGAGTTTCTCCGTGCCGCCGGGGCCGTTGGTGGTGGAATAGACGGTGGTCCAGGATGAGTCATTGGGCGAGACCTGGATCTGATAGGCCTTGCTGCTGGCAGCCTCCCACTTGAGGCGGATGGCATCGAGCAGGAATGATTCTCCGAGATCGATGCGGATCCACTGCGGATCGGAGAAGGCGGACTCCCAGCGGGTATTGGCGAGACCATCAATCGCGCGTCCCGGCACGTTCCCACCTTGGATGGAGGATGCGGTGGCCGTTTTCCCGAGGGCGAGGTTGGTGCGGGTGGTGACTGCCAGCGGGGCGGAGTTATCACTTTCGCCGCCAGTCGAGACGGCGGAAACGACGTAGTAAAAGGTAGAGCCGCCGGTGAGGCCGGTGTCGGTGACCGCAAGCGAGGTGGTGGTGGAAATGGTAATGAAAGGGCCGGAAGCGGAAGTGGCGCGTTTCAAGTTGTAGGAAACCGCGCCAGAAGCCGCATTCCAGGAGAGGCGGGCATCGCGGTCCCAGATGTCGGATGCGGCGAGGCCGCCGGGCGAGTCCGGCGTGTTGCCGGTGGTGAAGGACCAGACCGCGCCGGTGGTGACGTTTGCCGAGTTTATTTCATCGATGCGCCAGTAGTAGGTGGTATTCGCGGCGAGCACACCCACGTTCACATCGCGGAATGCGGTTTCATCGACAAACTCCGCAGATGAAGGTGTGGCCGCAGTCACCGCCGCCTGGCTGGTGCCGAGGTAAACCCGGTGCATCAGCGCGTTTTCCCCGGCGAACCAGGAGAGCCCGGCGCTGCGGCTGGCATCCGTGGCTCCATTGGCGGGCAACGGATCCGTGGCTTGTCCGACGGCGGGTGCCGCTTGAGTTCCATACACTTCGAATTCCCACAGCGAGTGACCGTAGATCGTATTTCGTTGGGTGCCTGTGAGGCGGACGTAGCGGCCATCGACTGGCGATGCGAGATTGATCGTCTGGATGCCACCGGGGCCGGTGGTGGTGGAATGGACCGTGGTCCATGAGTTGCCATCAAGTGACAACTCAATCTGATAACTCTTGCTGCTGGCCCACTCCCAGTTGAGATGGAAGGCATCGACATGGCACACGGTTCCGAGGTCGATGCGAATCCACTGCGGGTCGGAAAACTGAGACTCCCAGCGGGTGGTTGGGTTTCCATCGATAGCGCGGTCCGCCGCGTTTCCGGCCTGCGTGGAGGAAGCAGTGGCAGCCTGGCCGATGGCGAGATTCTTGCGGGTCGTGAGGGTGAGCGGCGCGGAGTGGGTGCTCTCGCCGCCGCTGCCGATGGCGGAAACGACGTAATGATAGGTCTGGCCGCCGGTCAGGCCGCTGTCATTGTAGGCACGGCTGGTCGTGTTTGTGAGGGTCAGATAGGGACCGCCGGTTGCGGTGGCACGTTTCAAGTTATACGAAGTCGCGCCGGGCACGGAATTCCAAGTAAGGCGAGCCTCGCGCGACCGGACATTCGATGCCGCCAGCCCGCTTGGCGCGGCGGGCGCTGCACCGGTAGTGAACTTCCAGACCGGTCCGGCGGTGGCGTCCGCATTGGCTCGCTCGTCGATGCGCCAGTAGTAGTTTGTATTCGCCGCGAGCGGTGCGGCGGCGGTGAAGCTTGTGGTGGAGATGTTCCCTATGAACTCCGGCGAGGCGGGAGTGGCGGAGGCGACAGCGGAGGCACTGGTGCCGAGATAGACATCGCGGGTGATGGCATTGGAACCCGCCTGCCATTGGAGCGTGGGAATGGTGGAAACACCGGTGGCGAGGTGCAAGGGCTGCGGAGCGCTCGCCGCTCCGGCGCTGACCGGTGCGCCTGCGGGAAACACGAAGAGCGTGATGCTTTGCTGCGGAACGGTGGTCGAGGCCTGGTTTCCGGAGACGGTGAGATCCGTTAGACGGGTAATCGCGTTGGACGCGGTGAGCTGCCAGACTTCCGCGCTGCCATTGTGGATGAAATTTGCCAGCGACAGATTGACCGGCTGGCTGGTGCTGAGTTGTTTATTAATGAGCATCACCGTCATCGCTCCATCGGAATCACGGATCGAGGCGAAACTGGAAACCTCGTCCGGATTCGGCACAGCGGCGCGGATGCTGGTATCGCCGAAGGTCGCGAGATTTCCGTCATAGTTGCGATACATCTTCATCGCCTTGAAGACGACGCTGTCGGGTTCGTTCTGCACATCGCCCCAGTAGGTGGCAACGTCGAGCCCCTCGCGGCCGAAGATGCCGAGCACGTCGGCTTGGGCGGTGGCACCGTTGATGTGATTGTGAGCGCCCCAATTGTATTCGGTGATGCCGATTTGCGTGCCAGGGTAGTTTTCCCGCACCCACTTCTGCATGTTCGGGATGATGTTGTGGGGTTTGTTCCACCAGGTGATGGCGGGATCCACCCAGTTCGGATCCCACAGCGAGCGCGTGGAGATGTTGCGGGCGAGCTGGGTGGCGGGATCGACGTTCTGGTTCGATTCGCTGCAATAGTGATGGATGGTGCAGATATCTAACAGACGCACGCCGGTTGCTTCCTCACGCTGGCGCATCTGGCCGAGCAGCCAGGGGATGTAGTCGTAGGCAAGAAAGCCCCATTCCTCGGGAGCCCACGTTTTCGCTCCGGGGTCCACCGCCTTCACCCGTCCGGCATAGTCGAAGAGCAGGTCGCGAATTTGCTCCTTGGTCGGATCGTTGGGGTGAATGTCCCGATGAACGTAGTCCCAGAGGCCATACTCGTTGTCCATGATGTAATGGCGGACGCCGCCGTTGTTAGACTTTCCCCAGCGGTTCGTGACGGTGGTGACGAAGTCTTTTTGGAAACGAGAGTCGGTGAGGAAATAAGCATCGTTGGGATCGTTGCCAGTGATGTTGCTACCGTCGCTGGCGCGCACGCCGCTGCCGGCATCCGGCGCGCCGTAGGGTTCGTGGTCGGTTTGCGGACCGTATTTGTTGATGCTGAAGCTCCAGGTGCTGCTGCGGTTGGGGCCGAGTTTCGGGACCCACTTTTGCATCGGCACGGTGATGGCCGCCTCGCCTTGGACCGCGGTCCGGGTGTCGCTGATGAAATCATGCGTCTCCGCCGCAGGTTCATTGCGGGAGTGGGTGGACATGCTGATCCAATACCAGTTCTTGCAGATGTTATGGGCGTTGTCGCGCCAGTTGTAGTTGCTCTCCACCTCGCCGCCGGCGCGGTTCATGGTGAAGTTCAGCTCCGCGATGTTCTCCGCCTCCATCCATGAGGCACCGTAAATGAGCGGACTGATGGGCCGCCGGTCCGCCTGCGCGTCGATGGAAACGACGACGGGTGTCTGCGCACGGGCTGGCGTAATTGTTAGAACGGCGAGGCATGCAAGTTGGCGGAAATTCATGGTTTTTTCAGGAAATGAAAGAGATGAAAAGCCCGGGTCCGCAATAGCAGACCCGGGCTTGGGAGAAACCACCGCAGTTTTTAATCCTGGGTGACCTTCAGGCGAGTGAAGACCTTCGCCTTGCCGTTTGGCAGAGTGTAGGAAAGGGTGTTTCCATTCACAGCGGCAGTAACGGTTTCCCATGGGTCCGAGACGCCAAGATCATCTGACTCCTCGATGGCGGTGGTGATGTCCGTGCCGTAGGGAGCGGCGCGCTTGGTGAAGCTTACCGTTTGTGTCGCGGAGTTGAAACTGCCGCGTTCGCCGCCATCGATCAGAGCGTATTCGACGAGGTTTTTTACTCCGTCGTTATCCGAGTCGCCGGTAGGACCGCCGGTGACAGGAGGAATCTGACTACTTGCCCAGGAAGCAAAGTTCGATGTCGGAGCAGTGGTTTTCGTCACCTTGAAGTCGGAGAGGACCGCATTTGTCCGGGCCCCGAAGAAAACCCTGGCACTTTGACTGCCGGTCCACAGATCGCTCGTGCTGACTGCTGGAAGCGTGTAGTCCGCGCTGAAGGTTCCGTTGTAGTTGTTATCGAAGCTGAAAGTCGCGGTTTTTGCAGTGGCATCGTAACTCATTTTCATGCGGATGGGCGCGGTGGCTCCGAAGTCGCCGTTCACGGTATTGTTGTTGGTTCCAGAACCGCTGACCTTGGTGCTCTGATAGAACTGGTTGCTGCGGAGGTTGAGGAACACGGAATCCGCCGACGGCCCGCCCCAACTGTATTTGTCCCCATTGCCGAGACCAAGCCAGGCTTCAAGGTTCGTACCAAGCGACGAGACGGTGACAAAGGCGTCGAAGCTCACACTGTCGTAGTCGTTTTCGATGGTGCGGATACTGTTGCGCCCGGCCTCGCTGTCGTTGCCCACACCGAAAGTGGCACCACTGGCATCAAAAGCCACGCGTTCCCAAGCGCCATCGCCACCCGCCCAAACGAACGCCGCCTCAAGGCCAGCCGTGGTGAGGAAAGATGCCTGCGCGGGGCGATTGCTCTGGCTGGTACCAGTCCAATCCTTGAGGGAAAGGTCCACATCCACCGGCAGGGTGGAGAACTGGGTGATCGACAGATCAGAAAAGACCACATTCGAGCGACCGCTGAAGAACACCGAGGAACGGGAGCCCTTTAGGATGTCTCCCGTGGCGATCGCAGGGAGCGTGAAATCCGGAGTGAAGGTCACTCCGTCGTAAGCGGTGTCGAAGCTGAACACGGCGGTCTTCGCCTTGTTGTTGTAAACCATCTGCATGCGGATCGGCGCGCTGGAATCGAAATCCTGAACGACATCGACAGGCGTCGTGGTCGAAGTGGGACCCACTTTCACTCCGGAATACTTCTCCTCGCCATCGCCATCGCGCAGCCTGAGATAGACGGCGTTGTCCACTGGTGCGGTCGGTCCTCCATTGCCTTTGAAATTGCCGCTGCCAAGGCCGAAGATGCCCTCGAAGTTGTCGCCGAGGGATTCAATGGTGACCTGCGAGACGAAGCTGACGGTGTCGTAGTTTTGCTCGATGGTGCGGATGGTGTTGCGCCCGTCAATTCCGCCATTGTTGAAACCAAACTTGGCACCATCGACGGAAAAATCGACGCTTTCCCAAGCACCGTCGCCATCGGGCCAGACCCAGAACGCCTCAAGACCGGCCGCAGTGAGGAACGATGCCTGTGCAGGTCGCTCACTCTGACTCGTTCCACTCCAATCCTTCAACGAAAGGCTGAGATCCACGGGAGGCGGCGGCGGAGAACCGGCTGGGCTGACGTTGTCGATGACGAAGCCCTTCATGATGGCACCCGACCTGGAGCCGAAGAATACGGCGGAACTTTTCTCGCCGAACAAGCCTTTCGTACTCACCGGTGCAAGGGTTTTTTCGGCCTGGAAACCGTCAAGTTCATCATAAGAGAAATCGAAACTGAAAACGACGGTCTTCGTTGCGGCAGTATGGCTCATCTTCATCCGGATTGGAGTGCCAACCGACCACCCACCACCACCGACTCCGAATGCGGAGGACGGCCCGGCTTTGTATCCGCTGGCATAGTTGTTGTAGCCGTTGAGATCCCAGAACTCGACTCCATCGCGGAGCTTACAGTACACGGCATCACCCGCCGCCGATGGTTCACTCCAACCGGTAACTGTCTGACTGCCCATGCCAATCCATGCCTCGAAATTCGTGCCGAGATCATCAATGGTCACATAGGCGTCGAAATTGACCGTGGCGTAGGACTTGTCGATCGTCCGGATCGAGTTGCGACCGGGAACGCCGGAGGCATTCACGTTGGCGTTGCTTCCGGCACCCGGGGCGGGCACGTCCGGGGATCCATCCTTATTCACTCCGAACTTGGCCCCCAAGGAATCGAAATCAATTCGTTCATCGTTGTTCGTCGTGGCCACCTCCAAACCGGAACCGGTATCGAGTTGGGTATTACTGTTCCCGGTGAAGCCAGTGAGCGCGTTGCTCATAGCCACGGGGGCGGCATTGCCGTGGACCAGGCTGGCCGCCAGAAATGCGACAACACCGAGGCGCGTCAAGGTTTGTTGAGAGGCGACACAGCAGCACGGTGCTCCGGGGCTCTGTGATGGATTTTTAAGGTTTGGTATTGTTGGATGGTGGGTGTTCATGGGTTTGGTGGGTTAAACTTCCGATCAAGCCTGCGAGTGTTAGGAATTCCGGCAAAAGCCGCTTCACTCCAAGGCATCCTGGGAAGATAGTTAGGGCCGCCGATAGAGTCACGCTTCCAATCCGGTGCATCCTGCGGTATCTCGAATGGGCGTGTTCAGGAGAACCCATTTCCAGAAGTCCGTCTCCCTCACCCTGCCATGCATGTTCTATACCTGTATCAGGCAGTGGCACCCAACATCAGGAATTTCAAGCACCCGGATCAGGATATCTGGATCTTTGGTTTTCCTTCGAGGCGCTTATGCATGGATCTGATGAAATGGGGCGCTGGGATCCGTCAGTCACTCGCCAGGGAGAGTTCCATGGAATTGATGACTTCAGTGGCAGGTTCGTCGTCGTTTCGCCTCTCAAGGACTACGCATGAACACGCCTATTGGAAGAAGCCCGACAACCCCTGATCGGAAGAGTGACAAACTCCGCGTCGTTCGCAATTGTGCGAACGGCCCTTGGAATGACATGTCACCGCTGCGGTTTCATTGCCCCCCCTCATTCCAAGGGCCCCAAACGGCAACTGACACAGCTGAACCACCGCTAAACCTGACCTTTACCATCGAGGCTCCCATACATGCCCAAGTCCACGTTCCATTCACTCACATCCAACTGCCTCATTTTGCTGTTCGGCATCGTTTCCCAGCCATCCCGCGCGGAAAGCCCGCGCACCGTGGAGATGACGGTGGATGCGGATCGTGATGTCCACCCGATCAGTCCGTGGATTTATGGAATCAACGGACTCTATGAACAGAATGAAACCCCGGACCGCAAACCCGCCTGCACCATCGTGCGACTCGGCGGCAATCGCACCACCGCGTGGAACTGGGTGAACAACGCCTCAAACGCAGGGCAAGATTGGCATCATCAGAATGACAGTTTCTTCGGCAAACCGGACGCTGGACCTGCCTCGGCGGCGAGACAGATTCTCGACTACACCCAGGCCAATGGCATGGCAGCCATCATGCCCATCCCCATCATCGGCCGCGTTTCCGCCGATCACGGACCCGGCGGAGATGTCATGAAACCGGGAACCAACTGGCTGGACACGCGTTTCCGCCGCTCCGTCGCTGCCAAATCCGCACCCTTTACCCTCGAACCCGATCCTAATCATCCCGTCGTCTATCAGGATGAGTTCGTGAACTGGCTGCGCGTGAAGTATCCCGACGCCTTCAACGGTTCCGCCAAGCCGGTCTTTTTCTCATTGGATAACGAGGTCGATCTCTGGGCGCACACCCATCCCCGCCTGCGCGGCATCACCGTGCCCGATGGAGAGAAAGTGCCAAAGGAAATCGAGCGTGGTGGAAAAGTCGGCTACGAGGAAATCGTCCGCCTCAACATCGAGTATGCGCGCGCCATCAAGGCAGTCATTCCCACTGCGAAAGTGCTGGGTCCGGTTGTCTGGAGTTGGGCGGGTGTCAACAACCTTTCAGGAGCCACCGATGCCAATGGCCGCCGTTTTGCGGAATATTATCTAACAAAAATTGCCGAGGCGGAACGCAGCTCGCGGCGCAGGCTCGTCGATTGTTTCACCCTCAACCAGTATTCGGCTGCCACCGCCAAAGTCGGAGGCAAGAATATCGGCGTCACCAGCGACGACACCTCGCCCGAAGTCGTCGCCGCTCGGCTCCAGGCACCGCGCTCGTTCTGGGATCCAAGTTATGTGGAAAACTCCTGGCTCGCCAGTGGCAAAGCGCTGCGCATGTTCCCGGCCTTGCGCGAGATGATTGATGAAAATTATCCGGGCACGCATATCGCAATCACCGAATATAACTTCGGTGCCCGCCACCACATTTCCGGGGGACTCGCCCAAGCCGATTTCCTCGGCATCCTCGGCCGCGAACGCATCTCCCTCGCCACCTGGTGGAGCCTCGGCAAGGGCGGCATCTTCGCCCTCGGTGCCTTCGATCTTTATCGGAATTTCGACGGCAAGGGCGGCGCCTTTGGCAACCGCGCCATTCACGCGGCCACCTCGGACGCTGAAGCGACTTCCATCTACGCCGCAACCGACGCCGCCCGGAATGGAGCCATGACGATCATTGCCATCAACAAAACCTCAGCACCACTCGCGGCGCAGATCCGCATTTCCACCACTGCGCAATTCGCGGGCGGCACGACCTGGCAACTCACCGAAGCCTCGCCAAAACCCGAACCGGGCGGCCCCTTGCAGCCAGTGGGTGACCGGAACATCCTCTACACCATGCCCCCCTTCAGTGCCTCGCTGCTGGACTTCGTGACTTCTCCCAGCAAGGAACCGAATTAGGATTGGGCGCGTGAGGACAAGCACCACCCATTCGGACGTGACCGACATAGCCCGAATGGAGGCTGCGAAACGACCGCCCTGCTCCGTATCCATAAGCGATGCAACCCATGCGTTTCCTACTTCTCGCCGCACTCGGCTCACTCGCATTTGCGAACCCGTCCCACGCTATCGATTGGCCAGCCTTCATGGCTCAAAACGATCTCGTTTGGGAAAATGGCATCAGCCCGGAATTCTACAATGGCGCCTTCATCGGCGATGGCATGCAGGGCGCGATGATCATGCGCGACGAGCAGGATGAAAATGCAGTGCGCATGCTGCTCGGGCACTACAACGCCATCGCCCACTCGACGATCCCCAAGTGGGAATACTGCAATTCCCGCGTTTTCGCCGGCAACATCATGATCACCCCCAAAGGCGGTGAAGTGAAACACACGATGCGCCTCGATCTCTGGAACGCCACCGCCCGCGGCACCGTGACCACCAACTCCGGCTCCATCAACTGGGAAGCGATCAACGAGCGCAAGCACCGCGTGTTCGTCGTCAAAACCAAGGCCAGCGGCGGAGAAAGTGAAACCGTCCCCACCATCCGCGAGGAATGGGGCATCAGCCCGCGGTTCTATGCGGAAAACAAGGACCCGCAGACCTATCCGGATTTCCTGCCACCCAAGCCCGAGAAACGCAGCGAGGGCGCGATCCAACTGGTCGTCCAGAAACTCCGCACCAAAGGAGCCCACGCCGTCGCCTCACAGCTCCTGCCCGGTAAGGAAGGCGAGGCCACCTTGATCGTCGCCATCGGCACCTCGCACGAAAACGACACCGCGAAGGCCGCGGACGAAGCCATCGCCGACGCGGTTTCCCGCGTCAAAGCCGCCGTCGCCGAAGGTGCCGCACCCATCGAAGCGCGCCATCGCGAGTGGTGGAACGATCACCTCAGCCAGCGCTACCTCGATCTTCCCGAGGACCCGGAGTGGCGGAAATTCTGGTGGCGTCAGGTTTACAAATTCGCCTGCGCGTCCGCCGAAGACACCGGGCTGGTGATCGATACCCAAGGCCCCTGGGTCTGGAAATCCGGTTGGGCCGCCGTGTGGTGGAACCTCAACGTCCAGCTTTCCTACTACCCGATGTTTGCCGCCAACCAACTCGACGTCGGCAAGTCCCTCATCGACGGTCTCGACCGCATTTATGCGAGCGGCGCGCTGCGCAAAAACGCCGGCCAATCCCCCGGCATCTGCCTCGGCCGTTCCGCCCCGCAGGACGGACTCGCCGGCTGGGGAGACGAATACGGAAACCTCCCATGGGCGCTCCAGTGCTACTGGCGCTACTGGCAGCACAGCGGCGATGAAGCCGCCGCCAAACGCCTCTTCCCCATGCTCGCCGACAGCGCAACGTTCCTTATCTCAAAACTCGAAGAAGGTCCCGACGGGAAACTTCACCTCAAGCCCTCGCGCTCGCCGGAATACACCGAGGAACTCCACCCGGACGCCAACTACGGACTCATGTCCGCGGACTGGAACCTGCGGACTTTGTTAGATATGAACCGGCAGTTTGGTTTCAATGATCCGCGCGCCAAGGAATGGCAGGCCACGCTCGATAAGATGATTCCATTCCCCACTGATGAAAACGGCCTGCGCGTCAATGCCGACGAGGGCTTCGACAAGGGCCACCGCCACTATTCGCACCTGCTCGCCATCTATCCCTATCACACGCTCGACCCCGACCAAGGCCCGGAACAACGCGAACTCATCGAACGTTCCGTCAACCGTTGGTTCCACTTCAAGGACGGCCACGCAGGCTACACTTATACCGGCGGCTGCGCGATGTATGCCACACTCGGCCAGGGCGACAAGGCGCTCGAAACCCTCGACCGCCTCAAACCGATGATCATGCCGAATACGATGTATAAAGAAGGCGGCGGCCAAGTGGTGGAAACTCCTTTATCAGGCACCGAAAGCATCACTTACATGCTCCTCCAAAGCTGGGGTGGCGTCGTTCGCCCCTTCCACGCCATGCCATCCCGCTGGAAAAACGCCACCTTCCACAACCTCACCGCCGAAGGTGCCTTCGTCGTTTCCGGCGAGTGGAAAGACGGCAAACCCTCCAAGCTCACGATCCAAAGCAAAAAAGGAAACCCCTGCACCCTCACCAATCCATGGAAAACCTCAACGCTCACTGTGATCGCGTCCGATGGCAGGAAAGCGGATCTAATGGAAACCAAGGGCCGCTTCCACTTTCCGACAAAACCCGGCCTCACCTATCAGATCTCACCCGTCAAACCATGAAGCCCATCAAGCTCGCAATCGCCGCACTCTTTCTGCTGCCATCCCATCTCACAGCGGACTTCGTGAAGGCCAAGGATGGCTCCGGAGTGATCGGCTACAAGGACACCCCCAAGCTTCCATGGTGCGATTATGTCATGCACGATCCCGATCGGCCGCTACCGCCCAAGGTGCAGGTCGGTCCCGCCGCAGCTTCCGTGCCGCCGCCATCGGATGCCGTGGTCCTGTTCGACGGAAAAGACCTGTCCGCATGGCAGGCATCGAATTGGAAGGTGGAGGACGGCCACATCGTCGCGGGCGATGGCAAACTCACCTCCAAGCAATCATTTGGCGATGTCCAGGTCCATGTCGAGTGGATGGCACCCGCCGATTTCAAAGGCCCATGGTATGGAGCCGGAAACAACGGCGTCACCCTGATGGATCAGTTTGAAATCCAGATTTTCGATTCCGCCGATCCCGAAATCAAACTTTACGCCGACGGCGAATGCGGTGCCATCTATGGCCAGACTCCGCCGTTGGTCAACGTCTGCCGCAAGGCCGGCGAGTGGCAGAGTTTTGATATCTTTTTTACCGCGCCGGTTTTTGAAAATGGCAAGCTGGTGAAACCCGCCAGGGTCACAGCGCTACAGAACGGCGTGCTGATCCATCTGAACCAGGAAATCTACGGCGAGACTCGCCACCGCATTTTCCCCGCCTATCACAAAACCGATTCCGTTGGTCCGATCAGCCTGCCTTCCCACTATTGCCCCGTCCGCCTCCGCAACATCTGGGCGCGGCCCATCAAAGCTCCGCAATCCATTGCCGCTGCGGAATCCATGACCGATATCGATGGCAATGTTTACTCAACGGTAAAGATCGGTGATCAGATCTGGACCTGCGAAAACCTCAAGACTACCCGATTCAACGACGGCACTCCCATCCCTCAAGCCAAGGATCCTGGCGAATGGAAAGAGCTCAATTCCGCCGCGTTTTGTTATTATGAAAACAATCCCGAACATGGGAAAACCTATGGCCTTCTCTACAACTGGCATGCCGCCAACTCGGACAAAATCGCCCCGAAAGGCTGGCGAGTTCCCACCATCGAGGAACAGTTGGCTCTGAGAGACTACCTCATCACCCACGGCTACAACTACGACGGCACGACGGAGGGGAACAAGATCGCCAAGGCAATGGCGACAAAATCCGAATGGCCCTATCTCGAAAAGGATGCCTATGGCAATGCCGCTCCGGACCTTGCCGGCATGATCGGCAACAAGCCCGAAACCAACAACAAGTCGGGATTCTCCGCACGCCCGTCCGGCTGCCGATGGAGTGATGGCAGCTTTCATGCCGAAGAAACCAGCGTTTACTGGTGGAGCACCACACCCCACGAGGATTCACATGCACGTCATACCAGCGTCCACACGTGGTTCGCGAAATTTGGCGACAATCATCATCACCAGCGAACCGGTTTCTCCATCCGCCTGATCCGAGACGACCATACGAGATAACCATCAGTCACCATGCAACACGTTCCAATTCACAGCACCCTCCGCACCATCGCCGGATTGGCCTGTTTCCTTTGCGCAGCCTTGATTGCGTCCGCAGCGCCGTTTGAAATCGAAGGCACCATCAAGGAAATTAAAAAAATCCATACCAAGACTCCCTATCATTTCGACAACAAGCCGGTGGTATCGCTCAGCATCGTCGGACACCGCTATGGCAAGGATTTCGACTATCAATACATGGTGGTCGAGGGCGTCACCGACTTGGCCGGAATTTCCTTCTCGGATTTGAAACCGGGCAAGTATGCACGGATCAAAGGAAGGGCGGAGCCACCCGGCATGGTCGGCAAGCCGATCAACGAGATCCGCGCCTCGCGCTATGGCTTGTGCAATTTCGCGCTGCATGTGGACACCGTCGCCACCCCTCGCAACATCACCGGCTCCATCACCCGCGTCGAATCATTTGGCCCCGGTGAGGTGGTGGTCAAGGTGCGTGAGAATGCCGAAACACCCGAGTTCAAATACGCAGTTGCTGAAGGGAAGACCACTATCAAAAACGGAGCCCTTGCCGACCTGAAGGTTTCCACCAGAATCGACATCGCCCGGGCCACCATCAACGTCCCGGTCCCCGCCGACAAGGATCACGGCAAGCTGCACGGTGCGGATCTCTTCGCGAGCGAGGTCACCCTGCTCCAAGGCCCGCACATCATGACAGTCGCCGGCCCCATCGATGCAGACACCGCCGGCCTCGCTCTCACTCACGAGCACGTTCTGGTGGATTTCATCGGCGCGGACCAATCCGGTCCCCACCGTTACGACTCCAACAAGGTGTTTGAAAAAGTGCTTCCCCACCTCGCCCGCGCTCATGAACTCGGAGCCCGCTCGTTGATGGAATGCACGCCGGAGTTTCTCGGACGCGATCCGAAATTGCTCCAGCGCCTCAGCCAGGCATCAGGCCTCCACATCCTCACCAACACCGGTCTCTACGGCGCACGGAACGGGAAATTCCTCCCTCCCTATGTCACAGGCGAGACCGCCGAACAACTCGCCGCCCGTTGGATCGCCGAGGCGCGCGACGGCATCGAGGGCACAGGCATCCGTCCCGGCTTCATCAAGTGCGGAGTGAACACGGAAGCGGAGCTTTCTCCGATTGACCGCAAGCTCGTCGAGGCTGCGGCACTCGCCCACCTCGCGACGGGTCTCACCATCGCCGTCCACACCGGCGCCGGCCCGGGCCTTGCCCAGATCGAAATTCTCAAAACCCAAGGAGTCTCGCCGTCCGCATGGATCTGGGTGCATGCGCAAAACTCCAGCAACGCCTATCTTGTCCGGGCTGCCAAACAAGGTGCCTGGCTGTCCTTCGACGGCCTGCGTCCCGAGACGCTCGATCGCCATCTGGAACTCTGCCAAATCATGCGCGATCTGAATCATCTGGATCAGGTGCTCATCTCCCATGACGCCGGTTGGTATGATCCAGATAAACCCGAAGGCGGGCCATTCCGCGATTTCGAAGTGATGTTTACACAATTCCTCCCGATGCTGAAAAAAGCGGGATTCACGGATGCGGAGATCCATCAACTGCTCAAAGTAAACCCTGCCCGAGCCTTTGCCATCGCCCAACGTCCGCTTGCCGCCCGATAGCGATGAACCCGAACCAAAAATCGCGCCGTCAGTTCCTTCAAACCACCGCCCTTGCAGCAGCCTCCTCAACCTTTCTTGCCGCATTGGAATCACCACCCCACTCCATCGTCCGCCCCCGCTGCATCACCATGTGGGATTTCTCATGGATCGAGCGCCGCTGGCCCGGCGCGGGATACGAGGATTGGCCGCTCATCCTCGATGAACTCCGCGAGCGCGGTTACGATGCCATCCGCATCGATGCCTTCCCCCATCTCATCGCCACCGATGCCGAAAAAGAATGGACCCTCATCCCCGTCTGGCATGTGCAGGACTGGGGCAGTCCGGCGAAAAACAAGATCAAACACATCCGCCCGCAGCTCCACGAGTTCATCGCCCTGTGCAAAGAGCGCGATATCAAGATCGGCCTCTCTTCATGGTATCGCGAGGATACGGAAAACACCCGCATGAAAATCACCTCCGCCAAAGTGATGGCGGAACAATGGCTCAACGTCGTCGATGGCATTCAAAAGGCCAGCCTGCTGGATGCCATCCTTTACGTCGATCTCTGCAACGAATGGCCCGGCGATCTCTGGGCACCGTTTTTCAAGAACAATCCGCCCGAACTCACATGGGGAGGCTGGCACACCGCCTTGTCGATCAATTGGATGCGCGAGTCCTGTGAAATGGTTAGAAAACAGTTTCCCGAACTGCCGATCAGCTACTCCTTCGAACCACGCGATCCCTCGAAGCTCGCCGGCAAGGACCTCTCATGGGCGGATTATGTCGAACCCCACCTCTGGATGGCCCAGGCCACCGATGGCGAGTTTTATAAATCAGCAGGCTACCATTACGACCGATACACCCAAGACAGCTATCAGTCCTTCGTGGAAAAGGGCGAGCCACTCTATCGCTCGAAACCGGAATACTGGCAGAACCTCCTCCGCCAGCACATCATGAAGACGGCCGACGCGCTCAAGCCGCACAAACAGCCACTCATGACCACCGAGTGCTGGGGCGTTGTCGATTTCAAGGACTGGCCCTTGCTCAACTGGGACTGGGTCAAGGACCTCTGCCGAATCGGTGTGGAAACCGCCGCCAGCACCGGCCAATGGCTCGCCATCGCCTCCAGCAACTTCTGCGGCCCGCAATTCAAAGGCATGTGGCGGGATGTGGATTGGCATTACTCGGTGACCGAACTTGTCAAAAATTCAGTCATCTTGCCGGAACTCGTATCGACCCCACTGGCCCGCCGTCTCTGATATCATAAACCATAACTTCACATTCATTCCGTGACCCGTTTCACTTCCTCGCTCGCGACCGCATTCACGACCACGCTCCTCATTCTCACCATGAACATCACTTCTGCTGATACCGTTTCCATCGACACCCTCATCGCCGGTATGACTTTGGAAGAAAAAGCCGGACAAATGACCCAGCTCGATCTCATGGTCGTCACCCGGAAAGGCGCGGAACCCATCGAACTCGATCCCGAAAAACTCCGCGAGGCGGTGGTGACCCACAAGATCGGGTCGTTCATCAACAACGGCGTCGGACACGCACTCACGATAAAGGAGTGGACTTATGTGTTGGAGGAAATCCAGGGCATGATCCGCAAGGAGAACCCGCGGCCGATTCCCCTGCTCTATGGCATCGACTCCATCCATGGGGCCACCTACGTGCGCGATGCCACCCTGTTTCCCCACCAAATCGCACTCGCCGCAGCGCGCAATCCCGAACTCGCCGCCATCTCCGCCCGCATCTCCGCTGCGGAAACCCGCGCCGCCGGGCTTCGCTGGACCTTCGCTCCGGTGCTCGACGTCGGCCGCCAGCCGCTCTGGGCGCGCTTCCCGGAAACCTTCGGCGAAGACCCGCTCCTCGCCACTCGCCTCGGTGTCGCGACCGTGCAAGGATTCCAAGGCGATGATCTCGGATCGCCCGGCTCCGTGGCCGCATGCCTCAAACACTACATCGGCTATTCCCACCCGGAAACCGGCAAGGACCGCTCCCCCGCCCTCATGCCGGACTGGTATCTCCGCGAGTATTTCCTCCCTCCCTTCACCGCTGCTGTTAGAGCGGGGGCGAAAACCGTGATGGTCAATTCGGGCGAAGTCAGCGGCGTTCCCGTCCACGGCAGCAAATACCTTCTAACAGACGTCCTGCGTGGTGAGCTCGGCTTCAATGGCGTCATCGTTTCCGATTGGGAGGACGTCATTCGCCTGCACACCTGGCACAAGCTCGCGGACTCTCCGGTTGAAGCCGTCCGCATGGCCGTGGAAGCAGGCCTAGACATCAGCATGGTGCCTCTCGATTACTCATTCGCCACGCTGCTCGTGCAACTCGTCCGCGACGGCAAAATCAGTGAAAAACGCATCGACGAATCCGTCCGCCGCATCCTCACCCTCAAGCAGGAACTCGGGCTCTTTGAAAATCCCGCCGTCGAAGCCGCGGCCGCCGTGGGTTTTGGAAAACCCGAATATCGAAAAGCAGCACTCGACTCCGCCATCGAGGCGATGACCTTGTTGAAAAACCAAAACAACACACTTCCCCTTTCCGACAAGACCCGCGTGCTGGTCACCGGCCCCACCGCGGATAGCATCACGGCTCTCCACGGCTGCTGGTCCTTCACCTGGCAGGGCGATGATCCGAAATGGTATCCCGAAGGCACCCGCTCGGTCGTCGATGCGATTCGCGGCCGTATTGGAGACTCCAACACGATTTTTCATCAAGGCGTCTCGTTCGATGGTTCCGATGTGGATATCGATGCCGCCGTCCGCGCTGCTTCCACGAGCGACGTGATCGTGTTATGTCTAGGAGAAGAAGCCTATGCCGAAACTCCGGGAGACATCCATGACCTGGATCTGCCAGCCGGCCAGCTCGAACTCGCCCGCCGCCTCCAAGCGACAGGGAAACCCGTGATCCTCGTGCTCATCGAAGGAAGGCCGCGGATTATCCGTCCCATCGAGCCCGCCTGCTCCGCCATTCTCATGGCTTACTGGCCCGGATCCGGCGGCGCGGAAGCCATCGCCCGCGTGCTTTTCGGCGATGAAAACCCATCGGGCAAACTCCCCTTCACCTATCCCCGCCACTCGAATCACCTCGTCACCTACGACCGCAAATACACCCACAGCCTCGGGGAAATTTCCGCCCCGGGAGAAACGAAAGTCATCACATCGGATCCGCAGTTCGAGTTCGGCCACGGTCTCTCCTACACCACCTTTGAATACACTCATCTCAAGGTCGAGCCCGCCATCCTGAAAAAGGGCGGCAAAGCGTTGGTGAGCGTCACCCTCGCAAACACCGGAAAGCGCGCCGGCAAGGAATGCATCGAACTCTACAGCCGCGATCTCTTCGCATCACTCACCCCACCGCTCAAGCGTCTGCGGGATTTCCGCAAAGTGGAACTCGCCCCCGGGCAAAGCACCACCATCACCTTCGAACTCACCCCGGACCAACTTGCCTTCGTCAACGGCAACAGCGAAACCGTCACCGAACCGGGAGATTTCGAACTGATGATCGCCAACCTGAAGGCCCCGCTGCGCTACGAAAACTGAGTGGATCTTAAAATCCTATCTTCCCATGAAATCATCCCGCCTCCTGCTTCTAACTACTATGCTGCTTGGCATGGCGTGCCCTGCGTTTGCCAAGGATTTCTCCGTCCGTGACCACGGTGCCACCGGCGATGGCACCACACTCGACACCGCCGCCATCCAGAAGGCCATCGATGCCGCCAGCTCTGCCGGCGGCGGCCGCGTCGTCCTCCCAGCCGGCACCTACCGCAGCGGATCCATCCGCCTCAAGGACAAGATCGAACTCCATCTCGAAGAGAACGCCGTCCTGTTAGGAAGCGCCAAGCTCACCGACTACCAACGCGGCAACTGGCCCGC
The DNA here is from genome assembly GCA_040399845.1 of Luteolibacter sp. Lineage (GTDB taxonomy): Bacteria > Verrucomicrobiota > Verrucomicrobiia > Verrucomicrobiales > Akkermansiaceae > Luteolibacter. The sequence continues at coordinate 11,529 of JBBARN010000060.1, read as the reverse complement.
CCTCATCCTCGCCGACCGCGTGAGCAACATCTCCATCACCGGCAAAGGCACCCTCAACGGCAACTCACCGGAACTCGTCAAGGAGTTCGACCGCATCAAGGCATCCGGAAACGCCCTCGATTTCACTCCACACACCAAACCCGGCGAGGAACTCGTCTTTGCAGGCCCCACCGGCTCGCCCACGAAGTTCAATCCCCATCAACTCCACGAGCAGGGCAAACTCATGGAGCACCTCTACGGACCCCACCCGCGTCCCTACGAATACGTCCGCCCGCAGATCATCGAAATGCAAAACTGCAAGGGAGTCACCCTTCGGGACATCACCATCCGCGACGCCGCCAACTGGGTGCAGACCTATCGCTCCTGCGAAGATATGCTTTTCGAGCGCGTCACCGTTCGCAGCACGAGTTATTGGAACAACGATGGCATCGACATTGTCGATTGCCGCCGCGTCCAGATCCTCGATTGCGATATCGACTCCGCCGACGACGCACTCTGCCTCAAGTCCGATCCTCCCGGTCCCGGCTGCGAGGATATCACCGTGAAACGCTGCAAACTCGCCTCCCGCGCCTCAGCGATCAAGTTCGGCACCGGTTCCCACCACGGCTTCAAACGCATTCACATCTCCGACATCGAAGTCCGCGACACCTACCGCTCCGTCGTTGCCATCCAGACTGTGGACGGTGCCGTGATCGATGACGTCCGCGTCGAGCGCGTCAAAGCCACCAATACCGGCAACGCCTTCGCCATCCGCCTCGGCCACCGCACCCAAAGCAAAGCACCGGGCTCCATCGCCAACATCATCCTCCGCGACTTCGACGTGGAAATCCCACCGCTTCCGGCAAACTACCACCGCGAGATCGGCCAGAACCACAACCTCATCCCCGCTTCCATCGTCGGCATGCCCGGCCACCCGGTCCGCAGCGTCCACATATCGAATATCAAGATCCGCTACGGTGGAAAAGCCGACCGCAACCACGCTGAAGTCCGTCTCGACCAACTGGACTCCATCCCGAATCGGGAAAAAGAATACCCCGAGTTCACCATGTGGGGCGAACTGCCCGCCTGGGCTTTCTACATCCGCCACGCCGAGGACGTGACAATCGAAACCTCCAAATTCACCCTCGCGGCCGACGATTTCCGCCCCGCCATCGTCGCCGACGACGCCCCTCGCCTCATCTTCGACAAGCTCACCGTCGGCTCCGGCGGCGGAGAACCCATCATCGCTGTTAGAAATTCACCCAACCACCGCATTCCCAATCTCAATGCTCCCGATGGCACCAAGGAGCCCGTCCGCGTCATCGAGCCATAACTCCACGTTTGCCATGATAGTCCCCATCATCCTCGCGCTTCTGATCACACTGCTGCCCCTCGCTGCCACCGGGTGGAAAAAACAACTCCGCGCCGATCTGGAAAAAATGGCGGACAATCTAGCAGAAAACCTCAGAGCCCAAACGCATGGTGATCCGAACGCACCAATCCTCTTGAGAACCTTCAAATCCAATACCTGCCTGCCAGCTCCGCTCCGGGGCAGTGGACATTAGCCAAAGACCGATTCCATCTCCTCCATGCTCCAGCCCGCCGCATCGCCGACGCCTTCTTCGTCGATCGCCGTGGCGAGTTCGCGTTTTTTGGCCTGCAAGCGGACCACCTTTTCCTCCACAGTGCCGCGGGTGAGCAGGCGGTAAACGGTCACCGGCCGGGTCTGGCCGATCCGGTGCGCCCGATCCGTCGCCTGTGCCTCCGCTGCCGGATTCCACCAGGGATCGAAGTGCACCACAGTGTCCGCCGCCGTGAGGTTGAGCCCGTAGCCACCGGCCTTGAGGCTGATCAGGAAAACCGGCGGACCGTCCGGTTGTTGGAACTTATCCACAAGTTGTTGACGATTCCGCGATTGTCCGTCCAAGCGCAAACTTTCCCAGCCGCGCTCGGCGATGCTTGTCTCAATTTCCCGTAATTGTGTCTGGAACTGACTGAATACCAAAATTCTGTGATTTCCACTCACCGCCTCTTCGATCAATTCAAGCAAGCGTTGGAGTTTGGCCGAGCGCTTGGCGACGATCAATTGATTGAAACGATCGTTTCCAAGCAAAGCAAGATCGCAACAGGTCTGACGGAGCCGCAGCAAAGCGGTGAGCATCTGCATGCGCGCCGCCCCCTTGTTGCCCGAATCCGCGACGGCATCCACGCGCCGACGGCCCTCGACAAGCAGGTCCTTGTAAACCGCCTGCTGCTCGGGACTCAAATCGCAGAACTCATCGATGAACAACTTCGAAGGCAGCTCCGGAGCCACCTGTTCCTTGGTTCGGCGGAGCAGGAAGGGCGAGACTTTGAGACGGAGTCGCTCCATGACCGCGGCTGACGATTCCCCGGCCGCAAGCGGAGCCTCGTAGCGATCCTTGAATTCCTCGCGACCACCAAGCCAGCCGGGTTGGATGAATCGGAAAATCGACCAAAGATCCCGCACGCCGTTCTCGATGGGAGTGCCCGTGAGCGCCACCCGGTGGGAGGACTTGAGCTTGGCGACCGCCTTGGCGTGATCGGTATCCGGATTCCGCAACAAGCTCGCCTCATCCACCACCACTGCCCGATAGTCGCGCTTCAGATGCCAGGCAAGATCCCGGGCGAGCGTGCCATAGCTGGTGAGCACCACTTCGCCGGATTGCACCCTCTCCCGTTCCTTGTCGCGGCTGCTTCCATGCAAAATCCGGACCTTGCGACCCGGCGCAAATTTCCTGAACTCCGCCGCCCAGTTCCCCAACAAGGAGGCAGTGGCGAGAACCAGGACCGTGCCGGAATCCTCCGAATCCAGTTCAAACAAATGCTCGATTAAAGCGATTGTTTGAATTGTTTTCCCAAGCCCCATGTCATCGGCCAAGAGAGCCCCACCGAAGCGTTCGACACGATCCTGAAGCCAACCGGCTCCATGCGATTGGTAGGGCCGGAGGCTGGCTTGGAAAGTGGCCGGAACCTGAAATGAAATTGGTGTCTCTTGATGATTGGAATTCTGTTGTTTAGAGATTTTTTTATACAATTCCCGAATCAGCTCTCCCGAACGGGCATTGGCGGTGAAACGACCGTTTTCCTGACGCAGATCGAGCTCAGAAAAGAGCGGCTCGATCAGGTCGGACACCTCGTTGGAGATCACCAGATGTTTGCCACCCGGACCCTTGCCGGAATTGCGTCCGGACCGCAGCAAGCTGCGTACATCGACCGCTGGAACCGCAATCCCATCACTCGTTTGAAACGATAGATCAAAGCTCAACCAATCCTCGCCAGAGCCATGAATGTCGATTTTCGGAGTCACGATGAGAACCTGCTTCTGGACGTGGGCAAAGCGTTCGCCCTCGTTGACGGACCAGATTTTGAGAAGCTCGGGAAGGTGGCGAACGAGGAAATCTTGGATGCTCGACTCCCCTTTCAAGACCCAACGACCGTTTGAAAAATCTTCAGGTTGAAAGCCGGATTTCGCCAATCGGTTGACCGCTTGTTCCTCGGCAGCGGGATTGCGGATCTCGCAGCGGTCGTCCAAGAGCCGGGGCAAATTGTCCACTTTTCCCAATCCTGGAGGCACGGGAGACGCGCTGTCATAGCGGACCATGAGCTGGGCCTCGAGGTGCTGCAGGGAGCCATCCAGGCTGAGTTCGATTGCCACGGGCGCGGGAACGAAGTGGAGGGCATCCAACCACGACCCATCCGGAAACATCACCCACTCCTGCCAGGCGTCGAGCTGGTTGAAAAACTCAGTGATCGGAATCCGCAAGGGCCTCCCGGCGGCGAGCTCGCGGAGCGGACGGGCGAGCGTGGCGGGAATCGTTCCCTCGCCGACGCGCACGATGTTGTCCGTGCCGATCCGCCAATAGGCCCCGGCGATTTCCACCCAAGGATCCGAGTGACGGGTCGGGCTGAGTTCAACGCAGCCGTCTGCCCGCGTGGCGGAGTCGAGCCGGAACCGTTCACCCGAGCGGATGGCAATGGAGAGTTGCTCCTTGGCGACCCCAAGACGGGGGTGATCGGCAATCGCCTCCAGGAAACTCGAAATGCGAGTGGCATCGAGGTGGATGCTGAGAATGTCCTTGGGAGCCACGCGCTCGCGGGCAAGCCAGGCGTTGAGCCGGTCATCTGCCGGAGCGGGTTGCTCTTTGGCGCGGATGGCGAGGGTGGCCGCGAGTTTGGATCGCGAGAGGGCATCGCGCCAATTGAGTGGCAGCAGGATCTGCCATGCCACCGTGGCGACCGGCAGCGGTGCTGCGGGCGTGGTGGATTTCGCAGGTGCCGATGCCGGGGACGAGGCTGAAGCGGTCCGGGCATTTGGCGTGTTGGGAGCGGATTTCCCGGTAAGCGCCGCCAAGCCGACGGCCACTGCATGGGCGCAAAGGGCTCCCGAAGAGCGGTTGTCCGGGCAAGGGCAAACCGTTTCCAGATCGGTGGCGGATTTGACCCTCACTGTCACCCGCAACGGACGACTGCCAGCCCTCACAGTCCCCTGCCAACCGCCTGCACCCGCTTTCGCCTCCACCACGGAGCCGGCGTCAAAGATGAATTTCCCCTCCTTGAAGGCCTTCCAAGAGGCGGCGTTTCTCAATGTTGTTTCAGTCCATCCGGTCATCCGGAGGCAATCATCCTTGCTCACGCCGGATTCCGCAATGCGTTAGGGCAGGATTTGGCAACAGGAGAGCGCCGCGTATTTTAACCGGCTCGAAGGCGAAATCATTCCACCGTCACGCTCTTGGCGAGGTTTCGTGGCTGGTCGATTTCGCAGCCGCGGTGATTGGCGATGTGGTAGGCGAGAAGTTGGAGCGCGACGACGGCGGGAATCGTGGCAACCAGCGGATGGCAGGCTGGCACCTCGATGAAATCGTCCATGCACTCAGCAGCTTCATGGTCGCCCTCGGTCACGATGCCAAGGATGCGGGCCCCACGGGCGCGGCATTCTTCGATGTTGCCAAGCGTCTTGTCCTTGCCGGCGATGTCGCAGGCGATGGCGATGACGGGAGTTCCTTGTTCGAGGAGGGCGATCGGGCCATGCTTCAACTCTGCGGCATGATAGCCTTCCGCGTGGATGTAGGAGATTTCCTTCAGTTTCAATGCGCCTTCCAGGGCAACCGGATACATCGGACCGCGGCCAATGAAGAACGCGTGTTCATTGGCGGCATAAGTAGCTGCGATTTCGCGGATGCGCTCACTCTGACGAATGACCCGGCCGACGAGCTCGGGGATTTGTTCGATTTCCCTGGCGAAGCGGATGCCCTCCTCACGGGAAAACCGGCGGCCACGTCCTAGTTTGAGCGCCATCATGAGCAGGACCACCACCTGGCAAGTGAAGGCCTTGGTGGATGCCACGGAAATCTCCGGCCCCGCATGAAGATAGACGCCGCGACCGGTTTCGCGGGCTATGGTCGAGCCCACCACATTGCAGAGACTCATCACAAATGCCCCCTTCTGATTGGCCTCGCGAACGGCCGCCAAGGTGTCGGCGGTTTCGCCGGACTGGGAAATCGCCACTACGAGATCGCGGCTTCCAAGGATGGGATTGCGATATCGGAACTCCGCTGCTTGTTGGACCTCCGCGTGCACATCCGCCAGATCCTCGAAGGCATACTCGCCCACCAAGCCCGCATGCAGCGAGGTGCCACAACCGACCAGCACCACCCGGCTCAACTCCGCGAGATCTCGCGGGGAGGTGCCCATGCCAGCGAGCATGGATGACCCGAAATCGAAATCAAGCCGCCCCCGGATGGCGTTGGCCAGCGAGTCAGGCTGCTCGTGGATTTCCTTGAGCATGAAATGATCAAATCCGCCTTTTTCCGCAGCGGCCGCATCCAGCCCGAGCTCGGCAATTTCACGGGTGACCGGAATGTTATGGAGGTCACGCACATCGACGGAATCCGCGGTCACGATCGCGATGTCATTGTCATCGAGATAAATGACCCGCTGCGTGTGGGCGACAATGGCGGAGGCGTCGGACGCGATGATTGTTTCCCCCTCCCCCATGCCGATGACAATCGGGCTGCCCCGGCGCGCGGTGATGATGCGGTCGGGTTCGCGGGCAGACAGAACGGCGATTCCGAAGGTGCCTTCCACTTGGTGAAGTGCGTCACAGATGGCCTGAAACAGATCTCCCTTGTCACAATCGCCAATCAAATGGGCAAGGACCTCGGTATCGGTTTCCGAATAAAAATGATGTCCCTTCCCTTCCAGCCGGGCACGGAGCGAGCGGTAATTCTCGATGATTCCGTTGTGAACCAGTGCGATTTCCCCGGACTTGTCGAGATGGGGGTGAGCATTGACCTCGGTGGGCGGTCCGTGGGTGGCCCAACGAGTGTGGGCGATGCCGAGGGTGCTCCGGGAAAACCGCTCCGGAGCCCAGTTGCTCCGTGTTTTGTCATTCAGGGCCGAGACCTTGCCGGGCGATTTGGAAACGACGATCCGGTCATCATCAAGAATCGCCACTCCCGCCGAGTCATAGCCGCGGTATTCCAAACGGCGCAGGCCGTTGATGAGCACGGTGGGGGCATCCGCCTTCCCGATGTATCCTACAATTCCGCACATGATATATTTTAGTTAGATGTTAGTTTCTTGCGCATCGGGAAGGAGATCCTTCTGCACGATGTCACCCGGGCGGGTGGTGGTGCCCGGCCAGAGCTTTCGACCGGGATAAATGGAAGTGTTGATGCCAGTGTGCACCCCGTCGCCGACGATGGCACCGAACTTGCGGCGGCCGGTATCGAGCAGGATGCCATCCACGTGCGAGCGGTGGTTTTTCCCGTCGTGGCGGAGGTTGGAGGTGGTGGTGCCGGCTCCGAAGTTGACTTTCTCACCGAGCACGGAATCGCCGACATACGAAAGGTGGCCGACGTTGGTGCGGGACAGGATCAGGCAGTTCTTGATTTCCACGGACTGTCCGATGTGGCAGCCGTCGCCGATGCTGGTGTTTCCCCGGATGTAACAATTGGGGCCGATCTTGCAGTTGGAGCCAATGACCACATTGCCCTCGATGAAAACACCGGGGAGAATGCGGGTTCCCGCACCGAGATGCATCACTCCCTCGATAACGGCCGAAGGATGCACTTGGCCTTCGATGAGATCATCGCGGAGGGCGGCGATCCATGTCTCGTTGGCACGGAGGAAATCCCAAGGATGCCGGATGATGAATGAGGACTTTGCCTGCGAGGAAGACGCTAGTTCGGGGAGGTCTCCGCGCCAAAGGATCGCCTCGCCCAGATCGTCCACCAGCGTAGCTGAACCGCCGCCGAGCCAATCGGCTAAATCAGACGTAGCGATCCACGCGTGGGGATGATGACTCAATCCCGAATCGCCCAACACGGCCGCCTGGTGGGCGGAGAGAGGGCGATTGGCAATTGGAAAATCCTCAATCCTGCGGGTGAGGCTCAAGGGCTGGCAGGCGGTGGCAGGAGTATTCATGATCAGCCGATTTCCTCGCGAATCGCGGCGGCGAATTTACTGACCCAATTGCGGCACTCGTCGATATCCCGGTGCTCCACCAAAACGCGGATCTTGTTTTCCGTGCCCGAGTAACGGATGAGGTGGCGGCCGTTCTCACCGAACTCGGCGGTGGCTTTTTTCATCAGTTTCTTCAGCTTTGGCAAGGAATCCAAGGGAGGCTTGGAGGGAACCGGCATGTTGGCAAGCTGGGTGGGATATTCGTTGAGAACGGTGGACAGCTGCGCAAGGGTCGCGTTTCTCTCACGCATCATGCGCAGCACTTGCAACGCACTGAGAATCCCGTCGCCTGTGGTGGCGTGATCGGCAAAAATGAGGTGGCCGGAATTTTCCCCACCGAAGGAGTATCCATTCCGGCGGATGCACTCGATGACATTCCGGTCGCCAACCGCCGTGGTCTCCAGCTTGATGCCATGCTGCGCCATGGCCTCTTTGAGACCGAGGTTGCTCATGATCGTGGCCACGAGGGTGTCTTTTCTGAGTTTCCCCTGCTCCTTGAGCCCGATGGCACAAAGCGCCAGGATCCGGTCACCACTCACCACCTGGCCATTCGCATCGGTGAAGATCACCCGATCCGCATCGCCATCGAAGGAGATGCCGAGATCGGCGTTGAAACGACGGACCAGTTCGCCTGCGTTTTCCGGATTGAGCGCACCACAACCGCTGTTGATGTTGAGTCCGTCGGGTTGGATTCCCGTGGTGATGACTTCCGCGCCGAGCTCCTTGAAGATGAGCGGGGCGATGAAATAAGCGGCACCATGGCCACAATCGACCACGATTTTCAGTCCGTGCAGGGGGACATTGTCAGCCGTGTGTTTCGCAAACTCAATGTATCGTCCGCGGGCGTCATCAATGCGGTGCGCCTTGCCAATCTGCCGTGGTGGCAGCGGCGGAGCTTCCGGTTCCTCGCCCATGATGTGGCGCTCGATGAGACCTTCGAGTTCGTCGGAGAGTTTGTAACCATCCGGACCGAAGATTTTCATCCCGTTGTCTTCATAAGGATTGTGAGAAGCCGTGATCATGATTCCCGCAGCAGCGCCCATGGATTTGGTCAAGTGGGCGACGGCCGGGGTTGGAAGCGGGCCAACCATGAAAACGTCCATCCCCATCGAGACCAAGCCGCTGGTGAGGGCGGTTTCCAACATGTATCCCGAAATGCGGGTGTCCTTGCCGACGAGGACGCGGTTTCTATTGGGGCCGGATGAGCGGAGCACGTTGGCCACGGCTTTCCCCATTTTCAGGGAGACTTCGGCAGTGATTGGAAATTCGTTAACCCGGCCGCGGATACCGTCAGTGCCGAAAAGTTTGGTGTGTTTCTTGGTCATGATCGAGAGGGAGCCTGTCCGGGAACGCCCGAACGCGTCAAAAAGCAAAACCGCCCCCACGGAAGATTCCCGGCCCGAGCCTCGGGGCTGGCAGAAATGCCTTTGCCAAGGTCCATGGGAAAATACGGAGAGGCGGACAGACAAAAGACATACGGGTTATGTTCCCGATCCCGAAGGCGATCAAGCTGTAATTTCCCGCCCTTTTTCAACTCAGCCGAGAGTCGCACGATGAATCCGCCCCGGTGCGCGCTTGAGGAAACGCCGGGCAAGACACTCGAATTCTTCGGAAAGATCGGTGAGATGGAGCTCCAGTTGCCCATCTTTTCCGGAGTCGGCGAGCAGATCCAGACGATGGAGCTCCGTTTTCAGGTGCTCGGCACAGGTCGTCGCCGAATCCACCAAGCGCACATCGCCAGGCAGCAGCCCTTTGAGGACCGGAATCAGGAGCGGGTAGTGGGTGCAGGCGAGCATCAAGGTATCGATGCCCTTTTCGACCAAGGGATCAAGATAGCTCTTCAGCACGAGCGCCGTCGCGGGGTGCTCGATCCAATCTTCTTCGACCAAAGGCACCAGCAAGGGTGCGGGTTGGCCGTGGATAATCAGACCGGTTTTCCGCAGGGCGAGGGCATGTTGGTACGCATGGGAGCGAATGGTCCCACGGGTGGCAATGATGCCGATGCGCTCCGCATTCGGATTGGCCAAAGCAGCATCCACCCCGGCTTCGATGACCCCGAGGATGGGCAGCTTGTAGCGCTCGCGGAGCTGCGGCAGGGCATGCGCGGTGGCGGTATTGCAGGCGACCACAATGGCCTTGACCCCCTTGGAAATCAGGAAACGGGTATCCTCATCGGCAAACTGGCGGATGGTTTCCGGACTTTTGGAGCCATAGGGCAGTCGCGCGGTATCACCGAGATACAAGATGTCCTCCGCTGGCAACAATTCCTGCACCGCCCTCACGACGGTGAGTCCGCCGACACCTGAGTCGAAAAATCCGAGTGGAGCTGATTTCACTGGCGCGATTGTGACCAACTCATGGCCGCGGGCAAGCGAGGAGAGTTTGCAACGATTCAGAATCTACAAGATATGCTGAGAAAATCAGAAATTCGGACGTGAAATTTTCATCTTCCTAAACATATTCTCAGCAAGAAATTCCGTCAGTCTGCGGTATTTCCCTCATCACATCCATCCAACACCCACCACTCATGAATTCACGTCGCAATTTCCTCTTCAAGCTCGCCCTCAGCGCCGGAACCCCGGCACTTCTTTGCGGACAGGCCTTCGGTCAAGCACCTCCCGTGAAACTTGAGGAGAACGATCCGGTCGCCATGGCTCTCGGTTACAAGGAAGACACCACCAAGGTGGACGCTGCCAAATATCCGATGCACAAGGCTGAGCAGCGCTGCGACGGTTGCGCGCTCTACACCGGCAAGGCCGGCGAAGCCAGTGGTCCTTGCTCCGCTTTCGGTGGCAAATTAGTCACCGCCGCCGGTTGGTGCGCCGCCTACGCCAAGAAACCCGAGCCCGCCAAATAATCAGCCGGCTTCCCCCAAATTTCCACACCCCCGCCCGTCCCTGCGACGGCCGGGGGCTTTTTTCGGCCTGCGCGTCCTGCCTTGCCAAAAACCGCCCACTTTCCGCTTTCCCGCACCGTCCCTCACGCATAGTTTCCCGCCGACATGAGTAGCTGTGGCCCGAAAATGAACATGGATCCGGCATTGCACCGGACGCAGAAGCCTTCCTGGATCAAGGTCCGCCTTCCGAATAACCCGGAGTTTTGGTCCACCAAGTCGCTCATCACCGATCTCAAACTCGTCACCGTTTGCGAGGAAGCCCAGTGCCCGAACCGTTGGGAATGCTGGAGCCAGCGCACCGCCACCTTCATGATCGCCGGTGAAAAGTGCACCCGCGCCTGTGGTTTCTGTGCCGTCAAGACCGCCAAGCCGGACGCCCTCGAAGCGGACGAACCCGCCCGCGTGGCCGAGGCCACCCGCCGCATGGGACTGCGCCATGTGGTGATCACCGCCGTTGCCCGCGACGATCTCCGCGATGGCGGTGCCGAGCATTTCAAGCAAACCATCGAGGCCGTCCGCGAGGTCAATCCCGAGACCATCATCGAGGTGCTGGTTCCGGATTTCAATGATCGCGACTGGGCGCTCAGGCTCGTGATGGATGCCCGCCCGCACATTTTCAACCACAACATCGAGACCGTCGAGCGGCTAACCCCGCTGGTCCGCTCGCGCGCCAAATACCAACGCAGCCTCACCGTGCTCAAGAAGGCCAAGGCCATGGTCAACGGCGTGGTCGCCACCAAGAGCGGCATCATGCTGGGACTCGGCGAGCGCAGGGACGAACTCCTGCGCGCCTTCGATGACCTCCGCGAACACGATGTCACCGTGCTCACACTCGGCCAATACCTGCGCCCCACGCCCAAGCATCTTCCGGTCGTCGAGTTCATCCACCCGGATGTCTTCGATGAATACAAACAGATCGCCCTCGCAAAAGGATTCCGCCACGTCGCCAGCGGCCCGCTGGTCCGGAGTTCGTATCACGCCGCGGAATTCCGCCCCGAACTCGATGTCATCGAAGCCATCGAGGCCGACCTCCGCGCCGCCAAGGGAATCGAACTCGGCCCGGAACACATCCCACTCCCGGAAATCAAACCGGAATTGGCCAAAGCCATCGCCTGATCACGCGTTTCTCCCTCATCGCGCATGAACCATTGGCTGATCAAATCCGAGCC
>JBBARN010000059.1:0-38766 GCA_040399845.1 Luteolibacter sp. | reverse complement strand
TGAGAGTGGTTGCGGGAGTAGGATTTGAACCTACGACCTTCAGGTTATGAGCCTGACGAGCTACCTGGCTGCTCCATCCCGCGATTTTAACCATGCGCCTTTCGGCGCGGGGCGGGATGATTAGGGCCGGGGACTTGGGGACGCAAGGCAAATTTCGCCTTTTGTTGCAAAAGTGCCCAAGACACCAAAGATCAGTCGATGGGACTGATGTTGAATTTGGCGCTATCGAGGTATCTCAAGCGGGCTGGGATCGATTTCCGGATCGTCGCTGCCACGGCGAGATCGATGCGCTCCAATCGATGGCGTACGGCAAGCCACATCAAAAAAGTTTCTGCCACATCCTCACGGGTGGGATTGTCGCGGGCGTAGGTGGAAATGAATTCTGGATCGGATTTCTGGGCGGCGAGCCAGCGTTTTGCGGTGGCGTGGTAACTGTCCAAGGAGGTATGGCTTGCTTCATGAACCAAGGTTTCCTCGAGGATTCCGTCCTTTTCATACTGGGCTGATTGACCGGTGTGGATCAAAAGGTTGCGGTTGCCTCCGCCAAAAGGTTGCAAACCGGCATGGATCCAGACGGTGTCCACATCCAGACGCAGGCATTTGGGCAAACGCCCGATGACCTTGGCATACTTGGTCGCCAGTTTTCTCGCCTTGGCGGACGAAAACTCCGGATTGACTTGCACCTCAATGGCCCGCGAATCGGAAAAACTGGCGATGAAAAGGCGGGCATTCACCCTGTTGAAGGAGTTGGTCCGGCGATCAAACATGCTGCGCTGACCTCTTCCCTTGGGCACGACGGACAGGTAGGTGGTCGGATCCGAAGCCGTAATGATATCCGGATCGATGAAAATAGTGCCAGCATACGGTGGTTCGGCATGCGCGGCCAGGGTCAATACAAGACAGGAAAGGAGAATGCGGGAGAACATGGCAGTTTTTGAGGGAGTGGATCAAATTGGTTTTTAACCCTCTCATTCCACCCGAACGGGTAGATCAGAGCAAGATGAAAGTCCAGTGTTTGCTGCAAACACCGAAGATCCCGCCGACCATCTGCCAATTTGCAGAAACTTTCTGGATGCGATACCTGCTCGGAGCGCCGCATCAGACAGGCGGATCGCCAATCGGAATCAGGCTTAAAGTCCGTGCCTTGAGCGGATGGATGCAATGGCATTTCCGATCAGAATCCGAAGTTCGGAGTGGGCTCCATTGAGTGCGGCCTCCAAAATAGGGAGGCTGGTAGGACTACCCACTTTGCCGAGGAGTCGCACGGCGGATTGCTTCAGCACGCCATCCACCGATTCGAAACGCTTCAGGAGGAAAGGTTCCGCAGGGGGGCCGACTTCCGCGTAGAGGCTTTCCCAGTGAGTGGAACCTTCGCTCCAAAGTTGATCCAGCACTGGAATCACTCCGGGGATTTTTTCCTTCACGATGAGTGCGATCATTTCCTGGGGAACTGGTTTGCCGACTTCCATGAGTCGTTTCACTTCCACCAATGCCGTCTCACCCGCCACGCCGGGCTTTTCCGACCAGACGGAGAGTGCTTGGCAGACATCAGCCTTGAAATCCACCCACCGAGAGCTCAGCAGCCCGAGGAGTTTGCGGCTGATGTCCGTCCGGTAGATTTTGGGCTCGGCTTCGGCCAGTCGCTTGACCGCCTTGGCGACCCGGGCCAGATCCACACTTTCGAGTTCCCGCTTGTTGAGTTCATAGAACTCAGGATCCTTGCGATCCGTGAGTTTTTCGATGGGACCCTCGATGAAACTTTCGTTGTTCACCCGAATTTCCACCACTGAGATGTCGGGATAAATATTTTCCAGATTGCCGAGCACGGAAGCAACTTTTGCGAACTCATCAATCGTTCCCGAAATACCCGTCACGACCATGAGGAAATCACCTCTATCTCTGGGATAGTAGTGGGATTGAGGGTCGGCTCCGGTGGTTCTGAGAATGTAATCACGAACCAGATATCGGTTAGGCTCACGCAAATCACGCAACCAAAGACCGACCGCGCGACGTGGGCTTTTTTCACGGGTGAGCCGGGCGATTTCCTCATCAAGAGGCTTGGTGCCGATAAGAGTTTTGAGTTGCTCCGTCTCATCAGGGGCATCCGGCTTGGCGGGAGCGTTTGCGGGATCTTCGAGATTGTTTCCATTCAGGCTGCCGTCTGCGGATAGTGGCACAGAGCCTTCTTTGAACACAAGGGGCAGGGATACCAATCCCGTGGTGAGCAGGAGTCCGAAGAAGGTGGCTTTCATCCGGGCCCTCGGATTGGCGTAAACGAGAAGGACGATCCCCAACAAGCCCGTGAATCCGGCGATGAGCAGGCGGTTTTCTGTCGGCATCCCGTCGAGCAGGCCACCTCGGTTCGCGCCGAACATGAGGAGCAGAGCCAGGAAAACGATCCCGGACACTCCGACAATTCCGGCGACGATTCGTTGGGGCGAGGCGGGTTCGAACTTCGATGGATCCGGCGCGTCTGCATAGCGCATCGCCGGAACCGCAATGCTGGCTGGAGCCACGGCCAACGGAACACGTTGGAAACGATTGAGAGTGGGATTCTTGCGCTCGCCGGGATAGAACTTCTTGCCGCGCACAATAACCTCATCGTTGATGCGGAACCGATGCTCGCACCCGCCGCACTCGACGGTGCGGTTTCGAAGATCCTCTCCTACCTTGAAACGCTGACCGCAGGAGGGGCAGCGGATCAGCAACAGGGCGTCGTCTGGATTTGATGAAGGCATTTGTTGGGAGGAATCTTGATGGAAATGGAAATGAATGCAACCCCAAGCATCACCCTAATCCTCCGGAGCGATCCCGCTCGCGCAAGAGACGAAAGTTGGCGGTTTTGGAGTGGGGAATCATAAGAAATGGTGGGGAATCAACAGATTGATTTCGGCCCGATCCAGGCAAGAAATTCCTGATTTCCGTCCATCCCGGTAATCGGCGAAGGAATCACGCCTCGCCATTCCATGGGGTGCTCCTCGGTGACGAATCGGCGGATTTTATCGACTGCCTGCTCGTGCAGCGCGGGATCGCGGACGATGCCGCCTTTGGAAATGTCGTCGCGTTGAAGCTCAAACTGGGGTTTGATCAGGCAAATCACCGCTCCGTCCTCTTCCAATACTGAAAACACTGCGGGCAACACTTTGGTGAGGGAAATGAAGGATAAATCCATCACCGCAAGCCGGACCTTCTCGCCGATGTCTTCCGGAACCATGTGGCGGGCATTGAATTGCTCCTTTACCACCACTCTGGGGTCATTCCGGATTTTCCATACCAACTGATTGGTTCCGACATCCACCGCATGCACCCTGGCGGCTCCCCGCTGGAGCAAGCAATCGGTGAAACCTCCGGTGGAAGCGCCGACATCGATGCAAATCCAGCCACTGGGGTCGATCTGGAATGCATCGAGAGCCGCCTCGATTTTCAAGCCACCACGGCCCACAAAGCGGGGTTTTTCTTTGATCGAAAGGGGGGCCTCGAGAGGGAGTTTTGCACTGGGTTTATCGATCACCCGATCGCCGGAGCGGACTTCGCCTGCGAGAATGAGCCGTTTTGCCTGCTCACGGGAGTCGCAAAGACCGCGGGCTACGAGAAGGGCATCGGCGCGTTCGTTTTTCATTAAAGGGGGCGGAAGGACGCAATCAGGATCGATCGGGCAGGGCAAGACCGGGTTCCCGGAATCGTGGATTCCGGTCAACTTGATTCTTGCCTCCATCGTGATCCGGCGTCAACGATCCCCGGCGTGACGCGCCACCGTACCGACGACCTTCGAATCACCGGCCTGAATCCGCTTATTTCCCCGGCGGTTTTGGCTTATTATCTCCCGCTGACCGAGCAAGCATCGGAATTGGTGGCCAGTTCCCGTGCCCAGGCGGATGCCATCCTTCGGGGGGACGATGACCGCCTGTTGGCAATCGTCGGGCCGTGTTCCATCCATGATCCGGAAGCGGCTTTGGAGTATGGGGCCAAGCTCAAGGAGCAAGCCGACCGCCTGAAGGATGATGTATTCGTGATGATGCGTGTCTATTTTGAGAAACCGCGCACGACTGTGGGCTGGAAGGGATTGATCAATGATCCGAATCTCGATGATTCCTTCGACATCAACCACGGTCTTCGCGTGGCGCGTGGATTGCTTTTGGATTTGGCGAACATGGGCGTGCCGGCGGGCACCGAGTTTCTGGACACGATTTCCCCGCAGTACATTGCGGATCTGATCGCGTGGGGAGCCATTGGAGCCCGGACCACCGAGTCTCAGATCCATCGCGAGCTGGCGTCGGGATTGTCGATGCCTGTTGGGTTCAAAAATGGCACTGGCGGTTCGATTCAAATTGCCTTGGACGCGATCCAATCCGCCTCCAATCCCCATCATTTCCTATCCGTGACCAAGCAGGGTGTCTCGGCAATTTTTTCAACCTCGGGCAATGACTCGTGCCATCTGATCCTCCGCGGAGGCAAAACCGGGCCGAACTACGAGAAGGAAAGCATTGATGAAGCGGCTGCGATGCTCAGGGAACAGAAAATGACGGAATCGGTGATGGTGGATTGCTCACACGGCAATTCGCTCAAGGATTTCCGGAATCAGCCGATGGTGGCTCGGAGTGTTGCCAAACAAATTGCCGACGGCTGCCGGGTCATCACCTCGGTCATGATCGAGTCCAATCTGGTGGAAGGAAATCAGAAGCTTCCGAAGGATCTTTCCCAGCTCACGCGCGGGCAGTCGATCACCGACGCTTGCCTTGGATGGAACGACACTGTCGAAACGCTCGACGTGTTGGCCGAGGGCGTGCGCAAGCGCCGGGAGTCCTGAGCTGAAGATCACCAAAGGCGCCCCCCGACATTCATCGGGAGGGCAATTGGTTTGGAAAAAATCAGGCGTGCCCGCTCAAGTAGCGCTCTGCTTCCAGAGCCGCGGCGCATCCTTGGCCGGCTGCGGTGATGGCTTGGCGGTAGTAATGGTCCGCGACGTCGCCCGCTGCGAACAAGCCCGGTGTCTTGGTGGCCGTGCGGCCTGGAACTTGAAGGATGTAGCCGTTTTCATCCTTATCGACGAGTTCGCCGAGGAAACTGCTGTTGGGAACATGGCCGATTGCCACGAAAACACAAGCAACCTCCAATTCGGACTCACCGCCATCCACGAGGTTCTTGAGCTTCACAGCCCGCATTTCCCCTTTTTCGTCGGTAAGGTATTCGGCCACGGTTGAATTCCAGACTGGCTGGATTTTCGGATTGGCCAGGGCGCGGTCTGCCATGATTTTCGACGCACGGAGTTCGTCGCGGCGATGGATGAGATACACCGTGCTGGCGAAACGAGTGAGGAAATCCGCTTCTTCACAAGCGCTGTCGCCACCGCCAATGACACAAACCGGAACATCCCGGTAAAACGCACCATCGCAGGTGGCGCAAGAAGTGAGTCCATGGCCGATGAGCTTTTCCTCCCCGGGAAGGCCTAGGTGGCGGGGAGCGGCACCGGTGGCAACGATGACGGTTTTCGCCTCGAAGGATTCCGAACCGGCTTTCAGGAGAAATGAACCATCAGCGCGTTTTTCCACGGATTCCACGCTGGCCCAAGCGATGCGGGCTCCGAATTTTTCGGCTTGGGCCTGCATTTTCATCATCAACTCCGGGCCCATGATACCGTCTGGATGGCCTGGGAAATTCTCCACCTCCGTGGTGGTCGTCAATTGGCCTCCCGGCTGGGTGCCGGAAAGCAGCAGCGGGGTGAGATTGGCACGTGCGGTATAAATGGCAGCTGTGTAGCCAGCGCAGCCGGTTCCGATGATGATGACGTTTTCCATGATTGAGTCTAGGGTTCCCGCCGGAAGTATTCCGGAGATTCGAGGCGCGAGTCAACCACCGCAGCAGGGGATGAAACAAATCGCCGCCAAGTCGGGCTCGAGCATGACTATCGCTTGCGCATGGCGGCGTTTCCGCGAGAATTCCGCCGACCATGAATCCAGAAGCCATCCGCGAAGTCCTCTCTCAAGTCAAATATCCAGGGTTTTCCCGCGACATCATTTCCTTTGGCCTGGTCAAGGAGATCCGTTGTGAAGGCGGCCAGACGCTGGTGCGGATCGAAGTCCAAACGCGGGACGCCAAGGTTCCGGAGCAGATTTTTAAGGATTGCCACGCAGTTCTCGATCCCTTGCCCGGCGTTGGGCACGTGAAAGTGGAAATCGAAGTCAAGGACGCGCCAGCCGCCGGAGGACTTGCGGGCACCACCGGAAAATCCTCCATCCCTGGGGTCAAGCGGGTGATTGCAGTCGCATCGGGCAAGGGCGGAGTGGGGAAATCCACGGTGGCGGCCAATCTCGCCGTGGCGCTCGCTGCAGGCGGTGCGCGCGTCGGGCTTTGCGATTGTGATCTTTACGGCCCTTCGGTGGCGCAGATGTTCGGCATCCATGAGCGGCCCATGGCCAATGAGAATGATGAAATCATTCCGCTCGAAGGGCACGGAGTTCAGTTGATGTCGATGGGTTTCCTGCTCGAAGATCGCTCGCCCGTTATTGTCCGTGGTCCCATGGCCACCCGTTATACGCAGCAGTTCCTCAGGCAAGTGGCATGGGAGGATCTGGATTACCTGATCCTCGATCTCCCTCCCGGCACGGGCGATATTCAACTAACCATTGTGCAAACCGTCTCGGTGGACGGGGTGATCATCGTCACGACTCCGCAAGAGGTGGCCCTCATCGATGCACGAAAGGCGGTTTCCATGTTCGCCAAAGTCAACGTTCCGGTCCTGGGATTGATTGAAAACATGGCCTGGTTCGAATGCGATGCAGGCAAAAGGTATTATCTCTTTGGCGAGGGTGGGGGAGCCCGTGAAGCGCAGACATTAGGGGTGCCACTTCTGGGTTGCATTCCGATTGACATTGCCACCCGCGAAGGTGGAGATTCAGGTCGGCCGGTGGCTTCGCTTCAACCTGAAGTGAATCAAGTTTCAGCGGCCTTCCATCGGATCGCGGCAGCGACTGTTGCCAGCGTTCCAGTTTCCTGATTCAGCCATGAAAGATCCTGACCTCTCCGCTCACCATGGGGTGCTGCGAGTAGAGTCGGATCCACAACACTCGGTGGTTGAAGTGGAGTTCGACCCCGGGGTGTTGAGTGACCATGAGGTGAGGTCGCTTTTGAAAGATCACATTGTCCAAGTCGAGTCGTCGATTCGCAAGAGCACCTTCAGGCTCCATGGCAATGCCTGCGAAGCATGTGCGCAGAGGTTGGAAAAAAGAGTTACTCGCATTCCCGGAGTGAGGCGTGCCACCGCGACTTATCTCGGCCGTGTGCTGACGGTGACGTTCGATTCGGATATCGAACCGGAAAGCCGCATGGAGCACGACCTCAAGCAGGCGGGAGCAAATGTCCGTCCGCTCCAAGCAAGCAAGTCCACCCAACTCACTTTCATCCAAAAACTTCGGGCCGGTGAACTCAATGAGGAGCTTTCCTGTGCGCTGGGCCTGATTTCGCTGATTGTGGCAGTGGTGCTTGAAAAGATGATGGGCCAAGGCCCCTGGAGTTATGCATTTTACACATCCGCCTATGTTTTTGCAGGGCAGGAAGGTGTCCGTTCGGCCATTGCCTCGCTGAAGGAAAAGGTGCTGGATGTGGATGTATTGATGGTTCTTGCCGCTATCGGTGCGGCATTGATCGGGGCACCTTTCGAGGGGGCCTTGTTGTTGTTTTTATTCAGCTTCTCCAACGTGCTCCAGCGTCACGCGATGGATCGCACCCAGCGAGCCATCGAGTCCCTGCTCACACTCCGGCCCAAGGAGGCACTGGTGAAAAGAGGGAGCGAAACCGTCAAAGTGCCCATCGAGGAAATCCAACCCGGTGAAACCGTGGTTGTCCGGCCAGGCGAACAAATCCCGGTCGATGGCATCATCACCGAAGGCGAGACCAACGTCGATGAAGCGTCTCTCACCGGGGAATCCATGCCCGTCGCAAAGACCGTCGGCAGCCCGATTTATGCGGGCACTCTCAATCAAAGCGGCGGCATCGAACTCAAGGTCACCACTCGTTCGGAAGACACCACGCTGGCCAGAATGGTCAACCTTGTCGCCGATGCACAGGCCGAAAAATCCAACACGCAGCGATTCTTGGAAAAGGCGGAGCAGTATTATGCCATGGGCGTCATCGCCTTTACCATTGGTGTCTTTCTTGTGCCCTGGCTTTTTTACGGCAACCCCTTCAGCGTCGCATTTTACCGGGCGATGACCATCATGGTGGTGGCATCGCCATGTGCGCTCGTCATCAGCACTCCGGCCACGGTCCTTTCCGCGATTGGCGGTGCTGCCCGCCGTGGCATTCTCATCAAAGGCGGATCCCATCTGGAACGGGCTGCCAAGGTGGACATCGTCGCCATCGACAAGACTGGGACCCTCACCGTCGGCAAACCCTCTCTAACGGAAATGGTGAGTCCCGATGGAATTCACGACCTCAAATCCCCCCTTCCAAATACCGCGTTGGAATGGCTGAAGGTGGCGGCTGCCTTGGAATCCCGTTCCGAGCACCCTCTCGCCCATGCGATTATCAAAGGCGCAACGAGCTTGGGAATCGAGTTCCCATCCGCCACAGCATTTCAATCCACGGCAGGAAAAGGGGCGGAAGCCACGATCGAAGGCATTCGCTATCTCGTGGGAAGCGAGCGGCTTTTCCGCGAAGCGCATGCCGAGGGATTGGATGCTCTACTGGCTCTCGCCCAGCCACTTCAGGAAAGCGGTAAAACCTGCGTGTGGCTTGGCTCCCGCGATGGCGACACGGTTCGCGCTCTCGCTGTATTCGCTCTCGCGGATACGATTCGTCCCGCCGCGAAGGATTTGGTGGCACAATTGAAACAACTCGGCGTCCGCAAAGTGGTCATGTTGACGGGAGATCAAGCGATCGTGGCAAAGGCGATCGCCAGTGAAACCCACGTCGATGAGGTCCGGGCGGGACTTTTGCCTGAGGACAAACTCAACGTGATCCGCCAGTTGAAAAGCGAAGGGGTCGTGATGATGATCGGCGATGGCGTCAATGATGCTCCTGCGCTGGCGATGGCGGACGTGGGGGTGGCCATGGGAGCGGCGGGCACGGATGTGGCAATGGAAACCGCCGACATTGTATTGATGGGCGACCGCTTGGAAAACATCCCGCTGCTGCTGGCTCACACCCGCAGAGCCAAGAGGGTGCTGATTCAGAACCTAGCCTTCGCAAGCGCGGTCATCCTCGTTCTAATTGGCGCGGCACTTGGGTTTTCACTCCCGCTGCCGCTGGGTGTAATCGGCCACGAGGGCAGTACCGTGCTGGTCTGCCTCAATGGACTCAGGCTATTGATGATTGCGAGATCCCCCGCTTGATCACTTTTTCACGAGAAGGCTGTTGCCCGTCATTTCCTTGGGCTTCTCCACACCCAACATGTCGAGCAAGGTCGGGGCGACATCGGCGAGGATGCCATCCTTCACCGTATAGTCGGCAGCATCCTCCGCAACATAGATCAGTTGGACGAGATTGGTGGTGTGCGCGGTATTGGGCGATCCATCGGGATTTCTCATGTATTCGCAGTTGCCATGATCCGCTGTCAGCAGCAGGCGACCTCCGAGACGCAGGGTTTCCTCCACGATCGATTTCACGCTCGCATCGATCGTCTCAACCGCCTTGATCGCCGCTTCGACCACACCGGTGTGGCCAACCATGTCGGGATTGGCGAAGTTGAGAATCACCAGATCGTAGTCCTTGAGCTTTTCCAGAACGGTGGAAGTCACCAAGGGGGCACTCATTTCCGGTTTGAAATCATATGTCGGAACATCCTTGGGGGAAGGGATGATGAATCGATCCTCACCTGGGTTCGACTTCTCCACGCCACCGTTGAAGAAGTAGGTCACGTGCGGATATTTCTCCGTTTCCGCGATCCGCATCTGGTTTTTGCCCGCAGCAGCCACCACTTCGCCGAGCACATTTGCCAAGTCTTCGGATGCAAAGATAGCGGGGCAGGTATAGGTCGCGTCGTATTCCGTCAGCGTGAAAAAGTGGGTCTTCGGAGTTACCACACGATCAAATCCACTGAAATCCTCTTTCAAAAACGCATCGCACATCTCACGGGCACGATCGGCGCGGAAATTGAAGAACAACACCACATCGCCGTCCCTCACGCGTTGCGTGTCCGCCTCAGAGAAAATCATGGGCGGCATGAATTCATCGGTTTTATCGAGACGGTAGTAGTCCGCCACTGCCTCGCTGGCGAGCACGTCCCGGCGTTCGCCCTTGCCGAGGACGATCGCGTCCCAGGCAAGCTTCACGCGATCCCAGCGCTTGTCGCGGTCCATCGCAAAGTAGCGGCCCACGACTGTGGCAATTTGTGCCCCACATTTCGCCGCTTCGTCTTCCACTCGTGCGAGGAACCTTTCCCCACCGGTCGGCGAGGTGTCCCGGCCGTCGGTGATGGCGTGAATCATGAGGTCATCCACCCCGGCGGCCTTGGCGAGTTGGACCATGGCGATAAGTTGTTCCTGATGGCTGTGCACGCCGCCATCGGAGACGAGGCCGATGAAATGAAGCCTCGATCCCTTGGCTTGGGTCAACATGCTTTGAAACACGGGATTTTCCGCGAGAGTGCCTTCTTCGATGGCCTTGTTGATCCGGGTGAGGTCCTGATAGACGACGCGGCCGGCTCCCAAGTTGAGGTGGCCCACTTCCGAGTTGCCCATCTGACCGGGTGGCAGTCCCACATCCAAGCCCGAAGCAGAGAGAAACCCTTCCGGATAGATTTCCAGAGCGGCATCGTGAAATGGAGTTTTCGCCAATAAAACGGCATTTCCGTCCTTTTCGGCTGTTGCTTTTCCGCCGGGATTCACACCCCAGCCGTCGCGAATGATGAGCACTACTGGTTTCTTGGCCATGATGAGTGGCGTTTAGCGGCCTCCCTTGCCGCGGGCAAGTCTTGAAAGCTGGGATTTGGAAACAGATTTCAGCGCAATTCGTCCCCGGCAGCCTTGGCTTGGACCTCGATCCTGGTGTGGCGGTGGATCCAAACGCTCTGAACCAAGCCCAGCAGCATCATGCAGATCACCACGAAGGTTCCGGAGTAACTCACCAGCGGCAGCGGGATTCCGGTGATGGGCATGAGCAGCACACACATCCCGATGCTCTCGAACACGTGGGCAAAAAACAAGGCCACCACAAGACTCACCAACACCCGTCCACAAATATCCCTGCTGTAGAAGGCGATGAAAAGTCCCTGAATCAGCAGAAGCGCAAACGCCGTCAGCAGCAACAGGCTGCCCCGAAATCCCAATTCCTCGGCGATTACCGCGAAAATGTAGTCATTGTGCGCGGTGTCCTTGGGGATGAAGGCCTTGGCATGGAGCGAACCTTGCTCGGCCGAGGCTTTCCAGCCGACACCTTTCCACCCCGCTTTGCCGACCGCCATCGAGATGTTGTGGGGGGCATAGCCTTCGTCCGAGATGTTCACTTCCTGCCCCTGCATCATCCGCAGCCACGTATCGATCCGCTCCGGTCCCCGTTCGGAAACCAAGGGCAGCGCCACAAAATAGAGCAAGGGCAACAATCCCGCCCCGACGAGCCCCATGAACGAGAGATAGCGGAAAGGCGCGCCTCCCACGAGAAGCGCGACGATGGACACCGGAATCCATACCAACGCCGATCCCATGTCCCCCATTTTCATCACCATGAGAAACGGAATCGCCGAAAGCACGGCGATCGTCCCGATCCGCATCACCGGTGCCCCGAACCAGCGATGCAACTTTGGCAAGTCCTGCAACAACCAGGCGATCAGAAGAATCCCCGAGGAAATCCCCAGCTGCGCCGGTTGGAAGCTGAGGCCGAACAAATTGAGCCGGTGGACCGAATCATCCTGCTGCATGGCCATCACCATCAAGGCCATGCTCACCACATAAAACGGAATGCCCAGCCAACGGATCCACCGATAATCGACGAATGCCGCACCAAAGTATACCGCGCTCCCCACCAGGATCCACTGCTTCTGCTGGTTCGCGTAGTAGGCACCAGCGCTGCCATACTGATTGAGAATCTCCCGCGAAACGGGCAGATGGCGGGCGGCGCTTTCAATCATGAAAACACCAAAAATCAGCAGCCCGTACATCACAAATACGAGCACCCAGTTCATCCCCAGGATTTTTCTCAAGAATGGTGTCATGAAGCGCGGCCCAAAGCATACCTGTCGCCTCCTTCATGGCAAGAAAGGCCTCTTCTTCCATGAAAATGCATATCCCCTGCCCTGCCTTCATGCCAGACCAACCTTACCGCCAGCAAAATCACTGCTAACCTCCAGGGATAAAACCCATTTTGATCGCCTTGCTGTTTCAAATCGCTTTTCCCGAATTTGGCATCGGAAAAGTCGGCCCTTGTTGCCTTTCATGCGGTCGTTCCATTTGAGCCCAGATCACTATTCCCTTGGATCAGGGATTTGTAGGATCGATATTCCGCATCTAGCATCGGGTCTTCGTGGAGCACTTTTTCAGCAAGTTCACGGGCTTCTTTCAGAAGATCCGTATCGGCAAGAAAATCCACAAATTGAAGGTCAGACAAACCGCTTTGCATCGTGCCCAACACATCCCCCGGTCCTCGCAAGCGCAAGTCCGCCTCTGCAATCTCGAATCCATCGGTAGATTGCTCCAACACGTTGAGTTTTTCCATGGCCTCCAAGTTTTTCCCGTCCGTCAAGAGAACACAATAACCCTTGTGCCCTCCCCGTCCAATGCGCCCCCGAAGTTGATGGATCTGGGCGAGTCCGAACCGCTCAGCGTTGTGAAGAAGCATGACGCTGGCATTGGGAACGTCCACTCCCACCTCGATCACTGTTGTCGCAACCAAAGCTGCCGTCTTGCCGTCCCTGAAGCGGGCCATCACCTGTTCCTTCTCTTCCGGTTTGAGCTTTCCATGAATCAAGCCCACTTCATATGAACTCAATCGTTTGCACCATTTTGCATGCTCCACCATCGCGGCTTCCGCCTTCACGTTCTCACTTTCCTCGACAAGTGGATAGACCAGATAAGCCTGCCGGCCTTTCGCGAGTTGCTCCTTGATGAACTCATTGATGTCCGACTGCTTGGCCCCCACTCTGACAGCGGTCACAAGCTTGCCGCGCCCCGCTGGCTTTTCATCCAGCAAGGAAACATCGAGATCGCCATAGATCGTCATTGTTAGAGTCCTTGGAATGGGAGTCGCGGTCATGACAAGAACGTCAGGCATCACGCCGCGCTGGATGAGTGATGCCCGCTGCGCGACTCCGAACTTATGCTGTTCATCAATCACCACCAATCCCAGATCATCAAACAACGCACGGTCATACAACAGGGCATGGGTTCCGATGATGATCTGAGGAGGCCCATCGAGCTCCAGGTGGGATGCCTCGTCACGGTTGCCTGTTCGCAAGGCCAGCCTCACGCTAAGAGGTTCGAGCCAACGCCGAAATGTGAGATAGTGTTGTTCGGCAAGAATCTGGGTAGGAGCCATCATGGCAGCCTGACAGCCTGAATCAACCGCCAGCAACATTGCTGCCATGGCGACAAAGGTTTTGCCAGCGCCCACATCGCCCTGCAACAAACGGTTCATCGGCAGCGGTTTCCGCATATCGGCGACAATCTCATGGATGGAGCGCTTTTGAGCGCCCGTCAGATCAAATGGCAGACTCTTGTAGAACGATGTAAGCAATGTTGTCCGCTTGCCAAGCACTCTGCCCATGTGCTCCTGCTGGCGTGCCCGCCGCCATGCCACATTGAGCTGAATGCTGAAAAACTCTTCCAGCGCCAAACGCCTGCGTCCGTCCTGTGCCGCCTCCAAAGAGGGTGGGAAATGAACCAGATTCAAAGCCTCCACGCGTGAACACCGCTCCGTCAACAAGGATCGTCCCACAAGGGTCGCGGGATCGGATTGCAACAACAGCAGGTGCATGATTTCCCTCAAACGTCTTTGGGCAATCCCACTCACATTCCGATAGATTGGCACAATCCTTTCGATATGCAGAGAGTCCACTTCCGATTCGTCCTCGCGTAACACCTCGAACTCAGGGTGATCCATCACCAGACGGCCATTGAATTCCTTCACCTTTCCATAAATCACCACTTCCTGCCCGGTGGCGACCACCCGTTGCATGAATGGCATGTTGAACCAACGACACGTGACTTTACCCGAACCGAACAATCCCCCGGCTCCGTCCATGATCACGGCTTCATAATATCCATTGCCCCTGCCGAAATGGCGTCTCGATGAATCGACAACCGTCCCGCGGAGACACATCGGTGTGAAGGCAGGCTGATTGGGAAAACGATCAAATCGGCGCCTATCCTCATACCGCTTGGGCAAATGATCCAATACTTCGGATGCGTTGTACAATCCAGCCGCCGCAAGGGCCACTACCTCCTTGGGGGGCAGTAGCGGCAATTCAGATAGAGGCAGTAGAGCTGAAAACACGGGATTCAGAAATCAAATAGCCTCAGGCTGGAGGCAGTTCGCCCAATTTCCGCAAATAGGAAAAGGCAAAGATCCCGGATTGATGACCATCTGCCCAAAACATCTGGAGAGCATATCCGCCTATCTGGTCGAACTTGATCAACTCAAATGAACGCGATCCGTATTCCACTTTGGGCCTCACGACCCGGCCGAGCGCATCAGGCTCACCTTGACAAACCGCGCAAGGACAAGCACGTCGAACGAGAGGCAATGGAAGATAGACCTCCACTCCATCTCCGAATGAGAGTGCGAGTTCCCCACCTACCAAGGCCGCATTTTGTAGAAGCAAGGACATGCCGGAACATGGACTCAACCCAGCTCGCCGTCCACCCGATAGGAACGTTTCCCGAAAATTGCAGACCCCACACGCACATGGGTCGCGCCTTCCTCAATGGCGACTTCAAAGTCGTTGCTCATTCCCATGCTCAACTTGGGAATGAGAACACCGTGCGTACTCTGTAGTTCGTCTCGCAAAGATCTGAGCGACCTGAACCATGGTCTGGCGGCTTCCACATCATCATTGGCAGGCGGAATGCACATCAGCCCAAAAATTTCCAACCGATCCAATGTCAGCAACTCTTCAAACACCAAGCGGCATTCGTCGATTTCGAACCCACCTTTGGTTTTTTCCCCTCCCACGTTCACCTGGAGAAACACCTTGGGAAAAAGGCTCATTTCCGCTGCCACATCATTGATATAGCGGGCCAGCTTCAGCGAGTCCACAGCATGGACGAATTCGAATCCAGCGAGGACCTTGCGAACCTTGTTGCGCTGGAGACTGCCGATG
The DNA here is from genome assembly GCA_040399845.1 of Luteolibacter sp. Classification (GTDB taxonomy): domain Bacteria; phylum Verrucomicrobiota; class Verrucomicrobiia; order Verrucomicrobiales; family Akkermansiaceae; genus Luteolibacter. Next base: position 23,519 of record JBBARN010000059.1, on the reverse strand, counting down.
AAATGCCAATGAATGCAGTTCGGGAGCAGTTCCATTTTCGGAAGCGCCTCCTGAAGGCGGCTTTCACCAAAGACCCTCTCTCCCGCCTCAAAAGCCTCCCGCACCGAATCCGCCGGGAACGTTTTGGAAACGGCTACGAGCTCAACCTCAGAAACACACCTACCCACCCGCTCGCACGCAGCCTTCATGCGGGCACGAATCGCACCAAGGTTTTCCGAAATGGAATCCATGATTCACAGGATAAACAACCTACTTCTGAACGCCGGCAACTCTGGCAGCTTCCGAAAGATCCACCAAATCCCGGAGAACCGAGAGACTTTCACGTTTGACAGGGTCCAAGCCCGTCGGCCATTTCGGCGTCTCATCGAGATCCTCTGCCTCATCTTTGGCCCGCCGCATGTAGTCCCCAGACTCGTCCGAGGGATCATAGCTCTTAAGGGCTGCACCACTTGCAAGGTCTGCCAAGGTGATCTTGTAGAACTTGAATTTCTCCTTATCCGATGAGCTGATCTTAGCGAAACGTTCACGACGCTCGGTATTCCGCTCTTTCTGCTGCGCGTCGGACTCAGCCAACTCCCTCTTCCGGGAGTCCTTGTTCAACGTGAGAGTGTTCGCCTTGAGGCGGTCCTTTGTCTTCATGACATCCTGAATAACGTAGGAGAAATCCTTACACTCATTGATGCGCTTTTGACTGAGATCTTTGAGGCGTGGAATAAACAACATTTCAGGATCGAGAGGCTTGAAATCAGCCGCACGGCGAATGCTGTCGTGCGGAAGAGGATGATCTAAATAGGCCTCCCCCATTTCCAATGCATCCATGATGCTCGGGAGCACCAAGTCGGACTTGACGCCATCCATCTGGGTGGAGGAGCCGGAGGGGCGATAAAATTTCTGGATGGTCACCTTCAGGAATCCAGCACGATTGCGAACCGCAAAGAGTGGCAACATCCGGCTGATGTCCATGGGTTGCTGGACGGTCCCCTTGCCAAAAGTAGAGGATTCCCCAACCACCACAGCCCGTTTGAAATCCTGGAGGGCACCTGCGAGAATCTCACTGGCAGAAGCACTGCTTTTGTCTGTGAGAACCACCATTGGGCCATCATAGATTGGCTTTCCATTCTCAGAATCTTTGACCTGAACCTGACCGAGGGTATTCTTGACTTGGACGACTGGCCCCCGATCCATGAAAAATCCGGTCATTCGGCGCACTTCTTCCAAAGAACCACCACCGTTGTTGCGGAGGTCGAGAATCAAACCGTCGATTTTCTCCTCAATCAGACGCTTGAGGATACTTTCCACATCCACAGAACAACGAACCTTGCCTTCTTCGAAATCGGCATAGAATGAAGGGAGCGTGATGACGCCTAAACGACGCGTGATGTTTTTCTCGGTCTTCATTTCGATGACCTCCCCACTCGCCTGCTCATCCTTCATTTCCACTTTGCCACGCTGAATCACGACAATCTTCGTCTCACCGGATGGACCAGCGGCAGGTTCGACTTTCAAAGCAACGGATGTTCCCTCTTTGCCGCGGATCAGATCGACGACCTTGTCGATCTTCATGAACATGATGTCGGTCATGTCTTCAGGTTTTCCGGTATTGAGAGTATCCACCGCGACTACCCGGTCATTGAGTCTCAATGTACCTTCCCTGTCCGCAGGACCTCCCACGACAATACCCATGATTTTAGTAGCTCCATCCTCTTCTCCCTGGAGCAAGGCTCCGATGCCTACCAATTCATTCTTCATCCCGTCCTTGAAACGGTTCATTTCCCTGAAACTCATGTAGTCTGTATGCGGATCATAAGCCCTCGCAACCGAGCTTAAAAAATAGTTTGCGATCTCTTCATCGTCGACATCCTTCACGCTGGAGAGGAAACGCTTATAGCGCAAAGATACCTTTTCCTTCGGCGATCGGTCATTGCTGCCAGGGTCAGCCTTCCCCTGTTCCTTGGCTAGTTTGGTGAGCATTTCCCGCCGGAGGACTTCTGATAGCACCGCCTCCTTGATCTGTCTTCTCCAGAGTTCGGCTGCCTCTCTTTCGTCTTTCGGCCAAGGAGCGTTCTTTCGGGTGAGCATCACCGATTCATCGGAACTGAAATCAAAATCATCGCTACCGAGGAGCTTCTCGGACTGAGCCACTCTCTCTTCGACACGCTTTTCAAACACCCGATAGATCTCGGTTGCAGCTGGCATGCTATTGCCTTGGAGGAGCAGATTGTGGAGATTGTCGCCGTAGGATTCAGTAAATTGATCCACATCCTGCTGGGTGAAATAGAGTCGCTGAAAGTCGAGGTCTTTCAAATAATCGTCTAGGAACCTCTTGCTCAGCTCTTCATTGAAGGGAAGCCTCGCGAAATGGCTGTTCTGAAGCATGATCGCCATTTGTCGCCCGACTTCGTTGAAATCCGCCTGTTGCGCGATACATGAGGATGACGTGAGAACAGCAAACGCAACAAGGGAAGCTGCTTTTCGGAGCCAGGGAATGGTCATGGAGGTCAAACGGATCAATGGGTGGAATGTTTCAAAAAAATGCCACGAGTTTGACGGATGTCGATTTCCAATGTGACCCAAAAGTCTAATTTTCGGCTTTTTTATTCTCCATCCACCGTCGGAAAAAGGCGTCCTTGGCTTTCTTTTCCATCGCTTCGACGTCGATGTCATCATCGGAAAAGAAAAAGGCATCTGCGATGAGAGGGCGCCGCCCCAAGCTTACCACAACTTCGACTACCTTACCCTCACGAAGCACCTTCAGCCTCACCTTTTCTCCCGGTTTGTGCTGGCGGATCCTCTCGCCGAATGGAATGGAAACCGGCTGTTCACGCCAAATATTGCCATCCAGCTCGCCTATCAAATCGTTTAGAAGCAATCCTGCCTTCGCAGCGGCGGAATCTGGGACTACCTGGATCACCCGAATCACTCCCCTCGGTTTGGGATCATCAGGAAAATTGGCGAACTCATCCTGCATTCGGATTCCAATATAACCCTCCCCTTCCTTAAGATAGTCATCAGAAACGAGCTCCTTGAGGACAGCGAGACAACGAGCACGAACCTCGGGGTCTTCTGCCTCCTGCGACTGGCGAAACAGCTCCGAACGGACTGAATCCTCATCCTGCTCGCGTGCCCATTTGAGAACATTCGCCTGAGCTGTTTCACGCACTGCGAATTTTTCAGCATTCAGCTCCGAGAGCGCGAGGGGAGGAATCTCCAGAGCTGAAGCCAAAGAAATGCACAAAATGAAAGCCGCAAAAAGAATCTGAGGACGGTTCATAGGTCGAGAATAACTCAAATCGCATCGGCCTCGGCAATCCTCAATGGAGGGCAAGTTGAAATCTAGCGCCCTCTCCAATCTTTCTGGGGCACTTCGATCGTATCGTCCGGCTCGAGTGGAATCTGCTGGTACTGCGGCTTCATGCAATCATACTGCTTCATTTTACCCCCGCGGGTGAGCATGACGCGAAACATACTTCCGAACTCATTTGGACCTCCGGCTGCCTGAATTGCCTGCCAAAGGGTGAGATTCCGATTATACGGTTTTGCACCTGGTTGTCGTACGAAACCGCCGACTACCACCTGTTGAGTGACGATGGTTTTACCATCGTTGTCGATCACCTGAAACGTGGGATTCGTATAAATCCCTGCATTGCGGTAGAGCGACTCCAAACTGGAAGCCAGCTGATCCGCCCTCATCCCAGCTGCACGAACTGGACCGATGAATGGCATGTTGATCATGCCCGCTTCGGAAACCGGATAAATTGGGTCGAAGCGGTTCTTCTCTTCCGGAGGAACTCCAGAAACGGTAATTTGGATGGCACGTCCCGGCTGAATCTGTCCAAATACGGATGGAATCAGACTTACAACGAGCAAAAGCCCGAATAGAATGGATTTAAAGTTCATTTGTTGATAACACGTTGGATCAAACTATGATTAGGTTTCAATACAGCTCGGAGTCGTTGCCTCGTTGTGCCATTGGTTGCTGTTGCTTCGCCGGAGCCATGGATGAATTGGCAACCGGGGAACCAGCCTGTGCCTCAGCGGGCGCATAGTAGGTGTAATAGCTGGTGTAGTATTGATATTGGCTATCACTACGCACGTCCACGTTGTTCAGGACCACCCCGATCACGTTTCCGCCAACATTCTCAACAGCCTGCTTGACGCGAAGCAGCATATTGCGGGGCAGCTTGCGGTGCTGAACCACAATCATGGTGAGGTCAACCTCACTGGCCAAAACCGACGCATCACTCACTCCAAGGATGGGCGGGCTATCCACAAGCACGAGATCAAAGCGCTGCTTCACATCCTGGATGAGTTCCGACATACGACGGGAGTTCAAGATGCCGGCAGCGTCGGCTGGCAAAATGCCCGAGGGCATGAAGTAGAGGTTATCCACAGGCGTCTGGAGGATCACATCCTCAAGCATCAATTCGGTCGTCAGATAATTGGTTAGACCCACGGAGTTGTTGATATCAAAGAAGGTGTGCAGACGAGGACGACGCAAGTCAGCATCAATCATGAGGGTTGTATAACCGCCCTGTGCACAGATATAGGCCAAGTTGACCAATGTGGTCGATTTCCCTTCGCCAGCACCACCGGAAACGACCGTGATCGCGTTGTCTTCAGGGTTCTTGCGATTGAATTCAATGTTCGTTCGTAGGATCCGGTAGGCCTCGGCATCGGGGCTCATGCCACTTTGCTTATGAAGCACACCAACATCTTTTGGAATCACCGCAAGAACTGGCACTTGCAAGTAACGCTCCACATCCTCAAGGCTCTTGACCGAGGTATCCAAGTATTCCAGGAAGAACGCGATACCAACCCCGAAGATCAACCCAACGACGGCCCCAAGAACCAGATTCATCGTGACATTAGGACTCACCGGACTATCGGAGATGACGGGTTGGTCATGTACCACAACGGTTTCATTGGGAATCTTAACGGAAATGGTCTCTCCCATTTGCTTGAGCTTCATGGTTTGAAGCAATTCCTGATCCGTTTCGAATTCACGTTTTGCATCGACATAATCCTGTGCATCCAATCCCCTTTTGATTGCCTCTTCGCGGGTGTCATCCTTCATCACCTCGACGCTTTTGAGTCGGTCAGAGGCAAGGTCCAACTGGGCCTTGAGTGTTGCACGGAGGTTTACAACACCCTCATCCAACTGTCGTTTCATTCTTTCAATTTGATCGGCCGCAGCCCGGACCGTCGGATGATTGGGCCCAAGACCGCTGATCTTCAGTCCCTCCAACTGCCGGTTGGCTGATTGATATTCGGGAAGCAAACTGCGGATAATGTTATCAGGAAGATCGAGACCGCTCGCGTAAACCATCAACTGGTCGCTGTCATATTTCAGCAAACTACTTATTTGGCTCTCCAATTGCATCTTGTCCTGCTCAAGCTGATGGAACGTCTGCAATGCGTTTTTGGCTCCTTGATCTTCGTCCACACCAGACTGACCGTAGAACGAGTCAGTGCCTTTGTAGATGATACCTTTGGTCCGGACAATGGTGGCAAGGACCTTCCGGCGCTCCTCAACCTTGTCTTCCTGGTCACGAACCGCCTTATTGAGTTCGTGAAGTTGGCGTTCGGCGTCACCACTCTCGATCTCCGAACGGTAGGCCCGGTAGGCCTTGGCTACTTCATCTGTAACGTCCCGGGCATCCACTTTACTGGTATGCCGAACTCGGATCGAGATAAGGTCAGTTCCCCGAATGTTCTGGGTGGAAACAATCCCCTTGAGAATTCGGAGCGCGGTCTCTTTGTCAACATTCCAGCGGTTCACCAATTCGAGGTTATCGACAACCTTCATGAGTGAATTGCGACTCTTGATTTTTTCAAACTCTGTTCCGAAGAATTGAGGAGTCATCCCGCCCACCCCTGCGGCATCATTATACATTGCCCCAAGAGGCTTCATCCCGCCACCCCGGGGCTTTACTTCGATGGTAGCCTCACTTTCATACTTCTTTGGCATCACATACGTGATCACCGCTGCGGTCATGAAGACCAGAAGCAGTGTCAGCAGGATGATCCCGTAGCGATTCTTAATCACCTGCCAGTAGTCCACCGCGTGAAGTGCAGCTTCGTTTTGTTGAGGGGTAGAGAGATTCATGAGCGATAGTTTTTCACATTTTTCACAGAATTCCAGTCAAAACAAAACTCCCGCAATGAATATACATTGCGGGAGTTTCAATTCAGCCAAGAATCAAATTAAACAAGGTAATTTAAAAAGTTGCTAAGGACGAATCAGAACTCAGCACTGACACCAACACTGATTCTGTTCCGGTCGTAATCACGACCTGCAAAATCGGAACTCGATTTTGTGAAGTTGTAAGACACGGTCCCTGTGACAATTTCAGTGATTTTCACGTTAAGTCCAACGTAAAGGTTAAGAATGTTCTCGTCCTGATCAGAAACGGAGACTCCGCCTGGGATGGTTCGGCCTTCTGCATAGGTGGTCGGAATGTAGTCAATTCCGCTGAAGAATGCCAACGTAGGTGAGTAGGCGTAGTTTCCAGAAACTCCGATCCGAAGCGAGGTCCGATCGTCGAACTCGACATTATCGAGAGCAGCGGCGAGCGTAGCATCGTAAGTCTGGACCGTATCGTAACCTTCAATACCGTATCGAGCGAACGAGCGAATCATGAATTGAGAGTTGACCTGTGAGTTGAGGGCAAACTCAACGTACGGACTGGTATTGTCCGAACCATTGTCAACACTGTGGAACTGCACACCACCACGAACGATACCGATCGTATTTGGGCTGAAACGATGTTCGACACCTCCAAGCAAGTAGTTATCCGAAGAGTCCGACGAAATGCCATCTCCCGCTGTCTGGCTGTAACGATAATCAGCAGTGAGAACTGACTGAGAGTTAACCTGGTAACGGAATTGGTTGTAAATTTCCCAAGTGAAGCGGTCGTTATTCTCTACATCCGCGTAGGTTGTCCCTGACAAACGAAGCCCTGTGTAGGTGGCAAAGCGCTCTGTCCAACGATAGCCGAGTGCATTGTCAACCTGCCAAAAAAGATACTCACCGCTCAAACGGGAAGATGCATAGCCATAAGAATAATCGGGTTCGAGTTCGTATGATATGAAGTTACGACTCACAAAGCGAAGGCGCTCCGACAAACGATGGGTGATATTCAAGCCAGCACGTGACTGACTGCTCACATCGTCCATGCCATCCGGCGCGTCGAAGTAATAAATCAAACCAAGACGCGCATAAATATCGATTGTGGTCTGAGGAGTGATATTGATCAGGGAAGCGCCAACATATGGATTGAGTGCGAATGAGCTGTCCTCAATCGAGTTGCCAGCGGCATCCGCCATCCCTGGAGAAACATTGTCGTCAAATACAAGATTTGAGCCAATCGACCATTTCAAAGGGAGAGCCTTTTCTCCATCGGTGCCAGTGTAGTAGAGGCCTTGTGCAGATGCTGAGCCTGCCGCAAGTAGAGATAGGAGAATGAAAGTTGTCTTGCGCTTCATAAAATGTTGCTGAGTGTAAAATTGATTGTTTGGAACTCTCTCACAGTGGAAGGAATCCGATGAAGGAACCTTCAGGGATCCGCATCGGTGACCGGGCGAGGACTGATAATTGCGCCGCCGCCAATGCCGCCGCCTATGCTGCCGCCGCCGGCGCCGCCGAACATATCACCACCTCCGAGGCCATCAGCTCCTGCGCCGCCTTCGCCTGCGAACATTCCACCGGATTCGCCAGCATCTCCCGTACCAGATTCCTTTTTAGCATTTTTGCCATATTTGTTATCACCTGGGAAATCAAGCGGATTGAATGCCTGGTTGCCATTCCCAAGCTTATCGACAACAGCCTTGATCTCGGCAGCTGCATCAGGAGCCACAGCCAAGGCGCACTTGCTGATGATATCGACCTTGTCAGGAGCGGCATTAATCGCCGCCTCGACGATTGCAGCTACCGCCTTGGGATCCGCGGCGGCAGCCTCAAGAGCCGCCTTGACGATCTCACATGCACAATCGGGACCCGCAGCAACCTCCTTCGAGACGATCTCCAGGGCCGCTGACTTCTCGGCTTTGACTGCATTTTTGACACGTTGCGAGGTCTTCGCGCAGTCGGTTTGGGCATTGGCGCTCATCAACAAGAGAGCGGATCCGAATACACCTACGAAATAGCTTTTTTTCATGAGGATAGATTGGTTTGGGGACAAGATTGAATCGGGACGGGGGAGCTTCTGGTTCTAAATTGGAGCGGGCAGCGGGAATCGAACCCGCGTGTCTAGCTTGGAAGGCTAGGGCTTTACCATTAAGCTATGCCCGCACTGCCGGGGCGATTAGGCTCACAACGGCGGTGGATCGACAAGGGAAATTTCACCTTTTCCCAAATTTTAGTGATCCACCGCAGATTCGAGAACGCCAATTCCATCAAATGACTGATTCTAAACAATTTGGCAAACCGCCCCCAGAACGCCCGCCACCCAAGAGCCAAATCCACCCTATAAAGATCTGATTGTCAAATAGTTGCGATTATTTTCAAGGTTTCCCGCTGGTAGTTAGCAGCCTCGCAAAGCCCGACTTCTTTGACACTCCTTGCCATTTCTTGAATCCCAACCGCTCATGGACTATTCGGAAGAACACTCGAAATCTCGATCTGAGATGTGAGCGGGCGCGGCTGACGGACCTTGTCCGATTCTGGCGGGAAATCACCTTTTCACCACCGCCAGATTCTTAACAAGATCGTAAGAGAAACACTTTTGGCCAAACCTGGCCCGGATGAAAATCCCCCAGCCCTCGCAGAGGGCTCTGTTTTGTCGGATCTAGTTTGCGTGAATCCGGAAGATTTGACGGAATCAGAAAACAGGTTGCCTCTCTTCAAAGTCAAGACGTTCAAACCTTCAACCCTTGTATCGTTGGTGAGAAATCCAGTAATGCGAAGCCCGATAGCCGAAACTCTAGCCCAGTTTCCCGATGCAACGATCGTAAACCATGGACGATACAAAGCCGACAAACGCTCATCGACGCGAAGTCCATGAAGCCTGTCCGTATCGGTTCGCAATCTTTTCCTCGATCCACCGAGAGGAAAAAGCGAGTTCTTGTTCTTGGACCCCTCCGCATAGTACGCGGCCGAGCGCAAGCCCCCGCCCCAGTGAAAGAGACGGCTGACACAGCCCTGCAACAGACCCCTGGTGCAACAATCCCTTGCGTGTGCGTCGTTGTCCGGCCCCGGCAAGTTTTTCACCATTCTCTGCGACGATGTCGTGAAAAACGGGATTCTGAAAACACTGGGCAGCTCCGGTTTGGTTCTCGCCACCGCTCAAGGCTGCGGTTCTGCCTTCATGGTTCAGAACCTCGAGCAAAGCGGTATGAATTTGACGGTAACTTTCCGCCCCCTTCATGCGGGCAGCCGGCTCCGCAATCGGGACAACAAGCGTATAAGTCCAATCAGAACGATGATCGACCAATCCTCCGCCTGTCCACCGGCGCACCCATTCCAGTCCGGGCATGAGGACTTTCGCTTCGTCGAGCTTGCCAAAATAGCCAAGACTTCCCCAGTTCCCTGACCATCGGTAAACTCTCAGAACGGGAACCTTGATGGTTTCCAGCAACCATTCATCCACCGCCATTGCTTCCGGCCCATTTCGGGGCTTGGGATCCAACCACAATTGCAGGCGCTCGAACATCCCAGCCGTCTTAGCCCTTCCCTGTCTCGGTTCCAGCACCAATTCCCTGGGATCGTCGCCGCAAGCAATCGCCGGATTCTCCGCGTCCAACACAAGGATCGGAAGAGCGAAGGACAAAACACTGTGCCAAGGCCTTGCATTCCGTTCGAGTCTCGCCAATTTCCCGCCATGTCCATCGCGCCAAAGCCTCAAAGCGCCCTTCTCATTGTCGGTCACGGTTCCACCGAGAATCCCGATTCTTCGACGCCCTATTTCGACCACGCCGACGAAATCCGCCGGCGGGGGCTGTTTGGCGAGGTGCATTGTTGCTTCTGGAAGGAAGAACCCTCGATGAGAGAGGTGCTTTACATGATCGATGCGGACGAAGTTTACGTCGTCCCGGACTTCATCAGCGAGGGCTACTTCACCCAAGAGGTAATCCCAAGGGAAATGGAGCTTGATGGCCCGACCAGCAATGTTCGTGGGAAAACCATTAATTACTGTCTTCCGGTCGGCATTCACCCCTCCATGACAGGACTCATCCTGCGCCGTGCCCAAGAAGTGGCACCCGGCATCAATCCGGCGGAAACCACCCTGATCATCACTGGCCACGGAACGGGCTTGAACCAGAATTCCACCAAGGCCATCCGCGATCAGGCCGAACTCATCGCTCGTTCGGGCGCTGGCTATGCCGCAGTCCTCGATGCCTACATGGAGGAACAGCCCTTTATCGCGGACTGGGACAGCATGTCGCCCACACCCCATGTGATTGTCGTGCCATTTTTCATTTCCGACGGACTTCATTCCTTCCAGGACATCCCTGTGTTGCTAGGCATTGAGAACGAGGTCGGCCCAGCCGCCAGCCAAAGGGATGCATTCCGGCAGAATCCCCACCATCTAAGAGGAAAATCCCTCTACTACAGTTCGGCCATCGGAACCGAGCGGCTGCTCGCTGACGTTATCCTGGATCAAGTGGCAGATTTCGACAAAGCACACAAAACCGCCCAAGCGCTTTGAGATATCCACAACTTATTCACACCTTGTTCCCAGCTCTCTGAGAAATTTCCACCCATGTCCATCGCCATCGATCTGCGCAACCTTATCCGATCCGGAATTCACCGGATGGGCCAACTGGAGCTTCAAACGGATGTTTATGGATATCCCTATGTCATTTGCCATGAAGAGGATGCAAAGTTATCCACAGAGCCAGCATTCGGCGGACTGACTCAGTATTTCGGACCTTCGGCCGCCCGGGATCTTTGCACTTACGCGGAAGATGGCACCTACCGGTTCACCAAGGGTCAGACGAACCTCAAGCGCGGCTGGGTCATGATCCTTGAAAATGAGGAAGAATTGCGGCAGGCCATCGATCAGTTCTACCCTGCCTGTCTGGGCCTTTTCCTCGCCCACCGCGCTGGCGACCTGGAGATCGAGAATTTGCGGGACAAACTGAACCGGCAGACTGGCATGTATCGGTTTGCCCGCTCCATCAGTGATGCAGGAGCGCAGCAATTGATCCAACAGGTCTGCGGCCCGGCGCACCAATGTGCCAAACGGATCCTCTGGAAGCTTGATCCTCAAACGCCACTGGATGACAGCGAAGCCAGCCGGTTCAACGGTATTCCCGGCAATATCCCGGAAGCCCAAGCGATCCCCCTCTTGTGTCGGGAGGCATGCAATCACTTCGTGGCTGAATGCCGGAAAGCTGCAAAAGCCGAGTTCGAGCAAAAGCAGGCAATGACCGACAAGGGCTGAAACCCGGCCATCTGCCTGAAGGCTGGCACTGGGCAGCACGGACATTCCTGAAGCCACCAGCTTGCAAACGGCCGCCCGATTTCCGCAGGTTGACGGATCGTCCGGTCTGTGGATCTTTCCATGAAGGCAGGTTGGCTGCCCATGCAGCAAGTTGCCCAGATGACTGACGACCCCGATGAATCCCCCTACCCTCCTGAGGAGGCTCTCGCCTTGGTGGGAAAATACCCTGACCCGCGATTGGCCCACGAGCACGGCTTGGTGATTTTGGCGATGCGGCGAGCCTACTGGTTGCAAGCGGTGGAAAACGATGCCGACTTCTTACTCTACGTCGAAGCCTCGGATCTCGATGCCGCCCAGCGGGAAATTGCCGCCTACGACCAAGAGCAAATCCGCCCCGCGCCGAAGGTGGCAGTAGAATCCGACTTGTTTCACCACCCGGCCGGATGGGGGCTGTATGCTCTTTGGATGGTAGCACTGGTTCTCAGCTTCTACTGGCAACACGCAAATCCCGGTGTCGCCGAGCGATTCGCTTCATCCAGCATCGGGCTCTTCACACGCGGCGAATGGTGGCGGCCCTTCACCGCACTGTTCCTGCACGCGGACATCGTGCATTTGAGCGGGAATCTCCTCAGTGGCATGCTTTTCGGCACTCTGGTCTCCCGTTCCATCGGCGCGGCCCGGGGCTGGGCACTCATCCTCGCCAGCGGTACCCTCGGCAATGTCCTGACATCTTCCCTCACCTGGCCGGAATCCTTCGTATCCCTCGGGGCATCCACCGCAGTATTCGGGGCACTTGGCATCCTGTCTGGCATTGGCTTGTCCACCATGTTGCGGGCGCGGCTTCAGGTTTCGTGGGCTCGAACCACTGCACCGATCATCGGAGGCATCGTCCTCCTCGGCTGGCTCGGAGGCGGCAGCGAGGGAGGAAACACCGATGTCCTCGGGCATATTTTCGGATTCACGGCAGGGCTCGCCGCCGCTTGGCTCAACACCCGCTTCAAGCCGTCCACTGCGGATGCATCGATTGACGGAACCGCGAAGGCGGCACGTGGTGAATCGCCTTGAACACCCTCGAAAAATGGAACGGATCCTTGAATCCAAGCGCCTCAGCAACCGATCGCACAGAAGCGTCGGGCTCCAGCAAGAGCCGGGACGCATGGTCCATTCTCATCCTTGTGAGAAATTGATAGGGACTCTCATCGTGATACCTCGCAAACAAGCGACACAAATACGGAGCCTCCAGCTGGCAGCCTTTTGCAACGGCATCAAGCGTTTGAATCGAAAGATAGTGAGTTTCGATGAAGGTTCTTGCGCGATTGTAGAGTGAAAAGGCCGGAGAATCGGTATTGACCGGAGATGCCGCATCATCCCGACACATCAGCAGCAACTGGCGGGTAATCAGGGCGCACAATGGACGCGCCAAACGTGATTTCCTCACGCCGCGGTCAATGAGCGTGTCAAACGCACGCCTCACCGGTTCTCCCTTCATGCAGCGTGCCACCATCCCAAGTGGGATGCCGTATTTCAATAAGAACTCTTCCACCCCGCTGCCGGTGAAGCCGACGAAATACTTTCCCAGCGGATTGGACGGCTGGCTCTCAATCCGGTGTGGCATGCCCGGTCCGTAGATGAAAAAGCTCCCGGGATGCAGCTCATGATCGTTGCCTGCCAAATGCAGCGCCCCCTTGCCGCGATTCACGAACTCCAGACAAAACCAGGGAATGTCCTGCCGATCGATCCGATAGTCCTCACTGCACCGTTCAAACCCTCCCAGCAAGACATCGAATTCCTCGTCGCCGTCCGCATCGAGAAAAAACAATCGCGACGATTCCACCTGTCGCGAAACAAAGCTGGAGACTTCTGTTGGATCTTTCACGGGCGCAAAACTAGTCGAGCCCTTATGAAAATCAATCCAAAATTCGGCATTGTTTTCAATAAATGATCATTCCATTCCGGGATGCCCCCTACTCTCCGGCAGTTCTTGGCCTCACCATGAAAAAACTTGCTTTTATTGGCGATTTTCCACTGACAAATTCTCCACTTTTGCAAATCTCCCGTGTCACAAGATTCCATTAGCACACGACCATGAAAAAATCCATCTATCCAAAAATCGGCATTCGGCCCACAATCGACGGACGTCTGGGTGGCGTTCGGGAGTCCCTTGAGGAACGCACCATGCAGCAGGCAAAAGCCGTTGCTGCCCTATTCAGCAGTGAACTGCGCTACCCGGATGGCAGTCCGGTCGAGTGCGTCATCGCGGACACCTGCATCGGCGGGGTGCGGGAAGCGGCAGATTGTGCGGACAAATTCAGACTTTCCAATGTCGGAGTGTCCCTTTCGGTCACTCCCTGCTGGTGCTACGGCTCGGAAACCATGGACATGGATCCGCACACCCCGAAAGCGGTTTGGGGCTTCAATGGCACCGAGCGCCCTGGTGCCGTTTATCTCGCAGCAGTGCTGGCCGGACACACGCAGAAAGGACTGCCCGCCTTCGGAATCTACGGCAAGGACGTGCAGTCCGCCACCGACACGGAGATCCCCGCCGATGTCCGCGAAAAACTCCTCAGCTTCGCCCAATGCGGGCTCGCTGTCGCCCTGATGCGCGGCAAATCCTACCTCTCCATGGGCGGCACCTCGATGGGGATCGCCGGATCCGTGGTGGATACGAAATTGTGGGAAAAATGGTTCGGAATGCGGGTGGAGGCCATCGACATGAGCGAAGTGGCCGGCCGCATGCGCAAAGGGCAATACGATGCCGCCGAATACGAAAAAGCCCTCGCTTGGGTGAAAGAAAATTGCCCCGAAGGAAAAGACTACAACTCGGCGGACACTACCCGCTCTCGTGCCCAACTCGATAGCGAGTGGGAAGACAGCGTGAAGATGGCCCTGATTGCGCGCGATTTGATGATCGGCAATCCGGAACTCGCCAAAATGGGCTTGGGTGAACAAGCGCAAGGCCACAACGCGATCGCCGCCGGCTTCCAAGGACAGCGCCAATGGACCGATCACTTCCCGAATGGCGATTTCCTCGAAGCCATCCTCAACTCCTCCTTCGACTGGAATGGCAAGCGAGCCCCTTACATCGTCGCCACCGAAAACGACGCACTCAATGGAGCGGGCATGCTGTTTGGCTGGCTGCTCACCAACACGGCGCAGATTTTCGCCGACCTCCGCACTTATTGGAGCCTGGACGCCATTGAAACCGCCAGCGGCAAGAAAGTCAGCCACCCGTTGGTGGGCGACGGCATCCTCCACCTGATCAATTCCGGCCCGGCCGCCTTGGATGGCACCGGCGAGCAAACTGGCCCTGATGGCAAGCCCATCATGAAGCCATTCTGGGACATCTCTGATGAAGAAGTGGAAAAATGCCTCAAAGCCACCACCTGGCACCCGTCCATCACCGAGTATTTCCCGGGTGGCGGCTGGAGCACCCGCTACCGCACCAAAGGCGGCATGCCTGCCACCATGATCCGCCTCAATCTCGTGGACGGCCTCGGACCCGCCTTGCAGATCGCAGAAGGTCACACCATCGATCTTCCGGACGACGTTCACGATGCTCTCGACCAGCGGACCAACCCCACTTGGCCGACCACTTGGTTTGCCCCCATCCTCACGGGCGAAGGGGCCTTCCGCAGTGCTTACGAGGTGATGAACAATTGGGGTGCCAACCACTGCGTGATGACCTGCGGCCATGTCGGCCACCTCTACCTCACGCTGGCTTCCATGCTGCGCATCCCCGTTTACATGCACAATGTGGGCGAGGACCGAATCTTCCGCCCAAGTGCTTGGCGCGCCTTCGGCACGGCGGATCTGGAGGGTGCTGACTTCCGCGCCTGCCAAACCTACGGCCCGCTCTACGGCAAGGCTTGATATGGCTTCTCAAAAACCTGCATCTTCATTCCAAAGGACCCGAGGCAGCCATGCTTCGGGTCTTTTTGTTTCCGAAAACCTGCCAAGCCCCACAGTTGCAGGCGCATGGGAAAACTCTCCATGATGACCGCTGCGAAACACTTGATTTCCCACAAGAGTCCGATGAACCTTCACCTGTGAACAGCCACACGGCCCCATTAACCCATGACCAGGTGGAAATCCTCCGCAAGGTCCTGGATGAACGCGGCTACGAATTTCTGGAAAAACCACACTCGCTGTATTCCGCACGCAAGGGGAAACTGAATGTGACGGTCTATCAGAAAGGCCCCAAAGTGCTGGTCCAAGGCAAGGAAACAGAGGATTTCATTCGCTTCATCCTAGAACCGGAAGTCATTGGCAAAGCAAAACTGGGCTATGAGGAAATCACCGATCCCGAGCGCTTCGAGCCGCACTTCGGTATCGATGAAAGCGGCAAGGGAGATTATTTCGGCCCACTCGTCATCGCTGGAGTTTATACCGATGCCATCTTTGCCCGTAAGCTCATTGATGCTGGCATCATGGACTCCAAACGCATCAGCAGCGCTTCGAGAATCCGCAAACTGGCTGATATCATCCGGGCCACCCCGGGATGTGTGCATGAAATGGTATCCATAGGTCCGGAAAGATACAATGAGATGTATCAATCCTTCGGCAATCTCAATCGCCTGCTTGCCTGGGGCCATGCGCGGGTCATCGAGAAATTATGCATAGCGCGTCCGGATTGCCCGCGAGCTTTGAGTGATCAGTTCGCCCGCCCCGAAGTGCTCGAACGCGCCCTCGAACAAAGAGGGGTGAACATCCGCCTGGATCAAAGAACCAAGGGAGAGTCCGATACAGCGGTGGCAGCAGCTTCCATCCTGGCCCGAGAACGCTTCATTGATTGGATAGACAAAACCTCGGTTGCCGCCGGAATCAATTTGCCACTCGGCGCATCAGATGCTGTGCTTCATGCTGCCCGCGACCTCATTTCACGCCGCGGTCCGGATTCCCTGGGAAAAGTGGCAAAACTTCATTTCCGAACCACCTCGTTGGTTCAGGCAAGTGATCATTAGAAATCTGACAAATCGATTTGTGCATTTGCGTAATTTGCAGTAATTAAATCAATTTTTGGCGGGACAAACGTATGTCCGCAGTGATTGAATCTCTTCACAAGCTTCTTGCCCATTTTCCATCCAACCATGGCCACTATTACCAAACGAGAACTCTCCCTCAAGATCACAGACACGCTCGGAGCAAAAGGAATTGAGCTGACTCAACAGGACGTTCTCGAAGTCGTCCAGACACTGATTGATGAGATCACCGATTCCCTTGCCCATGGAGACACCGTGGTCATGAGAAATTTCGGCACATTCCAGGTCCGTGAGATGAAGGCCAAGATCGGGCGCAACCCCAAAGATCCCAGCAAGGATGTGCCGATTCCAGCCCGCGCGGCGGTGAAGTTCAAGCCAGGCAAGGAAATGAAGGAAAAGGTGGCCACCACCCTGCAAGTCATCCGCGAGCGCAAGTAATCGCTCGCCCCCCCGTAAGGCCCAGCTTCAGATTAACATGAGTGCGCGCTGGAGATGGCAGTGGTCGATGATGGTTGCAGTAGTGGCGATTGCACCACTCCAGACATCTTGTTTCTCCCGACCTGGTGGATATGACGGTTACATGACCCGTGGTTATACCGTCCGTGGCCAGAGTTATCAGCCGATGAGTGTGGATGCCGCACTGGATTTTGAAGAAACCGGCACCTGTTCCTGGTACAATGAATCGACGTTTTTTGGCCTGAAGCGTGGCACCACATCGTTGGGGGAAAAAGTCATGCCATGGCATCTGATCGGTGCACACAAAACGCTTCCCCTGCCCTCTCTTGTGAAGGTCACGAATCTGGAAAATGGCAAGTCAGTCAAAATACGCATCAATGACCGCGGCCCCTTCATCGGCGACCGCGTGTTGGATGTATCGCCCCGCGCGGCGAAAAAACTTGGTTTCCGTGATCAAGGCCTCACCACCACCCACATGGAAGTGATTTCCGTGGGCGATGGTTCCTACAAGCGCAAGAAGCGCAAATGGTTCTTCTTTTGATCTCAAGTTATGAAAATCCAAAGCCTGCTCTTTGCCACCGTCACCACCCTTGTGATCGGTCTTTCATCCTGCACGACGATCGCCCCACCCGCGGCGAAGGGAACCGTCGATCATGTCGTCCTCGTCTGGCTCAAGAGGCCCGGCAACGCGGCAGATCGCCAGGCCCTGCTGGATGCGGGCAATGAACTCCGCAGTATTCCCGGCCTGCATTTCCTTGATCAAGGTCTCGCCTTGCCCTCCGAGCGGCCGACCGTGGATGATTCCTTCGACGTGGGATACGTCATGCGCTTCGATTCCCCGGCAGCGCTGGAAACCTATGCGAAACATCCCCTTCACCAGCAAAAAGTGACGGAGGTTCTCAAACCCCTGAGCCGCAAAATCGTGGTCTACGACGTCACCCGCTAACAGCCCCGGGGCATTCGGGCTTGAACAAGGCGGCGCGGGCGGGGCAAACTCCGCCCGTTCCTTCGGATTCCGCCGCTATTTTCCCCGGCCCTGCGCATTGTTGTTCCGCGCGCTTTCGTTTCCACGTTTTCTCCACCCATTTCCCATGTCCCAATCTCCAGAAATCCGTGTTTTCGCCCCTGCAACCGTCGCCAACGTGGCGTGCGGCTATGACGTCCTTGGTTTCGCCATCGACTCCCCCGGCGATGAAATTGTCGTGCGCCATTCCGAAAAACCGGGTCTCCACATCACCAAGATCACGGGCGACAACGGCAAGCTTCCCAAGAATCCCGCGCAGAATACTGCCGGCGTAGCAGCTTTGGATTTGCTGAAGCACCTCGGCATGACCGACCGCGGGATCGAGATGGAGATCCACAAGAAAATGCCCTTCGGTTCCGGACTCGGGTCCTCCTCCGCATCCGCCGTGGCCGGTGCCTACGCGGTGAACAAACTGATCGGCGAACCGCTGAGCAAGAAGCAGCTCCTGCCTTTCGCCATGGCCGGTGAAGCCTCCGCCGACGGTGCATGGCACGCGGACAACGTGGCACCCTGCCTGTTTGGTGGCATCGTATTCATCCGCTCCAACGACGAGCTCGACTTCGCCCAAATCCCTGCGCCGAAAAACCTTTGGGCTGCCGTCGTCCATCCGGACATCGAAATCCTCACCAAGGTGGCCCGCGAGATTTTGCCCAAGGAAATTCCGCTCGAAAATGCCACTCAACAAATCGGCAATCTCGGCGGACTCTTGTGCGGGCTGATCCAGGAAGACTACGGCCTGATTTCCCGCTCCATTCACGATGTGATTGCCGAGCCGCGGCGTCAGAAACTCATTCCGGATTTCTACAAAGCCAAACGCGCCGCCATCTCGGCCGGAGCACTCGGATTTTCCATCTCAGGCGCCGGTCCATCCGTTTTCGCACTTTGCGAAGGTGAGGAAACCGCCCGCAAAGTGGCGGATGCCATCAGCAAAGTTTTCTCCGCCATCCCCATCACCAATCAACCCTACGTCTCCCGCATCAATCCCACCGGGGTGCATGTGGTGGAAAACCCCAAGGCTTGATCTGAACCTATCATCTCCCCGTGCTTTACCATTCCACCAACAATCCCTCGTATCGGGTCGATCTCAAGGAAGCGATCCTGCGCTCGCTGCCGCCGGACAATGGTCTCTATATGCCGGATGCATTGCCGGTGCTGGGTGAGGATTTCTGGAAGATCTGGCGGCATCTGAGTTTTCAGGAAATCGGCATTGCCGTGGCGGATGCGTTTTTCGGAACCGATGTTCCGGCTGCGGATCTAACGGAAATCGTCGAGGGCACGCTCGCGTTCGATGCGCCTTTGGTCACGCTTGGGCCGGGCGATCACGTGTTGGAGTTGTTCCATGGGCCGACTCTGGCCTTCAAGGACTTCGGCGCGCGTTTCATGGCGCGTCTCATGGCTTGGCTCACGCGTGGCGATGAGCGCCTGCTCACCGTGCTGGTAGCCACCTCCGGCGATACCGGTGGCGCAGTCGCTTCCGCATTCCACAACGTGCCGGGCACGCGGGTGGTGATTCTTTATCCCAAAGGCAAGGTCTCCGGCCTGCAGGAAAAACAACTCACCGCACTCGGTGGCAACATCACCGCTTTGGAAGTGGATGGTTCTTTCGATGATTGCCAGGCCTTGGTGAAATCCGCGTTTCTTGATCGCGAACTTTCGGAGCGGCTCAATCTGACCTCCGCGAACTCGATCAACCTGGCGCGCCTCGTGCCACAGAGTTTTTATTATATCCACGCCGCACGCCAGCTTCCAGAAGGAGTGAAGCCGGTCTTCGTGGTGCCATCGGGCAACTTCGGAAATCTAACAGCTGGTCTGTTGGCGATGCAACTCGGCCTGCCGGTCGATCACTTCATCGCCGCCACCAATCGCAACGACGTGGTTCCGGAATTCCTGCGCACCGGCGAATACGCGCCGCGGCCAAGCGTGCCGACGATTTCCAATGCGATGGATGTGGGAGCGCCCTCGAATTTCGTCCGCATGCAGGCACTCTTCGGCGGCTCGTGGAATCAGATGAAATCCAAAATCAGCGGCATGTGGTTCAATGATGATCAAACCCGGGCCGCAGTGCGCGAAGTGAAGTCGATTTATAACTATGAAATCGATCCCCACGGAGCGATCGGCTGGCTGGCGGCGCGGGCCTGGCGGGCGAGCCATCCCTGCTCGGCGACGGTCACGCTCGAAACAGCGCATCCGGCCAAGTTCCCGGATGTGATGGATGCCGAGTTGGGCGCAGGTGCCGTGGAAGTGCCGGAGCGTCTGGCCATTCTTGCAAATCGGGAAAAAGTCGCGATCCAGATGAGCACGGACAAGGGCTTGTTCCGCGATTGGCTGGTTTCGCAGGCTTGAGAATATAGCTTGAAGCAAGCTCCTCTCAGTTTCCGTTGAGCGTGATCTTCGCAGCGGGAATGTTTCCAGCCTTGGCTGTTAGACGGATTGGGCCTTTGCCAGTGGCGCGGACGATGGCGAGGCAGCGTCCTTGATAGGCTTGCCGTTGCATGGCTTGAAATGGCTCGATGCTGACCACGGATGCGCTATCCACGGCGATGATTTTGCCCGGACCTTCGATTTCAAACTTCACCAGATTCGATGCCTGGGGTTGCAGTGTGCCGTTTTCATCCACGATGCGAATTTCAATGTGGGAGACATCATTCCAATCGAGCCCGAGTGATGTGCAATCTGCAAGAAGTTCCAACTTGGCAGCAGGGCCTGCGGTGCGGAGTTCGTGGCGTGCGACTTCCTTGCCATCCTTGAATGCGATGGCTTGGAGAGTCCCCGGTTCATAGGCCACATCCCAATTCAAAGATCCACCATCCTTGCGAGCGGATTTTTTACCGAGTGATTTGCCATTGAGGATGAGTTCCACTTCACCGGCATTGGTATAAACTTCCACATTCTCCTGATGCGGTTCTGCCGATGTGGGATTCCAGTCCGGGAACAATACCTGAAGCCGCTTCCATTCAAGGGCTTCGTAGCCGGGATCGGCCGGAGTTTCCTCGGTTCTTGCGATGCGGCGGAAGATGTTAACTACCGGTTTTTCACTCCACCAACTCTGGCGTTCGTAACCGCGTGGCTGAATGAAACCGGCGCGGTCGAGCAAGCCGCCATTGAACACAGTGAGTGGCCAACTGCGTGATTCGCCCAGATAATCGATGCCACACCAGAGGAACTGTCCGGAATGTTGAGGATTGTCCCGGCAAGCGAGCCAGGTGGATCGTTCGTGACCTTGCTCGGTGCCGACGATTTTCCGTCCCGCCTTGTCTTTCCATGCCTGAAGCAACTCCTGATCGCGATAATTGGTGCCGATGACATCCAGCATGTCAGCAAGACCGTTCTGATAGTCGCCGGAAACATTGGGACGGAACAAAGCCTGCGTCACCGGCCGGGTGGGATCGGTGGCATGGCATACATCCACCAAGCCGCGGAGGATGGGTTTGGCGAGATCCGGCTTCGGTGTGTCGTGGATTTCATTGCCCACGCTGTAAAGGATAACGCTGGGATGATTGCGATCGCGCAGGATGCCTTCGCGCAGATCGGTGTGCGCCCATTCCTTGAAATAGAGATGATAGTCATGTTTGTTTTTTCCCTTCGTCCAGCAGTCGAAGAACTCATCCATCACCAGGAAACCCATCCGATCGCAGAGATCGAGAAACTCCGGTG
The DNA here is from genome assembly GCA_040399845.1 of Luteolibacter sp. Lineage (GTDB taxonomy): Bacteria > Verrucomicrobiota > Verrucomicrobiia > Verrucomicrobiales > Akkermansiaceae > Luteolibacter. The sequence goes on along the minus strand of JBBARN010000059.1, from coordinate 2,022 downwards.
CCGGCGGATTGTGAGCGGTGCGGATTGCATTCACGCCGAGTTCCTTGAGAAGCAGGAGCCGGCGTTTCCACACATCGAGCGGCACCGCAGCTCCCACGGCGCCGCCGTCGTGATGGAGACAGACTCCTTTGAGTTTGAGGTTCCTGTCATTGAGCCAGAAGCCGGTTTCCGAACGAAATTCGGCCGTGCGAATGCCAAACGATGTGGTGGTTTCATCAATAGTTTTGCCATCGGCAATGATGCTGCTGACGAGCTGATAGAGGTTCGGATTTTCGAGAGTCCAGAGGGTGGGTTTGGAAACTTCGATTTGCCGCGGGATGGGAGTCTCAGCGTCTTTGGTGAGATCAAGTTCGGTTTCGATGCTGGCGACGGATTTCCCTGCGGAATCGATGATTGAAGAACGAAGTGTCACTTTCGTGGCGTTCGCGGATCGATTGGCCAGCGTGGTTTGGATTTTGATGATGCCCTTTTCCTGCGTGGCGACCGGGGTCGAAACAAACACACCCCAAGGGGCAATATGGATGGGATGGGCGATGACCATGCGGGCATGACGATAAATGCCGGCCCCGGTGTACCAGCGCGACGCGGGTTGAGAGGAAGTGTCGGCTTTCACCACTAACAGATTCTTCATGCCCGGTGTGATGTGTTCACTGATATCATATCGGAAACTCACATAGCCATTCGGGCGGTATCCAAGATGTTTGCCATTCCACCAGACGTCGCTGTTGGCCATGATGCCATCGAACTCGATCCACACCCGGAGGCCCTTTGCATCGGCAGGGACATCGATCTCCTTGCGATACCATGCCACACCGGAAGGAAGCCATCCGCCGGAGCCGGTGGTCGCTGCGTTTTTATCGAAATTTCCCTCGATGCTCCAATCGTGCGGGATGTCGAGTTTCCGCCACTTCGAATCATCGAAGCCGGAAAGTTCCGCGCCCTTTGCCTCGCCTTGATGAAACGACCATGCGGGATCGAGGGAAACAATCAATCGCGCGGGTGAGTGGGTGGCCAGCAAGGAGAGGAAGGCCAGGGCAAGGGCTGAAATGGATTTCACAGGCCCATCTCAAGGCAAAGCAGACGGATGTCCAATCCCCGAAACGGGTTACGCCACACCGTGGATGCCGATCTGATGGCGGTGGCAAAGATCGGCGACGAGGTCCTTTTGCAGGAGCAGGGTTTTGCCGGCCTCGATGGCGATACCGGAAACGCCGGCCGCCGCGCAGGTTTCGATGGTTTGCGGACCGATCACGGGCACATCGAAGCGGAAGTCCTGATTCGGTTTCGAAACTTTCACCAGCATCACATCCTTGCCGCGGCCGAGTTCGCCGCCGCGTTTGATGCATTGGTTGGTGCCTTCGAAGGCCTCGACCGCGAGCACGGTGCCATGGCGGACGACCACGCTTTGGCCGATGTCGAGCTTGCTGGATTCCTTGGCAATGCGGAATCCGAAATCGGCATCGGTAAGCTGGCGCTTCTTGAAAACCGGCCCGCAAACATGGCCGGGGCCGGGGAGATGATCTTCGAGAAATGTGGTCGCACTGAGAACGGTGATGCCGTCCTTGGCGAGTTCATCCGCGACCGCACCGAAGAGCGTCTCGGCATTGCGTTCGCGGACCCGGGCCAGGATCATCAGAACGCGAAGATCGGGCCGCATGTCGAAGAGGTTTTTCGGAGAAATCTGCCCCATCATCACCGCCTCCGTCACGCCCTCGCGGCGGAAAAATTTGATCATTTTCCCGAGTTGGGCCACGCGGAACCACTCGGTGGCGTCCGCTTGCTCGGCGAGCTCCGGTTTGGTTTCGCCATGAAATGCAGCGACCGCGAGTTTCACGCCCGGCGACTTGATGCGCGCTGCGGCGATGAAGGTTTCCGGATAAACTCCGCTGCCTGCGATGATTCCGATGGTTCGGGGACTTGCCATGCCGTGTTCTTTGGGAAACCGGGCTGCCCTGAGGAAAACAAAAGTAGCGGCTGTGGGACTCGAACCCACACTCGTTAGAACTCGATTTTGAGTCGAGC
>JBBARN010000058.1:15580-38843 GCA_040399845.1 Luteolibacter sp. | reverse complement strand
GGGGGCCACCGAGGCCGTGCGTAATCCACCCCCACCAGCGGTGTAAGACCGATAAATTTTCCCCGCTGATACCGTGGCATCTCCGCGAATGTATTGATTTCCACTCTGCCATGGGAGCCAAGAGCCCGTCATCATGCGCACCCCTTTTCCTTCCGTGACATATTGGTCGATCACTCCATCCGTGATATCCCCAAATGACGGATTGGAGGATAGCCAGTCATGCGCGTTCAGCGCCAAACCGTCGTCGTAAGTGTCGGCGTAGTAGCGAGAAACCCGGAACCTTTTACCAGGGCCGAAATGCAGGCCGTCCTTGTTGCCGACAATGCGGCCATCCGCAACGATCACATCCTCAAAGGATACAATCTGCACCGCAAACTGGATTGCCGAAAGATGATGAGTTGGATCCAGAATCTCAAAGTCGCGGAACTCAAGATTTTGGATAAGGAAGAATGAAATGTGAGCGCGGAGCCCGGTGGTGATTTCCTGAAGGACGCTCACGTTGTTGACCAGCAATCGCAGGCCAATAAGTTTGATATTTACATCCGTGTTTCCGGTCCACGCGCCATCATTGGCATAAACGATTCCAAAACTGCCTGTTTTTCTAATCGTCACTCCAGGGCCATGGAACAAGGTCGTGTTGGAGTAAATTCGCATCGTCCCGTTCACGTCGTAAGTGCCCGGCGCGGTAATAGCTACCACGCCTCCACCCTGAGAATTTACAGCGTCCAGGGCTGCCTGAATTCCCGCGACGTTCGCCGCAGCTGCACCAGACGGCGACGCTCCATACACACTGGCATCCAAAGTATTTATTTTAAGGGCGCTCCTAACAGCCGCCGGACCAGCTGCCACAGCTGTCACGACATTGGCATTCGTGACGGCCGCATCATTGCCGGGGTTTCCCTGATCGCCCTTATCTCCCTTGTCGCCTTTTGCCCCCCTCGCCACATACTCCTCTTCCGTGTAAATCGTCCGGCTCACCGTCGTCTGGCGTGTCACATCTCGGATCAGTTTGATCTTATCCAGCGCCACTGTTTTCACCTCGCCGGTGGTGAGATGTTGCGCCTGAATGTCGATGTAGAGAGTCGCTGCCGTCAGGTCTTTTGTATCCTCTGGCAGCACGCGCACCGAGGCCGTTGATCCGGTCACCGCGATTCCCGCGCCGCTCGCTTTTTGGAATGCCGCCTCAGTGTCCGCATCAGCCAGTTTATCCAGCTTGGCGGTGAAGATCAGAGTCCAGTCACTGCCGGGCGTGAATGCGGCACCATCATCTGTGGCCAGTGGGATTGCATGCGTTTTCGAGTCGCCGATGTATTGGGAAAAGCTCATAAAATGGATGGTGTTTTGGGGTAATTTGTTACGGCCAGATGATCGTGCCTGAGTGCTCTTTTCGGATCGCGTAGCCGTCTGAATAGGCCAGTGGGAAAACGTAAATGTCGCCCGCGTTGGCAGGCAGAGAAGCTGCGAAAAACGGACCTTCCACGCCGATGAGAGTGCCCGCCGTTTCCTCGATTTCGAGATAAACCCAGCCGACTCTTGGCGTCTTGCCGAGGATGTCCACCACGGCATTCCAGGGCTCGCCATCGATAGGCTCAGCATCGGTCAGATTGTAGCTACTCATGCCCAGCGCATTGGCCTGATAGAGCCCGCTTGGATCGGTCAGCGGACCGGCTTCCCTGGTCGCCATCGCATCGCCCATGTATTGCAGCTCAGCAGTGCCATCGGATGAGATCACAATGGTCCAGTCGGCATCATCCTCGCTCTCATAATTCGCATCATCCGTGGCCAGATAGCTGCCAGCCTGAGCGCTGCCTGCGGAGATGATCACGCGTGCATCCGGGATGCCCACACTGCCGCCCTCAGCGGTCACCGTGAGCGTGAAGGGATCGGCGTCGTTGTAGGTCGTTTCGCCGTAAGCCGTGGCCACATAACTGCCCACCGGTGCAGTCCCTCCCGATGTCAGTTCCGCGACATCATCCGTGCCGTCCGAGATCACCGCCGCACTCGGGCCGGTCACCGTCAAAGTGAAGACACCAATCTTCCAAGTCCCTGGATAGCTCGGGCGGAAAAATCCAATCGGAGGCATAGGCCCGGAGGCAGGCACCGGCAACCCAGCCGAGATGATATTGCGGCCACTACCACCCACGAAAATGCCAGCCGTCGCAGCCACTACGGGGCGGAAGTCAGCCCCGCTGCGATCACCACTCAGCGGAGAGAATGCACCCCCACCTGCCACCCTCCGGCGCACTCCGGTTTTTGGTTGGAAAACCAGCCCCTCGGACACCGTCACGTTGCCTTGCCGGTCGAACACACATGCAAAGCCATCACTCATGATTCCACCTCCTCTTTCACGCTGTGCATGATCCCACGGAAGCCCTGCCCCGGCACTTGCGGAGTCGTCGTCACTCGGGACCATTTCGCACAGTCCGCCACCTGATACCCGAGGTATCGCACCAGCGTTGCCAGCCGGAGTTCACTCAAGATATCCTGAGCGAAAAGAGCATCCCACCGCGCATCTGCGATCGCATCCAGAGCATCACGATCCAGCATCAGCAGAGCGGACGGCACCGCCGCGATCGCATAGGCCGCCATCTCCCTTGGCAGGCGCTCCACTTCGCGGAATCCCGGCCAGCCACTATCCCGGATCGGAGTCTTCAGCTGCGCACAAATCATCCCATGGAATCGCTTTGCAGATGGCACCCACTGCCGCAGATCCACGTTGCAGAAAACATCCCACTCCATGATGAGCACACGCTCTGCCTGAACGTTCAAGCGATGCGTTTTCCACCACTCGCGGAAATTGCGGTCGCAGTTCCACCACTCCTCTCCCTTGTTGCCCATTCCAGGTGCCTCATGCACATGCACGATCAGGCCCGGATTGGACGTTTGCAAGGCGCTTGCATGCGGCATGCCGGTTGCAGCCGTAGTCATCAAAACAACTTCGAAATCGTAGCTCATAGAGGAATCAGATAGGAATGATAAGATCTTGCGGAGAGGATGGCACACGCCCCACCGCCGTGGCGAAATCCACTCGCGCCGGTGCCCCGAGCGTCACGATGGTCCGGCCTGTCAAAATGTTGTGCTGCACCGATTTTGCCGGGGCTCGCATCGTCGCGCACACCGTCCGCGCATTCGCGAGATTATAGACATTCTGCAGGCCATTGTTGCCGGTCACCTCATCCGCTACCACGGTGATTGGTCCTTCCCATGGCACCCAGTTTTGCGCGGCCAGCATGCCCGCTGCCATGCCCGCCGGTGGGGCTTGGAAAGTGTAGGCAATCGGTTTGTAAACCGTCGTCAGCGTCGGGTATGCCGTATCGATCAGATACCCGGAAACTTGGAACGGCCGGGCCAGCCAATCCACTCGGTAGTCTTTCGTGCCTCCCGCTATGGCCGCATTCTCCCACCCGTTATTGACGGTCAATGCCCCCGCTTGCATCGCCATGAAAACAGAGTTCCAAGGAGTCCCCACGCCACGGGTGGAATCTTTCCAACTTGCGACCCAGCTCCCTGTGATCGTCACGGCCACGGCCCCCAGTAGCGTCTGCGCCCACTCAGGCAATGGCATCGGGCTGATCACCAAATTGACAGTTCCCGCCGGGAAAGCTGCGCCCGTGGTGGAGATCCGTCGCAGCCCTGGCACCTGAGTGGTCAAAGCCGTTTTGTTATCAGAAAACCCAGTCCACCTAGTGAATGAACTCGCCACCGTGCCGAATGGCGCGCCGACAGTGGATGCAATGCTCGCGAGCCCGCTATCGCGTGCCAGCACGAACCCATCGGTCACCGAAGACCAAACCACGGTCTGCACATTCACGATCTCGAACTCATCCGCTGGCAGGAACGGCACCAGCTCCGGTCCGCTCACCGTCACGATTTGTAATTTCCCCGTCTCCAATGTCCCGGCGGCCTGAGACTGGAACCTCGGCAGCCCGCTGATCGGTTGCCGATCCATGTAGTGCGCCTCAACGCGGGACACCTCCAGATCTGTCCGGGGGCGGATGGAGGATACCTCCACGCCATTGCCCACCGTATAAGTTACCGCTGCCATGGGCGCGCTACCATTGCGTCGGCTCACGCGGATCGTCGGCTCAGTGCCGGATGCGCCGCTGTAGTCGAACCACACCACCGCGTCCGCGCATCGCCTCACCAGATTGGCCAGACCATCCGCAAGTTTCATGTTGGACAGCGTGATCCGGGTAGTCGGAAACATATCTGCCACCGTCCCGCGTATCATCGGCACGCCCAGAGCAATACATCGGTCAATATAGTTCCGAAACCGTAAATCCAGATCGCCAGCACCCATCACGAAACTCGCCCGGGTGGCGGTGTCCCCGAGTGAATCTGTCTGGATGCCAGTCAAGGGGATCTTCATCATCCACCACCAAGGCCCGCTTGCCGTCACGCGGATGCTATCCAAGAGCACATCCACCCGCGTCACATGCCCGCGAAATTTCCGCGCAGCATCATCCAGCAACTCGATCACCTGTCCCTCTTCCGGCACCACGGTTCCTGCCCCCGCTGCATTCGTCGTAGCTGCCGTATAAACAAACGTATCTTCCCCGAGAGATTGGAACGTGAGCACCGCCGTCGTTACCACCAGCGTGTCGAAGCTGCGGCTCGTCGCGTTCATCGCCTTTCCGGCCTCGCCTTTGATGAGCCATGCCATGTTATTGGATCGTGCCGAGTTGAGCCTTCAACTCATTGTTTTGGTTCTTCAGATCTTGGAAAACAGTGAAGAGCGATTTGATCACACCCGTCTGCGCGGCCAATGCAGCAGCCGATTCATTGAGAGCATCCTCCACAGCCGCAGCTTGTGTTTCCTGCATGCCATTCATCCGGCCCAGCGCCTCGTTGAAGCGCCCCAACTCATCGGCCCTCACTTGGCCATCCAGCAAGATTTGTTCGAGTATCTGGAGAGTGGACTTTGCCCCGGCGCTGGCATTTGCACCCAAGCGATCCACCTCTGCCTGGAGAGCATCGCGCTGAGTGGTGGCCGCTTGCGTAAGGGCATCCAGTCCGGCTTGCCCGATCTCTGCTGCGGATTGTTCACCTGTGGCGATGATGGCCGCGATCTTGTTGTTCGCTACTTCCTGATTGGCATTAAGATCATCCAGCAGGCGGCTGGCTTCAGCTTGCAAAGCATCAGCTTCTTTTAGCGCAGCAATTTCAGCATCTCCGGTCCCTGCTAAAGCGTTGGCCTTTAATTTCGCAGCACTTGCCTTTTCCTGTGCCAGTTCCTGCAAGGCCGCTGCATTCGCAAGTTCATCATTGATCGCGGCGATATCGGACGCCACTGCCTGAGATAGACGGACAGCATCCGCACCCTCTGCCGTAGTGGCACCGCTGGCTTGCGCCCCAGCTACCGCACCGGCAGCGCGGGCCGCATCCAGTTCCCGCTCACTCGCCCGGATCTTCGCGATGCGATTCAGCGCAGCCTCCTGCTCGTCCAGTGCATCCAACTCTTTCTGAAAGAACGCAATTAGATTCTCCTCCCGGATCTGCCGCGCATAGTCCGCCCGCAGCTCCGCGATTTTCTTGATGCTCTCTTCCTGCTCCTTCTTCAGCTTCTTATCCAGCTCGGTCGCAGCGCGGTAGGCATCCATCAGCGCATTGATCGCCACCCCGGCCACTGCCAAGCTCGCTGCTATCGGGTTACCAGTCGCCGCCAGAGTCGTGAGAAATGTCTGCGTGCCCGTGAGTGCCAGATCAGCCTCAGCCCCCATGCCCTTGAACTCCTCCGCAATCTTGCCGATCGCTTCCGCGAGTTGCCCTGCCACGATGCGTTGTTGCCCATCCGCAATCTCCCGCAGAATCGCCGCCTGCTGCTTCTGAGCTTCATTCGCCTGGCGTTGTTTCGCGACTGCAACATCGGACTGCCGCTGCGCTTCCTGCGCTTCGTCATTGGCCCACTCCAGACTTTTCTTGACCTCCTCAGCTCCGGAGGTGTCGCCCGTGGTCTTGAGCTTGAATTCGATATCTTCAGGATTCGCCATGATCGGAATTGGTTAGGCTTGAGATGCTCCCACCGCCGTCACCTGGAGGCGCAGGCCCCAGCCACAGAGAGGGCCTTGAGTCACGAGGCGGCGCACTCTCGCCGCCGTAATAAATCCGGCAGTAAAGTTCCACGCCTCGCCGGTTTCGCGTCCTTGAAAAAGAAGCTGAAAAGCAACCTTGCCTGTAAATGCATAACGCAGGATCAGGTGATTGATCATTTCCCTCCGAGCTTCGGCGTCTGAGCTTTTGGCGTATGCCACGTCGAACGTAAACCGATAGACATCCTCAGCCGTTGGCCGGAGGAACGGCGCGCCACCCGGAATCCGGATGATCTCCAGTCCCCGCGTAATTTCGAACTCCGGCTCAGCAGCGAGCATATCCCCGGGCTGCACGAGGGTGATCGGACTGGCCCCCAGCACATTATAAACCAAAATCCATCGACTCTCGATCATCATGCGATTGGCCTCCCTGGTGCGGTTGGATTCGTTGGGGATGCATTGGCAATGACGGCCGGAGGCGCAAGAGCACCGGCAGCGGCCACCACGGGCAATCCTATTGTCTCGCTGCCGAAGATGATCCAGTTGCTCACTGTGCGGATATCCATCGTTGGCACCTCCGCATTTCCGGCGTCTTCAGATAACCACCCGCCATCCTCCACTCCATCCAAATAGGACAGCAATATCACCCCCTCGAACTCCCCCCAAATAAGTTTCGTCCAGCGCCCAGAGGATGCCATTTCGGTCTGCCCATCGGATGTGTAACCGGAGATGCCGTTACTGCCCTCCGGCGGTCCTGCGTCTATCAGCAATCCAGTTACATCCGGGGTCATCGTCCCCGAGATGATCACACCTGATGCTGTCACCGCCACATCCCGCACCGCCCCCGGTGCCGTCGGAGATCCCACAGAGCCCGGCGCTTGCGCGGCGGGTGGTGCGGAGGGACTCCCGACAGATCCGGTGGGCTGTGCGCCCTCCGGAGCGCTTGGCGCTCCAGATGGCCCGCCAAACAATGCCGCTGGAGCTTCCGGGCTGCTACCAGTCGAGGCATCATAGACCCCGGCTGGAGATGTCGGTGAACTCGGAGTATGCACAGGATAGATCGGCAGTGTCATGGCGGAATGGGATGAGTATTCTGGTCCAGCCTTACGCGAGGGCAGGGAAGTTCGAGGCGTTACCCGCGATGCCCGAGACCAGCGTGAACCGCAGGGACGGACTGGTTACCTTATCGGCAAACTTCGGAGCCTCAGCCAATCGCATTTCGCACCACCAATCCTGGATAAAGCGATCATAGCCGCCGAGTTGCCGACCCTGAATTCGCAGCCACCCGCTGATGGATCGATCCAGTTGCGCGCCCGGAGTTTGCGCAGTGCCTTCGTTGATCTCTGCGGCGAATCCCTGCTGGAGTCGCCAGACCCATTCGGTCATGTGGCGCGTCTTGAGGATCAGGAAATCTTCCGTCACAAACTTGCGGTTCACTTTCGTATATCCGCCGCTGATGTTCACGCGCATATAACTCTGATCAGATTCCTCCACACCCTGCTCGAATTCGAGGATGTGCCCGAGGTTGCCATTAAGCCAGTTGCTTGTCGGAGAGACATCCGGCTTGATCGCCGGGCCCACGGTTTGCCCGTCCACGGTCTTGCCGTTTTCGACAAAAAACGCGAATCCCCCGATGAGGATTTCCTGTAAAATTGGCGCTGCCATTGTTTCAGTTTTCTATTGGTTGGAGATGGAGGTTTTTCAGATGCCGAGGAACTTCACCGTGCCAGCTTGCGCGGCATTCAGAGCATCCGCCTGCGCATTGGTCAGGCGGACTTGTGCGGTTGCGTATGCCAGCACGCCACCGATCTTGATCGGGCCGGGCACCAGCACTTCATACACTCCCAAAACCGGAGCGGCTTCTGGGGTAGAGGGGGCAGCTTCAGCAGCTGCGGAGTCAGTTGTTTTCTTAGCCATGGTCTTGTTATCTTGGAATCTTGTTAGTGGCTCACCGGCACCAGCACCTCGCAGTCGTAAACCACATGCGTCTTGGAGGGCATCATGCCGCCGGGCAGCACCCGCGCCTCATCGAAGTGATGATGTCCCGAGGGAATCCAGTGCCACATCCGGTGCACCACGGATTCCAGCACATCGTCAGCCGCCAGATTGGCACCGGCGATGATCGGTTTGCACCACACCTGGAGAGAGTAGCGGTTCGCCAGGCGCGGCGTGCTGGCATCTGCATCCAGCACATCGAATCCCGTGTAAACGATCAGGATCGCCGTGCCCTTTGCCTTGGCCACCGCCTTGTTGATTTCATTGAGCACCTGCTTCTGCCGGTCCACGATCACCGTCAGATCCGTGATGTCCACGGTCGTCGGTAGCTCGCCACCCGCCGGTGCAGTCAGCAGCCGGGTCTTGATCAATTCAGCAGTGTCCAGGGCGATGCTCATCAGGGTGCGTAGTAAACAAGGTTGGCGATGTAAGCCACGATGGCTTGGCGCGAGATCTCGCGATAATCCTCTTCAAATGGCAGCAAGGTCCGGTCTTGCTTTTGGGTCACCGTCTTCCGGAGCCAATAGCCCACTTGCCCCTTAAGATGCCGCCCGCCATCTTCGGCAAAGATCAGGACCGGCGAGGGGCGCGTGCCCGCAAAAATTGCAAACTCGAATGTGCCTTCTGGGAAGTCCCTCACCGATCTCCCATAAGTTTCCGCGTGGTCTGGAATCGTGAGATATTTCCGCCCGCTCTTGGGCTCAATTGTGATATCACTGAACGCTCTCCCGAGACCAGTTGATCTTGGGATACGAACAATCGCTGCATCATTATCCCAATCCGCCTGCACCGCCCTTGCATTCTTGGCGCGGAATCCAGTTGGCGTAGCCCCCAGCCGCTGAGCCGTTTTGTGGTCGGTATCGGAAATGAGATAATCGCGGGTCAACTGAGTGGCCTTCGTTGCCATCTTCGCGTGCAGCGGTTCACGGTTTGCAAGAGCCCTGCGCACCGCTTGCAAGCGGAAGTCCGAATCATCGATGCCGCGCACCTCGATCTCCAATGCAGTCGGATTCACTGAGCACCTCCTCTCGAAGCACGCGCAGCCGTTCGTCTTGCGATCGCACGCTCAAGCACGGATGAATATTCCAGGCTCTCCCGCTTACCGGGCACCACCGTTGCGCTAGTATCCCGCTTGAACTCCTCCACCAGCTCCGGAGCCACACCGTCCATGGACATGCGTGGAGTCGGCAGCGGCAGAGAGCCCAGCATCACCCGAGGCCGCTCCATTCCAGCGTGAAACTCATCGATCGATTCCCCATCAGGCCCCGTGATATCGTTCGCCTCGCAGAAGGCCCGGCTCCGCAGTCTCCATGAGATGCCGGAGTTAAAGAAAAACGGCGGGTGATCCACACCCAGCGCATCGGAAAAATTGTCATAGCTCCCCAGTTCACCGAACACAGGATCTCCCACCAGGGCAATCAATCCCGTTGCCTCGCCTAAACGTTCATGCGCATTCGGCGCGTATCCACTGGCCGCAGGCTTCCCGCCCGCGATGGCCCAGCGAGCAGGCAGATCCCGTGGCACTCGCACCTCGCCCATGCGGATCAGTTCCAGCGCCGGGAACTCAGCCAGAGAATCCGGCTGCATCGCCCGCCACAGAGAGCCCGCGCCCTGCATCAGATCCCGCTGCGTGCGGATGATCAGATCCATCCTCCGGAAGCTTCGCAGATCCTGCAAAGTCCCCTTCAAAGCAGGCGGAACTTCTTCACCAGGGAAGCCACCCTTTTCCGCATCATAGCCCAGCGCATCCAGCACCTCATAAAGCGCCGTCCGCGCCTGCCCTTCAGAGAGCTTGCCGGAAACCAGTTCATCGATCACCCGTTTCAGCTCACTCGCGAAGATCGCATTCGTCCCCCGCGCCACAAACACCGAGCGAGCCAAGACCCCAGCACCCAGCGCCCGCAACCCGGCAGTGTCCAGGTCAGTCGGCATCACCGTCCGGCCACCACTCACACGAGCGGCGTCAAACAAAGTGTCTGGATCAGGCAATGGCATTATCTTGTCTTGTATCTTGTGTCTTCAAGTCTTGGGTCTCTCAAAGTCCCTTCAGGCTGTCCCGCGTGGCCTGGCGATCATGAGTGGAAATCACTTTGATCTTTTGCGTTGCACCGCTGTCCTCGATCGTGCCGGTGGGTTGCTCGATCTTGACTTTGCCTGCTGCCACTTGCTCGAAGAACCGCAGGGCCTCCGACGCGTCCTTCCTGCGATCTTCACTCACTTCCAAATCCAGCCGAGTCAGCAGATCCTTGCGTATCAGATGCGTTGCCGAACGGATCACGCGGTCCGGCAAAGTCACGCCGTCCGCCAGTTGATTGCTGGAGTTGTCTGCGATGTATCCCCGGCAGTGATGCACCACGGCAGTGATGATGTCCCCCAGCACATCCTGCCCGGCCGCTGCCACTGCCGTTTCATACGCAGCCAGTTCCGGTGCACTCAGCACCTTCTGCACATCCTCATCTGTGACTCTTCTCCACATATCAATTTCAGCGTTTCAGTTTTTCAGCATCTCAGCATTTACCCACTCAGCTCCCCAGTGAAACACAGAGCGGACAACCAGCCAGAAGCCGCCCTGTGTCATAACCGGAGTCCCGTCCGGGTCAGTGAACCAATCAGCTCACTGTGAACTTGCGGATGCCCAGCGTGGAGGTGATGGCGAGGCGCTCGTAATGGCCCACCGCGATCACATGGCGCTTCGAGCTGATCCGTGCGGAATACACCTGATAGCGGCCACCACCTTCCTCCGGATCACCGTTGGAGTAGAAGCGCTTGATGTTGCTCGCGTCTTCCGTGTCCACGCCGGATTCGGCGGTGAACATGAGGACGAGGTTTCCGAGGATCTCCGCACGATCCGTGGCAGAGCTGGTGAAGCGTGCCAGGGAGCGGAAGACTTCATCCACGCCAAGCAACGCAGCAAGCTCTTGCAGACTCATCCCGGCAGAGGCAAAGCCTCCATTGCTGTCCTGCGCACGGTGAGACAGGATCCGCTTGGTGTAGGCCGCATCACCATAGCCCACGCGAGTGGGCTTGATGCCGCTTTTCACTGCGCCCAGGAGAAGCTCCGCGAGCACGTCGCCATCCGGATCCTTGCCCGCAGTCGCGTCCCAGGTCTTGGCCGTGTTGGTGGCAGCGGCGGAGAGCATGGTGATGGCACGGCGGAGCGAGTTGCGCTTGATTCGCTTGAGCAGCTTCGCGGTGTAGTGCTCCTCCCAATCACTGCGGCCACGGATCTTGTCCATGTCCAGGGTGATTTGGAGGCCACGGTTCGCGGTGGATGCCTCCACCTTTGTTTCCGTGTATTCCACATCCTTGAAGTCAGACTTTGAGGGACGCTCATCATCATCGCCATCACTGAGGAAGGCTTCCGCGTTGTCATGCACCGCGTATGAGAATTTGGGCTCCACGGGAACTTCCGGAGCGAAGAACTCCAGCTCACGATCAAGATCCGCCGTGTCATTGTAACCCACGGCGTAATCCGTCAGCGGAGTGCTGAAGAATGATTCGGTCGCAAGGTCCGCGTTGAACACGGAGATGCGCTCGTGCTCACGATCTCCACCGCGATGGACAGGGATCAGAGTGCGATCCTCCACCCGGCGGATGGAGTTATAGAGTTCCACGCGAGCGACGTTGCCGCCACGGGTGAAGATGTTGCTATTGCGTTTGCCTTTCATGATAATTTCAGATTTTCAGCGTTTGAGATTTTCAGCGTTTGCCCTTAGAGCGTTGTGCCGGATGCATCCAGGACAGGGAAGCAATGGGCGATTTCGAAGAGATCCCCATCTGCAGCAGCGGCCGTAATGGCACGCCCCACGAAAAAGGCTCCTGTCGAGTGGGTGTCGGTGAACTTGCCACCTGCAGCAGAGAACACCTTGGCACCGGCGGCGATGGCCTTGGAGGCCCGCAACTTCAGCGTGCCTTTCGCCACACCAAAGAGTGCAATGGAAGCCTTGGCTCCGCTTGCGGGTTCATCCAAGCAAACTCCCCATGGCCGGGTATTGGCCACGTTGACGATGAAGCCATCCGCAGCTGTGCCTTTCTGCACACCGAGATAGCGGGTGGTGATGGCCACTTCCGCCACGAGGGGAATGATCCCATTTTCATGGGTGCCCACGGTGGAAGCTTCATTGTGGCACTCCTCACGACGGCCTGCAAAGCCGAGGAAGGAGACGATGGCGAGCAGAGCCGTGCTCAGGGCGTATTTCAGTTTCATGCTTGTTTCTCTAACAGGTTGGTTGGAGGTTGTCGGAATCGGGGTTTCAGCCCTCAGAGAGCGCCTTGTCATGCGCCCGCTGGTTGCGGATCACTTCGATGGCTTGCTCACGCTTCAGCCCGGCCTTCATCTTGGTGATGATTTCCAGCTCGGGGATTTCATCCGCATCCGCTTGTGCGGCTTCGGTGACTTCCTGACTGAAGGTTTTGCGCGGAGCGGCAGCAGCAGGCGCAGGGTCTGCGGCAGGCGCGGCATCCGGGGCGCTTCCAGAGTTTCCCTCCGGAGCAGGTGCATCCGGCGGAGTGTCCTTGGAGATTTCACCACCGGCGGCTTTCGCAGCCAGGGCCTCGTCATAGAGAGCTTGCAGCTTCTCCGGCTTGGCATTCTTCGGAAAAGAAACGCCCATGCCTGTCAGCGCCTCTTTGAGTTGATCGGGATTCATAAGTCTTGCGTCTTGTGTCTTGAAGTCTTCTGTCTCGAATCAGCCTTCCGTGCGTTCGAAGTAGCCCTTGAACTGCGGATCCTTCTTCACCTTGGCCCATGCATCGGCGTATTTAAGTCCGCCTTCCTTTTGGAGCTTGGATACGGCGTTGGAGACTTCCTCGCGGAGGTTGTCACTGGAGGCCCGCTCGGTCCGGCGATCGCCAATTTCGAGAGACTTGCTTTTGTGGGCGGGTTGCAGCGCACGCAGCGAGTTAAGTTCCTCATCCCGCTTGTCGCTCTTGAGCTTCGCCTGCCATGCAGGCTTGTCCGCTGCGGTGATGCGCCCTTGCACAAGTGCCAGCTCGATGGCGGAGTTGTTTTGCTCCTCACGCAGACGGGCAATCTCCCCATCCTTTTGGGTGACGGAATTGGCCATCTCGTCCTTCTCCGTTTTCACGGTCTGGAGTTCGGTCTGAGTGTTGCTCATTTCCGTGGCAGCGGCGGTCAGACTGTCCAACTTGGCCATGACTTCTTCGTCAGTGGCTTCGGGTGGCAGTCCCAATTTTTGGCGGATGATCTTTGGATCCATGGTGGTGTTATCGTTGGTGTTGGTTTCGGTTTCTTCTCTTGTGTCTTCTGTCTTCGAGTCTTCAGTCTGAAGGGAGTTAAAGACCGGATCGCTCTCAGCGATGCGCGGTGTGTTGGTAAGGCCGATTGAGATCAAGCGGTCCGGCTCGAACCGGGCCTGCCCTGGAGGCGCGTCCCATCGCGGGGATGGATAGATCCACCAGCCCTCTCGCTTGTTTTCCTCGCCCAGGGAATTCCACTCGGCATATCCCCAGAGCCCATCCGCCCTGGACTGGATTTGAGTCACCTTGCCGATACGGCGATCATCCGGCCACATCTCCGGATCCACATCCGGGTGACCATGATAGATCGGCACGCCACGGAACTTGCGCCCCAGCTTCCCGACGATGGAGTTGAACTCGGCTTCCATCGCCTTCCCAGATGATTCAGTCACGAATTGCTGGCGTCCCGGAGTCTTGCCTCGGAACACACCATAAGGCGCGATCTTGAACCAGCCATCCGCGGTTTCGGAAAAGTCGATTGCATCGGCAGGATCCAGCGCATTGGCGATGTCATCCACGCGGGCATCTGCGGGTGCAGCAGCATTGGCCACAGACTCGCGGCCGCACAAGGCGCGGCTGATAGAAACCAGCAGCATGGGAAGGATAGAATAATGGCGTTTCATGATATCAATCTTGAGTGAGAGCTTCGGTGAATTGGCGGGTGAGAACTTCAGCCAAGGATTCAGCCTCCCCAGCCAGATCCGGCATACCTGCGGAGATCTTCTTGAGCGCGGCCTGCATCGCAGCCAGGTCACCGGATTGCATCGCGGCTGCAAGCGCCTTGCCCAGCGGTTGCAGATCCTTGTTGAGAGCGCTGCGGAGTTCGAAGAGCCATTCACTGAGAGCTACCCCGTCCATCGCATTCGCCACCTCGGCACGCGGGTCAAGTGGCTTGACGGCAGCACGGTTGCTTCGGCCCACGAGTGCATCTGCATCATCACTTGCTTTCGGCAGGTTCAGCCTGTCCATCAATGCAGACTTGCTCACCTTCGCACCGCGATCTGCCAGCTTTGTCGCGCCGTCGATCACTTTGCTCGAATCTTCCTGCACTGGCACGATGAGTTCCACCCTCGCCAGCGGTTCCACACCGGCACCGAAATACCACTCGATCACCAAGCGGGAGATATCTTCCAGCGTTTCCGCGATCGTCTCCGCATCATCACGCCGCAAGATATCAGTTTCCTTCTCCTGGAGAGATGCACCCGTGCCCTCGCCTTGGCCACTGGACATGGAGCTGAGATCCGCTCCGCGAAACAGCGCGGCCATCCGGCGATCCACACGCTCGATCACCGCTGGCATCGGCATCCCGGCCGGGTTGCCTTCTGCCTGGATGATCTTGATGGGTTCATCATGCGTGCCATCGTCGCCGGTGATCACAGCAGCCCAATCATGGCCGAATGCCGCCACGGCATCTTCCATGGCATCTGCCTCTGGAGTGCCAGCTGCTGCAGAGGTGCGGCCCAGCACGCCAGGCACAGAGAATTTCTCGGAGAAGATCAACCAGTCATTGAATGCGCTGCGCTTCGCAAGGAATCCGATGGAGCAGGCAATCATCAGCCCATCTCCCACCGTCACCATCCACTCATCCGGTGCAAGCTCCTCACCATGGGTGGCACCCGTGGTTTTCAGGTAACGCAGCTTGCCCGTCGTGTTTTCGAAAAGCCACAAGGGCACAAACTCGAAGGTTGCCTTCAACTCGCCACTTGGTTGCGGATCCCAGATGATGTGATGCGCGGCATAGCGATAGCTCGTCGCCGTCATCATCTGTTTCACCAGGCGGCGGAATCCGCCCTTCTCATTCCGGTCATAAGCATTGGTGGCACGCACCCGCTTCCAGAATCGCTTGAGCACAGCCTGGTGTTGCGCGCCCTCTTCACCGGCCTCCTCTTCCACCACCACCTGCATGTCCAGTTGCGAGACATCCTTTTCCCGCTTCGGCTTCACCGAGGACAGCACATCATCCCGCTCGGCCATCTTCTCCCACAGGAGTGCTGCCTCGCGGATCCGGCCGCGCTCGAAAGCATCGAGAGCAGTGGCCAGCATCTCAGGCTTCAGATGCGGCAGAGGATTGTGCTTGTTCTGGCGGATGAAGCGGATGGTTTCACCGGACGCATTCAGCGGTCCGTTCCCCGCGCCAATGACCAGATTGGCAGCGGCCTCACGCACAGCCGCTGGCTGAGTCGCCCGGCCTGCCTTCGAGCTCCGATTTTTGCGATTCCGGCTCATGGCTCAAACCCTCCCCGTGAAGAACCGCCAAAACCGGCCCGTGCAAGCCCGTGCAAGCACCGGAAACCACAGCATCGCCCAAACGCGCCCATCAGTGCCATTTCTTGGGATACCCCCCTAGAAATCGATTTTAGAGAGTCGGCACCGTTGCCAAAAAATTGATTGGAAATCGTGTTCATGAAAATTGGTTATCCCACATACCTCCGGCGGCGTTTTTTGAGTTTTACCGGGTTCACTTTCAGGGCAGCCCTTGGGGCCGTTCCCTTGATCAAGTGCTCAGCCAATCCGGAATAGGCATCCGCAAGCAGAAGGTGGTTGTCGCACTTTTCCACATAGTCGCCCTTTTCGCCGTCCACTTCCTCGCGGGCAGATCCGGTGATCAGGTGATGATCCAGAGTCTCGATGATCTTGGGAGAACCATCCACCCGGCGAGGCAGCAACATCACCGGCTCCTGATAGACCGTGCCATTGTGCGTGCGATAGATGTTCTCGGCCGGAGTCTGGAACTCGGCAATCACCCGGTCGATCGTATCAAAGCGGCTGCATTGGATGATCGGGAAAAACCGCGTCACACCATCCGCCTGATCTTGGCCGATCTTTTGCACGATGCCCATGCCCGGCTTCCGCGTGAATTCCACCACGGCACAGCGCAGGTTAATCCACTCACCCTTTTCGCCGTTCCACTCCAGCCCACCAGGGAACTTGATCCGCTTGTTATCCGGATCTGGCACCACCGGCCATTTGATACCTTCCAGACCATTGAGAGCATAAGTGATCTGCCGCGCTTCATTCACCGCAGGCCGCGCATCGATAAACAATGCCGCCAGGCCGATCTTGTGGAAGAGACTCACCGCACGATTCACCACGCCACCCAATGGGATATCTTCCGCATGGATGATTCGCTTCTCCACATCGCTTACTACCTCGCGGGCCACAAACCAGCACGAGTTGCCAGTGTCCAGTCCACCATAGCCCACGCTGCCAGGGCGGAGCGAAAGGCTCGTGTCGAAGGGAGGCCCGGCCGCACGGCTCCGCGCAAGGATCTCGGGGCTCAGGCCCTGAGTCGTGTTCATCGGTAGTGCCAGCACCTCGCAGCGGAAGGCCACCATTGTCACCGGATCCTTGATGGCCTTCTGCCACCTCGCCAAAGTCTGATCGAGGCCATAGGCCGCCATCGCAAGATGCGAGTAGCTGAATGACCAATCCTGCATCTCGATCCGCTCAGGCCGCAGATGCTTTTCAATCGGCTTCGCGCGATCGATCACCGCACCGGTCTCCGGATCTGCCAGATAGTAGGTTTGCCCTGGCTTGTAGGCGAACTTCTCAATGTGAGGATCTTCGCCCCTTTGGAAATCTCCTGCATAGCTCAACTTGGGATCACTTGGAGCAGGCGCATCACCTAACTGCAAGCGGCACACTTGTGGCCAGACTTCCTCCGGGCGGATGGTTTTGCCATTGCCCACATCGAAAACAAAAATGCCCTGGCTTCCATCCTGCCACTCGCGGTTTTGACCGGCACCATGCAACCGCTGCGTGCCGATAGAGACACGGAAGCGCAGATCGGATGCACCCATCCGGCCTTCCAGGTATTTCGAAAACTTTGACTGGATATCATCCTTCTCATCCTCGATCGCGATGGACATCGAGAAAGAAGTCGGAACCTTGTTGAGACCCATGAACATGCACTCCGAGGTGCGATCTCCATCTTTGAACATCACGGCACCCTTGCGGTTGACCAAGCGGCCGCGCTTGTCCTTGGCCTTGCCCAGCGTCATCAGCGGCCCGAGGAAATCAATCCGCTCAACCGTATCGGCCCGCCACTTGCCATCCACAATGCCTTCCACGAGTTTATCATCGGGCAGATACAAGCCCGTGTTCATAAACCGCACGCCGCCTCCAAATGCCATCAGGTAACACTCAATGACAGTCTTCCCAATCTGAGCACCTCCACAAATGGAAAGCTTGGAGTCCGGCAGCATCTTTCCCGTGTGGGATCCCAGCACAAGGTCGATAACCCGGATCGCCGAAAGCAAAGCCTCACGCCCTTTGAGTGAATAACGGATATAAGTTCCATCCGGCTTCCGGACTTCCGCATGCTCCATCAAGAATTGTTCGAAGCTCCGGATGTCCGGCACGTTCGTGCTCGGGTTCTCACCCATGGCCTTGTCCAGGCGGGACACTACGGCAGCTTTCCGGCCCTTAGCGATCGCACTCATGCCGCGCCCCCTTTCTTCTTCAGGCGCTCATTGAGTTTACGCAGCAGCTCCTCAGCTTCCTTGTCGCCCTTGGTCGCTTCCACCAGCGCGTCAATACCAGCCTCTTCCTTCGTCCGGGCGAGTTCATCCGCCTTCTTCTCAGAGACCTTCTGGTTGCGGAGCTTACCCCACTCCCGGATGTATTGCACCTTCGTCTTGCCGTCCACTTGCTGGCCACTCAGCAGCTCGAATGTTGTCTGCCTCATCAACTCTTCCGTAGCAGCATCCCAATCCACCGCGCCGATGCGATCAATCATCCCCTCCGCCACGGCCACCGTGAGACTCGTTTCCTCATCCTTGATCGGTTGGCACTCCAGAGCCCAGAACCTGCCCAGAGCATCGCCGGTGGTAGTCACCTGGCAGTTTTCCCAGAGCCATGTCTTGGCCTCCTTATAGGTCGCACCGTTCAGCAGCAAATCACGCAGTTCCAAAACTCGGCTCTCGGGCTTCAGATTGTGGAGCTTCGAATCGCCCCTCACCTTGCGTTTGCGTTTGCGGATCATTATTCAGCGATGCGTGCCAGCCCCTCGGCTGTGATTTTGATCAGGGTGAAATCTTCGGAAGTGATCACGGTTACATGCCCCTTGGCTTCAAGGTTCGCGCAATGGCGCTTCTGATCAGTGAGAGACATCAGAGTTCCGCGCACTCGCAGCTCGGAGTTGAGCACCGGCTCACGCAGCCCGCGTGGGAGACACGGCTTCAATGCTTCAAGAATTTGGATCTCGGGATTCATTAGCGGGTTCCGGGTTTGCGTTGCAGGGCAAGGTCTAACAATTTGCTGACGTTGGATTTCACTTCGTCCACCGTGCCTTGCACCTTGGCCGTCGCGAGACTCTGCTCATCGATCCGTTCATGGATTCGGCTCAAAGCCGTCCTCGCAATTCCGCGCTCGCCCTGGATTGCGTCCCAGATCTCTTCAAAATGCTTATCGGTTCGCTCGATGTGATCCTCCAGCTCCGGCTTCGTTGCCCATGCCGGTTCTTCGCGGGTCATCACCGTTGGCACCGGCTTCTTCAGGGTAAACTCCTGGGAGATCTTGCCCTTTGCCTCCCCGGCCTTGAATGCCTTCACGATGCCGATCACCGCTGCTCCTATTGCCGTAATGGCGGCGACACTTAGCCAGACACCATCACCTCCTCTGCCCTGATTTGCGGCGGAAACCTCGGCCATCATTGGCCACCACCATAGATATGCATTGATCATAAATCGTTCCCTCCCTCTGTGAGTGCTGCGAAGCGCCTCCATCCCTCTGCCACGATGCGGCTCACGATCTCCAGCTGCACGCTCCACTCCTCTGGATTCTGCGCGATCAGATAGGTGCCCAATTCCCGGAGATCACCGGATGTCAGTCCCTCGATCGCTTGATCCAGATTTTTGGCCTCGCAGATCGCCACATAGAGATCCTTGATTCTCTGCTCATCGGGGGCATGGGCGGCGGCATCACTCATGGCATGCGGCGAAATAGGGCTTCCACCTCAGTGCGGACTTCTTGCAGCTCCTCTGCAAAGCGCGTGCGGATGCGCTCGATCTTCGCTAGGAGTTCGATCTCCAGCGGCTTGCGGTCCGGCGTAGGGAGTGCGGTCGTCTCGCCCGCACTTTTCGCAAAGTGCCTGCGAATCCCACTCGCCAGGGCTTTCGCACAAGCCGCTTGATTGGCCGGACTGGCCAACCAGGATTCACCTTCCGAGGTGTGAATGAATTCCAGCTCGAACAACACGGCCCGCATCTGAGTGCGCCGGATCACCGCGAAGCTTGATTCCTTATCGGGGTCACCATCCGTCATATCCATCCGCTTGGTCTTGTAAGGAAAACTCTCGCCGAATGCCTGGAAGAGATCCGTCGCCAGGCGATCGCTTGCCGTCTCTCCCACCGTGGTAAACACCTCGAATCCGGAGCCTTTGCCCGGCGGGCCACTGTTACAGTGGATGGAAATAAACGCATGCGCCTGCCAATCGTTTGCGCGGGTAGCTCTGGTGTAGAGTTCCACGAATGTATCATCCCGCCGCGTGTAGTTGATCTCGAAGTCAGAGACCAACAATGATCCCAACAACATAGCCACAGCCAACGCCACGTCCTTTTCGCGCAGCCCGCCCGGCCCTACCGCCCCGGAGTCATTGCCGCCGTGTCCGGCGTCAATCATGATCTTTGGTTTGCTATCATTCATGAGAGTCGAAAATTAGAAATGCTTCATCCTGCGCCCGGAGTTCTTCTGCCGTCACCACCCCTTCCCCGCATCGCCTCCGACGCAGGCATGACAGCAGCGCTACTGCCATGATGATCAATCCTGCGTCGGAGGCATTCATTCTCTTCGGTTCGTTTCGTGGTTATATTTGTTAGAAAGGGTGCCCCGCCGGTGTGCCATGGATCACGGTCGAATCGGATCGACACTGGCCGGTCGTGGCTTGGGCTATTCAGCCAATCGGTTTCTTGGGTTCACCTACACCGGCACGGAACAAATCCGTGACACAGCCAATCAAGGTCCGGACGATTGCGGCCACGATGATGGCAAGAAAACCTGCCATTGGGTCGATCAGTTCAGCGGACTTGGCGTTGATCTCCTGAACTCCCACAGGGTTGATCGCGATGATGGTGGCGAGGTAAGTCCCCAGCGCAGCCAGTGAGGTGAGAAGATGCCGGATTTGAGATTGGAGAGTCATCATGAGAGTCAGGAGTTTCAAGAGGAGTTCGCGGCGGCGCTCGGGCCACCCACAGCCGTCATCGCGCCACCGCGTTCCTCATTGCGGCGCTACCTTGCCACGCCTCCTCAGCCATCCGTTCACACCTCACGCACATCTCGCACTTTTGTGCGGAGTCATGTCAT
Source organism: Luteolibacter sp. (assembly GCA_040399845.1). Lineage (GTDB taxonomy): Bacteria > Verrucomicrobiota > Verrucomicrobiia > Verrucomicrobiales > Akkermansiaceae > Luteolibacter. The sequence continues at coordinate 18,258 of JBBARN010000058.1, read as the reverse complement.
TTCCGGCCATTTCCCCTGCGAGCGATTACAGCATCCGCTCTCTCTCAGCCTTGGCAGCAGCCCTCACCCGCGCATCATAGGCCGTCACGCTGGCAGCATCCAGCCGCAGCGCAGCATTGCTCGCCCTGCCATCCTTGCGCACCACCCGTGCGCCGGGTTTGTGGCCCGTGATCAGCCCGAGCTGATACAGATTCTGCACCGTCCATGCAGACACTCCCAAGATCTTTGCAGCCTGTTTGCAGGATAGATCCTTCACAGGCTGCTTCGCCACCAACCGCACCACCCCATTGGAATCCCGGACAAGTTCCGAGTCCCAGATCAGGGCGAGCTGCTCAGCAACCATGCCCGGAGCCTAGCAAACCGCGGTTGCCAATGTGCGGGGAAAATTACTCACCTAGCATCTGGCGGATTTCAGCAAGTCCGGCAGCAAGTTCATTGTATTCGCCCACAATCTCCAGCGGATCGACTGAGGTTGATTCTTCACCAAACTCAATCCGACTCACCTCAGCGGCTTGCCATCCATCGCGAAACCTTTCCACCTTACTCTGCAAAACGGTGATTTTTTGAAGCATGTCTTTTTTCATCGATCCATTTCTTACTTTAGGGCGAGCTGCTCAGCAACCATGCCCGGAGCCTACCAAACCGCGGTTGCCAATGTGCGCACATTTTCAGCGGTCAAATCATGGCAAGCCAGCCGACGAAAAGCAGTGCGATTCCGGTGCACGCTCCGATGCCCGTCATGATGATGGCCAGATCACTCCAACCCTCACCCGCGTCAGAATTGACCTTTTTAGGTGGATTGATTTTGGCAAAATCTTCATCGCTCAGTTTGGGCAGCACTAGAGCGACCAGCAATCCAATCAGCCACGTAGTTACCAAACAGACCACGAATACGATTCTCCGATCTTTCCGCTCGCGTGTTGCGAACTGGATAACGAAATACATCGGCAGCGTGTAGCAAATAGCGAAAAGCACCGTCCAGAGTAACGCCGGACCGAATGAGTTGATGAGGTTGTTCATGGCTTCTTCTTCTGGGATTCCTTTTTCGTTGGATACTTGGTTGGGGCATTCGCCTTTTGAGCCCCCTGATTCGGGGCGTCATTAAATACGGACCCCATCACAGCGGCCCGTTCATCCGGCGTCAGAAAATCCAAAAGAGCCCGGCGGATGATGTCGCTTTTGTTCGTCAAGGATGCCTTTGCGCGCATCTCCACCGCAGCAGCCAAAGACTGCGGCAGCGTAAACGAAACCGTTACGGTGTCAGGGTGAGGAGAATTTGCCATGCGACACGGGTATATTAAAATTTCCCATTTTGCAACATTTTACTTGGCGGGGGTATAATATTCGATAATGTTCATTCGTGCCCGGCACGATTGGGCACGATAAAACAATACTCTGAACCAATGGCCACAACCACCCGACCTGCCTGCCGTAAGCGAGCGTCCGATGATTCCAAACCATGCAGCGTCACCCTTCCAAGGAGCCTGCAAGAAGCGATTATTCGCCGTGCGAATCAAGATGATCGCTCATTCTCAGCAACCGTCCGCCGCGCACTGGAAGCCTACGTTTCCAAACCTGCCTAATCAGCCATGTGCGCCGCCCTGAACCCGCTCGATCTTGAATCCGCTTTTCGCCGGATCATGGCCCCCCACGCCACGAAACGCCCACCCGCTGTCCAGGCCGCGAGGAATGCCCTCCGAGACAAAGGATGGAAGCACGCGGATGTGGCACGCCGCCTCGGTGTCACACCCGTTCACCTCAGCTTTGTCCTCACGGGACGCCGCCAGTCCCGCCGCATCCTGGATGCGATCGCGGAACTGCCAAACAACCCGGACCCCGCATGATCCTCATGAGCCCCACCTGCCCATCACTCCCTGACGACGACGACGCAGCCGCTGAGGCCCTCGCTGCCGAGCTGGAAGCGCGGGCACTCCGCGACCCCGCCCTGTGCCGTGCCATCCTGCGCCGTCTCCAGGCACCGGAGCCCACCGCCTACAAGCCCGCCTGCGATATGTCCGTGGACGAGCTGGCACAGCGCCAAGGCACGGACCGCTTCACCCTTCTCCGCATTGCCCACAGGGTAATCCAAAAACTCCGACACACCCCGGAGATCCACAGCCTCAAAGACGAACTCACCCACACCCCATGACACCCACTTGCCACAAAGCCGTGCGCTCATTCCTCGCCATTGCCCGCCTCAATCTCATCCAGGCACTCAGTGCCACCATCGCCGCCAAACCCATCCTCACCTCCTACCATCGCCAAAGCTATCTGGATTTCCGCGCCTCTGCCCGCCGCCTCCAACTCACCTCTATCTAACCCACACACCACCCACATCATCATGCACACAGATCCCATTGCATACATCATCGGCGCTGCCCTCTTGGGCGTCATGATCGGCTTCTTCGGCTGCTGCCTCTATGCCTCCGACAAGATCCGGAGAGCCAACCTGGAAGGCTACAAAGAAGGGCTGGATGCAGCCAACCGCAAGCTCATCGATCACATCACCCGCGACTAACAAATCGGCAATCGGCAATCATCAATCGAAAATCACCATGTCCGCAACCATCCTGTCATCCCTCCGCGAGAAACGCGGTTCCGCAGATATCAACCGCACCCAGACCCCGGAACTCATCGAGAAATGGCGCGTCGATGTCGGCACCATTCGCCTCTGGATC
>JBBARN010000058.1:0-15570 GCA_040399845.1 Luteolibacter sp. | reverse complement strand
GGCCCCGGCTCGGATGCCATGTATCCCGCATCAAGGGAATATTACTCCGGGCGCATCGGCACGGATGAAGAGCGGGCCATTGCCCAGCGAGCCGTCCAATTGTTGGATATCCATCACCGCACCCGCGATGCAGGCAAGGCCGAGATCCAGCTCGCTCTCAATCAAGCTGCCGAGCAGATCCACAAAGGCGAGCCCATCCCCATGCCCATTGAATCCGGGCCGTCACATGCACACCACTGCCCAGCCCTTGGTGATTGTGCTACACCGGATGATGCCAAGATCATCCTCCACGCCGTAGAGTTCGAGACAGGATACTCGGTCGCAGAAATCCAGCGTCCCACCAAGACCGGCTGCAAAGAGACCGCACGCCACAAGGCCCGCTCCCTGTGCGCCGCCGTCTGTCGCGCATTATTCCCAGACACCAACGGTCTCCAGATCGATGCCCTGTTCGGGTTCTCTGTCGAGTCAGCCCGCCGCTATCTCATCCGGCACTCGGAATCATATCTCAAAGATCCCGCCTACGCCGCCTCATTTGCCGCCATCATCGCCAAATCCTCACCCACCCACTGACCATGGCCCTCTTCCTCATCGATATCTCATGGAAGCGCCGCAAGGCCCAAGACGGGGATGATCAAACCGGCACCAAGACCTATGCCGAGTATGCCCGCACCCTCACCCGCGCCACCACCCAAGCCTCCAAGAAATTCCGCCGTCACTACGGAATGCATCTCGCCATCACCAAGACGGCAGAGAAACCAGACCCCGCCGGAATCTTCAACGCATAACTTTCCCATGTCCAAAAACACAACCATCACCAAACCCAATTCAGTGGAAGTCACCAACGATTCCCCCCTTGATCCCGCATGGGATGCAGTGCGGCAAACCGCGCAGCAACTCCACGCCGTAGGTCGCCTCTGGCTGCGTGGCCAGGTGCGCCTCGGCATGCAGCTCGCCGCCCTCAAGAAGGAGGTCGGATCAGTCGGATCAGGCCGCCGAAACAAAGTGCCAGAATCTGGCACTTTCTTGCCTTGGGCGGATCGCGTGAAGCAAGAAACCGGCTATTCCCGCCAGTCTTGCGATGAGTTCATCCGCCTCTACGAGGCCACCGTTGCCAAGCTCAAGAAGGCCAAAAAGCTGGACCTTCCCGCCGCCGCCAAGAAGTCCGCCCTGGTCATCTTCCAGGACAATTCCGCCCTCACCCTCACCGATGAACAATGGGCTCTCGTGGATGATGTCATCGGCACACTTACCACCGGCGAGACGCAAGCAAGCCTCATGCAGGCATTGAATCTCATCCCCACACCCAAGGCCATGCCAGACGGCAGAGGGAAGGGGAGCAAGGGAGCGATCAAAAAAGGCGAGGCAGGGCTGCTGGCATTCCACTTCTTTGAGGCCGTCGCAAATCCACTCATCAACGCCCGCTCCAATCCGGACTACAAGAAACTCCTCTACGCTCTCCCCTTCGAAAGCGACGATGAGAACCCGCTCAGCCTCTCCGGCCTCAAGGCCGAGTTCCAAGCAGCCATTGCGGATATCGAGGAAGTGGAAGCCAAGGCACACACCGCCGCCCGTGGCAAAACCATCACCATCTAACGGCATGCCACATCCCATCTCCATCAACGGCAAGCCAATTGACGAAATCCTGTCCATGGTCGGGCAAGACGCACTGATCTATCTGGAAGCGGCAAAGGACGATCACGCCACCATGGCCGCAGCCTATGATTACGAGGTGGCGAACAAATGCCGCTACCCCGTTTTCCACCCCATCAAGATCTGGCGGGACCAAGCCAGCCACTCCGTTTCTCACTGATACCTCCTCACTCGGCACTCTCATGCACACTCTCAGCAAAGCACCTGCAAATCTACTGGATCTCGTCGTCTCAGAGGGCGGCTTGGAAGATCTCACCAACCTCAGCCCCGCGCAAAAAAGCAATCTCTTCCGCAAGCTCGGAGCGGTGCAGATGCTCGTCAACGCCACCTACAAGACCAAGGGCCAGATCCGCAAGGCGCAGGCCCGCGCAATGAATGTGGGAGAGTCCACCATCTCCCTGTGGGTCAAGCTCTATGAGAAACACGGGTTCCGAGGATTGATCGATGGACGCAAAGCCGCCTCCGGATCTCGCACCATGCTGCCGGATGTCACCAAGCAATGGATCAAGGATCAGATCCTCAACATGCAACGCGAGGATGCAGTCCAGGAAGTCCACCGCACCACCATTGCACAATGGAACCTGTGGCGTCGCACGGGAGATCCCACCAAGGCCATTCCCGGATTCCTGGTGCCACCACGGGATGCAGGCAAGGGCGAGCCCGCTGGCTTCTCTATCGAAAACTTCCGCAAGTGCAAGCCCACCAGTTATGCCAAGTCCCTGGCATCACAAGGCACCATCTCCGCATATCGTTCATTGCCCTCCATCCTCAGCACCTGCATCGGCACCCGCTATCTGGAGTATGTTTTCTTCGACGATGAAAAGCCGGATGTTCATGTCCGCGTTGCCAATCCCGACAAGCCCGTTGCTGTCCCGCTTTGCTTCCATGCACTGGACCGGCTCACCCGCTATCCATTCCCGCCGCACATCCGCCTCCGGTGGTTCGATGCTGACTCAGGCACCAACAAGCACCTCACCCGCAAGGAGTTCGTCTTCTACGTCATCAACCTGCTTTGCACAGAAGGATATCGCAACGATGAACGCGGCACCTGCTTTGTCCAGGAACACGGAACCGCCAAGGTGTGGAGCAACAAAGAACTCCGCACCCCCGATGGCTTCCACTCATTTGAGGATGCCATGAAGTCCATCACCGCCCGCGATGGCAACCCCGGCGCTCGCCTGGATAGCTCCGGGATCTTTAACAAGGCCGCATTCCAAGAACTCATCTATGGCCCGCAAGCTAGCGGCAATCCGCGATTCAAGGCACCCATCGAATCATCCTTCAGATTGTGGCGCGTCTATTCCCAGCACCTTCGCGGCCAGACCGGACGCAATATCGAAATGGCCCCAGAGGAAACCTACGGCCTCACCAAATACGAAGAGCAAATCATCCGGTCCGCCAGCGGCCTCTCAGATCAATTCAAGACCAACCTCCTCAGCAATTTCCTCACAGCTCCCGAGTTTGGCATATCTGCCGAACTCATCCGCCAAGCACTCGCTTCCAGGGATGATCATAAATTCGAAGGCTGGTATGAGTCGGGATTCTGCGAACTCGTCTGGCGTTGGGAACAAGATCCGGTCGGCATGTGGCGCTCGCGTGAGGAGCTGGCACAGCTCGCGATCGATGCACCGCACCTTCATGAGCATGCACTCATTCAGCAGCGCAAAAATCCGGCTCTCACCCACATCATCCCATGGTCGCCCATGATCGCTCGTGAGTCCCTGCGCCGTGATCCTCAGATCCGTCGCCTGCCCATCTCCATGGTGCATCTCCTCATCCCCACGGATTGGCTCAAGCCCGCCACATTCAATGCCCGCAACTTCATCCAGGTCACTGAGGAACTTCTGCCCGGCATGGATCTCCAATACCTGCCAGAACTCACCACCCCCAGCGGACGGACGGAATACTTACATAAGGGCGATCACATCCTCACCCTTTGCAATCCCCTCATGCCGGACACCCTGCTTGCCTACGATCAAAAGCACACCTTCATCGGCACCCTCACCCGCAACGTCCCGCTCGGTCGCGACTCAGATCAGATCGAGGATCTCTACAAACAACGGGGCCGCATCCAGCAAGCCTATGCCGCGCCCGTCCGCCGCGCCTCCCAGGAGAAAGCCGCCCGCCGCGATGCAGTCCGCGAACTCAATGCAGATCTCGTCTCACAGGCCCGCGAAGTCAGCCCACCGGCACCCACCACCCGCGAGATCAAGGCCGATGCCAAACGCCAAGCCAGCTATGGCGAACTCGCAGATCAAGCCATGGCCAACATGTCCCGCGAAACCAGCGCCCCCACCCAAAACGACGGCCTCGATTTCTGATTCACCTCTCACCCACAAACCACACCATGGCTAACAAATACCCAACCGATCCCGCCCTCATTGAAGAAATCAACAGCTTCCTCAAAGAGCATGATTTAACACAAGCGGAGTTCCGCAAGATCCTCGGCATTCGTGAAGTCTCTGCGGAGTTCCTATCTCGCTACCTTCGCGACAAGCTGGACCGCAAAGTTGACAACTTCGAAGTCCTTGCCAGGGACATCATGAAGAACCTTGGCGAGCGCATCCGGTTCAAGACCACCATCTTCGATTCCAGCGTCGTCACCAGCATCGCCAATGCCTTCGATGTCATCAGCGACACCGGGCAAATCGGCTTCATCACCGGCCCCGCCGGTCATGGCAAAACCTCCGGCATTCAGCGCTTCTGCCAGAAGCATCCATCTGCGATCTCTATCGCCCTCCATGCCAATGGCGGCACCGCCAGCAAGCTGGAAAGCGCCATCTTTTCCCGCATCGATACCAAAGGCTGGAACGGTCGCACATCCCGCTTTGACTTCATGGCAGAGCGCTTCCGCGATAGCGCCCGCTTCATCGTCCTGGATAACTCCCAGCGCCTTGACTCTTCAGGTCGGAATTGGATGTTCGATTTCCATGATGCCACCAACAGCCCTATCGGCTGCATCGGCAATCCGGAAGCACTCAAGCCCATCCTCGCCAATGATCAACATGCCCGCCGCCTCGGCATGTGCACCGAGTATTCCTTGAAGGCCGATGAGATCCCAACGCTGGCCCGCAACGTCGCAGTGCAATTCAGCGATGAGGAAACCGCAGACAGCATCGCAGACCTCCTCACCACCATCGCCTCCAACGATGGAGCGCTCGGCTCCGTGGCCCTCACCGTCGTTCTCATGCAAAAGCTCCGCAATGCATCCGCAGAACTGCGCAGCAACCCACGCAAAGCCCTGCTCGCAGCCCACGCCCGCCTCGCCCGCACCTACAAACTCTCAATCGACTGAGCCCATGCCACTCTCGCCCGAGGAAATCATCGGCCAGGTCGCCTGCATCACCGGCATTCCAGTCGGCAGCATCAAAGGCAAGCGTCGCACCCGCGCCACAGCAGAAGCCCGCTTCCTCGCAGTTGCCGCCATCAAGCAACGATACCCGTGGTGGTCTGGCCAGGAGCTGGCCAGCGCCATCTCTCGCGAAGATCCAGGCACCGCCTATCACGCCCTCAAACGCTTCAAAAACCTCATTGCCACCCAACCCCATTTCCAAGCCATGGCCCGCGAAATGAACCTCATCTAAACCATCATGGCCACACTCACCCCACAAGCACGCCAGTGGCTCGAAACTGCCATCCTCAAGGATCTCAAAGTTTCCCAAACCACAGCATCCAGCACCGCCGGTCGCCTCCCCACAGATCCTGACCTGGTCACCGAAATACTCCGCTCCCTGGTCACCGATGAACTCGCGGAAACGGACACCATCAACCGCACCATCACCGTCTATCGAATCACCACCAAAGGGCTCGAACTCCTCTCCTGAAATCAAAGCCATGAACAAGACCGAAAAAGCACTCGCTACCAAAGAAATCCGCAACCTCAAAGCGGCACTCAACACCCGCCAAAAACAAACCGCCCGCGAAGTCAAAAAGCATCGCGATGTCATCCGCGCCACCGAACGCAAGATCGCAGAGATCGAGCGTGAAGCCGCATCATTCGTAACCGCCACCACGGACCGCCTCGCCGTTCTGGAAGGCCGTCTCAGTTCCTAATTCTCCCACAACACCACACCACCAAAACCACATGTTTGAAGATCAGCCCACCGCCGCCCTCATTGCCAAAGGCCGCGAACTAAACACCATCATCGCCACCGCAAAACGCGAACTGGAAACCATCGAATCCATCCTTCGTTCCCGTGCCCTAGCAATGCCTCACGAACCCCTCGCAGACAAACACCGCGAAGGTCGCCGCGCTCAACTCAAGGACGCAGATCAGCAGGTCGCCGTCGTCTTCGAGTCGGACATTCTCAAGGCCAGCTTCGCCGCAGATTCACCCACAGCAAAAGAAGTCCTTCCACTCCTGGACGCCAAGCAAACCCGGCAACTCTTCAAGAGTAAAACCACCTACGAGCGCAGCACCAAGGACGGCCAAAAATTCCGCCTCCACTGCGCCGAAATCCTCGGCTCGGAACTCTCCGCAACCGTCATCGATCTCCTCAAAGATCGGGACAAAAACGGCATCGTCAAAAGCAAGACGGTGATCGAGTGGAAAGCCTAACCCTCACGGCCTGGCACCGGAGCGGTTGGCCCCCGCGCTCATGACATCCGGTGCCCCTAATTTATAGAACGCTAGGGGTGTGGCGACCGCGCCCTCCAGCTCCGATCTAACTTGAGACGTTATCGCGGTCGCCACCACTCCCTTGTTCTCCTTCTTCAAAACCGCCTATAATCCCGCCACCATGAATCCTAAAAGATACGCCGAAATCAAAACCTCAATGGAAATCACGATTGAACGCCTGCGCGGGATGATCCACGAGGCCAAGGAGCAAGCGAGCCACTATCCTATCCCGACGAACCTCCGGCCCGCCACACCCGCCGACGTGAAGGAGGGGACTGTCATGTGGTTCCCCGAATGGCCCGCCGACGGTCGTCAATGGTCTATCGTGGATAGCGTTTATGACGCCGAAGATCCATGGAAAGCATGGATGGATGAAGATGGCTCACGCCACGGGCTGCGGGGTGCATTCGTTGAGGAGAACGCCTAGCCCATGGACGCCGACCCCAAAACTACGATCCCAAGTGAAGCTCCCTCGGCGTTCCATGCGGCGACTTGTTCAGCGTTGCCGGATCACCACGCACGCTACGCCCGCGCATGGATTCTCTGGCGAGACGAGGGACTCCCCGAAGCCGCCAAGGTGACGCTGGAAAACGAAATGGACGCCGCGCAAAACTTCTTCGGATGGGACGAGTTCCAAACCTTCAAGGCATCGCTTCCGGGATTCTCGGAAAGCTGGAAGCGGTGGGCTGAATCCTTTCCGCTGAACAGTTAATTAGGTAATCTCCAGACTACTTATACACCCAAATCCACCCCCATGAAAATCGATCAAGCATTGCAAAAATTCGCGGACACAATGACGACTCGCCAACTGGCCGACGCAACTAAAGACCAGTATCTGGGATTTGCCTCCCGCTACCTGCAATTTTGCGATGGTAAAAAGTTCGCAGACGCTGAAACCGCAATCACAGAATTCCTCTCCAGTTTGGTGCCGTGTTCCGTTGCCAATCAGAAGGGAGCGCTCTCCGCGTTGGCAGGGAAAAACGGCTTTTACAATTCGCATGGCCGGACCATCGAAGAACTTCCTCAATGGGTCTATGCGCAAAGGCCCGTGCGCATTCCCGTTTGGACCACTCAATCCGAAGCGGAGTCCATTATTTCCCAGCTTCCTGAGCCTTGGAGTTTGATGGCCGGGCTCATGTTTGGATCTGGCCTCCGAATTGGCGAAACTGTCGAGCTGCGATGGCGTGCATTCGATTTTGAGCGTGGCACCGTCAGCATCTGGTCAGGTAAGGGCGACAAGTGCCGGATCGCTCCATTGTCTCGGCGTTTGATCGAGCCATTGCTTGCCCGCCGCGAGCGCTGCCGTGCTCTTTACCAGGAGGATCGGAACAAGAATCGCCCAGGCGTTTGCCCAGTTCCGCAACTGATCAAAAAGTTTCCCTCGCACGGCAAAGAGTGGCCATTTTTCTGGGTGTTTCCATCGGCCAAAGAGAGCCAAGATCCGGAGTCGAAAATCATTCGCCGTCATCACATCCACGACAAGTCGTTTTCAAAAGCCGTCCGGCCTGCTGTTCGCCGCTCAAATATCGATAAGCGCATCACGGCGCACTCATTCCGGCACGGTTTCGCCACCTGCTATTTGCTTGCCGGTGGAAATCTCAGGGAGCTGCAAGATCGCCTCGGACATGACTGCATCGAAACAACCATGGGATACCTGCATTGCCTGCCTCAAAATTTCGACCGCATCGGCAGTCCATGGGATGTTCCGCAATCAACGGGAGCCCAAATTCTCCCTTTCCCAAAGTCTGCCTGAATCTCCGTTCTTCTCACAGCCATGAAACCTGCCAGCAAATCGATTCCTCAAACCCGCCGCAGACCGTCTGCAAAGCCTCCGCAGAAATCCGGCGGCACTCCTGGAGAAACAGGAAATCTGACAGCCGCCGAAACCCGCTCTCTCATTCTCCAGGCCACGGATGCCTACAATTACCAGCTTGCCCTCGGCAACATCGAGCCCGGCCAGTCATTCGATGATTGGCGGCGCGATCGCGTCATGGATGCAGTCGAGTTGCCAGGCATCAGCAAGATCAACCGCAGCCATTGGCGCACCGTCATGGCAGAGTTCCTCCAGCTCGCAGGCCGCGATGATGAGGCATTCGAAATGCGCCAGCGCACCGGAGTCAAAACCTACCGCCCCGCCAACCAGGGCGACACTTGGGAGACCGCCGAAACCTACGTCGCCGCGATCCGCAAAGCCCTGGACGATCACAGCCGTGCCGTCGTCTCAGATCCCAAAGGCCACATCCACACCGGCTGGTTTGTCACCGCCGCCCGCCAGCGCACCGGCAAGCCCAGCCTCACCATGGACACCCTCGCAGAGCGCGTGGACCCGAATGCACTGCACGGCCTGCTCGCCCATCTGCGCAATCACATCAGCCTCCGCGAAGGACGCGCCAAACCAGAGCGCCGGTCCGCCAGATCCTACCCAAAGCCCGCCGATCCCGGCGAAATGTCCGATCCGTTCTGATCGATGGAAAGTTTTCTAATCTGTCCTACCCCCAAACCCTTTCCGGCCTCGGTTTTCCAAAACCGGGCCCGCGTCGTTTTCAGCCGACCCGCCGCCCGCCAAACCCTGAAGTTCCGGGGATTTTCGGCATCTTCCGGGTTCCTCCGGCTTTTCTAATACCCGAGTGCTCTAAACCTTTTGCCCGACGTAGGGGAATTCCTGAAACATGTGATCAGATGAACATTATTGGAGGCTGGAGGCAATGGCAATTCTTTCTGGGTCCTACAACCGACCGATTGGTTTGAGTTCGCAACACGCCACCTGCCTCAACCACAAACGAAGGGCGCTCACCTCATCCGCACGGGTGACATCGGATTGGCGGAAGGGAAGTCCTTGCATCCCAAATCCTGACAGGCGCGGCCACACCCGGCATTGCCAGCCTGCCGTCCGTCTGTCAGAAGCAATCCCGCAGAATGCCCGACTGACCACCATGATACGCCGCTACAACCGCCATCAGACGATCATGGCCGTGCTCTGCCTACTGGGCGGAATCGTCTGCTGTTTCCTGACCTGGGTGTTTTTCCGCTACGTCCCTTCGTTCGCCGCGTGGCAGTTCGGATTCAAATGGGGTCCAGCCGTTTCCAACACCGTGGCGACGCTGGGGGTGGCGGCGGTGTTCCTCAGCGGCTACCGCACGTGGAGGGCGGGCGGCGGCTTGCAAGGTTATCATGAATCCGCGCTGTATCACGATCTCGGCGAGGACACATCGGGAGCCTGTGTGGTGGATTTCTACGCCCACCGGATCACGGGTCCGGCGCATGTGCTCAGCCAGCTTTTCCTGGCAGGTCCGTTGTTGCTGCTGCGCGTCAACACGCTCATCACAAGCCGGGTGCCGGACAGCTCACGGCTGGAATCCAGCCTGGCGGATACGCTCGCGGTTCTGCGGGACCTCAACAAATGGCAGGCCATCACCGACCATCCGGAGCGGACCACCGACATCCTCTATCTCGCCCGCATGGGTCTGATCGACTTCAGCACGGCCAAAGGCGTCCCCCGCATCAAGGCGGACCGCGCCGAGTAGTCATTCACCCGTTGAACGGCCATGAACCATTTTTCCCGGCCATGAACCGTAGCGGCAACCTCATCTTCGTCGGGCTGGTCTGCACGGTTTACGGCATCATCCTGATCAAACGCGGCATCGAGGGCGACACGCTCTGTCCGGGAACTACATTCACCTATCTGCCGCGCTGGTTGTTCATCGGCACCGGGATTCTGCTGCAACTGCCGCTTCCCGCCGCGTTCTGGTTTCTCCATGCCGCGAAAAACCTCTGGGCCGGATGATTGGATTGCCAATGGTTGCTTGACCCCGCGGGGCCGGGCAACGGATTTCGCGAACCGCTACGAAGAGGACATCGCGGCGGCGGCGAAGCTGGGGTGCGGGTTGTTCCGGTTCACCACCAGCGGCGCGCTGGTCGGCGGAAAGGGCGATGTGGCCCCGCCCGGTCCGACCCAATGGCTCTTTCAGGGGACTCGAGCAGAAAGCAAATTACTTGCAGCGTGGGTTGGTGGGTTCGCCGCAATCAAACGCATTCACAAGCTCCAGCTTCCCCTTCAACCCCATGCGCTTGATCCTCAGCTCTTCCTTGCTCGCCTCGGAGCGGTTGCCGATTTCCTTTCGATAAACGATCTCAAGCGGCAGCCTTCCGCGCAGGTATTTTGCTGTCTTCGGCCCTTGCGAAACGTGCTCCCCGAAACGCCTCTCCACATCGGTTGCGATCCCCGCGTAGAGCGTGCCGTCGCCACAGCGGATGATATACACCGACCAAACTGATTCACTCGTCACTTCGTCTAACCTATCCGTCACTGGTTTGGAAATCTTGCCGCCGAGAAATCGAGGGTAAAGTGTTTCTTCGAGCGCCTTCAATAGCGTGATCGATCCCTTCCGGTCCGTTTTGGTAATTCTGCTTACGCTGGGAGCGCCTCTTGCCTGAATCGGCTGGATGGAAGCTCCCCTTGCTAGTTGGCCGCCCACTTCACATCTAGCCTTTCCTGGGAGCTCAAAGCTAGTAGCATGTTACCCGGTGGGCTAAGAATTTCAAAGATTTCTGAACCCGGACAGTTTTTGTCCGGCCTGGCCAATAAGGTAGCCCGCATCAGTGCCGATTCCGGCGCTGCCATCGAGATCAAAATCATGAAACATTCTTCTGTTCCCATCACGCTGAGTCCGCGTCAGATCGCCGCCTGGTTCAGCCCCAACGCACGCGCCCTGGAACCTTCCCTGCCCATCACCGCGAGCATCCCGAGGCTCCAACGCGGACTCGTCTGGAACGCTGGACAAATTGAAATGCTCTGGGACTCGCTTCTGCGGGGATTTCCGATCGGTTCGCTGGTGGTTTGTGAGCGCATCCCCGGGCAGGATGATGGCGACGACGAATCGATCAGCCATCATCTTCTGGACGGCCAGCAGCGCGCCCATGCGGTGGCGACGGGCTTCGATGACCCCTATCTGCAAAAGGGGCCTTCGGGTGAAGCTCCACCGAGCTCCATTCTCTGGATCGATCTGCTGCCTGAAATTCCGGCCAACTCCACGCGGGAGTTTCTTTTGCGGCTGACTACCAGCGCCCATCCATGGGGATTCCGACGCTCCGATACCTGCGAGACGCTTCAGGCCTGGCAGATTCAACAGATTTTGAAACAGGCCGGCCTCGATCCTGCATCCGTGGACTACGTGCGCCCGAGCCCGCGCGACTTGTTTCCTGCGGAGTCGGGAGTTGCCGTCCCATTGGCGTGGCTGTTGGTTCTGGACCCCAGCCAGCCGGACACGTTCTGGAAGGAGCTGTTCCAACGATGCGAGGCCACGCCATGCGGCTGGGCCGGAAAGGTCCTCGAATTCCTAGCAGACACATCCGCCCGGGCCAAAGCCGCTCGGGAGGAAATCCTCCTTGGCCTGCAGCGTGTGAGGGCATCGCGGGTGGTTGCGCTGCCCGCACCCGATTCGCTGGTTCTTGCCACCCGGGCGGAACGTGCCGGCTCCATGGTCACTGCGGATGTCACGGCGATCGAACACCTCTTCCAGCGCCTCAACCGCCAGGGCACCCGGCTCGACGGGGAGGAACTCTCTTACTGCATGATCAAGGCCTACTGGCCCCAGATCGCCGGGCCCATCCAGGAAATCGTTGTGAGGCGCATGCCCGCTTCACGCCTGGCAATGATGGCCGCCAGAGCAGCCCTCACCACTGCCGGATCCAAACAGCTGCGGGGTCCTCTCTCCGTCGGCGAGATTCGTCGGTTGGCCGGCAAGAACGATGAGGATGCCGAGCGGGTGCTGCGTTTCATCACGGACCGCCTCAAACCCTGTTGTGAGTGGATCGAAGAGGTCGTTTTGTTCGATGCCCAATCCAATCCGGCGGGCCTGCTTCCCTCGCATCTCGCCCGGATCGCCCGCTCCAACGCAGAGGTCTATCTACTCATGCTCTGCATCGCCGACCGCTGCCTGGATGCCAACAAGGACTCCGCATCAATGGAACACCTGCGCCACCCGTTGCTCTCGCTCGTCTGCCGGATGTCCTGGTTCGCCACGGATACCCACCAAACGGCGAACCACGTTCTCGCGGCGTGTGCCGAGGGTGTTTCGGCCAGCGTCATACTGGAGGCGACCGCACACGCCGAAGAGCAAGGTTGGTTGGTCACCCTGCCCACCCCGGCCGAACTGGCCTGCTTCCTGGATCTTGATGGTCGTGAAATCGAATCCTGGACATGGCATTCACCCATCCACGGCGATGGCGAGCAAGCGGGCATCGACCTGCGGCAGAGGCGTTGGGGCGCATTCCTGCGGATGACTGGCAACCGCGACCTGCTCATGTATGCCCAGCGAGAGTTCATCGCCAGGCGGTTCAGCGAGTTTGATCCCTCACGGCGCGACCTCTGGGAAGGACACAACAGACCTTGGGATTTTGATCACATCCACGCCCGGAAGTTCATCTACAACATCAAGAGCGGAAACCGCTATCAGTCATTTCTCAGACAATGGCAGGATACGATCGGCAACCTCCGGGCTTGGCCGTTCGAAGACAACCGGTCGGATTCGGCCGAGCCTGCGGAATCGAAGATTCAGTCCCCCGAGCAACTCGTGGATAGTTTCGTATTGCCGGATGAGATTCCTGATTTCTCCATGGGGCGGCTGCCGCTTCATGACGAAGTTGCCGCCCGCCGATTCGCAACCACCTGCCTCAACCGGATGATCCGGATTTACCAAGAAAGCTGGAATCTCCTGAGGCCTAACGAGGGCATCTGATGGTCAGTCCGGGTCATCCGTGGCCCGTCTGAAACCCGCTCCGGATACCGTTCTGCCACTCCATCACCCGGCACCCCAAGCATCGACATGCCCCTAGCTCATCACATCAAGACCATCCGCGCCGCCTTCCTCGAAAGGCCCAAGTGGACCAGCGCGCAGCTCGCCGTGCTGATGGAGTGCAGCGAGCGCACCGTCCGACGCTGCGTGGACCACCTCCGCGACGAGGATAAGTGGCCGATCGATTCCGGCAAGTCGGGCTACACCCTGCGCGAGCCGTCCATTGGGGAAACGCGCATCACCTCCCATCAGGAGATCGCGGCCCTGGCGATGGCCGTCGAGGCGCTCCGGCAGTTGGGAGGCACGCGTCTGGCGGCCCAAATCAACAGCGAGCTGGCCAAGCTCTGCCGCCGGACGGACGCCTTTCAGGACATCCGCTGGGAGGAACTCAGCGGTCTTGTCGTACCTCGGGAATCCCATGCCGAGTCGCCGCCGGACATGGCCATCCATGGCAAGCTCACCCTAGCGATCCTCCAACAGAACGTCGCCGCCATCCACTACCGGCGACTTGAGGAGGTGCAGGGCTATGCGCGAAAGGTCTTCCCTCAACGCCTCATCTGCCGGGATGGATGCTGGTATCTCATCGCTTGGGACCTGGAGGCGGACGGCCAGCGCACCTACGCCCTACCCCGCATCAGCGCGGTGGAAATCCACCCGCTGCCGGACGGCTTCGTTCCTCCTCCCTTCGACAACCGCCAACAGCACGCCTTCGGCATCTGGACGCCCTATGAGGAGGATGCGGTGTTGCAGGAAGTCGTCGTGGAAATCCACGGCTACTGGGCGCGCCTAGCACGCGAGCGCAGGTGGCATCCCAGTCAGCGCTTGGAGGACCTCGCCCCGGACCTCGTGCGGGTGCGTTTCCGCCTGAATGAACTCGTCGAGGTGAAGAGCTGGGTGCTCGGCTTGGGTGAGGCGGCCACCGTCATCGCGCCGCCGGAGTTGATCGAAATGGTGACCGGCGAAATCGACCAGATGCGCGCCAACTACCTACCCCCGGATTCAAACCACACCTCATGAGAAACCTCTCCAAATCCAAGATCATCTCCTACCGGCTGTGCCCGAAGCGCCTGTGGCTTGATCTCCACAGGCCTGAACTCCGCGATGACTCCGGCTCCGAGGCGGTATTCGCCATTGGGTATCAGGTGGGAGAGATCGCGCGCCAGATTTATGACCCGCAGGGAAACGGCTCCACCCTCGACATCGGGTCACTCGGTCATGAGGTGGCGCTCGCCCGCAGCGCGGAGTTGCTGGCGGCGCAAGGTGACGCTCCGATCTTTGAGGTAGGTGTCACCATTGAAGGCGCGCTGGCCTACGCGGACGTGATGCTGCCGGACGCGGTTGGCGGCAGCTTCGCCTGGAGGATGGTCGAGGTGAAATCCTCGGGCAGCTTGAAGAACTATCAGCGCGACGACCTCGCCGTGCAGACCTACATCGCCACTGCGGAGGGTGTTCCCTTGTCCTCCGTGTCGATTGCCCACATCGACTCCTCCTTCGTCTATCAGGGAGATGGCGACTACCGCGGACTGCTCGTCGAAAAGGACCTGACCGAGGAGGCCATGGCACGCGGTCCGGAAGTGGCCCAGTGGATTGCTGGTGCCCAATCCGTGGCGGAATCGCCAGAGGAACCGCAGGTCCCTACCGGACCGCAGTGCTCCTCACCCTTCGGCTGTGCGTTTTTCGCCCACTGCCACCGAGGCCAGGTTCTCTTGGAATACCCGCTGAGTTCGCTGCCCAACCTCCATCGCACCCGACGGGCCCGCATCGAAGCAATGGGGCACGAGGATCTGCGGGACGTTCCGGATGAGATGCTCAACGACAACCATATCCGCGTGAAGGCATGCTCGGTATCGGGCGTTCCCTTCTTTGATGCTGCGGGGGCGGCGGCGGATCTCGCTCCCTACGGTTTCCCTGCCTATTTCCTCGATTTCGAAACCATCGGCTTCACCGTTCCAATTTGGAAGGGCATCCGTCCCTTCCAGCAGATCCCCTTCCAGTTCAGCCTCCATGTCCTCGGGGCGGACGGAGGGTTGGACCATCAGGGTTTCCTCGATATCAGCGGCGCAGACCCTTCACTGGAGTGCGCCAAAAAGCTGGTGGCGCTCTGCGGAACCTCAGGGCCGGTCTTCGTCTATAATGCGACCTTTGAGTGCCGCGTCATTAGCTACCTCGGGGCACGGTTCCCCGAACTGGCACCGCAGCTCAACGCCATCATCGCCCGCTTGGTGGACCTCTATCCGATCGCCAAGAAACGCTACTACCATCCCGCTCAACAGGGCAAGTGGGGGCTCAAGTCCGTGCTGCCGTCGCTCTGTCCGGATCTCAGCTACGATGCCCTCCTCGGCGTCCAGGACGGCGGCATGGCTCAGGAAGTCTATCAGGAGGCCATCCACCCGGAAACCCTGCCAGAGCGCCGGCAGCAGATCCACGACGAATTGAGCGCCTACTGCACGCTGGACACCTTCGCCATGGTGCGGATCTGGCAGGTCTTCACCGGGCGCTGAATCCCGA
>JBBARN010000057.1:0-38861 GCA_040399845.1 Luteolibacter sp. | reverse complement strand
CCATGGCCGCGCGGGACAAGCGTTCGAGGCGGGAACGAAGTTCGGTGCGGATTTGTTCCAACAGGGCAGTTTTCATGAGGGGAAGGCGCGGGGAGGCGAGCTTCCGCCAGCGGGTCGGTGAAATCAAGTTCATCCCGACGTGATTCGCACATGCGCCTCTTGTCTCGACCCGGCGGATTTGCCAAACTCGCTCCATGCTTACCGTTTACGCCTATCAGAAATGCAGCAGCTGCCGCGATGCCATCAAGTGGCTCGACGCGCATGGCATTCGCTATCAACTCAAAGCCATCCGCGAAACTCCACCCAGCGTCGCTGAGTTGGAATCGGCGCTTGAGATGCTGAATGGCGACCTTCGCAAGTTATGGAATACCTCCGGCGTGGATTATCGGGCTCTCGGCATCAAGGACCTGCTCCCGACCCTCACACCCCAGCAAGCACTTGAGTTGCTTGCCTCCAATGGCAACCTCGTGAAGCGCCCCTTCGTGATTGGAAAAGACGTTGCGCTCGCAGGATTCAAGAGCGAAGCCTGGGCAGCAGCACTGCAATCCGCCTGAGCGCGACCCGACTTCCATGCCCGCAAAGTGAGGCTGTGATGAAGTTCGGCTTGCGGCTTGCCATTCCCGCGCAAGACTCCCCTCCTCATGTTGCGTCACCTCTTTGCCTTGTCGCTCGTTTTTCTGGCATTGTCCCACCCATCGCAGGCCGATCCTTCGAACGGCGTGCTGACCGCGTGGTTGAAACGCCAGACGGAAATCAAAAGCTTGGAAACCCGCTTTACCCAGGAACGCAAATTGCCATCGCTGAAACAGCCGGTTTCCACACCGGGAAGGCTTGCGTTTGAAAAACCCGGGAAGGTCCGCTGGCAATTGGGAGAACCCGCCGCCACTCTGGTTGTGGTGAATGGCAAGGAAGTGATGCTGGTGGACTACACTGCAAAAACCTTGCGAAAAGTGCGGGGAGATTCGCCTCAAGCGTCGCGTTACTCGATGTTGAGCGGAAGTGGTTTCCAGTCGCCGGAGGAGTTTGAATCGATGTTTGAAATCACCGCCCATCGCATCGAATCCGGCATCCATCAATTCACCCTCAAACCCAAAGAACGCAAGATGAGGGCTCAGGTTCCGTGGGTGTTTCTGGACATCGATCCCAAGACCTACGAACTGAGGGCGATGGAAATGGAGTTAAAGGACAAGTCACGCATCCGCACGATTTTCCACGAACCCAAAATCAACACCAAACTTTCCCCCAACTTGTTCACTGTGGATGCGACGGGATTGAAAGTGAAAGGTTGAGCGAACTGCGCAGCAGTCGGCGATCTCAAAGAGAGAGTGACTGTTTGCGGATTTCCTCGAACGCGGGTTGCAATTGATCGTCGGTGCCTCTGCCTTCGATGCTCACAGCGCCCTTGTAACCGGCATCCTTCAGGACCCTCAAATACGGGCGGAAATCATCCCCTTTCACCCCCGGATAGGTGCGATTTTCCTTCTCCGCGATTTCGATGTGCACCACCACGTCCATGGCTGCTTTCAAATCGGCGGGAGTATCTCCCATTTTCGCCATGTGATAGAGATCCGCGAGCAGACGGATGTTGGGGTGCGCAGCCTGGCGAATGAGTGCAGCTCCTTCCGCGATGTGATTGATATAATTGCACTCGGACTCCTGGAGTTGTTCCACCACCACTGTCACATCATGCGCTGCGGCTGCGGGACCCATCTTTTTGAGCAGTGCGACGAATTGCTCGTCCGCCTTGGCGCGGGACCATCCATCCCGGATCGCGCGGGCTCCTGAACTCCCGAAAACGATAAACTTCCCGCCCGCTTGTTTGAGTCGGCGGAATGCGACCTCGGACCACACCATGATTTCATCATGATTCGCCTCCGACCCCACACAGCGGAGGTGGGCGGGACGGATGAATCCATTGCAGGCGAGGATGGGTAAAGAGGAGGACTTGAGCTTTTCAAGGCTCTTTGCGAAATGCGCGTCGTCTTTGTCGGGCATCAGAAAACCACCCACGCTCTCCGTGATGAAGTCCGCTCCCATTGATTTGTAAACGGCGGTTTTATCGATGGAGCCGGAGAGGCCCATGCCTGAAAACAAGGACGCGCCCGCTGGTTTTTCCGCAGCAAGGCAGCCGGGGCGCGCCAACAACGTGGTGCCACAGATGGCCATGATGGCGGTATGGCAAAACTCACGGCGTGATGATGATAAAGGATTCATTGGTTTGGGTTTCTTGGGAATGAATCAGTCATCAAATGTGGAAAACCTTGCCACCCGCCATGACTTCCTGGGTCTTTTCATCGAAGGTCACGCGTTCGCCCGTGCGGGCTGCTGCATTGGCCATGATGGTGGCGATGGAGTGCTGGTAGCCTGCCTCGACCGGCGCGTGCGGTTCCTTGCGGGAACGCAGGCATTCCAGCCAGTTCTTCATGTGGGCGTTGGTGAGCGGATCGCTGCCGGTATTGGCAGCGGTGCTTGCCCCTCCCTCGCCTTCGAGTTTGAAATCGGCGAGCAGATTAGCCGGCAATTTCATCGAATTGGCATCTGACTGAGTGAGACCGCCATTCGCAGTCACTTTGCCGGTATCGAGATTGAGCTCCCCGCCATTCGAGAAATAAATCTCCTTGGTGCCACCCGCCGAGTTGCTGAATCGCGAGCCATAGGTGACTTGGAAACCTTGGGTAGGATCATCGAGCGGACCATAATCGAAGACAGCGGTGAGCGTATCAAAATTCGAACGACCGTCTTTCCATTGATAGATCCCGCCGTTGGCCGCCACCGAACGTGGGTGGGGCAGTCCGGTGAACCAATGAATAGTATCAATCTGGTGGCACATCCACTGGCCGGGAATCCCGGAGGAATAGGGCCAGAAAAGGCGGTATTCAAGATACTTGCGTGGATCCCACTCCGCGTCTGGGCGATTCATCAGGAATCGTTTCCAATCGGTATCTTCCTTGCGGATGCTGGCCACCAGATCCGGCCGACGCCAACGACCGGGCTGATTGACATTCCATGTCATTTCCGCGGCAACAATCGGGCCAAACTTGCCACTTTGAAGATACTGCTTCGCTGCATGATAGGTGCTTCCCGAGCGTCGTTGTGATCCGATCTGAATGATCTTTTTGCTTTCCTTCACCGCTTTGAGAGCGGCGCGGGCGTCCTGCATGGTTTCCGCAAATGGTTTTTCGCAATACACATCACATCCAGCCTCGACCGCTTCGATCGCATGCAGCGCATGTTGGAAGTCCGCAGTGGAAATGATCACCGCATCGGGCTTGGCCTTTTCATAGAGTTCCTCGTTGTTTCGATAAGTCTCCACCGACTTGCCAGTCTCCTTGAGAAACCATGCCTTCGCCTCATCGCGGCGGCGGCTCCACAAATCGGAAACACCGACGATCTCGCAGTTGAATTCCTTGTTGAAAGCAAAAAACGCCGGAAGCAAGGAGCTCCGCAAGCGATCCGAAAAACCAACGATGCCCACCCGGATGCGATCATTCGCCCCCGGAGTGCGGGTCTGCGCAAGGGCGGTGGGGCTGGCCTTTGCCACTAAATATCCAAGTGAGCCCAAGGTGCCAGTGCGGAGAATTTGACGACGGTCCATGATGTTGCGGTGATGTTGACGAGTGAAAGTTAAATGATGGCCCCAGGAAAACACTCCTGTCCAATGGTCCGCTATACTCCCTTTGAGTGCATGGACTTTCAGGCACTCAAAGCGCCATCCCGCCGAAATGAAAAAATCCCTGCTGCCGGAGCAACAGGGATTTTCTCAAAAACAGATTCTATCTGCGGATCAAGCAGGGATCAGATCCTTGACGGCATCACGCTCTTCCTTGAGCTCATTGATGGTGGCGTCGATCTTGGCGCGGCTGAAGGCATCGATGGGAAGGCCTTGGACGACTTCCCACTTGCCTGGCTCAGTGACGCGGATCGGCATGGAAGCCATGAGGCCCTTTTCGATTCCGTAAGAACCATCGGAGCAAACAGCGACCGAGGTCCAATCGCCGGCAGGGGTCGGAGTGATCAGGCTCTTCACAGTATCCATCGCGGCATTCGCAGCCGAAGCAGCGGAGGATGCGCCACGGGCCTTGATGATGGCGGCACCGCGTTGCTGAACGGTGGTGATGAATTCACCCTTGAGCCATTCCACGTGGGAAATCACGTCGGTGACCGGGCGACCTTGGATTTTCGCGTTGGTGAAATCCGGATACTGGGTGGCGGAGTGGTTGCCCCAGATGCACATGTTGGTGACCTTGGAAACGTGCACGCTGGCCTTTTTCGCAAGCTGGCTCTTGGCGCGGTTTTCGTCGAGACGGGTCATGGCGAAGAAACGGTCGTTGGGAACGCCATCCGCGTTGTTCATCGCGATGAGGGCGTTGGTATTGCATGGATTGCCGACAACCAGAACCCGCACATCGTTGGCGGCATTGCGGGCGATGGCCTTGCCCTGACCGGTGAAAATCTTGCCATTGATGCCGAGCAGGTCACCACGCTCCATCCCTGCCTTGCGGGGCACGGAACCCACGAGCAGTGCCCAATTGGTTCCCTTGAAGCCTTCATTGAGATCGGAAGTGCCCACCACATCGTGCAGAAGCGGGAAAGCGCAATCATCGAGTTCCATCATGACGCCTTCGAGGGCGGCCATGCCGGGCTCGATCTCGATGAGACGGAGATTCACCGGCTGATCGGGGCCGAAAACAAAGCCAGATGCGATGCGGAAAAGCAAGGCATAGCCGATTTGGCCAGCCGCGCCGGTAACGGAGACGGTAATTGGTGCTTTCATAGGTTGTTGTGGGAGGCGCGGAGGTTAAGGGCATCGCTTGGCGAGGTCAACCCGCAAGCCACACGATCACAAATGCTGCGCGATATTTCTGAAACGATGCGGGAAAACGACGGCCGGATCCACTCAGACGCTGCCCCAAGCCCGGAAAATTATTCCCATTTCACCGATTTCCCTCAATGTCTCGTCCAAAATCGCCGGTCATCCGGCCCCGGCGCAAAAGGAACATCACGCCTTGCTTGACCTCCTCCAGTGGCAAATCGAGCATCCGAACCGATAAGAGTATTCTGACTGCATTCCGACCTGCCGAATCCCATGTGTAAATTCTTGTGCCTCGTTTTCGCCTTCATCCTCCCGGCATGGGCGGAATCCGTTGCTCCATTCATCGCCGAAGCCCGGCAGAAACACGGCGAAGCTGGGGAGCAGGCAGCCCGTTTCCTGGTGGAGAACATGCCTCCAAGCGACCAAGCGGCCCTTAGCAAGGAATTCCTGATCGAGCATCTGGATCTGGCATTCAAGGCCCGTGAAGAGTTTCCTTGGGCGACCAAAGTTCCTGAGGATCTGTTTTTCAATGATGTGCTCCCCTACGCAGTTTTTGACGAAACCCGCGAGAGCTGGCGAAAACCATTGCTGGACCTCCTTCGTCCGATCGTTGCGGGGGCACCCACTGCCTCGGAGGCAGCCCAAAGAATCAATCGGGAACTCTTCAAGCGGATCAAGGTGCACTACAACACCGGACGCAAAGCACCGAACCAAAGCCTGTCGGAATCGATGGCGAGTGGGCGCGCCACCTGCACCGGTCTGTCGATCATCCTCGTCAATGCCTGCCGCAGCGTCGGCATCCCGGCAAGAGCGGTGGGCACACCCATGTGGACCAGCGGCCGCGGAAACCACACTTGGGTGGAAATCTGGGACGATGGCTGGCACTTCACCGGAGCGGATGAATACGACCCCAAAGGCCTCAACCATGGTTGGTTCACCCAGGATGCGGCAAAAGCCATCGCTGATCAACCCGAGCACGCGATCTACGCCACTTCCTGGAAACGGAATGGACTGTTTTTCCCGATGGTTTGGTCTCCCGCCAAAAGTGAAGTGGCAGCGGTCAATGTGACCGATCATTATGCAAAATCCGACAAGGTTTCCGCCAAACACTCGACAGCCGTCCGCTTGTTGAAATCCCCCGGAGGTGAACGCATCGTCGCCCACGTCCGCATCATCGATGAAAACTTCGTATGGCTTGGTGAAGCGCTGACCATGGCAGCCCCCCGCGACCTCAATGACATGCCGCGATTTGAGATCCCGCCGGGCAAAAAGACGAGGATCTTCATGACTTTCGGCGAAGAGACACGCGAGTTGAATCATCAGGTCGGAAACGATACCCAATCCACCTTGGAAGCCGTTTGGAGCCAGATACCAAAAGCCTCTCCACCGATTCAATCCATCATCCGTTGGCTTGATCAGTCGCCAGCAGAGCGCAAGAAGGAATCTCCTCTTCTCACGGAACCATTGACGAAGGAAGAAGCCCAAATCTCGCTTGCCTTGTTGGGAGAGGATCGACTCAGAGAACTCCGGAAAACCCGCGATCAGGAGATGAAACAAAAACTCATCCAACACGGGCAAAAATCCCTGCGTTGGCAGGAGAAAACCTTCGGGCAGCCCCCTGAGGGCGGCCACAGCTTGTGGATCTCAATGCATGGTGGAGGTGGCGCCCCGGCCGCAGTCAATGACGGGCAATGGAACAATCAGATCCGGCTCTATCAACCGGCCGAGGGTATCTACGTCGCTCCGAGGGCTCCCACCGATACTTGGAACCTCTGGCACGAGGCACACATCGATCCTATGTTCCAGCGGCTGATTGAAAACTTCGTGGCCACACGCGGTGTGAATCCGGACAAGATCTATCTGTTAGGCTACTCTGCGGGAGGCGATGGAGTCTGGCAACTGGCACCACGCATGGCGGACCGCTTCGCCGCTGCGGCGATGATGGCAGGACATCCGAACGAATCCTCATTGATCGGCCTGAGGAACCTGCCATTCGCCATTCTGATGGGCGCCAACGATCATGCCTACGACCGCAACAAGATCGCAGCCCAAAAGGCGCGGGAACTGGACGAACTCGCCCTAAAGGATCCCGGTGCCTATCCCCACATGTGCCGCATCTATGAAGGACTCGGCCATTGGATGGACCGCAAGGATGCCGAAGCCTTGCCATGGATAGCGGGCTTCAAACGTCAGGCATGGCCGAAAAAAATCATCTGGTTCCAGGATGATGTGGTGCACCAAAGATTCTATTGGTTGAAAATTCCCGAATCATCCGCGAAACCCGGCAAACAGATTATCGCCACTGCCAACGAACAACAAATCACGATCACTGGTGATGTGCCATCAGGCATGACGCTCCGCTTGTCGGACCAACTCCTGAATTTGGATCTACCGGTCACTATCAGCGTGAATGATTCAAAGCCCTTGCAAATCCAACCGAAGCGAACTGCAAAAGCACTTCTCGAAAGTTTGGAAGAACGCGCCGACATCACGGCCGCGGCCAGCGCCACGATCGTGATTCCCTGATTGGATCGCGAAGTGGCTCCACGAGCCCAATACGATCGGCACTTGCGGGCTTGAAAGGATCAGCGTCGCCATGCGTAGTGGCGCTGTCATGTTTTTGTTTTCCAGACTTCTGCCCTTCGCTTTGTCAACCGGCAGCGCATTTGCCATTGATGTTTCGCCACTCCACAAGATCGAACCCGGGGACTCCCCGGCTGTGATTCTTGAAAAGGCAGCCCACACCATTCCCACCGCGCGGCAGCTTGCCTATCACCGGCAGGAGTTCATCGGCTTCATCCACTTCGGGCCTAACACCTTTTCCGGCAGGGAATGGGGAAATGGCATGGAGGATCCCGCGTCCTTCGCGCCGACACAAGTGGACACCGACGATTGGTGCAAGCACATGAAGGCCGCCGGAATCACGATGGTAGTGATGACCTTCAAGCACCACGACGGCTACGTGCTCTGGCAGTCGCGCTACGAAGCTCATCAAACCATCAAGAATTCTCCATGGAAACAAGGCAAGGGAGATATCGCCAAGGACTTGTCCGCTTCCTGTGCCAAGCATGGACTCAAGTTCGGCGTTTATATTTCCCCGGCGGATCTCTATCAGATCGAATCCAAGGAAGGACTTTATGGAAATGGCAGCGCCTATGTCGAAAGCATGATTCCCACTGATCCGGCGGCGTTCAAAACCGCCCCCACCCGCGAACGCAAGGATCGTCCTCAGGGTGCACCGGTGTTCCGCATGAAGTGCGATGATTACAATCGATACATGTTGAATCAGCTCTACGAACTCCTCACCGAATACGGTCCCGTGCATGAAGTCTGGTTCGACGGAGCCACACCCAAGTCCAAGGGCGGGCAGAAATATACTTATAACGATTGGTATGCCATCATCCGCAAACTGGCACCCGACGCGATGATCTTCGGCAAAGGTCCGGACACCCGTTGGTGCGGAAACGAGGCGGGTGGCACGCGGGACACCGAATGGAATGTCATCCCACTGGCCGTGGCACCGGAACATAGTGACTGGCCGGATCTAACAGACAATGACCTGGGCTCCCGGGAAAAACTCCGGAGCGCGAAATTTTTGTATTATCTCCCCTGCGAAACCAACACCTCCATCCGCCACGGCTGGTTCTGGCGCAATGATCACGAACAAAGCGTGCGCAGCGCCGATGACGTGTTCGACATCTATGAGCGATCGGTAGGTGGAAACTCCGTTTTCATGCTCAATGTGCCGCCGAACAAGGATGGGCGCTTTTCACAACGCGATGTCGATTCCCTGCACGAAACCGGCCGCCGCATCCGCGCGACCTACGGCACCGACCTCGCGGAGGGAGCTTCGGTATCGGTGAGCGCACCACTGAGCGATGACAATCTCGACACCTTCTGGGAAGCGAATGAAGCCAAGGGAGAAATCATCATCGCTCTCCCCAAAGCCACCACTTTGAATCGATTCGTCTTTCAGGAAGCCTTGGCCAAGCGCGGTCAGCGGATTGAAAAACACGCGCTCGATGCCTGGGTGAACGGGGCCTGGCAGGAAATCGCCAACGGAACCACGGTGGGCTACAAGAAGATCCTGCGTTTCCCCACAGTCACCACGGAGAAGCTGCAACTGCGCATTTTGGAGAGTCGCCTGACTCCCACGGTAGCGGAAATTTCCGCGCACTTCTATGCCCAGCCACCACTGCCGGTGGCCATCCGGGTGGATCGCAAGGGCGAGGTGTCGCTCGCGCTGGATCAACCTCGTTTCACTGGCAAGGGCGCCGGATTTCAAATCGCAGATCGCGAGATGGAAATCCGCTACACGCTCGATGGCAGCGAGCCGAACCGCCAGTCTGTTAGATATGTTAAACCCATTTCGTTGCCAGACGGTGGCATGTTGAAGGCACGCTCGTTTTCCGCCACATCCGAGGGCGCGGTGAGCAGCCAAGAGGTCGGCATCGCACCTGAAAAATGGAAAGCCGTTGCCAGCAGCGAGCAGAATGCCACCTATGCCGCAGACAAGGCCATCGATGGCAATCCGGAAACCTACTGGCATTCGCAATGGGACGCCGGTCATCCCACCCACCCCATCCAATTGACGATCGATCTCGGTGAAACCCATTCGCTCCGAGGCATCACCTATCTGCCTCGCCAGGACCGGCCGGTGCCGGACAGCATGATCGAGGAAGGCCGGGTGGAAACCAGTATGGATGGCCAGTCCTGGAAAAGCGCGGGAACCTTCACGTTTGGCAATCTGGTCAACGATCCCTCGCTCCGCAGCTATCATTTCAGCGCGCCCGTCGAGTCGCGATTCCTGCGCATCGTTTCGCTCAAGGGAGCAGCCGGAAAACCCTACGCCGGAGCTGCGGAAATCGGGGCTTTGGGGAAATGATAGGATGCGCCATCATCCGCCAAACCCGCAATTCCCTCCCTGAAATCTACAATTTCCCGAAATCCCATCCGGCTAGACATGGCGGGGAAATCGGCCATTCTCCCGGCCTCACCGAATTCTTCAACCCATCTACCCACTTCCAACCATGTCTGAATTTCTCGTCATTCCACGCCAAGACCACGATGCCTTGGTTTCCAAAGCCTATCAATCCCGCGGTTACAGCGCGGAAGAAGCGGCGGAAGGTGCCAAGCTCGCCGCCGAGGCCGCGCGCCATGGCATCCGCACGCACCATGCCTTGAAGGCGCTGCACCTCGACCACTTGTTCGGTTCCGCTGCCGGCGGCTGCGTTCCGGGCGCGGAAATCGAAGTCCTGCCATCGCGTTTCCCGGCTTCGGAGCGCTGGAATGCGAACAAAAAACTCGGCCAATCCGTGGCTTACCGCGCCATCGACCGCGCCATCGAGTTGGCGGATCAGTATGGCATCGCCCAGATCGCCGTGGACAATGCCTTCCACTACCTCTGGGGCGGCGGCTACGTGATGGAGGCCGCAGAGCGCGGATATTTTGCCTACACCAATTGCACTTCAGCCCTCGCCGAGGTCGTTCCCTTCGGCGGAAAATTCCCCACGCTGGGCACCAACCCGCATTCGTGGGGCATTCCGAGCGCCGAGGCCAATGGTTTCCCAATCGTCATGGACTGGGCCACCTCAACCGTGGCGATGGGCCGCGTGCAGGCGCTCAAGCGCGAGGGCAAGACCCTGCCTCCCGGCGCTGCTGTCGATGCCAACGGCCAACCGACCACCGATCCCAACGAAGTCGCCGCCCTCCTGCCCTTCGGCGGCCACAAGGGCTACGGCATGTCGCTTTTGAATGAAATCTTCGGCGGGCTCATCGGCGGTTCACTACCCACCATCCGCGGTCGCAAGTTGGAAGCGAGTGGCGAAAAGAACGCGCCGGTTTTCTATTTCCAAGTGGTGCACCCGGACGCCCTCTCCGGCGGAAATTTTGCCTGCGGACGCAATCAGATCCAGAACCTCAAGGCGGTGATCGACGACATCCTCGGCCACGGCAACGAAAACTCCATGCTGCCCGGCCAACTCGAAGCCGCCGCCCGCAAACGCTCGGACGAAGCCGGCGGACTGCTCTTCACCGCTGCCGAAGTCGCGGAGTTCAACGAGATCGCCACCGAACTCGGCCTCGCGACTTGGGATATCGCGAGCTTGAAGGAGGCTTGAAGCCTCTCACTGAAATAGTGGGGACGAGACGTCCCCACTCCTTATTTTTCCCAACAAAAAAGGCCGCACATTTGTGCGGCCTTCTCTGTTTTCTGTCAGGAAACTTGTTGAAACCGGGGACCTCTCCCCTCGACGGATGAAAACATGTCAGAAATTCGGGGGCTTGTCTTGTCCCTAAGATTTGGGACACGGGAGGGGGTGGAGACGCAAGACAGAAGACTTCAAGACTGAAGACAGAAGACAATACCCATCGCCTCTTCTACTTCAGTTCCTCCAGTGGTTCTCAGTGCTTCAGTGGTTCCCTCGTTTCTCCCAGACCACGGCCCGCATCACGACAAATCCAGGAACCCCCTGCGGATCGCCTCACTTACGGCGGCGGGGAGGTTGCGGACGTGGAGTTTGTCGAAGCTGCGCTTGATGTATTCCGTCACGGAGTGAGTGCTGAGTTTGAGTTCATCGGCAATCTCCTGGCGGGTGAGCCCTTTGGCGGCGAGTTGCAGGACCTCGCACTCGCGGGTTGAAAGCGACTCGGCATCCGGAATGGGGCTGAGTTTCCGGAAGGTTTGCAAAATCATACCCGCGATCTTGGGGTCGAGCGGCGTGCCACCGGCGAGAACTTCTTCGAGCGTTTCCATCAGGCGGGTCGCGCTGCCTGCCTTCACAAGATAACCGTGGGCACCGGCTTCCAGCGCGGCGAAAACTTTGGCTTTGTCCGTGAAAGCGGTGAGAACCAGCACCCGCGCTTCGGGGACCAGTTCGCGCACTTGTTTGATGCCCTCAATCCCACTCATCCCGGGCAGGCCGAGGTCGGAGAGTACGAGGTCGGTTTTCAAACCACCGCGAAATGCCTCAAGCGCGTCTTCCATGGTCGAGAATCCGCCCACGCATTGGTAGCCGCCGCGTTGTTCGAGCACCATCGAGACGGACTCCCGGAAATCGGCATGATCCTCGATGAGCACGAGGCGGATGGGCTTGTCTTTGGTGGGTGGCGGAAGTGGCATGGGCGGGAATGGATAACGCAGATGAAGGAGCGGGGAAAGCGCGGCTTTGAATCACATCAGGCCGGGGTGCTGGAAACCGGAACCGGCTTGCGGAGCCGCTTGCGGGTGACGGGGACGATGAGAGTGAGCCGGGTCCCCTGCCCCGGGTTGCTTTCCACTTTGAGTTCGGCACCCAAGGCACTCGTCCGCTGGCGCAACGCGCGCAAGGTGGAGGGGCGTTCGAGTTTCCCGGGATCGATTCCCACGCCATCATCGGCGATGTGGATTTGGAAATGGCCAGGCATCTTGTCCACCCGGATATCCACCTGGGTCGCCTTGGCATGGCGGAGGATGTTGTGGAGGGCCTCGCGGAAAAACAAAAACAAGTGGCGCGTGTCTTCTTCCGGCAACTCGACCTGCCACGCGTCTTCGTTGGCATGAAAGCGCCACGTGAGCATTTCCAACATGATGGAACTCGTTTCCCGCAGGTGCTCCACCGTGCCGATCCGGTGATCGCCGCCGGGACGAAGGAGCCAGACGATATCCCGAACGGCGCTAACGGTTTCAGCGGCAATTCGCTGAATTCGTTTCAGTTCCTCGGAGGGACCGGAGCGCCCCTCGGCGAGGTCCGCGAACATCTGAATACTGCCGAGGTTGCTCCCCACTTCATCGTGTAGATCCCCGGCGATGCGCTCGCGAACTTTGAGCAATTCACGGTTTGCCTGAATGCGGTAACGGATCGGCAAAGCGACGATCGAAAACGCCCCTGCGAGCCCAAGAAAGGCAAACACCCACAAGCCAGCCCTGCGCCATGTGGCGGTGACCCCCGCAGCCTCTTGGTGAAGATGATAAAGACGCGTCTCGATTCCAAGACGCTTGTCCATGAGAGCCATCCAATCGTTGACCGGAACCAGTTTCCCTTCAGGCCCGAAGCCATCACTGAGTGCCGCCCCGCTCCAATAGCGTCCTCCGGGAGCAATCAGATTCAACATCCCATCCGAAGAACGAACGCCACGGCCCAGCGCCACATTCCGGTCGCCCGACATCACTTCGACTTCACTCAATGCAAAAAAGGCGGGATAGCTTTCGAATGCTTTCCATAACTGTGTCGCTTCGATTTTCACATATCTTCCGCGCTTTGGTTCGAATGGAAAAATCACCGGATTGTGCCCCGGATTCCGCATGTCCGCCGCAGCTACCTGTTGCCATGAGTCCGACTTGTTGGCATCACCGGAATCGGAGATGGCAATGAACAGCTTGCTTGGAAATCCGAATCCACTCGGCAGGTCGGACGTCGGGCGTTTGGCAGGAAGCAAGCGGACGGTATCCAGGTCCATCGACTCCCCCAAGTCCACAACGAGTGACGCGGGTTGATTCGGGTCCGCACGGCCTTCAGAAAGCCAGCCGATGTTGCGATGATTGGCAGCCGGCACTTCCGGCAGCCCCAGCGGCGTCTGGCCATCGACAAGAAACGCCGGACTCCAATGCCAAGGTGCCGGAGGAGTCAGTCCACCAATGCTTTTCACATCCGCGCCTCGGGCAACATTCTTGGTGCCTTCAAACGCGAAAACCTCGGCCCACGCATGCACGAATTCCCGCTCTCCTTCCGGATTTGGCAGCAGAACCGAAGCCGAAATCCGGAGTCCAGCACAGGCAATCGGCGGGGATATCCGATAGAAAAACGGATGTCCCTTTCGGACCGGATGGGAACGGACATGCCGTTCATGAGCGACCTGGGCCACGACATTGCCCTTTACGTCCACCAAATCGACGGTGAAATCATCCGGCAATCCATATTGTGCGTCCAACCCCTCGGTCGTGTATCGGCGTGCGGGAACGAGGGCAATCTGATCCACCTTGCGGGAAGAAATCCAACGGACTTCCACCGCGTGTTGCCCTCCTTGAGTTGGCACGGCCCGTTGATGCATTCCGGCGTAGCCGCCCGTTCCGCCTTGATCATCGATCGGGATATCCGGCAACTCGGCGAGTTCCGGTTGGAGCCTGGACACTTCTTCGTGGATCTCTCCGAGGCGAGTGGAAAAGGACTTTGCAAGCCGCACTTCCCAAGCCTCCTCAGGTGCCGCAGGCAGATGGGCCGCGGCACTGAAAAAGATGGCTAAAGGCCCGAAGAATCGCCGTAAGCGCGTCATGTGTGCCCCCTTCTAGCGCAACCGATTCCCGGAAGGAAACAAGGATTTCAACACGGGAAAAAACCTGAAAACCCTCGCTCACTCGAAAAACGTGTCGTCATGGGCATACGGCGGGGCGCAGCAGCAAAGGAAAACCAAGGGCTCGATGGCGCGGATCTGATGCCATGCACCCGCTGGAATCAAAACCGCATCGCCGGGGCCGAGCTCCCGTTCCTCGCCATCGATTTCCATCAAACCACGGCCTTCGGTTAGATAATAAAACTCCTCACTGATCCGGTGGTAGTGACGCTGGGTGGCACAGCCAACTGGTAGCGACGCCTCCGCAAGACTCTGGCCAATGACCGGGGCGTTGGATAGGTCTAGGAGACTGCGGATGGTCGATCCATCCTTGGTGGTGAATGGCACTTGTTGTTCGCGGTTGCGGATTTCCATGCAGTCAGCCAAGCACTCCGCCAGAGCGCCTGCAATGAAAGGATGTTCCGGGTGGACATCCGGGCCGGATTTCCTGAGATTTTGCGCATGCCAACTGTCCATGTCGATCTCGCCGACCGCTCCTACGATGTCATCGTAGAACCGGGAATCCTATCCCAAGCATCCACTTGGATGGAGAAAGCGCGGCTTGGCGGAAAACGGGCTGCGGTCATCAGCGATGAAACGGTGGCGGGGCATCATGCGGAAGCCCTGCTGGCCTCGCTTGAAGCGGGCGGTTTCCAACCCAGCCTGCACACCGTCCCGGCAGGTGAAGCGTCCAAGTCCATGCCCCACGTCGAGGGGCTTTGCCGCGAAATGATCCGCGCAGGACACGACCGCAAATCCTTCGTGGTCGCTCTCGGCGGCGGCGTGGTGGGGGATCTGGCTGGCTTCGTCGCGGCCATCTTTTATCGAGGAATCCCTTTTGTGCAGGTTCCCACAACGATCGTTTCGCAGGTTGATTCCTCCGTCGGCGGCAAGACCGGGGTCAATGCGGTCGAAGGAAAAAACCTGCTTGGTTCCTTCCATCAGCCGCAACTCGTTCTGGTGGACCCGGAAACCCTGCGCACTCTGCCGGACCGCGAATATCACGAAGGGTTCGCAGAAGCCATCAAACATGCCGCCATCCGGGATGAATCGATGCTTGCCGATCTTGCCGCACTTGATCCCATGACCCGCGAGGTTCCTGCAGACCTCATCGCTCGCAACATCGCCATCAAGGCCCGGGTGGTGGAAGCAGATGAGCACGAAACCCTGGGAATCCGCGCCCTCTTGAACTTCGGGCATACCATCGGCCACGGCATCGAGGCGGCGGTGCCCTATGGTGAGATGCTGCATGGTGAGGCGATCTCCTTGGGAATCCGGGCAGCCTTGTTTTTATCGGAACGCCATTCCGGACTCTCATCTTCGGCAAGCGCAACGATCCGCTCCCTGCTCTCACATTATCATCTCCCGTTGGTTTTATCTGCCGAGATCCCGACTTCGGTCATCATGGATAAACTTGCGAGAGATAAGAAATTTTCATCGGGAGCCATCCGCTTTGTCCTCTTGGAAAAGCCGGGGCAAGCGATCGTCAGCGATGCCGTCAGCCATGAGGATTTGCGGGATGCCATCGAACTACTGCGGCTACCTCGTTGAGAGTGTCCGCACCATCACCCCCCCCGCTTGGGGGATACGAAAGGTGGGAAATTCAAGGGATTCTGAATACTGGCCGTGCGCAAATTCACATAAGCTTTACGCATCGCCGCCTAGATGCATCAGTCGTAAGCCAATAGATTTTAAAAATTGAAAGAAACGTTTACCCTGAATCCACCGCTTGCTCATGAAAAACCATTCATCTTCGAACCATCGCTTCCGTTCAAACCCACGGCACGGTTTCACTCTCGTTGAGTTGTTGGTGGTCACCGTGATCATCATCGTCCTTGCCGCAGTTACCTTTTCCATTACCCAATCGGTCAGAAGATCCGCCGCCAAGGTAACTGACATGAACAATCTCCGGAGCCTGTCGGCAGCGGCCATGGCCGCTGGCAGTGACAATGCAGGCCGCCTTCCTCAAATCCATTCGGGAGCCCAAACCGGTAATTCCAATTCCGCCCCTTACTGGCTGATCGGGAACACGCTACTCGAGAGTTATGGCATTTTCCGCGAGGGATGTTATGCGCCCGGACGCAACATTACCGGTGGCGCACCGAAGTACGACTGGTGGAAGAATTTCCAACCAAACGGCACCCCCGTGCATTATTCATACCTTGCCAACGACGCGAATCCTTCCAGTCCCGGCGATGCCTGGTTCCTGAAAGGCACCGTCAAGGTTCCGGATCGCTCGGAATACCGCGGAAGCATTCCTTACGACGACATTATCAGGGACCGGACCAAGGCTTTCGCCAAAAACACGACCGACGATGCCTGGTACCCCCTGCTCTGGGCAAGCCTCTGCCGTGACTGGCCCGGTTCCGCACGAGTAGCTGCTATCATGAACAATGGAGACGCGCTCGGAGTGAATGTCATGTATCTTGACGGCCATTGCGAGTGGATCCCCAAAAAGATGATGAAGGAGCGCTACTCGACCTCCGGCGGGTTGAAGCTCCTGTGGTGAATTCCATCAGTGCCAGCGGGCCAATTCGACGCCGACAGCCTGCTCCATTTCGAAGGTCGCCGCCGCGTTCGCACTCAGGAAAGTGCGAGATCTTCGGTGGGTTGCAGCAATTTCCCAACACTTTTTCGACGACTCCTCATCAGCCCGCATGCTGGGTTTCCATTATTAGGGATTTCAATCATGGGTCGTTTCCCTTCCCTGACATTTCAGCCACGCGGGATTTTCCGTAGAAAATCCGTGCTAGAGATGGGAAAATCCGCGTAAATGCCCCTGGAGCGAGACCCCGGGTCTCTCCATCAACTCGCATTTTCCGCCAATGTCTTCCGCATCCCATTCCGTCATCCATAAAGACCGCATCCCCACTACCGGAATTCTCGTCATCCCGGGACGCCTTGACTTCGAACAACTTCTTTTCGTCGAGAAGCTTTTTGCAGGCCGCAAGATCACCTGGCTGATTGAGGAAGCTTCCTCACACGATCCGACGATGCGTAGTTACTTGGAGAAGTCCGGCTCCGGGGCGATGTTTTCCGCAACCGACACCGCTCCTGGCGCTGCTGGCAGCCAGCTCAAGACCTACCTCGATCAAGGCGGCGTGATGATCTACGTTCCCGGGCGGACGGCCGTGCGCAACGCCTCTACATGCCACATCCCTTCGCCGGATCTCCGGGCGATGTGTGCCTTTGGGCTGCCGATTCTGCCCATCGCCATTGATTGCCCCCGCGAATCCAGCCTCTCGGTCGAACGACGTTCTTCCCTACCGGCTTCGGTTTACTCCATCGCCAATCCCATCTCCGGGGCAGATGCCTGTGTAGGCGCTTATCAACAGGCGCTCTTGGAAGCGGCCGAAACCGCTTATAGCCAGCGCCCGATTTTCAGCGGCTCACTTGCGATGACCCTCTTGGAAGGACTCAAAAAACACGGCAACAGAAACCGCATCATCGACGGCTCCGATGACTCCGAGCTGCCTTATCACAAGATCCTCGCCGTCGCCATCGTGTTCTCCAAGTTCATCAAGGAGGAAACCGACAACCCGCGTGTGGCCATCGTCCTGCCTCCCGGAAAAGCCGGCCTGATCGCCAATCTGGCGGTTCTTTTTGCCGGAAAAACCCCGGTGAACCTGAACTTCACCGCAGGCCCCGAAGCGATCCGCTCCTGCATCCGTCAGGCAAAAGTGGACCGCTTCATCACGGCCGATCCCTTCGTTCGCAAGGTTTCCACCTTTCCGTGGCCCCCGAATCGCGACCTTATCCTCATCGAACGGGTGCTTCCCACGCTGAAACAGAAAATTGTCACCTGGGCGGTGCTTTCCAAAATCCTTCCCACAGCAATCCTAGGCAGCCTGCTCGGACTTAAAAAGCGCTGCGGCGACGATGAAGCCACCCTGCTTTTCACCTCTGGTTCCTCCGGCGAACCCAAAGGAGTTGTTCTTTCCCATCGCAACGTGCTTGCGAACGTGACCCAATTCGGTTCGCGCCTCGACCTGCCCTCCGGCTCCGCCATTTTGGGCTGCCTCCCGCTTTTCCACTCATTCGGTTGCACCGTCACCCTCTGGTTCCCGGTGATCGAAGGCGTCAATCTGGTCACCTACCCCAGCCCGCTCGAGACCAAGCGCCTTGCGGAGCTCATCGCCCTCCACCAGATCAATGTTTTCCTGTCCACGCCCACGTTCCTGCGCGGCTACATGAAACGCATCGATCCCGCGCAATTGTCCTCGCTGAAGCTGGTGGTCACCGGTGCGGAAAAACTCCCACAGTCCCTTGCGAACGCCTTCGAAGAAAAGTTCGGAATCCGCCCGCAGGAAGGATACGGTCTCACCGAGACATCGCCGGCCACCAACGTCAACCTGCCCGATCCCGCTCCCGAACACGACGCGGTCACGATCCCCTCATCGCGCAGCGGATCAGTCGGTCAAATGCTCCCCGGCCTGGCCATCCGGATCACCGACCCCGCCAGCGAAAAATTCGTTCCGATTCACCAGCAAGGCATCATTTGGTTCAGAGGGCCCAACGTCTTCCCCGGATACCTCAACGAACCCAAAAAATCCGCCGAAGTCCTCAAAGACGGCTGGTTCCGCACCGGCGACGTGGGACGGGTGGACGATGATGGATTCCTCTACATCGAGGGCCGGATTTCCCGTTTCTCCAAAATCGCCGGAGAAATGGTCCCCCACGAAACCGTTGAAGCAGCCATCAACAAGGCCCTCGGACTGGATGCAGAGACCGAACGCCGCATCGCCGTGGTCGGCGTGCCGGATGAGCAAAAAGGCGAAGCCATCATCCTGCTTTCCACCATCGCTGGCCCCGCCTTGGAACAGGAATGCATCGATCTCCGCTACAAGCTTCTCGATGAAGGACTTTCCTCCCTCTGGTGCCCGAAACAAATTGTACCCGTCACCGAAATCCCTGTCCTCGCCTCCGGCAAACTCGATATCAAGGGCTGTGAAGCCCTAGTGAAGAAACCGTAAGCTTGCAATCTCAAAGCTCCAATCTCAAAGCTCCCTACTCCCTGCTCACCGCTTCCCACCACATGTCCGACCGCCTTTCCTCCACATTCGCCCAACTCCGCGCCGCCAACCAAAAAGCCTTTGTCGCCTACATCGCTGCGGGCGATCCGGATTTCGACAAATCCTTGGATGTCATGAAAACCCTCGCCGACCTCGGCGCGGACATCATTGAACTCGGCCTGCCCTTTTCCGATCCGCTCGCCGATGGCATCGTCAACCAGATGGCTGCCGACCGCGCCCTCAAATCCGGCATGACCACTCCGCGGGTGATTGATCTCATCCGCAAGTTCCGCGAAACGCATGAGACCCCCATCGTGCTCTTCACTTATCTCAATCCGATATTCACGTATGGTTTCGAAGAGTTCCATCACGATGCCGCAGCAGCCGGAGCGGATGGAATCCTGTTGTTGGATCTCCCGCCGGATGAAGCCGCATTGAATACCGACCTCGCCATCGGTGCCGGCCTCAAGCACATCCGCCTCATCGCGCCCACCACTCCGCCGGAGCGCGTGAAATTGCTCGCCCAGTCCTCGGAAGGATTCATCTATGCACTTTCCCGCACCGGAGTCACCGGAGCCCACGGCGCGCCCTCCGCAAACATCGCTGAACTCGTCGCGTCCATCAAAGCCCACACCGATGTACCCGTTTGCGTCGGCTTCGGCATCAGCACGCCCGAACAAGCCGCCATGGTCGCCGCTGCGGCGGATGGAGTGATCGTTGGCTCCGCCATCGTGAAACAAGTGGAACTCCACCTGGATCATCCTGCAGAAGCAGTCCGCAGTTTTGCGGCGCCTTTGATTGCTGCTGTGAAGCAATGATCTGACATGAATCACGGTGCTCTCCGGACCACCAACCTGACACGGGAGCTCCGAAACCGCTGCAGTAAATGGCACGCTTCCGGCTATTTGTGTGCCTCATCTTGAAACAGAGAATTCGCACATTCGAACTTGATGATTCGCCGCCCACTGTTACCGCTTCGCGATGAACGAAACCACAGCGCCCTTGGAAATCGCCCGCCGCGATTGGTTGAAAGCCGCATCGTTGACCGGCGTCACCGCGCTGGCCGGAGTGCAGGGTCTGGCTGCGGAAGCCGCCGCCCCGCCGGCCCGGAAGGTGCGGGGGGTGGTGTTCATGGTTTCTGATGGCATGAGCCCGGGAGTGATGACCCTGGCTGAGGCCTATTCCAAGCTCACCCGCAAGCAAGGCACATGCTGGTGGCAGTTGTTCAACAACAAGTCCGCCGTCCGCGGCCTGATGGACACCGCATCCGCCAACTCGATGGTCACCGACTCCGCCGCCGCGTCTTCCGCATGGGGCGGTGGAAAACGAGTCAACAATGGGGCCATCAACGTGGCACCGGACGGCAAGCCCGTGACGCCCATCGCACAGATCCTCAAAAAGAATCCAAGCATGCGAGTCGGTCTTGTGACCACGGCCACCGTCACCCACGCCACGCCAGCGGGCTTTGCCTCTACGGTGGCGAAACGCAGTGATGAAAACGTGATTTCCCCCCAATACCTCAACCGCGTGGATGTGATTCTCGGTGGTGGTTCCGGGTATTTCGACAAGAAGGCACGCGCGGACAAGCGCGACTTGAACGGAGAATTCACCAAAGCCGGATACGATGTCGTTGCCGACCGCCAAAGCATGCTAGCCTCCAAGGGCTCGAAGTTGTTGGGAACCTTCACCAAAGGCCACCTGCCCTTCGCCCTCGACCGGGACCACAATCCCACCATGCAGGCACAGATTCCTTCCCTCAAGGAAATGGCGACTGCCGCGCTTTCACGTTTCATCGAGGCCGACGGTCCCTTTCTCCTGCAAATCGAAGGCGCACGCATCGATCATGCGGCCCACCTCAATGACATCGCGGGTCTGCTCGGCGAGCAATTGGCTTTTGACGATGCGTTGGCCGCAGTGCTTGCCATGACCGCCAACCGCAATGACATCCTGGTGGTGGTGACCAGCGACCACGGCAATTCCAATCCCGGCCTCAACGGCATGGGTGGAGGCTATGCGGAAAGCACCCAGCGCTTCCAACGCATCACCCGCATGAAATCCTCATTCGAACGGGTTCTCGCCGAATGGGGAGGAATCAAGAAGTGCGATCCCAAGAAGCTGACCGACCTCGTTCAGTTGCATCTCGATTTCAAACTCAAGGGCGGCGAGGCCGAAGCATTATGTCATATCTTCGCCAAGGAACCGATCGTCGAGTGGAACCATCAACTCGAAAAACCCGAAGGTCTGTTAGGCCAGATTGCGGGCAACCATACCGGCATCGGATGGACCGGCACCACCCACACCTCGGATCCGACTCTGGTTTCCGCACTTGGCCCACAGCAGGATCGCTTCTCGGGCATGGTCACGAATTCCGATGTGTTCGGACATTTCGTGGAGATGCTGGGGTGAGCATCACGCCTCCGGAGCCGCATGGCCTTTGGTGAAGAAGACTTCCATGCGGTTGTGGAGGTCGTCGTAGAAGCGCTTCTTGATGGCTTCCAAAGCGGCACGCTTGTCGCTTTCCGCCACGCCGACGAATTGTTCCTCGAACTTCATTTTCTCGGCAAACGACTTTTCCATTTCGATCAGTGAATCGAGAAACTCCCGTGCGGCGCGGCTGTGTTCGACACCATCGACCAAGGCATGTTCGAGACGCTGGTTGCGGGTGACAGCGATGAGATTGCCGGAGGAGAGTTGATCCATGTAGCGCACGCGACTCT
This sequence comes from Luteolibacter sp., assembly GCA_040399845.1. Taxonomy (GTDB): domain Bacteria; phylum Verrucomicrobiota; class Verrucomicrobiia; order Verrucomicrobiales; family Akkermansiaceae; genus Luteolibacter. The sequence goes on along the minus strand of JBBARN010000057.1, from coordinate 17,013 downwards.
GACGGAAGGCACGGTGCTCGGTATCGAAGGTGATTTCATCGCGATCCACCAAGGTATCATAAGGACCGGGCTTGGTGAAAAACTTGACGATGAGCGGGATGGTATCCACGAGCATGAAGAGCAGCGTGAGAACGATATAAGTATAAAAGGCGAATTGACCGCCCTCGTTGCCAGCTTGGAACAGTGCATGAAGTGCAAGCGTCTGGGTGAGGATGTCCTTGCGGGGTTCTTCGCGAATGGAGGTAAGGCGGGTGGTTTCTTCGTCTGCTACGGTGGCGAGTTCTTGCTGGACACGCTTGAGTTCGGCGATGCGGGTGTCGATTTGTTCCTTGATGGTATCGCGAAGGGCATTTTGCTGGGTGACAAACTGCTCGGCCTGATCCTGCTCGACCTTCTGCTTGAGCCCGGCCACGCGGGCGGCTTCGACTTGATTGGCTTTTTCGATTTCCGCGAGTTTTCCTTCGAACTGCGCGATGGCAGCCGCCTCGGCCTGACGCGACTGGGTTTGAAGCGTGGCCTTTTCGGCAGTGAGATGCTCTAACAGGGCTCCGAGGCGTTTCGATTCCTCGCGGCGTGGTTCCAATTGATCGGATCGGATCGAGCGGGCCCGCGGTCCTTCGCCCTTCATGCCGGAACGCTGGCCATTGAGTTCACGCTCGAATTCCGCCTGCCAGAAACCGAGTTCGGTTTGGAGTTTGGTGTATTGCGGGGTGAGTTCGGCTGCTTGGGTTTCGATCACAGTAAGGCGCTCTTTGAATGGAGCGGTGCCTTCATCGATGGCGGCTTTGAGTTCGGTTTGTTGCTCGGGCGTGATGCCTGGAATCGCAGATCCAGCGTCCTCGTTTTCCTGGAGGATGAATTTTGCCTGGAAGGATTCATTCCATTTCTGACGCTGCTCGGCGATGGCAGTCTCGAGACCGGTCACCTGCTCGCGGATGCGGTTCTTTTCCTTCTCAAATCCTCCGCGCACCACTTCGATTTCCGCAGCGCGGTCCTTTTCGATGACCGACGAAACGGTATCGCGGAACAAAAGCAATACCAGCGGGTGGGCGATGGTGATGCCCATCAGCACGGCCACAACGAGCCGCAAGGCAAACTGCGAGAGCTTGCGGAAAATCGACATGTAGGCGCGGTAACCTGCGAGCAAGGCGCGGTCGATGGTGAGAATGATGAACGCCCAAACCGCCGCCACCGGGTAAATCACGCGGGGATTGTCAGTGAGCGTCGAGAGCGCATAGGCGCAGGCGATGAAGGCGAAGGCACAGGGCACCAGCACGGTGGCACCGAAGGCAACATACTTTCGCTGCTCCCAGGCAGGGCATTGTTCCAAGGTCTGGGTGCCGGCTCCGGAGAGCCAGAAAAAGGCGCGTTTGAAAAGCTGCATGGAGGAAAGCGGTGAGAAATGAAAAATCCGGCTAGCCCAACAATACGGTCAGTGGTGGATGGGAATTACATTTGCCGAACGCTGATTTCCAAAAATCCCGAAAGCTCAGCTCAATCGATGATCCGCCGCATGGGAATCATGTTCGAGTAGTCGAATCCGCGTTTCTTGAAGAACTCCTGCGATTGCGCGCTGATGCGGTCGGTGAGCAGGGTGATGCGCTTGAAGTTTTTCCGCTTCGCGAAATCGATCACATAATCCACCAGCATCGCGCCATAACCCTGGCCGCGATGATCGGGGTGGATGACCACGTCTTCCATGAGAATTACGAAGCCACCGCGCGCTGTGGAGATGGTGAAAAGCAGGTTCACCATGCCAAAGATCCGATCCTTGTTCCGCACCACGAAGATGCGGCCGCGGTTCGGTTGTTCGAGGACGAGGCGCAGACCGCGTTCCTGAAGGGTCTGATCGGGCGTAAAATCATCCGAGCGTGACATCAGGTCCATCACCAACTCCGTGAGCGCCGGCAGATCCTCGATGGTGGCGGGCTCCACGTGGGGTGGATCGTCGATCGCCCCGTGGGCATCTGATTGCGCTGCGCTCTTCACGGTCCGATTACTTGCACGATTACGGCCGGAGGGCACGAAATTTTCCGTTTCCGCGAAAAATCACTACTATTTCAAAAGATCCGGGCGATTTTCCTGGGTGCGGGCGAGTGCGTTTTCGTGCTTCCAAGCTTGGATTTTCGCATGATTCCCGGAAATCAGCACTTCCGGCACCTTCATGCCCCGGAACTCGATGGGACGCGTGTAGGCCGGGGCCTCTAACAGACAGGGATCGGAAAACGACTCTTCCGCCGACGAACGTTCATCGCCCAATGCCCCGGGGAGCAGTCGGATCACCGCATCGCAGACCACTGCGGCGGCAAGCGCGCCGTTGGTGAGAATGTAATCGCCGATGGAAATTTCCTCATCTACCAGCGCCTCAATCACCCGGTGGTCCACGCCTTCGTAGTGGCCGCATAGGATGAGCAAATGCTCTTCTGCCGCCAATTCCCGCGCCACCGCCTGCTTGAAGGGCCGGCCTTGGGGAGTCATCAGAATCACCTTGGTCCGCGGCCCGCGCAGCGCTTCCACGGCAGCAAACAAAGGCTCCGGTTTCAACAACATCCCCTGCCCTCCCCCGCACAGCGAGTCATCCACGCGACGGTGCTTGTCCTCCGACCAATCCCGCAATTGATGCCCGGCCACCTCCACGATCCCCGCCGCGCGGGCGCGCTGGATGATCGAATCGCTCAGCGGCGCCAGCGCCACTTCAGGAAACAAGGTCACGATATCAATCCGCATGCCGCACTCTAGCGACCGCGCGGATGATGCCAAGCCCGGTGAAATACTCGATTGCCCGCCAAGCGGATCCAGCCTGTAATCCGCCATGTCGATTTTCGAGAAAGTCCGCGAATTGTCCGTCATCCAATCCTCCGCCTCGGTGATCGGCTGGGATCAGGAAACCTACCTGCCACCCGCCGCCGTCGATCATCGCGCCGCCCAGCTATCCTGGCTTTCCGCCCGCGCCCATGAAATGGCCACTTCGGACGATTGGAAATCCGCTCTCGAAACTGCGGAAAACACCAATCCTGGCAACGATTCCAAACTAACCGCCAATCTCCGCGAACTCCGCCGCGAGTTTGACCGAGCCACCAAGTTGCCCGTCGAACTCGTTGCCCGCGAATCCACCACCACCTCGCTCGCCAAGCATGCCTGGGCGGAGGCTCGGAAAAATGCCGATTTCTCCCAATTCGCCCCGCATCTGGAAAAGCTCCTCGGCATCGCCCGCGAAAAGGCCGATCTCTGGGGCTATTCCGGCGAACCCTACGATGCCTTGCTGGAAGCCTACGAACGCGGCACCTCGACGGCAGCCGTGGCCGACTTGTTCGATGAAATGCGACCCGCCCTCCGCGACACCGCGGCCAAGGCCGTCGAAAAATCCGCCGCTCGCGCCGCCACCTTGCCCGTCGGTCCTTACTCCATCGATGGCCAGCAAAAGCTCAATCGCCTGATCGCCGAAGCCGTGGGATTCGATTTCGAGGCAGGTCGCATCGATACCACCACCCATCCCTTCTGCACCACGCTCGGCCCGCGTGACGTGCGGCTCACCACCCGCTACGATGAAAGCGATTTCACATCATCGCTCTTCGGCGTGCTGCACGAGGCCGGCCACGGCATGTATGAACAAGGCCTCCCCGCCGATGATTTCGGCCTGCCCTCCGGTTCCGCCGTGTCGCTCGGTATCCACGAATCCCAATCCCGCCTCTGGGAAAACCACGTCGGCCGCTCGCGTTCGTTCTGGGAAAAATGGTATCCGTCGGCAGTCGAAATTTTCCCTCAACTCCAATCCCTTCCCCTCGATGACTTCCTTGCCTACCTCTGGCGGGCCAGCTTCTCGCCGATCCGCGTCGAAGCGGACGAGGCCACCTACGACCTCCACATCCTCCTCCGTTTCAGCCTCGAACGCCGCATGCTCAATGGCGAACTCGCCGTCGCCGATGTTCCCGCCGCATGGAATGAGGGTTTCCGCGATCTCTTCGGCTTCACCCCGAAAAACGACCGCGAAGGCTGCCTCCAGGACATCCATTGGTCGATGGGCGGGCTCGGCTATTTTTCCACTTATACCTTGGGAAATATCAACTCCGCCCAACTCTTCGCCGCCGCCCGCAAGGATGCCGGTATCGCCAAAGCCATCGATCAGGCAGATTACGCACCCTTGCTCACCTGGCTTCGCACCCAAGTCCACTCCCACGGCGCCGTCCTCGATCCCACCGAACTCATCACCCAGGCCACCGGCAAAGCCCCTTCCACCGCCGATTACCTCGCGCACCTTCAATCCCGATATATCTAAGATAACTCGTTGGCAGGAAATGATTCAACTCCCCGGAAGAAGTTGAATCATTCTCAAGCCCCGCGCTATCGGGGGCCTTTGCTGCGGGCTCTGCCAGAAGATGGCTCTTCCTTTCCTGAAGCCTCATCCTCTGCAGCCTTGCGTCCAGCGGGCTCTTTACCACCCTGTTTGCCTGGAGCCTTGGTCTTTGGCGCAAGCTCCGCGCGAGGGTTCCTGACCTTTGGCTCCTGCTGCGGCTTTCGCGGAGTCTGTGCTGCGGGAGATTTTTTCGCCCGTGGCTTGGTCGGTTGTTCGCGCTCTGGTGTGGCTTTCTGTTTGCCGGGTTTCGGGCGCTCGTCTGGACTCACCTTGGGTGATTTCCGCTGCTGTGGCTTCACTTTCTCGGGTGTCACACCACGAGCTTTGGGCGCAGGCGTCACACCACGGCCTTTGGGCGCCGCCTTCGCACGCTGCTGTGGTTTTGGGGGCGCTTCCTTTTTTGCGAAACCACTGACTCGCTTTGCAATGATCGGCGAACGGTTTGCCTTCACCCGGTTGTTTCCAGGCGTCGCAGCTTGCCCTTTGACCGCTGCATTCACCCCTTCAACAGTTCTCCTCTGATCCCGAAATTTTCTGACATCGGCATCACGTTTCACCAGCATCTCCCGCTCTTTCGATTCTACTTTCTGATACTGAATCTTAGTGGCCTTGCGGGCGGCGACTTGTGACAAAGGGGCCCCCATCATGAGTCGCTGCTCTCTCTGCGCCGCAAGATCGCCGCGGAATGCACGCTGATCTGCCCATGTCCTTGGTGGACGGGCCGCCTCGTGCTCACGGCGATACCGGAACAAGTCCTCATTTCCACGCGCCCAGTTCCGATCCCGGCGATTCTCCCACAATCGATGCGAATACACCGGATCATACCCCTGACGATTCAACTGAAACGCCGACGCCGAATAGTAACCTCTCCTTTGGTAACCGGAATCATAATAGTCTCCAAAATAGTAATGCTGATAACTCGGCCGCAGAAACCAATGCTCGACCAAGGAAACAAGATCGAGGGCGACCGATGGAGCATAACGATACCCCCGATCGGAATACAAATTCGAATCGAATCTAACAGGTGCAAAAAGAACACCCCTCCTGGACACCTCATAGTCCCAATAGCCATCAACGAAGATATGTCCTCTGGGTGTCCAAACATACCTGGCAGGCGTCCACTCCCAATCGGAGCGGCCCTACGCCCAGTAACCTGCGCTCCATGCATATCGATCCTGGCTCCAACTCCAGTGACCCGGCATCCATCCATGTTCCGCAGACGGCGACTCCACATTGGGACCCACCTCCACACTGGCGGGTGGCTTTGGAAGATAAACCGTTTCTTCCACCGCCGAATCCTCCCAATAACCGGATATCCATTGATTGCCCGTTCCGGACGTCGCCCAATACCCGGCGATCCATTCACGTCCCGGCGGCAGTGCACGCCAAGTGCCACTGATCCACATGAACTCGTTCGGCTCGTCATCCCACGACCAGTAACCTGGAATCCAGGTAATATTATCTCCCTCCGGACGCAGTTCGGGAGGAATTTCGTCAATGGGCTCCGGAGGAGTCTTTAACACAATCACACCCGGCTCCGGATTGAAATTCACCACTCCTGCGAATGCCTCGTGCACCGGGCCTCTTGTGAGAACCTGAACTCCTGCGACATCCACGTCGGAACTTTGAGCGTGTGCGTTCGGGAATCCATAACTGCAAACCGCGATCAGGAAAGACGTTGCCAACATCCATCGTCGGATCCCTCGACATACAAAATGGGGATCTTTTAACTCTGGCTTCTCAAGGGCATGGTGTCGTTTCATGATTCGTTGGGTTGTTGTTTCGTGACCCGGATGACCGATCGGAGATCTTACAACTGGATCTCCGACCTCGGGTTTCGAGTCCCATGAGTATCCACGGGAAATCCAAATCAAACCATGGGGTCCAACCCTACCCGCAGCTCGATTCCAGCAAGATGGGGCGTTCACCCCATAGCGAATCCCGATCAGCACACCGATGTTGCAGTTCTATGGATTGGCGAGCTGCCACTCCTGCTTACATTACATCAAACCATGAAAACCAAGAACATCACCCAAGCCGTCCTCATGATCTCTTTGGCTGCATCGTATCCCGCAGTATCAGCCGAACAGCCCGAAGGCAATTCAACCAAAGTTGAAGAAAAGGCAATGATCGAAACAGGATCACTCACCGCCATCATCGCCGACAGCGTGACCTTCTCAACGCTCACCAAGGCGCTGAAGGCAGCAGAACTCGATTCGACACTCGGCACCAAGGGCGAATACACCCTGTTCGCTCCCACTGACGAGGCATTTGGAAAATTGCCTGCAGCGGTTCTCACCAAGCTCCTGCTTCCCGAAAACAAGGAGAAACTCCGCTCATTGTTGCTTTATCACGTCGTGGCTGGCAAAGTGCTCGCTGCCGATCTGAAAGATGGCAACGTCAAGACCATGAACGGAGAAAAGGTCAAGGTGGATGTCGAATCCGACAAAGTCGAAATCGATGGAGCCAAGGTCTATAGCACCGATGTCGCAGCCACCAACGGCGTGATGCACACTCTGGGCAAAGTTATGATTCCGAAATCCATGGAAGGCTTCGCAGGACTCGAAAAGTAACCCGTGCGAGGAATATCCTGAGGCATTTGGGAGACTCTCCCAAATGCCTCTTTTGCAAATCCCAATCCAGCCACAATCTCAACATGAGCATCTCTTACCCAAATCGATTTCCACCCTTAATGGAGGGCTCAACTGGAAGAAATTCCAATGAGTCCAAAAGCATCGATTTCCCTTTGACCCGCTCCATGATCTATGCGCGGACCGTCCAACTTGCAACCCTCGCAGGTCATCCGCCCCATGCCATCAAACAAGTGGACTACGAACAGGCGAAAAAGGAATTCATCCAGGAACCCAACCACGAGCAGAGGCAGCTGATTTTTGATCGGATGGCCTTTGTTTAAGCCTTACATACCTCCGCATATTTGCCGGAACAGGATTTCAAGAGCCCGACTCATGGAATCCACTTGGACATTCGCTGTCATCGTCCCCAGGAGGCTTTGTTGTTTCATCCGTGCCCGCAAGCCGTCCGCAACCGCTGCCTTGACGCCCGGTTCGGTTGCGAGATCGATCCCATTTGCAGACGTGCTGCTCACATCCCTAAGGTCTTTGGCCGAAAGTTGTACGACGACAGGGATGATCTTTTGATCGCCCTTCTGATCGATGATCACCTTGATGGAAGTCACACGACCGATTCGAACCCCTCCGAATCGGACCTCGGATCCAACCAACAGGCCGTTCGCGCTTTTGTCAAAACAGAGAATCATGTTGCTGCTCTTCTCGAAGAATTTCCCCGCTCCAACGAGAACCAGCCCGCCCGCAGCAAGGATCAGTCCTACAAGCGTGAAGATACCGATAAGAGTAGGACTCGCTTTTTTACTCATGACGACGTCAGCGGAATGCTGCCTCGGTTGAGAAAAAGCCTGACCGCTGGGTTCTCCGAATGATCCCGCAGATCATTCGGATTGCCCAAGCCTCCTTGGGTTCGTGTATCAGTATCGAGAAAGAGGGCCTGATCCGCGATCTTGAAGATGCTGGCAAGCTCGTGGGTCACGATGACAATGGTCGAGCCTTGGCCATCCCGAAGCCTCAGGATGAGGTCGTCCAAACGCATCGAACTCAAAGGATCCAGACCCGCACCCGGTTCATCCAGAAACAGAATGTCCGGATCCAAGGCCATAGCCCTGGCAATTCCGGCGCGTTTTCTCATCCCACCGCTGATTTGCGCCGGATAATAGGACTCATAGCCCGAGAGCCCCACAAGCGCGAGCTTGTAGGACACGAGCTCGCGGATCCTGTCTGCAGGCACATTTCCGCTTTCCTCGATGGGCATCGAAATGTTTTCACCCAAGGTGAGCGAGGACCAAAGGGCACCGGATTGATACATCACACCGAACTGACGAATCAATGGTTTGCGTTCCTCCTGCGTGGCGGTGGTGAAGTTGATGTCATCATAATGGATCGCTCCCGTTGTCGGTTCAAGAAGGCCGATCAAGTGACGGAGCAATGTGCTCTTTCCACAACCGCTGCCTCCCATGATGACAAAAATCTCCCGATTGCCGACCTCGAAGTTGAGATCATGCATCACCACAAATGTCCCATAAGACAGGGTGAGATTTTCAATTTTTATTTTGGCAGGCATGAGTCAGATATCGAGCATGGTGAAGATCACGGCAAATCCGGAGTCGAGAACGATGACGGCCGTGATTGAGGCAACCACCGCACGAGTCGTCGCCTCGCCAACGGCTGCGGACGAGTCCTCCGCAGCCATGCCTTGCATGCAACCGTTGATGGCAATGGCGGCACCGAAGAAAACACTTTTCAGAACTCCGAGGGATGAGTTGGTGAGATCGACGGAGGTGAGTGTTTCGGTCCAATAGAGAATCGGAGGAATGCCCACGAAGGCCCCGACGAGCATACCGCCAAGGATGCCCACAATGTTGGCATAGATGGTGAGGAAGGGCATCATCAACACAAGGGCAAGCACGCGGGGCAGGACGAGAAAATCGAAGGGGTCAAAGCCAAAGGTCCGCAAGGCATCGATCTCCTGGTTCGCTTTCATGCTGCCGATATATGCGGCGAAAGCAGCTCCGGTGCGGCCACTCATGATGATCGCCGTCATCACCACCCCCATCTCACGGACCATTGCGATCCCCACCAGATCCGCCACAAACAGGTTCGCTCCGAAATTGGAAAGTTGCACGTTTCCAACAAATGCGAGGATCAGCCCGATGAGAAAACTGATCAATGAAACGATCGGCAATGCCTGCACTCCGCACTGTTGAATCACAAGCCAGAAATCCCTCGATCGGAAATGGGCATGTCCGGAGCAGAGATGTCCTATGGAGATCATGGTTTTGCCGGTAAAATTCGCGAGTTCCCGGACTTGTCCCCAAACGGCGATGCTGGCCTTGCCCAGCTTGCGGATTTCAGAGGAGGGACTGGGATTGGCTTGGTTGGCAATCTCTTCAGGCACAGACAGGGCTAAATCCAACAGTCCCCGCAAATCGCTGGGAAGACCTTCAAGGGATGGTGCCTGATCGTCAGTCGGACGCCCGCCGTCATTCAATCGACATAGTGCGAAGAGATATGCAGGCAAGGATGAGTCAAACTTACCCAGCGAGCCCACTTCGTATCTAGTAGGAGGTGAACCGGGAACCTCACCTCCAACGGCCACGGATGGTCCATTCCGTTGCCAATCACCAGTAATCGAGAGAATGATTTCTTGGCCTTCGCAGCGCCAGTTGACTCCCGGGTTGGGAATGACATCAACAGGCACCGCGATCGTGGTTGGCCCGCTGTTCTTCATGGCGCTGATTGGCGTTGTGTCTCCTCAGCTCCATTGAGATCACCGCATCTCGATCCCTTGAAAGATGATCTTCCGGTTGCCATGATTGAATATCAGGGACGATGGATCGCGTTGCGTTGATTGACCCGGCGCGGATCCGGGTGTTGGTCCCGCACCACTCCCCTCGCCTGATGCTGTTGATAGCGACCGCCATAATAGTATCTGCCGTTGTAAAAATAGCGTTGGTCATAAACTCGGCCATCGTAGCGATAGCGTCCGGTTTGGTAGTTTCCACCCGAATAATAGCGACCTTGATGATAATAGGTGCTCCCGACAAAGGTAGTGGGTAGAGTCGTATAAACCATGTGCCCGCCTCCGCTTGATGGATACTGGGTTCCGTCAACAACGGGAACAACACAGGAACTGAGAGTCAAGGATGCGACGACAGGAATGAGAAGCGAAGCGAATCGGCATGAGTGTTTCTTCATAACAACAACATGGACCCGACTTGCCACGTCGTTCAATGGGGTGTTCACCCTATCCCTGAGTCGGCGCCAGTGACGGATGAATACCTCAATTCCACAGGACCAATGACCATAACCACTCCATTTCTTTTGATTGCGGGAACCTATCCCTTCCCTGTTTGCAGCACCATGGGGTGGAACCCTACGCAATTCCGATTTCAGCGAATTCAGGCGATCTGCCTCCACTCGTCCCGCTTGATCTTGACGCTCACTGGAAATTGCATATGACATTTCCCAGCAAGCCCGCGCCAATGAACATCAATCGACCAATCCTTGTTTGTGGGCTGTGTTTCACGGGTTTCCTGTTTGGTTTCACCGGGAACCGGGTATTTGAAAATCTGGTGCCTGAACCCGCTGATCCAAGGGTTGATCGGAATGAGAAATCCGTTCGTTCCACAAGAAATGCCGAAAACCGCAATCCGGAGCTTCCCTCTGGGATCTCCACATTGAGGTCCGCCGATACGTTGGAAACCATCATCGGAATTCAGGATGACTCACTCTACCCCAAGCTTGCACTGTGGCTCATTGACGCAAGCGAGCCTGAGATCGCCGCTTTCTGGCAGAACTACAAACAAAGACCAAGCCGCACAGATGAGATCAACGAATTGATCTTCATTCATTGGACTCGCCTCGACCCACAGGCTGCCATTGCCGCTACCGCCGGAACCGAAGAAGAACAACAAGCATGGCGTGCCTGGGCCGTTCATGATCCAAGTGCCGCGCTGCATGCGGCCATTCATCAGGACCATCTGATCACCAGCGTGGTGCGCGGGATCGGCGAATTCCAAGGGGCCTGGCTTCGGGAACATTTCGATGAAATTCCTGAAGACTGCAAAGAAGTCGCACTGATGGCCATGTCCCGGGGGCATGATAACGACCAAGCTGAGGCGATGCTCGAGTTTCTCAAGGAACATGGCCATCCCTTCAACGAGCAATTATTCAACAAGCTCATTCAACAGGATCCTTGGGCCGCCTTTGATTGGATGCAAAACCATAAGGAGGGCGTCATCGAACAATATGGCAGCCACGAAAAGGCCATGAAACACCTCGCACAAACGATGGCTGAACTCCATCCGGATGCACTGCAGCGTCTTGCAGACCAAACCCCGAATGGCGAAGCGAAGCGAAGCATGGAGGCTGCCTTATTCGAAAGTCTCCTGAAAAGCGATCCCGAGGCAGCGCGTGTCCAAGCAGAGACCACCAAGGCTCCCCGCATTGCTGCCGAGCGACTCGCAGCAGTGGGCCTCAGCCTCGTAAAAACGGATCCGGATTCGGCGCTAGAGGTTGCGGAGAAGCTCTTTACAGTTCTTCCAAATGCACTCGGAAACACCACCTTTATTAGCTATTCGGAAGGAATGTCTTGGAGCGGCGCTCCACTCAAGGATGCGGAAGAACTGGTTGGCCGTCTAATCGTCGAAATGCCTGATCGCTTGCTCGAATCGATCTCGCCAAGCACCCGAGGACTCATGGGGACGCGTGGACCGTTTTCCGAAATGGCAACCCGATGGGCAAAGAATGACATCGCCGCCTATGCGGATTGGTTGAATCGGCAGACAGATCCGGACGTGCGCAATCCGGCGGTCGAAGTGATAGTGGACCAACTCAGCAAACGCGATCAATTCCAAGAGGCGGCGGAATGGGCCATCGGTTCTCCCATGATGCAATCAAGCCTCAAGAGCATGCTGCATCAATGGCATCAAAGCCAACCTGGAGCCCCTGAAAACTGGTTGAAAACCGCCAACATCCCGGCGGCGGAGAAGGATCCATTTCACAAGATGATTCAATCCTTTGAATCCCCCTGATCCCATGAACTTGTTTTCCAACCAAACCAATTACAGGTTCGCCGCAGCGATTGGATTCATTGCGATGGCCCTATGCGGTTGGAAAACGGCAGGGCATTCTCTAACAACATCGCCCCGGAAGACGGAAACCCCGAGTTCCATCCAACGCCCGCAGCGGGCTGTCCGCGATCTCGGCCCCTCGTCCGCTGTCCGCCAACGAATGGCCTCGTTGAAGGCGATTGCCTCGCCGGAAGAACGCATGCGCGCCGCCATCGATCTCGCCCTCCAACTCCCGACAACGGACATCGCATCCTGGATGGAAGGCGAGTGGTTCCAGACCGGCGCGGGATTTGATATCTTGCTATTCAAACGAATCCTCATCGATCGATGGAACAAGAAAGACCCGGAAGGACTCTTGTTTTGGCGCTTGAAGAACCGATCGGGCCAATCCGGTATCATGATGGCATCCTGGGCAGAACAGGAACCGGATCGTGTGTTATCTATCTTCAAGGATCGGCTGTCGAAGGAACAGAAACAATTATCACTGGCTGAAATCGCAAAACGCAATCCACGATTCGCCATGCTCTGTCTGCCTTACCTGCCTTCGGGAAATTCGGATGGATTCAGTATGGATCTCGATGCATTGCACAATCGGGATATCTTGGCCTCTCTGGCCAAGTCATCGCCCGCAGGGTTGGAGACCAGTCTGGATTCCCTGCCGGGAGAAATGCGCCGCATGGCTGAGTCTGCATTGGTGGCGGAGCGCCTGCGGAGTTCGTTCGATTCGGAGTTCGCCAAGCTGGTTGAGCGACCCGACGGTTGGAAGGTTTTTTCCGAATGCATGTCGCAATGGAGCGACCTCAAAAGCACTCTCATCAACGAACTCGCAAATCTTCCCCCTGCTTGGAAGAACCAGATCGCCAACAATTATTATCACTTGATCGATTCAGCCAACGCCACCCATTGGTGGAATGCCGACTTGGAAGCTTCGGGTTTCACCGTAGAGCAAGCTCAAGCGATCCGCTCCAGAACTGTTTCCGCCATGGGGTTGGATCACCCCGCGCAGGCATTGCAATTGATGGACGCGGCTGAACTCGATCAAGACACGAGAAAAGTCCTGATCAGCAATGTGTTCAGGAATCACAAGGACAAGGCAGAGGAATTGATCGGCTTGCTGCGCACCGAAGAAGATCGGAACTACGCCCGACAGTGGATGAACCCGACCGCCACTTCCGAAGGTTTGGCGGCATCCATCGAAAGTCCATCCGATTGGTTGGAGCATGCCATCGCACCCGCATCGCCAAAGAGCGATCCGGACTTACTCCTTTCGACACTTCGACAATGGGATGCAGGGAAAATCAACGAACTCAGTGCCCGTTTTCGCGACCTGCCAGAGGACCAAAAGACGAACGCTGCGAAAATCATCACCAGCAGCAAATATCAGTTCAACCAACTCGATCGTTCGCTGGTTGCGGAGGCCATGCGCCAAATCATCGTCCATCCTTTTGAGAGCGATCACATCGATCCTTTCGAAACTACCCCCATCCACAGAGCCTCGGAGTTTGCGGTAGAATGGTCGCGCCAGGATCCCGAGGCCGCCAGCCAGTGGGTGCAAACCCTGCCTCCCGGTGAAACCAAACTCAGGGTGCAGATGAATCTCGCCATGAACTGGAAACCATACGATCCGGATGCCGTCGATCAATGGCTCGGAACCCTGCCCGCCGACTCGCGGGAAAAGATCGAAGCATTCATGAAGAACGGATTTTACAATGATGACTTGAATCCAGGAGAATGATCGCCAATGGAGATTTTCCGCAACTTTTCCTGTCGATGAGGGTTATAGTCAAAATGTTGATCCGTCCGATTTCCTGCTGGTTTGTTATTTTGACCCTTGGTGGCGCTGCCTTTGCCGAGGTAAAAAAGCCAAACATCCTGATGATCTGCGTCGATGACCTCAAGCCAACGCTGGGGTGTTATGGGGATGCCTTTGCAAGAACCCCGAACATCGATGCTCTGGCGGGCCGGTCGGTCGTGTTTGACAGCGCCTATTGCAACCAAGCCGTCTGCGCGCCATCGCGGAACGCCCTGATGACCAGCCTGCGTCCCCAGACGCTTGGCATCTTTGATCTCGGCACGAATTTCCGCATCTCCCGTCCTGATGCGGTCACCATCCCCCAACATTTCCGCGAGTCGGGCTACAAGGCGCAGTCACTGGGAAAAATCATGCACGTGGGCCACGGGAATCAGGAGGACGCCGCCTCTTGGGATGTCCCCCATTTCGGTGGCAAATTTGCCGGATATGCATTGAAGGAAAATCAGCCCCAAGCCCCCGAGGGAAACAAGGGAGGAAACAAACGCGCGGATCAATCGCCGAGAGGAGCCGCGACGGAATCCGCTGATGTGCCCGACGAGACTTACAGTGACGGCCAGATCGCGGCGGAGGCCGTGCGCCGATTGCAAGCGGCCAAGACCGCAGGGCAACCGTTTTTCATGGCGGTCGGATTTCTCAAACCCCACCTCCCCTTCGTGGCACCGAAACGATACTGGGATATGCATGACCCATCGAAGTTGCCCCAACCCACGCGCAAGACAGCCCCGGAGGGAGCCCCCTCCTACGCACCTCAGTTCGGAGGTGAGTTGAGAGGTTATGTCGGGATTCCGAGTGGCAATGATCCCTTGCCCGATGAACTCACACGTCATTTGATTCATGGTTATTATGCCGCCACCAGTTATATGGATGCCCAGTTGGGCAAGGTGCTCGCGGAGTTGAAGCGGCTCGATCTCGAAAAGAATACGATCGTCGTGCTCTGGGGAGATCATGGCTGGCACCTCGGAGACCATGGGATGTGGTGCAAGCATACCAACTACGAACAGGCGACCCGCATTCCGCTCATCGTCTCCTTGCCCGAAGGCAAAGCGGCACACAGCAAGGCGCTGGTGGAAACCGTCGATCTCTATCCCACCCTCGTGGAACTGGCAGGGCTGCCTGCACGGGAGGGCTTGGATGGCAAGAGCTTCGCCGCGACCCTCAAACAACCTGATCAGGAACACCGCGAATTCGTCACCCACGTCTACCCACGAAACCAACGGATTGGCCGGGCCGTGCGAAACGACCGCTACCGGTTGGTCGAATGGAAAGTGCCGGGTGCCGCCCCATCGACCGCGGAATACGAGTTGTATGATTATCAGGCCGATCCCGGTGAAACCAGAAACCTTGCTTCAAGCCAACCCGAAGTCACCCAGAAACTCGCAGCACTCATCCAGGCGATGCCGGAAGCGAAAGCGCAAGTTTCCAAGTCTCAGAAAACCACTCCCGGAACCAACGCCACAAAAGCGACTCCCAAGCGGAATCGCGCGCAGATGTTTGCCCAACGCGATGGCAATCAAGACGGCAAACTCAGCGAGGAAGAATTCCTGATCCGGCAGCCGGATCCAAAGGATGCGCCCGCCCGCTTCAAGCGCTTCGATGCCAACCACGATGGGGTTCTCAGCAAAGACGAGTTTGTTTCCAACGGTGACTCCGCTCCGGTTTCAACCAAGTAGCCCGCCCCACGACGTCCTTCGGAGCTTCGGATTCGATTTCCGCCGCCAAATTCCCGCTTGGCAGATTCCCAAGTTGCCTGCATCGTGCCTTGACGACAGGGGTGCTCGCCGATCGCTGAGCCGAGATTTTCCGACGCGCGGAAAAGACCCTCCGAACCTGACGCGGGTCATGCCGCCGTAGGAAGTCGAGTCCCGCCAACTCCCCTTCCCTCCGGCCGTGCCTCATCCGCACGGCCTTTTTCTTGCTCTCAACTCTCAACCATCAACTCTCAACCTCTTCCACCATGATCCGCCCCGAAGAATCCACCGGAACCGTCAGCCCGAGCGCCGAAACCCACGATGCCTCCCGCTCCCCACTTCCCGCCTCCACCCGCGTTTACGTCGAGGGGCAGATCCACCCTTCGGTGCGCGTTCCGATGCGCGAAATCACGCTTTCGGACACCAAGTCCTTCAACGGCCGCATCGAGAAAAACGATCCCGTCCGCGTCTATGACTGCTCCGGCCCTTGGGGCGATCCTGCCTTCACCGGCACTTCCGACCAAGGCCTGCCCGCTCTCCGCCGCGAGTGGATCCTCGCCCGCAACGATGTCGAAGCCTACGATGGCCGCCCCGTGCAACCGCAGGACAACGGCTACCTCACGGAAAAACACGCCGAATACGCCTCCCAATCCGAGCGCGCCAACAAGTTCATCGAGTTCCCCGGCCTCACCGCCGAGCGCCGCCGCCCGCTCCGCTCCACCGGCACTCCCGTCACCCAACTCCACTACGCCCGCCAAGGCATCATCACGCCGGAGATGGAATTCATCGCCATCCGGGAAAACATGAAGATTGCCGATTTGCGATTGAAGATTTCCGATTTGAAAGAGGACATCGTTCGCAATGATCTCGGGAAACAACACGTCGGTTCCACGCAGGAGCAAACCGATTACACCCCCGGCATCTTCAAGCGCTTTCCGCAGCGCATTCCGGCCGAGATCACGCCGGAATTTGTTAGATCGGAAGTCGCCGCCGGTCGTGCGATCATTCCGCTCAATGTGAACCACCCGGAATGCGAACCGATGATCATCGGCCGCAATTTCCTCGTCAAAATCAACGCCAACATCGGCAACTCCGCCGTCGCCTCGTCCATTGAAGAGGAAGTCGAAAAAATGCGCTGGGCCACCAAGTGGGGCGCGGACACGGTGATGGACCTCTCCACCGGCAAAAACATCCACGCCACCCGCGAGTGGATCCTTCGCAACTCGCCCGTGCCCATCGGCACCGTGCCGATCTATCAGGCACTCGAAAAAGTGAACGGCAAGGCCGAGGACCTCACGTGGGAACTCTATCGCGACACCCTCATCGAACAAGCCGAGCAAGGCGTCGATTATTTCACCATCCACGCCGGCGTCCTGCTGCGCTTCGTCCCGATGACCGCCAGCCGCATGACCGGCATCGTTTCCCGCGGCGGCTCGATCATGGCCAAGTGGTGCCTCGCCCATCACAAGGAAAACTTCCTCTACACCCACTGGGA
>JBBARN010000056.1:0-39011 GCA_040399845.1 Luteolibacter sp. | reverse complement strand
ATCGCCAGCTATCTTCAGGGGATCTAGCCCTCGCAGGCACCATCCAGGCTGCCTTGAACCAACTCGCAAAGGGTTCCGCCAACCCCTTCAATGTGCTCCAGTCAATGTCGAAACCATCGACTGCCACACCGCCTTCGAGTGCCGCCGCCGGGTATCAGTTTCCCGATGCAGCAGTCGGCTTCAATGCCTACGGCCTGCCAGGTTGGACTCGTCAGGCGGATGTGCTCAGGCCTCTCGCGCCGATCCTCTCGGCCCGCGATGACACCTTCACCATTCGGGCCTACGGAGATGCCCGTGACGCCACCGGCAACAAGGTGATCGCCACGGCCACCTGCGAAGTCGTGGTTCGCCGCACCCGCGCCTTTGTCGATCAGAAAGACAAGGCCGATATCACCGGGCTTCCAACCAGCGTTGCCAACCAGACGTTTGGAAGACGTTTCGAAATCATCTCATTCCGCTGGTTGGCGGATAAAGAAGTTTGATTCCCGCTCGTTCTACCAACAAGGTCTTGCACCAATCCATTTCATGCGTCTGATCCCTCTTCTTTTGATTTTTGTTGGACTCTCCGCTCTCACGGCGGAGGCCGCTTCGCGCACGTGCCGGATCCTCTTTCTCAGCGGTCCGGCCGATGCACCTGAAAAACTCCACCTCTTCGATGGCACTTCATCCCAGGAAGTGGAACTCACCCGCATGGGCTTTTCGCCGGTTTATTCGATCGCAGCAGGAGAGTTGAGCATCGCCCTCCTGCCCAAGCCTCCGCCTGCCACTCCCGAACCGGGAGCCACATCGGTCGTCCCAGTCGGCGCGCCCACGGCGAAAATCTCGGAGGACGTGGCAGACTTCTATTTGTTGGTGTCTGGCGATCCCGCCAACAAAGTTGCCCCGGTAAAAATGCAGGTCATCAATGCGAATGCCGAAAAATTCCTGTTAGGCCACCAGCTCTGGTTCAATTTGACCGACTGCCGAATCGGCGGCTTGGTCGGAAGCCGCAAACTGGTGGTCGAGCCCAACGCCCGCATCATTCTCGATCCACCTGCTTCGGGTGCTGAGGACTACCATGTGAACATCCAGTTCATTCCTCCAGGAAAAGAGCGCGCAGAGCCATTGTGCGAAACGACTTGGAGTCACCAGCCCAAAGCTCGATCCGTCTACTTCGTCCTCAAGCCCCAGGGCATGACGATCCCCCGGATCATGGGATTTCCGGATTTCCGGATTGAGGAAAAGAAAGAATGAAATTCCGGGATCGTGCGATGGATTTTGTTTGAAGGGAAGTGACACACTTGGTGCCTTTGTGCCGTTTTCCTCCACATGACACCACAACAGGCATTCTCTCTCGACGGCGAAACCGCACTCATTACCGGAGGCGGAACTGGCCTTGGATTCGGTATTGCCACCTGCATGGTCGCCGCTGGGGCAAGGGTGGTGCTGGCTGGTCGGCGTGAAGAAGAACTCGTCAAGGCAGTTGCGGCGCTCGGTGCATCGGCCAGCTATGTGGTTCACGACATCACTGAATTGGACCGGGCTGCGGATCTAGCAGACTCCGCCGAGAAAGCAGCGGGCTCGCCCATCAGCATTCTCGTCAACAATGCAGGCATCCACATCAAGAAGCCGGCCATCGAAACCACTTCGACGGAATTTCAATCTGTCCTAACAACCCACGTTTGCGCTGCCCACGCATTGAACAATGCCATCCTTCCTGGCATGATTGCCCGGGGCCATGGATCGATCCTTTTCACCGCATCCATGGCGTCTCTTTTCGGGATTCCCCTGGTTCTCGCATACAGCGCCGCCAAAAGCGCCTACGTCGGCATGACCCGCGCACTTTCCACCGA
The DNA here is from genome assembly GCA_040399845.1 of Luteolibacter sp. Taxonomy (GTDB): domain Bacteria; phylum Verrucomicrobiota; class Verrucomicrobiia; order Verrucomicrobiales; family Akkermansiaceae; genus Luteolibacter. The sequence continues at coordinate 37,179 of JBBARN010000056.1, read as the reverse complement.
GGTCTCCCCTCATGGCATCCGCGTCAATGCGATCGCTCCGGGATGGATCGAATCCCCCATGCTTCTCAAAGCGATGGCGGGAGATGAGAACCGTAAGAACAAGATCCTCGGTCGCACCCCCATGGGACGTTTCGGCAATCCGGCAGATATCGGCTGGGCCGCCGTCTATCTGACGTCTCCTGCCGCGCGATTTGTGACCGGCGTGGTTTTGCCGGTGGATGGCGGGGCTTCTATCGGATTCTGATCCTCATCGGAGAGATTGTTCCACTAGGGACCGTAGGGTTTTTCATGCTTCGAGCCACTCTCGCATCACTATTTCTCGCTACCGCGGCAACCACCGCAGGCGATCTAACAGGTCACAAACCAGGCCTCGCCAATCCGATCCTGCCGGGATATTTTGCCGATCCTTCTATCGTTTCTTTTGGAGGGAAACACTACATATACGCCACGCTCGATCCATGGGGTGGAGAGACTCTGGGTTGCTGGGAATCGGCCGATTGCAAGGAATGGACCTATCGGACTCTCAATTGGCCGACCAAGCAGGCATGCACCAGTTCAAACTCCAAGGGCAGTATGGTTTGGGCGCCATCGGTCGTCCGCGGAGCTGACGGGCGATTCCACATGTATGTTTCGGTGGGTAGCGAGATCTGGGCAGGCGTGGCAGATCAACCGCTCGGGCCATGGAAGGATGCAAACGGCGGCAAACCCCTCGTCGATTGGGGGTTCAGGCCGGGCTACCATATGATCGATGCCGAGGCTTTCGTGGACAGCGATGGTGCTGCCTATCTCTACTGGGGCTCGGGCCACAACTGGGTCAACGGCAAATGCTGGGTCGTGAAACTCAAAGCGGATATGGTGAGTTTCGATGGAGAGGTAAAGGACGTGACGCCTGCCCATTATTTCGAGGCACCTTTCATGGTGAAACACAAGGACACCTATTATCTCATGTATTCCGATGGCAAAACCATCGAGGATACCTATCAGGTCCACTACGCGATGGGAAAAACTCCCATGGGACCGTTTGAAGAGGCTGCCAACAGCCCCATTCTTGTCACCGATCCAGGCAATCAGATCAGCTCGCCGGGCCACCACTCGGTGTTCGAGCGCGATGGGAAACATTATATTCTCTATCATCGGCACAGCATACCCTTCGATCCCGCCTTTATTGGCAGGCAGGTTTGCGTGGACGAGCTTCGATTCACAAAGGAAGGTTTGATGGAAAAGATTCGTCCCACCCATGAAGCTCCGGCTCCCTTCCGGCGGGATGGGAAAGCCTCCAATGCCACTTTCACCGCATCCAGTGAACGGAATCCTCACACCAAGGCAGCCCGCGCGGGGGACGCCAACTTTGCCACGCTTTGGGCGGCTTCAGCCGATGCGAAAGACGCATGGATCCAGATGGATCTCGGCGAGGTCCGTGCGATTTCATCCCAATCGATTCGCTTTGAGTATGCATGGCAACCCTATCATTTCATGCTTTCCGCATCAAAGGATGGAACCACTTGGGAAAAGCTCGCAGATCATGGAGACAAGCCGGTTTCCGGTTCTCCGATTGTCATTTCCCGGCCCATCGACGTCCGGTATCTGAAAATCCATTTCCCCACTCTCCATAAAGAATCCGGCTCGGGGATCATCGAGTGGTCAGTCAAATAGTCATGTCACTCCGATTGCTCCTCCTTGGTTTCTTCTGCTCCCTTGGTTTTTCGTTTTCCGCCTTCGGACAGGTCGAATGAACTCGACCCCGGGGCCACTTCCAAATGGAAAGCGGATTATGGAAACTATCTGGAATTTTTCACGCAAGACAAGCGCCTCGTGAAAGGTCTCGGCGGAGTGATGAGTTATCACAGTTATTGGTCCGACAAGATACCGGATCAACTGGTCCCCCACCGGCTGGCCTTGGGCAAAGCACTTGCTGCAAAACCCGGATGGAAGTTATGGCAAAGCGAATATTGTGTCATGGAACACGGTCGCGATCTTGGCATGGACACCGCTCTGCGGGTCGCACGGGTGATCCATCTCGATCTCACACTCGTCAACGCTTCCGCCTGGCAATGGTGGCTCGCGGTGGCAAACGAGGACTACAAAAGCGGGCTGATCTACACTGACTAAAAACGCCCGGGCAATCCCGAAAACATCCTCGAATCCAAGACCCTCTGGTCGCTGGGCAACTTCAGTCGCTTCATCCGCCCCGGCATGCGTCGCGTCGAAATGACAGGAGGAACCCAGGACATTCACGGACTGATGGCATCCGCCTATACAGATGAATCCAAACGGAATCATGTCGCCGTTTTCGTCAACATGTCCGACAAGCCTGCTTCTGTTAGAATCCGCATGAACGGACGTCCAGAGAATGCTTCCGCCGAGCTTATCCCCTACACTACTTCCGCCGAATCCAATCTGAAACGTGGCGATGCGCTCGACGCCTCATCGCCATTCGAAGTCCCCGCGCGATCCGTGATGTCGCTTGTGAATGCGGCTCATTGAGTCGCCACCTTCACCAGCAAGCCGGTCTTGCGGACGTGCCGAAGATTGAGGGCAAAAAACGTCGCCGCAATCGAGCCCCAGACGAGATTGAGCAGCAGTGCGGATCGCAAGCTGCCCCAAGGAATTCCTCCGCCGGAAAGTACCGCCCGCATGCCTTCAAACACCGGCGTGCAGGGAAGTGCGTGGGCGATCGGTTGAAGCCACGCGGGCAGGACCGAGACCGGATAGAACACCGCTGCCAAAGGTTGGATGAAAAAAGGGACCGCCCAGGCAAGACTCTCAGCAGCCTGGCCCCACCGCATGATGAGGCCTGTGGAAATCATACCGAGAAACCAGCCGAACAAAATCAGATTGGCCAGAAACGGCAGCAAGGCGAGCCCCATGCTGGTGATGTTGAACTGGTAAGCAGAGGCCGCCACGACGGCGAGGATGACCAGCGTGAATGCCACCCGCAACACGCCCACCACGCAGGTTGCCGCGACATACTCGACGGTTCTAACAGGTGCGACGAAGACGTTGAGCAGGTTTCTTGTCCAGACATCCTCCAGAAACGAGATGGCCACCCCTTGTTGCGAGCGGAACATCACGTCCCATAGAATCATCGCCCCGATCAGGAACGTGATCGCCGTGGGAAAGGTCCCAGCACCTTGTTTTTGCAGGTAAACCGTGAGGAATCCCCAAACAAGCAGATCCACCAAGGGCCAGAAGATGAGTTCCACGAAGCGCACCGGATGGCGGGTGTAGAGAAACAGATATCTCAAAACCAAGGCGCTGACGGTATTGAAGGAAAATGGCATGGGTTTGGATTGGAATTTCAGGGTTGGATGCCGATGCCGGCGACTTCTCCGCGGGCCACCCCGATGAAAAGATCTTCGAGCGATGTGCGGTTGAAACGCTCATGCACCTCGCCCGGAGTGCCTTCCGCAAGCACTTTGCCGCCGTGAAGAAAGATCAGGCGATCACAAACCTCCTCGATGTCCCGCATGTTGTGAGAGGTGTAAAGCACTGACAAACCGGTTTCCGCCTGAAGCTTGCGGAGCAGTTTGCGCACCCGGTCGGCAATGTCCGGGTCAAGCGAGGCCGTGGGTTCATCGAGCAACAACAACTCCGGTTGATTGAGCAGAGCCTTTGCCAGATTCACCCGCGTGGATTCTCCTGCGGAGAGTCGCCCTGTGACGGACTTGCGCAAGTGAGTGATATCCAGCAGTTCCAGGAGATGCTCGATCCGTTCTTTCGGACGTTTCACTCCATACAACTTCGCGAAGACGGTCAAATTCTGCCACACCAGCAAGTTGGATGGGAGGTTGGTGTAGGCGGATGAGAAATTGACCTTCTTCAGAATTTCGATTCGGTGTTTCCACAGATCCAATCCAAACATCCGGACTTGACCCGAGGTGGGAGTCGTCAGGCCGAGCAACAAGTTCATGGCTGTGGTTTTCCCAGCTCCATTCACGCCCAGCAATCCAAGCGATTCCCCTTTCGCAACCGCGAAGGAAAGTCCATCGAGAGCGGTCGACTCACCGAACACTTTCACCAACTTGACTGCCTCAAGAATCGTCACTTGCGCTTCCATTCGGCGAGCGTGGCATCGAACCACGGATTTTCCAGCCACAATCCGACCGAAAATTCTCCTTACCTCCCATTTGATCCAAGCCCGGATCAACTTGACGGAAAAGCGATGGCTGCTTAATTCTCGAAGGTCGCTTGCTTCGCGAACCACCCACTTCGCACATCGCCGCAAGCTGCTTTCAGAACCCAGGGAATCGCCTCCATTTTCCCCTACCCCGATTCAGCTTCTCAAATGTCCCGATGTTCCTTACTGGCGGCAGCTTGCTTCGCCTTATCCTCATTTCATGCCACGGCGTCTCCGGACTCCGTCGTGGTGTTCAATGAGATCCAATACAATCCGGCCGGAACTTCCGAAAATGGCGAATGGATCGAGTTGTTCAATCAAATGGGCATCCGTGTCGATATCTCCGGATGGCGCTTCGATGGCATTGGCTACACGTTTCCACCCAACACAATCGTGCAGCCGGGGGCCTTCATCGTGGTGGCAAAAACTCCCGGCGCAGGGCAGTTCGGCCCATTTACAGGCAGCATCGCCAACAGTGGCGAGCAACTCCGCCTGATCAATCAGAGCGAGCGCATGATGGATGAGATCGACTTCGGCGACAACGATCCATGGCCGGCCGCCCCGGACAACTCGGGCGTCACCCTGGCGAAACGCCTGCCCTACACTTCGAGTGGCCCTGCCGCACAATGGACTCATTCTGCCCAAGTCGGCGGCACACCCTCTGCGGACAATTTCCCTACAGGCCCTGCTGCGGAAGGGTTCCGCTTTCATGAAATCAGCGCTACCAACGTCGCAGCGGGCACTTTTTTCCTGGAACTGGTCAATACCTCGGGATCCACCATTAGCTACAGCGGCATGGTCATATCTCGTGGCACCGATGTCCCGGCCCAGTTCACACTTCCATCAGGTTCGCTGGCACCCGGCGACTTGTTGCTGGTGACCGAGGGCATGCTGGGCTTCCGTCCGGCCAATGATGAGAAACTCTTCCTCTTCAATGCCGCCAAGTCCGCAGTGATCGATAGCCGCCAAGCCACCAACCGCCTGCGCGGACTTTCTCCAGCCCATGGTTCGGAGTGGATGTATCCGTCCGCGCCCACACCGGATTCTGGGAATGCATTCTCCATTTCGGATGCCATCGTGATCAGCGAAATCCTCTATGATCCGCCATCGCTGCCAGCTGCCCCAGCAGTGCCTGCCGTCTATCAGACTCAGACATTATCTAACTACAACCAAGTCTGGAGATATAACAGCGCGGATGCAAACCTGGCCGCCAATTGGGCCACCGTCGCCCATCCTGCCGGTGGCAACTGGAAGTCGGCAACCGGTCCGATCGGCGTCGAGAATAGCACTCTGTCCGTGCCCCTTTCCACCACCGCCACGCCCTTCTTAGCGAGCACGGTCACCCATTATTTCGAACGGGAGTTTTCGCTGAGCCAGACAGATCTCGACACTGCGGATTCGCTTGAACTGACCCATCAAATCGATGACGGAGCTGTGTTCTATCTCAATGGCGTGGAGATCCATCGTTTCAACATGACTGCGGGAGCAGTAGGACCTGAAACGCTGGCCACCACACCGGTGACCAATGCGTCGCTGGTATCAGTGAATCTACCCTCCACCGGACTCATCGTGGGCCCTAACCGGATATCTGTAGAAGTCCATCAGAGCAGTGTTATCAGCAGCGATATGGTGTTCGGTCTCAAGCTCGACCTCCGCCGTCTCATTTCCCCGGCCACCGCCGCCCTGCCGATGCGGGATTCGGAAAACCAATGGGTGGAAATCGCCAACCGCAGCAACCAGACCGTTGATCTGACAGACTGGTCGCTCGCCGATGGCATCAGCTTCAATTTCGCCCCCGGCACCTTTCTCGCTGCAGGAGAGCACGCCTCCGTGGTCAAGTCCCCCACCTTGTTCGCCACCGCCCATCCCTCCGCCCGCATCCTTGGCACCTTTACCGGCAGTCTCTCGCGCAGCGGAGAAAACATCGAGCTGCGCGATCCATCCAAAAACATCGCAGACCGCGTGCGCTATTACGAAGGAGGCCAGTGGCCTGAAACGGCGGATGGTGGCGGATCGTCGCTGGAACTCCGCGATCTGGATGCGGACAACTCGCGCGGAAGTGCATGGTCAGCCAGTGATGAAAGCAGCCGCACCGCATGGAAAACCTATACCTATGACTCGACCTCCGCCGCCAGCAAGGGAGCCGACGCACAGTGGTCCGAATTCAATCTTGGCATGCTCTCAGCCGGTGAAATCTGGTTGGACGATGTGAGCGTGATTGAAAACCCCACGGGAGCGGCAACCCAGAAACTGACGGATCCGGGATTCAACAATCCCTCCGTTTGGCGTCTGCGCGGCAACCACCGCCACAGCCAGATCATCAATGAGCCCGGCAACCCTGGAAACAAGATCCTGCGCATCGTGGCCAGCGGACCCACCGAGCACATGCACAACCAGATCGAAACCACGCTCGCCAGCGTGGTGACCAATGGTCTGCCCTATCGGATTTCCTATCGCGCACGCTGGGTCACTGGCATGAACCAGTTGCACACACGCCTCTATTTCAACCGAGCAGCGAAGATGACATCCATTGATCGCCCTGCGAATCCTGGAACCCCTTCCGCTCCGAATTCCCGCTCCACTGCAAATATCGGACCCACTTATGCATCCTTGAAACACAGCCCTGCTGTGCCCGCTGCCTTCCAAGCCACGACCGTGAGCGTGGCAGCATCGGATCCAGACAACGTTACTTCCCTTTCTTTGCTTTACTCGGTGAATGGTGGCAGTTTTACCAGTTTGTCGATGACCCAAGTCGGTGGAATCTATCAGGCCGTCATTCCCGGGCAGGCCGCAGGGGCCGTGGTACAGTTTTACATTCTCGGCACGGACGCATCGGGTATGCAGTCATTCCACCCCGCTGGCGGTTCATCGTCGCGGGCGCTCTACAAGGTGGCCGATGGCACGGCCGCCTCGAACGGATTGCATAACTTCCGTGTCATCACCACAAATGCCGACCGCGACTTCATGCACACGATCACCGAGGTCATGAGCAACGACCGCATCGAATGCACCATCATCGATCGCGAAGGAGATATCTACTACGGGGCAGGAGTCCGCCTGAAGAGCAGCCAGCGCGGACGGGATGAAAACGGCCGTGTGGGATACAACATCGAGTTTCCTCCGGATGGGCTGTTCCGCGGCGCCCACGCCGGCCTGGCAGTCGATCGCTCGGAGGGACAAACACCCGGTCAAAGGGAATTGTTGTTCGACACATTCATTTCCAACTCCGGGGGCGCAATCAGCCGCTACAACGATCTCATCAAGGTGCTTGCCCCCAAGGGCGAACTTACCGGCACGGCGATCCTCCAAATGGCGCGTTACGAGGATGTGTTTCTCGATTCGCAGTTCGAAGACGGATCCAATGGAACTTTGTATGAATACGAACTCGTCTATTATCCGACCACGGCGAACGCGGCGGGCTTGAAACTGCCTTCTCCTGACAGCGTACTGAACGTCAACCGCATCCTCGACAATGGCAATAGCATCGAGGACTACCGCTGGAGTTTCCTGAACAAGATCAACCGCGAAGCGGAAGATTTCACGCCCATCATCAACTACTGCAAGCTATTCGGTCTCACCGGACCCGCATTCGAGACGGCGGTGGAATCCTTCATCGATGTGGATACCTGGTTCCGTGGCATGGCATACGCGGTCCTCACCGGAGCAGGCGACAACGCGGCGGCGGGCAGTTTCCACAATGGCATCTATTATGCGCGGCCGGATGGGCGGATCGTATTCCTGCCGCATGATATGGATTACTCGTTCGATCCCACCCGCAGCATTTACGCGAATCTCGAATGCGCCGCCCTCACCACCAACGCCACCCGGAAGCGCATCTATCTCGGGCACCTGCACGACATCATCTCCACCACCTATAACAATTCCTACATGTCTTCATGGGCCAGCCACTTTGCCGCGCTGGATCCGGCGCAGAATTGGTCGGCGGAACTGTCATTCATCAATTCGAGATCGAGCTATGTTGCCACTCAGATCAGCTCGCAGATTCCCCAGGTGGCATTTGCCATCACCACACCCTCACCGCTGACCACCGGCGGTCTCACGGCCACGCTCGCAGGCACGGGCTGGGTCAATGTGCGGAGCCTCCGAGTGGCCGGCACCACCAATCCCCTTGCCGTCACATGGACGGGAACCAACACCTGGCAGACCACCATCGCCGCCACCCCCGGTCTCAACACCGTGACGCTGGAGGCGTTGGATTTCTCCGGAACCGTGATCGGCACCGCATCTATCGCCATCAACGCCACTACCATCGTTGAACCTGCTTCGTCCTCCAATCTGGTGATTTCGGAAATCATGTATCATCCCGCCGATCCTTCCCCGGCGGAAGTCAACGCGGGTTTCGTGGATCCCGAAGCGTTTGAATACATTGAGCTGACCAACATCGGCGCGAACTCGGTCAATCTAACAGGTGTGCGTTTTGTGGGCAATCTGGAGTATGACTTCGCCTCGGAAACCACCCTCGCTGCGGGAGCGAGGACTTTGATTGCAAGGGATCGCGCTGCGTTTTCCGCACGATATCCATCGAGCGTTTCCTTGCTGGCGGCGGGTGCGTTTCTGAATGGAACCGGATTGAACAATGCGGGCGAGTTGATCCAACTCACGGCCGCCAATGGCCAGTTCATCCGCAATTTCAGCTACAGCGATGCGTCCCCCTGGCCCATGGCAGCGGATGGAACGGGTTACAGCCTTGTTCTCATCGCACCAGGCCAGAATCCGGATCACAGCCTTCCATCGAACTGGCGGGCAAGCATCATCCCCGGCGGCAATCCTGGAGCATCCGATTCCCGATCATTCACCGGCAATGCGAATCTGGATCTTGATCATGACGGTTTGACAGCGTTGATGGAATACGCCCTCGGCACCAGTGACAATGGCAGAAACACGAGTGGCATCATTCCAACCCGGGCCATCGACAACCATATCATCGTTTCGCTGACTCGAAGCCTTGCGACGGATGATGTCTTGTGCACCCTTGAGTCATCCACAGACCTCGTGACGTGGGGGCAAGGATTCGATCTTGTGTCTGAGACACCAACAGGAGACGGCACTGTCGATGTTGTGATGAGATCCGTCGAGCCGATGAGCGGAAACTTCTATTTTCGACTCAAAGTTTCCCGACGCTAAACACATCACGATGTTGAGAACCACCTCAAGATGATGGTTTTGGAAGGAATGGATTCGACTCATTTTCGATCCATAATATCATAACCAAGGCCTCCGCTAGGAACTGGCGGGGTTTCGGTGAGACCGCGTTCGGCAGGACCAGGCAGGGTCTTTCGATACTCGTCGGTCTGCAGTCCGATCTGCTCAAAGGGGATCGACTGGAAGCCAGGCAGATCCTTCAAGAGTTTGGCATCAGGCATCAAACGGAAATCAAGTGCAACGGAACTTCGGAACCCGGGATCGTCCTGATAGACTGCGTTTCTCCTCGTCGTGTAGTTCTTGGTAGGAACCAACTTGCCATTCTTGACCTCGCTCCATTTGAAGGGGGTTTTGCAATCCACCGCCACGTTGTCGCCGATGGTTCCCTGATGGGGTAGCACGGTGACAAATTCATAGCCGAACTTGCAGTCCACTGCGATGTTGCCGATGCAGTCGAAGGCTTGGGTGATGCCGGTTTTGGGCATGTCTCCCTGTTTGAAAAGATAGCCTGTGCCGCGCGTGCCGGTGCTGCCGAGAGCCACGATGTTTCCGATCAACTTCATATCCGGGTGATCGTGATCGAAGTAAATGCCATCTCCCAAAGGTGAGCTATGGATGAAGTTATGCCGATAGGTGAGGTTCTCGAAATTGCGCTTGCCGTAATCGTAGGAATAGAAACCACCCATATCATTCGAAACGAGACAGTATCGATACACCTCGTTGAACTCGAACACACTGTCGATGCTCCCACAAAGCACGCCGACATGCGGGGTGTCGTGGATCACATTGTGGGCCACATACATGCCAACCGCCGGATGGTGGCCGCCGCCACCGCCGCCGGTGAATCCGCAATTGATGCCTGCCGCATAGACGGGCTCGATTTGCCCGAAGTGGTGGATGTGATTGTTCACCGCCTTGTGCCCGGCGGGAATGCGCGGGCGGGACACTTCATCGCCGCCGCCCAGCCATATGCCGCCCGCTCCCAGATGATGGAGATCGTTGCTTTGCGCCGTGTGGTTTTTACCGCCAGATAGAACAATCGCGTAGTGGTTCACATTCCGCACCGTGCAGCCCGCCACCAGATTCCCCTCCCCTTCGCTCACGTGGATGCCATCGCCGAAATTGAATTCCACCGTGAGTCCGCGCAGAGTGATGTGGGATGCGCCTTTCAGACTCACCACCGGATCCTGCCTGTCCACAAGAATGATCTCGGATGATTCGAGGGGCGCGGGAGGATAGAAATAAATCATCTGATCCTTGAAATCGAGACACCACTCGCCGGGTTGATCCACCTCTTCCAGCAGATTGATCAATTGATAGGCCTCGCGTCCATTGCCTTTGGGACGGTTGTATTTGTTTCCAATGCCATTCTGGATCGGCTTCGCAAAGGTCGCGGTACGGGCGGAGTTATCGATCTCCAGCACGCGCAGTGCGGAGTTTTCCCATGCCACCCGCCAATAACCGCGAAACCAGACGCCCCGGTGAAGCTGCTTCTTCCAGAGTGCATGCTTGTCATGAAACTCCTCACGATATTCGAAGATGCCGCCAGGTGAGCCGGGAGGAACTTTCTGGAAGGTTTCCGGACTGTTCCAACTGCCGCCCTGCGGACCTCCCGCGGTGTGGATGACGGACTTGAAAGTCATCCAACCTTCGTTCGGAAAGCGGGAAAGAGTCATGCGTTTGCCATTGCAGAACAGATCCACGATGCCACCCGCATCCCTAAACACGTCGGGATATCGTTTGGTGTGGACCACACCATGCGCTTTCAAATCCAGCGCCACCACCTTGCCCTTTGCCTCTTTGGAAATGCGTTCGATCACTGAAGGATCGGTGATTTTTGAAAAGGAAGATCCTTGCATGCGTTGGCCTCCCACCAATCGCGGGGTCTGCCCCTCCATGGCCCGATAGACCACCGGTTGCGCCGCAGTGCCGGAGTCTTCTTTGCCGAGTTCGAAGGGTTTCTCGAAATGGTAATCTCCACCTGCTAGCCAGACCGTCACCGGTTTTTCCTTGGCCGCGCGAGCAGCGATTTTTGCACGTTCGAGAGTCGCGAAAGGACGTGCCTTCGATCCATCGGCCGAGTCATCACCCGCGGGCGAGACATGAAGCTGCGTGCCTTTCTGGCAACTCGCGAGCAGCAGACCCGCAGCGAGAATCGCAATGCTACGGAAGATTTTGTGATCACTGGATTTCATCAAGAAAAGTCAGGTGGCGATGGATGGCATTTCAAGGCTGGGTGACCTTCACCCGGACAAAGCGCTGGCCAGCGTTTCCCGCAGGCAAGGTGGAGCGCACCCGTTCATGAGTTGGGGAAAGCGAAATCGGGGCATCGGTCGTGACACCTACGGTGGACCAATCATTCAACAGATTGTCTGACCACACCACTTCACAACTCGCCTCGCCGGGCGCGACCTTGCGGCGATCATAGATGATTTCGAGAACGCCTGCGTCGAGAGACAGATCGGGACTGAAAGCATCAGGAAGTTTCGGGTCGAGATGCAGCGCCCACTCTAACAGATTGTTCCTGCCATCGGAATCCGGGTCGGCCTCGGGTCCGATGATGCCCGGGGCGGTCACACCCGGCCAGACGATGGCTTGCCAGTCGCTGAAGATGCCCGGATCGGGCACGTACGGTGGATCGGAGAGAATGGTGCCATTGTTGATCAGCCCTGCTGGCAGGGTCCCGGACCAACCGCGGATGTCGAGCACGCCATTGTTGGTGAAGGTGCCGCTCAGGCTCAGGACGGCATCGTCCGTGATGAGCATGGTGCCGTCGTTTGTAATGTTTCCTGCGACGAGGAGATTGCCGAGGTTTTCAAATCTTGCGCTGGCAGCAATCGTCAGCGCACTGGTTCCGGAGAGACTGCCACTGAGCTTGAGAACGCCACCGTTCACGGCGGTGGAACCGGTGTAGGAACTCACCCCGGAGAGGATCTGGGTGGTGGTTCCGGTTTTGACGAGAGCGGTCTTCAGGTTCGGATTGGCCGTCGGGAAAAGGGAAGGCCGCGTATCGACAATGCTACCTGAGAAGTCCGAGCTGCTGGTTTTGATGCCCCCATCGATCGTCAGCGTATCAGTGCGCGCCGCCGTGCCGCTGGTGTTGTTAAGCACGGTGCCTGCCCCGGCGACCGAGAAGATGGCATGTCCCCGACCGGAGCCACCGTCCGAGAGGGAAAGCAGTCCACCTGCCTCCAAGGTCACGGCGGGGCGGTTGATCGATGTGGTTCCGAAGGGAGTGCTTGAAAAGGAAGGTGACACATAGACCCGCGGACCGATGATCAGAGCGGAGTTATCGATAAAGCGGTTGCTGTTTCCAAAGGTGGCCACCACATGATCCGGCGCTGCCACTCCGGAAACAAGTCGCAGGCTTCCATTGGCAAATGAATTGGACGTGATGCCACCTGCCACGGGAACGAAGCGGATCGAGTTGTTTCCGCCGGAAATCACCACATTCGGCGCAGTGACGGGCCGCGTGAGAGTGATGCTTCTCTGCCCGCCGCCGAGGTCGAATGCAGCGCTGGCATCGGTGCGGGTGGATGTGGTGGACCAGGTGAAATCGCCGAGGATGGTGACCGAAGGATTGAAGAAAGACCGGTTGCCCGCAAGCAGGGTGCCACCGTGGATCGTGAGCGGACCGGTGCCCATCGCGCTGCTTGTTAGAAGGCCATCTACAGCGGCAAAAGGAGTGGCAGTGGAATAATCGACGATTGCTCCGCTGCCGAGCGACAAACCTCCACTGAAGGTGTTCGCACCACTGAGTGAAACGCCTCGGCCATTCGGTGCAAGGATGGCAAGCGACCCGGCTCCGGAAATGACACTCGTTGCGGAAATCTGATTGGAACCCACAAGACCCGAGACTCCGGTCGTCCATGACTGGGCGGCATCGAGGCGGACCGGACTTGTTAGGGAGAGCGTGCGATTGGAAACACTGGTATCGATCCCCGCCGTGCCGAGTGCCAGGAGCCCGCTGGTGCCGGGATGGATGGCAACGTTTCCGCCCGGATCGGTGACGATGATTCCAGCGAGATTTTTGCCGTTTCCAAGAGTGGTTGTATTGGCTGCGGTGACGGTGGAGTTCCACGTGGCGATGCTGCCATCGATGAGGGGACTGGTGGTCCAGCTCGATGACTGATCGAGCGGAAGGGTGTTGTCGGCCTTGGTGATGGCGATGCTTTGTTCGAAAACGATGTGGGCCTTCGGCTCAATGGCAAACGACTGGCTGTTTGTTAGATATGTGGAAACCAGAGGACCGCTCGGGTCAGGCAGCCAGTCCGGGCGATGCCGCGCCCCACTGCGGTGGATGCGGATGGGACCCGACCCTCCCAGAGCAGGCGAATGATTCACGACTGCCGTCCCAGGATTGTAAACCACGCGGTATTTCCTGCCGGTAGAAGGATTCACAACATCGAGCCCGATCAGTCCATCCGGCTCGGCGACTTCGGTGACGTTGACTTCACCGCTGGTCGTTGATGGCCGGATCTCGGCGATGAACTTGCGTCGGGTGCCGGCCGTGTGAATCACGGGTGTAATGTTGCTTCCTCCATCCACCAGGTCACGCAGGGTGATTTCCGTATAGGGGGCATTTGCAACGCGGAACGCATATACCTCTGGAGACACTTCGACATAGTTGTGTGAGTGAAGTTTCACCCGCAGGTCCCCATAACTCCACTCATCCGTGCCAGTGGAGATGAGTGTCTTGGGTGTGCTGAACGAAGTGCCGCCGAATCCGAGACGAATCACCCCTTCGACTTCATAAACTGCCAAGTCCGCATTGGGAGTCACGTCGAGGAGCCCAATGATCCGATCCGGAAGGTTCAACCAAACCTGGCGACCAGTCCAATCATGAGTGGTTCCTTTCACCGAACTGCCATCCTGATGCATGCCATACGACGCTGCGAGAGAGCTGAAGTCCCGGCCTACCGTGGAGTCGCCCGTGAGTCCGGAAGTAAGCCATGCCTGCCCGCCTTCATTGAGCGTGCCATCCGCATTGCGGGGAGAGGCAGGTGTCACCCGGAGTCGCGGATAGATTCCCATCAACGAGGCATTGACGCGGAAATCCGGATCCGGATCCGCGACTTGTGCGCCGATGAGGGTGCAGTGGCCGGACTCGGAGAAGTTGATATTTCGAAGAGTGGCAGAGTAGTTCCAACGACCATACCATGCACGGGGGCCTTGGATGTTCCGGTCGAACACCGTGTAGTCGGGCCGGGTGAGAGGCGTCGTGCCGGATTGATACCATGCGAGATCCACACGTGCCCGGCCATACCAGTTGGTCAGTGTGGCTGGGGCGGCGATCCAGGCATCCAGTTCGGCACGGACGTAAGGGTTGTTTCCCGCGACCGTCTCGCCGCCGGAGAAGCAGCTGCGGATGTCGTTCCATGCCTGCTTCCAGGAAGGACAGGTCCACCAATCGCCGATGCGTCCGTTGATGGCTCCATACCACTGCATCTTCTGGAGGATAAGGGCGGCATTGGCATTGCCGGTGGTTTCGAAATAGCGCGAGACATATTCGGAAACCGTTGCCTGGTAGTTGAGTGTTTCGTTCTGGGTGCCGATGTATCCCACCGCGCCATCCTCGAACATGCGGTTCATGGTCAGAACGGAATCGATGAAATACTGGGCCTTTGCCAACAACTCGGGCCGGTTGGTCCAGGTGCCGAAGTTGAAAAGTTCACAGGCTATGGCGACATCGGTATTGACCCATGAGGCAATGCGATTCTGATACGCGGCCCAAAGATTGTCCGCAGCCATTTCCATCGCATTGTCCCATTCCGCAGCCGAGTTCGTGGGCACCAGACCGGGATAGAGTGTGGGGAACTCACGGAACACGCTGGAGGCAGGAGCGATGGCGAAGTCATCATAGAAACTGGCAAGCTGACCTGCAGGAATGAGCGGGCCATGAACGTTGATGGCATCCAGATAGGCATAAGTCCTGCGCAGCAGGCGGCGCAGAACTTCGTCGTTATTGCGGAGCGGGCTGTCCGAATGGGCGAAAGCCCAGAACAAGGCATCCACCTGCTGGCCGGTGGTCCGGGCGAGATTGAAATCCTCCAGAACGTTGACCTGCGGAGTATTTTTCTCCCAAGCCGGATCGGTGGAGAGGAGGAAGGCATTCACGCCATCGGTGACACGTTTGAGATAAGGATTGGTGGCAACGGTGGTTTCCAGCAAGGGCCGGAGGACGCGCATGTTGGGGAGCCCACTCACCGCTGCGGCCATCGTCGTGGAGGCGATCGGCAGCTTTTCATCCACGTCATCCATCAAGAGCCCGGCGTGAGCGAAGTTCTTGCGATGAATGGAAGCCTGGGCGCGCTCCAATGCGATATCGAGCACGGCACGCTTGATGCGATCTTCCGCAGTCGCAACAGGCAGGGCTCCCACAGAGGTTCTGAGCGCCCCGATGCGGGCCAGAATGGCGGATGCGGTGGAATCATTGAACAACTGCATCTCCCAGATCGAAAGGCTCCGGCCCGAGATCGAGCTTTGCGAGGTGAGGCGGAAATAGCGGGCCGTGCGGGGCTGGAAATAGATGTTGGTATCTTCCTGCAATGTATTGAGGTCCGAGCCCACGCCACTGCGGAAATCCGGCGTCACCGAAGTCCAAGTGGAATTGTTGCTGGAGCTTTCGAAACGGAAAGTGCGCCCGTGTTGATAGACGATGAAGTTGAGCTGATTGACGGTCTGCTCGGAGCCGAGATCCAAGGTGATGGCCGATTTGGTGCTATTGGTATCCGCGACGGCTGACCAACGACTGGCATAACTGTTGTCTGTGGCATTTGCGGCAGGAAAGCCTGCAAGGCTGCTGCTGGCAGTGGTGGCCGCCACGGTGTAGGCATCGTTGGCTTTGCGGATCACCAAGGTTGGCCTGAATCCGAGATTGGAGTTTTCACTGGAAGCAAAAAAACTTGGGAATGAGACATTGGGCGATTGGCGGAAGATGATGAAGCTGAGGTGGGTGTTCGCATTCGCAGCGATGAAATCCCGCAGCGCGTTGCCAGTGAACTCGATGGTGGTGCTACCAGATGCCAGCGAGGGCGTGAAGGTCCCGAGAGAGGTGAGTCCCGCCGGATTCAAACTGCCCGGCAAAGTGTTGCTGGCATTGGTTGCATTCGAGAAATTGAGGGTGGATTCATCGAACGATTCGTTGGCATGTCCATCTGGCAACCCGAAAACCTGAAAATTGAATGGAGTGGTGCCATCGCCCGGATAGTTTGTGAAGGTCAGCCATAGGCTCGCACCATCCACCCCAACTTGCGGAGCATTGACGTCGAATCGCAGATAAGCGATGCGATCGCTGCCTCCCGAGAAATCCGCCCCATCCCGCTTGACGAGAAATGTGGTCGCTGCACCGAAGTCGGTGGTCGTTCCACGCTGGATGTAAGTGTCGTGAACCGCAGTAAGTGACGATTGCCCGACACCGGCCGCCTGAAGGGCGGGCGCAAGCGAAACCGCTGCAACGGTCGCTGCCATCAACCGTGGAAAAAATGAGAAACCGGGCATCATGAGGATACGGTGCATGGGTGGGTCAGGATAAAAAGCTCCGTCTGCGGATGCTGATCGAACTCCGGGAAAAATCCAAGATCGAAGCACTCATCCATTCGGATGCCGATCAACTGTGCCGTCGTGGGATCTCACCACCACTTCCAGATATTGGTTTCATCCGGATTGGCGGCATAGTAAGCCTCGCCGCGATCTCCCGCGAGCTGCTCCACATGGCCATCGAGAAACAGATAGAGAGCGGTCTTGCCCGCGCGGCTCACCCGATAGCGGGTTTGCACGTTGTTGGCGAAGGTGGCCTTGCCCTGTGGTTGCATGTCTCCACCCAGATGGTTCGTCTCGGCACAAATGACGATTTTGGAAGCATCCGGTATGACTTTCATGGGATTACCCACCCACTTCGGGTTGGGAAGATTGCGATTGAATGAAAACCAAAGCGGACCGGAGAGTTTGAAGCTGCTCCCGGGATTGAATCCTGCCCATGGGCGCGCTGCCTTGCTGGTGAAAATGCTCTGGCTGTCCTGCCGTGTCTGATAGTTGTAGATACTTCCCGGATTGAAAGTCGAAAGAGGAGGGAAGTAGCGGTCGATCATCTCATGGAAATTGTATCTGTCGCCTTGGCCAGCATCGGTCCCGGGAATCACGGCACCGGGATAAACGAAACTGCCGTTTGCATCCTTGGCAAGATTGCCATGCGGAATGATTCCGTTGTTGTCCTGCGAGATCGAAGCCAGAGCCGCTGCCACCTGCCTGAACTTGTTGATGTCTGCGGAAGTAACCGCCTGATCCCTGACCCGGGTGGCGATGCTGAAGGAGAGCACGGCGAGGACCGCGATGATCAGGATGACCACAAGCACTTCGACAAGAGTGAAGCCGCTGCGGGCGGATTGTGGTTTTCTGGCAGTGTTGCTGGGTTTCATGGCGCAATGCCTGGTTTGAGTTTGAGAAAGGTGCTACCGGATCACCCGGCGCTTTTACGATTCACATTCTCCGGCAGTTGCAAGGGATTCCCAAGGGGAATAATGCGTCGGAAACGGGTTGAATTGCGTCGCGCCGGAAGCAGGAAAAACAAAAGGTCGCCGACCCTCCAGTCGGCGACCTCGTTTTCAACCCGGAGAAACCCATATCCTCAGGAAATCAAGCGCGGCGGCGGCGCAGAAGTGCGAGCATGCCAATTCCGCCCAGCAAGGTAGCGCCTGGCTCGGGAATAGCAGCTACCGAGATCTGACCGCTGGAATACAAACTGGATTGATCCCATACCAAACCGGTGTCGAGGCTTGGCAGGTTGACGGTGCTGAACGTGCCGGTGGAACTTGACCAATCGAACAGATTGAATGTATCCCCTGCGACAAGCGAGCCGCCGACCCGGGTAACATTCAAGGTTCCGCCAAACGTGAGAAGCGCCGAAGAAATCGCGAGGTCGGCGATGTCGCCAGCTGTGTTGATTTCGAAATTGCTGAAACTTCCTGAACTGAGGGTCAGGTTGCCATTGACATTGAGGCTTTCAATCCCGCTATCACCCGGTGCAAAAATGCCATTGGAATCCACCACCACGGCACCTACCGTTCCGGTTCCACCGAGCGTGGCTCCGGTCTTGACGGTGGTGAGGAGGCTGGTGGATGTGTTGCCGTTGATGATCAGGTTGCCGGCAAAGACGTCAGTGGCGCCGGTGTAACCTGTAGTCGAATTGAGGATTGTAGTTCCAGTTCCCCTTTGCTCCAGCTTACCGGCTCCAGTAATGGTTGATGCAAACTCAATGCCTTGCGTAACGGTATCACTCTGGTTGACGACAAACGTCGATGCACTATTGCCTAAGCTAATAGAAGCGGAACCAGCAAGAGTTCCTTTTGTTCCACCGGAGCCTAGATGAAGTTGCGCGTTGTTGCCAATACTCAGTGCGCCTGTATAGCCAATATTGGAAGTGTTGTTAAAGACCACTTTGTTGCCAGTGCCCGCGCTGGAAATCGTCAAGTTGCCCAATCCAGTCCCCCCCCCCGTGAAGACATTCACAATATTGCCGTTGAAGGTGAGCGTGCTGTTGTTGCCGGCACTAAAGTCAACCCGCGTCAGCGTGTCGGCCGCACCGGTGATGTTGGTGGAAAAATCGCCATTGATCACGAGATTGCCGCCCGAGCCAAGGAACTCAAAGGTGTTGCTGGCGTTGCGACGCACGCGTGGAGCATCGATTGTGATGGTGTTGGTGGTGTTGATTGCGAGTCCTTGCCCCCCAATGGTGAGTTGTCGCGTGGCACTGTTTCCCGTGATCGTAAATCCAGCTCCGTCGAAAAGCATGCCATTGGAGGTTGGAGCAGAACCACCCACAAATTGTAAGTCCGCAGTCAGAGAAAGAGTGGTGCCGGATGAACCAGCATTGGTAAAAATGGAATTGACCGAACCTGTCGGCACACCTGCCGACCAATTTGCCGCGTTATTCAGATTATTGTCAGTATTGCCGATCCAAGTCGTCTGTGCGCCGACCTGGGAAATCAGGCAAACGGTGGTCATACTTGCGATTGATGTGAGGACGAGAAAGCGAATATTCCGGGGCTTCATGGGATTGTTGCGGTGGAAAGTTACAAGAAGTTTACAAGTGGGGTTTCGAAATCAAGCGGGCCTTGACCAAAAGATTGAAGCGGGAGAGACGAGGAAGGGATAGGGTGGATTTTACGGCGCAAGGGGGATTTTTTGCGGCGAGTTGTGGAGATCAGATTCGTCAAACTAGGCCGAAAATCTCCGGAAACCCCTTCTTCAGTCGAGGGGAAGGACTGGCACCGTCCCGACCGATAGAATAAACAGCGGAGGTCACTTCATTCAGGGTCGTCGATGGCAAGGGATTACTCGTTTCATCGGGCAAACCTCAAAAGCCGTCGGCCAGTCAGCCAGCGTCCCTTGTTGTTCATGCGGGAGTATATCCATTCCCTCCGAAGATTCCGGACCTCCGTGACCTTGAGTCACGGAGCCTTGGTGGCGACGAGACGACCAAAGACCTTGGTGGCGGAACCGCCAGTAACCGTCACCGTGACTTCGATCACATCATTGCCCGGAGCGGCCACGTTCGTGATGGTGTTTTCCGCAATCGTGGCAGTGGTGCCCCCGAGGCTTGCGCCGCTGACAGTGAGGTGATGATGGTGCGTCCCGCAGTGCCGACATCGCCCTGTGCGAGGACGCCACCGCTGTTGACCAAGCCCGTGGTTGGGATAGCACCACCGCCAAGATTGGAGAAATTGGTGCCCGGGGTGATTTGCAGGGCGGAACGCCGACCGCCAGTTCAGTTGAAGGTCTTGGTCTGACCGGCGCCAGTTCCCGCCACGATGCCCGTCGTACCTCCAACCAACGGTTTGCCGCCATTCAGACTGACGGTATTGGTTTCCGATGTGGCTGCCTGAGTTGAGTCGACTGACAACAGGCCCGAGGTGAATGATGCGGTTCCGCCGTTTCCGATGGTGAAAAAATTGTTCTGCACCGAGGATGCACCGCCCGCGTGGCCGAGAGTCAGGGAACCCGTCGCGGACAGGGTGCTGCCGGCTCCTCCTCCTCCACTGTTGTTCACCGTTAACTGAAGGGCTAAGGCGGCGACAGCTGTTCCGTTAGACTGGGCAAAGCTTCCTGTGAAAGCCATGGTGCCGTTGATGATGTTCCAGGCGCCGTGCTCGAAGCCGCCAGCCGCGATATTCATTACCGAGCCGTTGGTAAAAGTGTAGTTTCCGATCGTGGTGGCACCCGAGTTATTCTGGCCGATGTTGAACGTGCCGCCCTTAACCCGACTTCGCGGACTGGAGGAGGTTACAGCCCCGTCACCCCCTCCGGTCCGCGAAGTCGGGTTAGTGATGGGGGGGAATATTGCATCACGAGCGGACCATATTGCGTCGTCCGGGCAAACGATATAATCATGAAGCGGACCGCCCGGAGAATAGCGGATCAATGCTCCCGGGTCCCAGGGCCATAGGTCTGCACTGCGTAAATCCGCGCGACTTCATCTGAAGTCAGCGGACGCTTGAAGATAAGAATCTCGTCTAACATGCCGGAAAAGTTGGGAGCGATCACCGTGCTTTTTCCGAATCGAAGCGGCGTGGAAACCTCTCCGGTCGCAACCTCCTTGCCACCAAGATAGAGTCTCATGGTTTTGCCATCGGAACTCCAAGCGATGTGCTGCCAATCATGGAACTCGACGGGCGAGCGGTTCCAGCGGTGTTTGGAATCGGTATCGACGCGGAGGGTCCCGTTTTCCATGCCAAGGCTGATGCCGCGGTGGCCACTGTTGTTGAAAAAGTAGCCGCCCTTCCGCTCGGGGTCTTTGGCCCACAAGCTAACGGTGAACCCGTTTGGTGCGAAGGTGCTGAGATCGATGGGAAGCATGATGCCTTCCTTGGTGCCGGAAAACTTCAATGCCATGCCAACCCTGCCAGGGAAGGGTTTGGCACCCGGACACGTGAGAATTTCCGTGCCGCTAGTTTTCGCGTCTTGGAAATCATCAAAACTCCAAATAGCGGCAAGACCTTCGAGGGACTTCGGACTGAATCCTGCCAGTTCGCTCTTCACCCATGCCTTGGTATCGGCGATTTCCTTGCTCCGCTTTTCTGCGAGTGCATCGGCAAGTGGTGGGACCGGACGATCCACACGCAGGATTTCCCTCGCGGGTAACGCCCCGGACTGACGTCGAATGATGAGATTCGTTTTGCCATTTCCCGGACGTGAAAACACGAGCGAATCCGTCGTCCCGGCAAAACTGACAGACACCGTGGATTTCTCACTGATCCAATCGATTCGTGGAACGGAGGCCCCCTGCCGGTAGGGGAGAAGCAGTATTTTGAAATCCGGAATAACAGACTCGGAAGAAATGACGAGGCGGCGGTAGTTTCCATATTTCTTGGCATCCGTTCCGTTCGGCAGTTCCACGATCACGGGTAGCAAGTCAGCCCCGGAGAGTGCATTCAGGACCTTAACGAGCAACATCGGCTGCCCGGCAGGGATCGCTGTGCCTGCTGCTATGGACGAAGGAAGAGGATCCTTGGCACGTGCCTGCAATTGATCCGGATCGGAACCTGTTAGATATATGTCGAGTGACCCGTCCGAGTGCTTTTGAATATTGGCGATCTGGATGTCATGCTCAAGAGCGAGCGTCCAATCGAAGCGGTGAGCCGAGGCATCCACCGCGATATCATCGATGACGACAGCATAAGGGTGTGCGCCACGCACGAGGCCTGCGGTGCGGATGGCTTTCTCCACTGGGAAGAGCGGTTTGCGCACGTAGGGCGAGAGCGCGTCCTTGGGCAGCAGCCAGTGACCGTAACGGAAATGCGGCCAGTCAAGATAGGCGTGCGGGAGTTTTTTGAAGGCAAAATCATTCACGCTGTGCATCACCGGTTCCCAGCCTGCGGGGACGGCGACCTTGCCCGCCTCCACATCGGCGACAGTGTAG
This sequence comes from Luteolibacter sp., assembly GCA_040399845.1. Classification (GTDB taxonomy): domain Bacteria; phylum Verrucomicrobiota; class Verrucomicrobiia; order Verrucomicrobiales; family Akkermansiaceae; genus Luteolibacter. Next base: position 14,983 of record JBBARN010000056.1, on the reverse strand, counting down.
TAGCCGACGTTTTTTTCGAGACGCTTCCAATCCCAGTCCCAGGTATATTTCGAATCGCCCACCATGAACGAAGCTTCCGGAGTCCGCACAAAATCGACGCAACGGGCCGGCACGTTTTCATTCTGGCTCCTGCCATCGATACAGACCACGCTGTTCTCCGCGGTGCGGAATGAAGCGTAGCCGTTGGGTGACCAGATTCGGCCGGCACCCGCGACCATGACGGCGTTTCTATCAGAAAACGGATGTCCGCCATTGGCTTGGCGGGTGTGCATGTTGAGCATCATGGCCTCCTTCTCCCACGAACTGCGAGTCATCATCAGCGCGCGCTCGCCACAGAAGAAGGTGTCACCGAGAGCGAGCCTGGCGGGATCGCTGTTAGAAGTGTCGAAGTCACTGGCGAAGATGCTGAAAAACAACAGCGCATTGAAATAGCCGTCCGGGCGGTCTGGCACGTTCCCATAGTCCTCGCCGACGGATTTCCGATAGATCCAGTCGATTGCCCTGTCATCTGGAAACATGAATTTCAAACCCACCGTGTCGGCCGGTGCGGCACCGGCACTGGTGGCGCGGCTGCCACCTAACAGGTCGTATTTATGAAATCCCGAAAGCATCGGATTCACGCTGTGAGGCAGGAAACGGGTGGCGTAGGCCCTCAGATAGGGATGACCGCAAAGATCCTCGAACCCATAGGCGGAGCGGCGCGTGGCGAAGGCGATGACGCCGTCCATCCCAAGCTGGTTCTTGGCCTCGCCCTCGAAGGTCGCTCCCGACTCGAACCAGCCATAAGTTAGAAGATTCCGCCAGCCGCGATACATGCCGCGCACCTTGAGTTCGTTGAATCCGTGCTCGCCCTCAATGGCAAGCACCTGGATGAGCCAATAGGAAAAAGTGGCCCAGTTGCTGCGGGAACTCTCCGCAGAGTTGAAGGTGCCGTAATTGTCGTGGGACCAGGTGGTCTCCGCGAGCTCGGCATGGATGAGCTTGCGCTGGTCGGGCCTGATGTCGTTGAAGAGAAAATCATAGGCGAAGGCGAGCTGGAACGCGCCGACGGGTTGTGACGGGGTCTTGCCCCGTTGCTTCGGATCGTCTGCGCGTTTTGCTTGGTCGATTTTCATCATCGTGACCACAGCGGAGCCGGCGGCTTTGGCACCGGCGCGATCCTCATCGATCAAGCAGCGGAAGGCTTCGAGAGCGAGCGTGTTCCAATAGTAGGAAGGAAACTCCTTGGCCGAGCCGTCCACTAGAGACTGATAGATCGCGGCGGCGGTTGTATTCTTGTTGTATGGAGATTTTCCACTCTCGCGGGGAATCCCCATACGGAAAAGCGGAACCCGGCCGCGAAGTCCACCGAAGCCGCCCTTCCAGCGATCCGGCTGTGCGTATTCGAGCGTGTCGTCATAGCGGCCTTTCATCATCTCCGTCCAGCAAAGGATGTTTTTCCAGGCTTCCTGACCACAGCGGGTTTCGCGAACGCGCTTTTTGACATCCGGCAGATCGTCGGGACCGAAGAAGATTCTGGGATGCACGCCGGGAGGTGGCGATTGGCGGAGTTTGCGGACGCCGCTGTGATCGAAGCTGACCGCGCGCGATCCGAAGTCCGCGAAAGGTGCGTCGCCCCAACGGAGGACCGCTGGCTTGCCAGACTCATCGCGGTGGTTCGCATAGGAATCGCAGGGTTTGGCCGCGAACGGAGAGGTCGAAGGTATGAACTCCGCGCGCACCGCGAATGAAGTTGCTAGCAGAATCAGGAACAAGGGTTTCATGAAGGTGTATGGACAGGGTGGATCTCAGACAAACTACCCTGCGGCGTTGGGACACTTGTCGTCTCCGCCGGGGTGATCTTGCGGCGGAGACGGGGCATTTCGCGTCGGAAAAAACCATGTGGCTCCCCTGCCCTGCCGGACGACTTACGGTCAAGGCCCCTGAATAACCTTGGGACGGGCAAGAATTTTACAGCGTCGCAGCCGACTTTCGTCTCAGAAATTTGGGTCCCCCCGGCAAGGGGTTCCGAAAAAAGCCCCACCCCGGACAAGCCGGGATGGGGCGATGAAGCAGAACGCGCTTTCAGGGAGTCACTTGTTCGACTTTGAGACGGGCGAATTTTTTTGCAGGGCTTCCAGGTGTGAATAGATATGAAATTTCAGTCGCAGAGCCACCACTGACGGCGCTTGTCCACGAACCGGTAGCAAGTGTTTCGGAGGTTTCGATGACATAGGTGATGTCGTTCCCATAGGGTGCGCCGCGCTTGGTGAAGGTGATGGTGTTCCCAGAAAAGCTCCCTCTTTCGCCACCATCGACAAGTGCATATTCCACAAGATTTGAGACGCCGTCGTTATCTGAATCTCCATTTGCACCACCCGTCACGTTGTTGGCGAGTGCCCATGAGGCATAGTTGTTGGTGGGGGTGGGGCCAGTGAGCACTGTGAGCGTGCCAACGCCGGCGAAATGAGTGTCATCGATATTCGCAGCGCCAGAACCGGTGGCACCGTAGGTCCCGGCAGCCATTTGGGTCGTGCCGATGGTGAGGGTGGTCACGGTATCGGAAACCTGACCGCTGGTTTCATCGAAGTTCAAGTTCAGGAGCGCAGTGGCACCGATGAATACATCCGAACCATCTGCAAGATAGGGTTTGCTGATTCGGAGAGTGCCACTGTTGACATTGGTATCACCGGTATAGGTGTTATTGGCGGTGAGCACGAGCGTGCTGTCTCCAGCCTTGGTGAGGCTGAAGCCATTGCCTCCGTCAGCGATGACGGCATCGACCGTGGAGGTAACCGTGAAGCCGCCGATCGAGGCATTGCCGATCAGATTGACCACACACGCAGAATCGAGCGTTCCACTCTCCAGACGGAGAGCACCTGGTCCGCTACCGCCTGTTCCGGCGAGGTTGACAGTAAGACCGGTGTAGGTCCCACTGTTGGCGAGACGTGCGGTGCCGCCGGCCTCGATATTCAAGGTGGAACCAGTGCCGATCAGGCCATTGAAGTCGACGCGTCCACTACTTGCTGGACTGCGTTTGACCTGAATCGTCCCCCCGAATCCGGTGAGAGTTCCCGAGGTGAAGCTGAGCTGGGAGGCATTCGGCGGCGTGGCGATGATCGTGCCGGAACCTGTCGTGGTGTTGGTGATTTGGCCTGCCGCGACGAGAGCGGAGAAATCAGCATCAAAGGAAGTGCCCGGATTCAGGACCAGACCGGCGGTATGGATGCCACCTGGTTGGACGATCTTGATGGTGCCACCTTCGACAACCGTGCCGCCCGTGTAGGTATTGACCTGACTGAGAACCAATGTGCCGGTCCCGAGTTTCCGCAAGCCGAGCGCATTGGCTCCTGCATTCGGATTCGCGAGAACGTTTCCATACGTGAAGGATCCTCCTGCGTTGGTCGTGTCGAGTCCGAGTCGGGAGCCCGTGCGGAACCCACCGGTCGCGGTGCCCAGAGCGGTGAGGGATGCAACATCTGCCGAGGTGAATTCACCCGTGCCACCGACATTCAACGCGAGCACAGCAGCGCTATCGACTTGAATGCTGGTGTCAGTCCAACTGGCAGGCGTATTGTTATACAGTGAAACCTGTTTTCCAAACTTCAAGACGCCAGCACTGATGGTGGTTTTTCCGGTGTAGGAGTTTGTTCCAGAGAGTGTTTGAGTGCCCGCTCCGGTTTTGGTGAACGCGATGGTGCCGGTGCCGCCTTGTGAGATAGTTCCCGAGAACACCGCACCGTTGCCGTTGTTGACGGTAATGGTTCCAGCGGGCGCGCCGGTGGAGGTATTCGCAGCGCTGACGGTCCCGCCGCCAGCCAAGGAATACACGGTGGCACCGCGCATGACGTTGGTGCCATCGCCGAGGTGAATCACACCACCACCGCGGGTGTCGGGTGCGGCGAGGGTGAGCGCCGGAGCATCGGTGCCAGCGGTAAAGAAGGAACCATTCTGCGAGGTGATGGCCACACCGTCGCCGATGCTCAGAGCGCCATTCGAACTGAACGCTGTAGTCGTAAACCGAAGGATTGCCGGATTGGTAGCCGTTCCTGATGAAGTAGCGATGGAGAGTCCGCCATTCTGTATTCTCGGAGCGATAAACCCGCTGATCGTATGAAACGATAACCCTTCCTGGCCCGAACCCAACGACGTGGAGGGTTTGTTGATGGTGATAGTGCGGGATGCCCCGCCGAGATCCCAAAGACCGGCCACTTGAACGCGTCCGGTGCTGCCGGTGGCTTGATTGAACGTCACGTTGCCAAGCAAGTTGATCTGTGTATTGGCGATAACGCGGCCCGTGCCTCCATCCGAGGAGATCAACGCACCGTCGTTGAGTGTCAGAGTCGAAGTGCCGGTCGGCGATGCTGTCACCGTAGTTCCGCTGGTAGTGGCGGCGCTGCTGTGGGCGAGGCGGAGCCATGCATTTGAATCCACGGTCAAGCCACCGCCGAACGTGTTGAGTGCTCCAAGTTGTGCGTAATTCAATGCGCCGGATGTCCGGGTGATGGAAAGCGACGCCGAGCCGGAGAGCACGCTCGACACCACGATGTTGGCAGATCCCTGGCCATCGCCGAGTTTCCAAGTCTGGTTGGCTCCCAACAAGACTGAGGTATTCGTATCAAAGCTGATTCCGCGGTTGGTGACGCCTCCGTTATTAAGATCGATGCCCGAGGCACCGATCGTCAGAGTGAAGGGGCTTGCATTTGCGGCATTGGTGAAAGCCGGGCTGGAGGCCGGAGTGGCGGAACTGATCAGGATACCCGACCACGATGCATTCGCCCCAAGGGTAGTGGCGCCTGCAACGGACGTTCCATTCCACACCGCACGGTCAGCCGCACCGGGAATGCCGGATACTCCATCATCCCAAGCTTCCTGCACAGACAAGGGATTGGCGGTATTGTTGCGGACTCGATCCGCTGCGAAAAGACACGCGGGGAAAAGGGCAACGGCAGCAACGGCGAGGAAACAATTGGATCTTTTGGGTTTCATAACGTGAAGTGGATTTTGTTCGAACAGAAGCGGACATGGAATTTTCGAACCCGCTTTCGTTGTATCCATTAAGAACCGGAAAAATGCACCCAACAGGGGTGATATTGCGTCATGGACGGGCGATTTTGCGTCTTCGTCCGATTCGGTCCCCATTCCGATGCCGCAACATTCACGCTACCTTAACAGCCAAAATATTTGACGGACAACGGGTGCGGCTTTGACTTTCGGCTCCTCGGGTCGCCCCCATTGCCATGAGGCGGCAGTGACTTCGCGCGGAAATCGCGTCCTTGGAGGGATTCTAGTGAACTCCAACTGATTTCCCCTGACTATCGCGGGGCCCGAAATCACGACGAACTTTACGGGCAATCCAACATCTGACTTAGCACGCAAAGGGACCGAACGGGCACCGGCTTTCACTTCCGGAATGGGATCGAAGCGAATCTTCTGAGGCGCACCTTCCGAAATTTCCAAAAGCCGGACGCTCACCGGCTGCACGCCGAACCGGATCCCCAGCACCGCGTCGTGGCGCACGACCATATAACTGGCAGCACCGCTTTTCCATGTCCGATCCAGTGCAATCTCGAATTTCTCACCATCCAGTGGTTTGTAGGGACCGCACAACCATTCGACGACCGGCTCCGAAGCAGGCCGCGAAAGGGCGGCACCTGCACCTTGAAACGCTGTGGGCACCGAATCCAGGAACAAATGTTTCACTGCAAAAACAGAATCCGTCGCAACATTCAACGTCGTCACGGAATTGAATGAAAAGGGTTCCACCACACAATTGGAGATGGCGGAAATCATCGGCATCGCCGAACGTGCATTCCAATCGACCACCGAAAACACTTGGGCTGCCGTCGCTGTCGACTCATCGAAAAACCAGGGTCGCGCACGATCCGCGCCCTCAACAGCAGGTTAGGACTGGATGACCAACCCACAAACCATCAAGAGATGGCCGGACTCACCAATCGGCAGCCAGGGCACATGGGCAAGCTCGGAGTATCCGGATGTGGTAACTAGCGGATCCAGCAATCTCTGGAAAAACGCAACCTGCAGGTCGTCACGGTCTTTTGCATATTTGGCAAAATTCCAGAACGTGGGCACACTCCAAATGAGTCCCAGATCCTGTTCGGCACACGCCCGCCGGATCGCCGCATGGCCGACAAGCCGATGCTCGGGCACTTTGGTCGCCATGATCACGACTCCCCGCAGCTTCGTGCAAGTTTCCGGAATCCACAAATAGAGGGTGCCTTTCGACTCAGGACCATCGGGCCAAGTGTCGTTCACACCGCTGGCACTGAATTGAAACACCTGGTAATCCGGGGATGGTCCTGCGGCCCGGAGTGGACACCCGAGAGCGATGAGAACGATGAAAATCCACACGTGGATCATGACATCTGCCAGCTTATCGTTAGATATCACTTCAGAACATTTCCCTTTTCATCCAACAAATCCCCCAAAACGATAATCTGCCCGACCGAAAAAGTGTTTTTGGCATATTTCGCCGGGTTGTTGCGGAAATCCTGATTGGCCTTTTTTACAGCCAGCATTTTCTCCTTATCCGGCACCTCATCAAGCAAGGTCCAAGTCACCGTATGATCGCCCATCGGCACTGCGGGCAAGGGAGCGCCGACATACACCCAGGCACTGGCATAAACCGTGAAGAGGGTTTGATTGAAGGGCGGCTTGTCATCCACCTGGATGCTCACCACACCGGAGTCCGGACCCTCCATTCCCTTGATGCCGATGTGGGTGCCGCGAAATCTCACGGTGACGGAGGAACCGGGTATCCCGCTGCGAAAGAGATGGGGAAACCATGAATAAAAGCGCTTCCCGAAGCGCCTGCATGAAGGGCCATCAGCAGCGGCAACTTGCTCCCAGGTGCCTGAAAACTCCGCATGTCCCTCCGCGGCGATGGTTTTGGCCTTTTCCCATGGGATCAACGATAGTGCTTTCGGCAGGCTGTGATCGCCCGGCTTGTTGATCGTTTTGATTTCCTCCAATCCTCGGACGGCCGCAGCGCCATTAAGCGCGTGGCCCGCCTCCGATGGATGGGTTCCATCGTTGGAGAAAATCATCCGTCCCTGCGCATCCCTGTCACCCGGACTTTTCGGCGCGCTGAACACGAGTTTGTTTTCCTTGGCCATCTGTGCGGCTTCCACACCCAGATGGATGGAGGAAATCCCATAATGCTCCGCAATCGATTCATGAAGCGAGACAGAAGCACTGAATTTCCCCTGATTGAGCAATTCCACGGCAGACGAATGCAAAGTATAGGCAAGACAAATATCTGTCTCTGGCTTGCTGATCCGCAGCTTGCGGATGATGCCTTCGAGAGCGCCTGCGACCTCGGACGGACGATCCCTGACATCCGCCACATCGTTGAGTGAAAACTCAATGAACACCGCATCGGGTTTTGCCGCTACAAGATCATGATCCGCGCGGAAAACACCCACAAGCGCCCCAGAGCCGCCGAGACTGGCATTGAGTTCTGTGATTTTCGCCTTGGGGTATTGCTTGGCAAACCAGTCCAGCGTCACATTCCTCCAACCGGGCCCCGCCGTGATACTACCTCCATAGTAGGCAATCGTGACCGTTTCCCCTTTCTCAAGCTTTTCAAACAGATGGGGCATCCCGCCACGCAGGTTGACTTCGGAGGCGGGACGGAGCGAAATGGTGGACGCTTTTTCCGCTTCGGCGTTGATTTTAGCATAATCATCCTCGATGCCGATTCGCTCGGTGGAGGGTTCAGCCGCCTGCAACAGGGGACTCACAAACAACGATATCAATGCCAGAGAGAATTTCATGGGATGGGGCTAGTAGGGACTTGTGTGAATTTTCCAGAGGCTGAAATCGTAGATTCTCTTGGAAACCTTGTCCCGGATTTCCATGGGGCCGTCGGGACTGATCTGCGTGGTCCACGGACTTTGGGCCGAGGGCCATGTTTGGTAATCCACCGCGCGTCCATCAATACGATCGGGACCGCCGAATGTACACTCCAAGCTCCCGCCCAAGCGACTTTGGTACGCGCCGGTGACAGTCTCGCCTGAAACGAAATTGAGTGAGGAAATCCCGATAAACTTCGCGCGAAATCCCTTCAGTTGATCCGAGGGACTTGCTGCCGGGAACTCCGAGGGAAGCGCGGTTTCAATCGCAACCGCACAGTGGCGAGCCAATACTCTGAACTCCGAATCCCCCTTGCGCGGTGGAGATGCGGGCGCGCGGATGCCAGACGAAGAATCCCAATCAAAGGCCTGGCTGGCGGTTATCGCAATCAGCACGCTGCCATAATGAAGGAAAATCCTGCCATGGGTGGCCGCATCATTGATGAATGCGCGGTGGCCACCCGGAACATAGCCGAGCGCATAAGGAAACGGGACGCCATCGGGTATTCGAAATACAAAGAGCAGACTATCACGCCCCAGGATTTCCTGCTCATGGGAACTCACACCGTGGGTGTGGATTCCCATCTTGCCCTTTTCGTCAGCGGCCGGATGGGTGACCCAAAGATGACTTCCCTTGTCCGTATCCGGCTCATCCCACATGACTCCGCAGGGATAACTCTGTCCCTGCCAGGGTCTGCCTCCCGCCTTCGATGAGCGCGAGAATATGGCATAACTTTGATTCACGTAATGATTCAAAGCCCAACCATTGATGAACGCCTGATAGAAATAGGGCTTTGATCGATCCGTCGCGGCATTCACAATCAAATCAGGAACACGAAACTTGCTGACGGCGGCAGCCGCCGCAGCCTTCGCCCCGGAAAGCTTCGGCGGCACGCCACCAAAATAGAGCCATGGAAGAGTGGCGAAGCCCCAGGGTTGCTGGGACTCGGTATCCGGGTAGGATCGCGGCGCGAAGGTAGCGATATGACCGCGGAGCCATGCGGGCGCAATCTGCACAAGACAGACTTCATAAGCGATGCGGGCCTGGGTGGCGAGCTCGGGATCCTTGGCGCAATCGGCCAATGACAAAAGCGGCAAGACATTCTGCGCGCCATAGGGACGTGAGGCAAACTCGCCCGGTCCGCCACGCAGGGTGGCCCTGATGATCTCACGCAGATACTTCTCCCCCTTGACATCGTCTTTGGAGAACATGGAACCCCACACATATCCGGGCGGCGGATTCTTCGCCTTGCCCGTCATTTCGATGATATAGGCATCCTTTTCCATGAAATAGGGATCGGCTCGGAACGAGTCCGCCCCCCAAACCTGCGTGGCAAGATACCGGGTGATGGCCGCCATGATCTTGTGATTGCTGGTGGAAAGCTTCGCGTAGAACACACCGCCCGTATAAATTTTGCGGAATCGCTCCTTGGTATTGGCATCAAACTGTTTCTCAAAACGGATATAACAAACAATCCCCGGCCAGGCGATGAATCCGGTGTTTCCTCCGTGCATCCAACGGTTGATCTTGTTGCCTGGCACCAAGGCATCCAAGCCCTTGTTCACCTCGACTAGAGCTTCTTGGGTGCGCCCCAGACTGAAAAGGCATTCCGCTCGGATGAATTTCTCCTTTCCTTCTGCAGCGAAGGTCTCAAGCACCGCCCGCCTTCGTTCCTCGAATGTGTTCAGAGAAACTTGAGCCTCCGCTCCGGAAACCCGAGCGAAGCAAAACACTTGAATGGCGATGAATAGAAAGCGGATCACGGCGGAGTGAAGAGATACATTTCCCTGAGGTCAATGGGTAGCGAAATCAATGGCTATCCTTCATCAAAACACGCACTTCGGATCCGTAAACCGTGAGAAGCGGATGTTTGATCTTGGCGCGGAATTCATAGGTCTTACCGGGTTGCAGGCCCTGAACTGCGATCCCGAATTCTCCAGTCGCATCGCGCACAAGGGAAGGCGAGGCCTCCCAATTTTCCATGCGCTCATTCACATCTAGACCGGTGATATCACGATATTCCGCGCTGGCCTCCACGGTCTTGGAATCGCCAAGGGAATGAAGCTTGGCCCGAACTTCCACACGGCCATCGGAGGAACGCTTCGCGGCCAAAGTTTCCACTTGTGGAGGCAACAGCGCAGGTTTCACATGCGTGAGCTTGATCACCACCGGATTCGGCCACTTGCGGTCGTTGTAAAGCCGCTGAGCACGCATGGCACGCAGCTTGAGACCGGCGGAAGTTTGTTCGAAGGTGGTCTGGGGCAGTACGTCGGGCTGATACTCAAGCGCCTTGTCATTCTGTCCGAGCACGCTGGCTTGGGTCTGATCGGTCGCACGGACGGAATGCAACACGAAATCCTTCCACTCGCCATTCTTCCAGCGATCCTTGGATTTCACAATCACATAGACCGTGCCCGCCTTGCGGTCATGGGTGAACCAAAGATCGTTTTCATTGGTAACAATCCACGGCCTCACGCCATAGATGCACTCGCCATTGACAAACATCCAGAGCGCCACTTCGCGCAAGCGTTCTTCTTGTTCGATGGGCAACTCGCCATCGGGTTTGGGTCCCACATTGAGGAGAAAATTCCCACCCTTGGCGCGGGTTTCTATCAGTTTCCGGATGATCTCTCCTCCGGACATGTAAACTTCATTGGTGGGTTTGTATTGCCACTGGGTTCCCATGGTCAGGCAGGACTCCCATGGCTCGTCAATCGGCATCCCAGGGATGTGTTGTTCGGGAGTCCTGATCGCCCCGCGGGTGACCACAGTGTCCGGTTGGAGGTCCCATGCGAGATCAGTCAGTCCATCGGTCTCACCATCGAAAAAGACCATGTCAATCTTGCCATAACCCGTCATCAACTCACGGAGCTGGGCCTGGTTGTGTTTCATCAATCCCGGATTGTTGCGCGGATGCACTTCCTCGATCTGGCGCTGGATGGTGATCTTGTTTTCACGCAGCCACCAGAAATCATCGGGCGAGAAATAAACGCCCGCGGAGATCCCCTGTGCCCGGAATGCATCGAAAACCTCAGCCGTGATATCCCGCTTGAACGGAGTGTTCATGATGCCGAAGTTTGTGGTCTTGGTATCATACATGCAGAAGCCCGAATGATGTTTGGTGGTGAACATCACATATTTGGTGCCCGCCAGTTTGGCGAGAGCTGCCCAATCCTGCGGATGGAACTTGCGGGGATTGAAGGTTTTGGGGAGTTCATTGACGAAACGAGTCAGATAGTCATCATCCGCACCCACCATCGAATGACTGATCACCGAACCGAGCTGGCTGTCATGACTCCAATGAATGAAAAGACCGAATCCAAGATCCCGAAACCACTCGAGACGCTCGGCCTTGTTGCGAGAATTGGCGACGGGTTCCACGGCGGATGCAAGGGAATGGGTTAGGATGAATGCGAGAAGGAAACAGGATCGGACGGATTTCATGGCTTGAATGGGTTAGGATCGAACAAAGTATTGTTAACATTCCACACCAGCCATCACGGCGATGTGATGCGGAGGCGAATGAAGCGGCGGGAATTTGCCCCGACGGGATGGGTGGAATCACTTACGGTTACAGACCCAAAAACATTCGCCGCTCCAGTGGATGTCCACAGTGTGGCCCAGGATTGAGTCAAATCATTCGTGCCTTCCACCGCATAGACAAGAAGCGGATCCGAGATACGTTGAAAGGTAATCTCCAGATGTTCGGAGCTCTCCGCCTCGGTGAGAACGAGATCCGATGAAATGAGCGGAAACGAAGTGGCCGAGGTCGGACTTGTGCCGAGCGCATACTCCAGAAGGTTGTTGAAACCATCGGAATCCGGATCCGCGAAGTTTGCCGCATTGCCCGAGTTGTCGGCGGTTCCGAAATTCGCCTGCCGCCATGCCTGTTGCGGAGTGAGGAAACTGATGTTGTCGAAGACGGCGCTGGCGCTGGCATTGCCGGTGCGGGGTGCTACCGCGAAACCCACGGACAAGGCCGAACCGCCGAGCAGGTTGGTGCGGGACGATCCCAGCGTGGTCCACGTGATGCCATCCTCGGAATGAAAACATGTGAAAGCATCCCCCTGACGGACCAAGCGAATCCATTCCGGAATGCCTCGTCCGGTCGATGAAACACTGAAGAAGTTCACATTGTTCGATCCGCCACTGGTGGACGTTTTGTGTTGGGCCCATGCATCTCCCTTGCGGAGCATGTAGGTGGAACTATAGCGGGAACCGGTGCTTGTGGTTTCCCGAAACACAATGCCGGCCTTCGCCGAGGAATCCGTCGAACTGAACGAAGCAAGCCGGGCAGTGAAGATTCCATCACCGGACCATGGTTGCGAGAGATAAGTGAACGAGTCATTGTTTCCCGTCCACATATCTCCCGTGGTGCCACCGGAAGTGCTCCCTCCGGTTCCGTTGATCTGAAATGAGTTTGCGGAAAGACGGGTGGCACTCCCCGCCGCGACCCCGGCGAAGGGTTGGATTTGTTGGACAGTCCACGGTGGAGGCAGGACCGGAGGAGTGACGGTCACATTGAATGTGGTCGTGCCGAGGTTGCCTGCCGCATCGCTGGCCGTCACGGTGACAAGCGTCGTCCCAATCGGAAACAGGGATCCCGAAGCAGGTGATGCCATTGCCAAGACATTGCCGGATACTGCATCCAAAGCACTGACCTCGAAGGTCACATTCGCACCCGCCGGGGATGCCCCCTCAACCGTGAGATCGCCCGGCGTGGTGATGACGGGGGCGGTCGTATCCGGTGACGAATCCGGTCCAAGGAATCTCAGTTCGGCAAGTTGCAACCCATCCGGATCGCCCGCATTGGCAGTGATATCAAGCCGATAGAAAGGGAATGCGATAGGGTTGATAAAACCAAAACCAAGTGTCTGTCCACGGCTGGAGAATGTCTGGTTGACTCGTGAATCGAGCGAAACCCATACAAGCCCATCATACGATCCGAACAACTGCCAATCCCGTGGATCCCTGGCGGGTGAATCCGGCGAGCTGACCATTTCATATCTGGTCGCTCTGAAGGCGGTATCTCCCGCAAACTGATAGGTGATCGAACCGGTCGATGTCCCGCTTCCGGTTTGCCATGAGGTTGCAAGGTTGTTGTCGAATGCGAATGCGGGCGAAGTGCTCGGGCTGCTTGAAGTGGCGATGCCTCCACCAGGCGCATGGATGAGAGGAAGAGTGGTGGTAGAGTTGCTTTGTGCGGACCAATGACTGCCCGCAGAGTTCTCCGCCTGAAACCGGAAGTAATAACGTGTGGATGGCACGAGATTGACAGGAGTATGAATGATCTGCCCGGAGCGGCGCATCCCAAGCGCGGCCACATGCTGCCATCCAGCCGGATCGGTCCCGCCATCGCTGGTTCCCCAATACACCCTCACCGTCGCATTCGCCTCGAACTGGGGGTAGGTCAGTGTGCCATTGAAGGTGGCTGTGTTTGCACCCACGGCAGTTGCGGCGCCGGTGGCGATGAATGGGGTCCAGACACGCGCATCGGCCCGATGTTCGTCATCATACAATCCCGACATCTCCAAGGGAATGGGAACGAAGCCCGGCATGTCGGAGTAGGCCTGCGCATCAGGTCTGAGACGGAGATCATCATTCGCGAAGTCGATGAACCCAGGATCGATGCCATAACTCAGGTTTGGCCCGGACTGAAGGGTCGCGGCGTTGGATGAGGCGACTGAGTTGGTGTTTGTCGCGGTATTGGTGGTAACCCGCGTCCAGAGAAAATCCGAAGCGATCTTCCGATAGGACAAGTTGTTCTCAATTTGACCGCCAATCGCGCTGTGAAGGGCATAATTCGTGCGGCTGTTTACGGCAATGTTGTTGAAGACCCTCAGCGACATGGGCAGCCCCGGCACAGCTCCACCTGCTGCGGTGTTGGTGGTGGTCCAGATGCCATAACCTCGAGACGAGGTGGTTGGCGTCTTCAGATTCATCGTGTTGCCATAAATCGGCGTGCGGACGTGATCGAAGTCGTTGTAAATCCCCTCCCCTTGCGGGCTGGCGTAGAGATGATTGTATCGGATAATGGTGCCGGAATCAATATTCGGGCCGAACCGATAGATGCCGCCAAGGTCATTCGATACGCGTGTGAAATCCGACAGCTCGTTGTATTCGATTACATTCTGATATCCATTCCAGAGAATGCCTGCGTGGGGCGAGGTTTTGACATCATTGTGGGCGATGCGCATTCCCACACCGGGATGGATGCCACCGATGGGTCCGCCGTAGCCGACATCAACGGCCGCCTGATAGACACGCACGACTTCACCGAAGCTGCGGAATTTGTTGTTCACCGCGAAGTGATCTGCCGCTACAATCGACGGAGTTGCGGTTCCTCCCCGCAGCATCACACCGCCAGATGCCATTTTTTCGAAGTTCGAAGAGACTACGCCGTGACCGTTTCCACCGTTGATATCGACAGCAAAGTTTCCTGATTGGGAAAAGTCACAATCCTGCACCAGATTGCGTTCACCGTTGAGAATCTGGACATTCAGCCCGAGATGGCGGCAGAAGTGGAGCCCATGGAGCACGACATCGCTGGCACCATTGAGCTGCACGAGCGGTGTGCCTACATCTGCCAGTTCGACTTCGCCATCTGCTGGAGGCCCGACGCGATCCATGAAGAAATAGAGCCGTTGGCGGCTGAAATCGACGCACCATTCGCCGGGTTGGTCGAGTTCCTCCAACAAGTTGATGACCCACCAAGGTTCCTTCCGGGATCCGAGAGGACGGTTGTACTTGTCGCCAATGCCGTTGGCAACGAGGGAATTGTTGGGGTTGCTTGCAGGGACAAGACCGATGGCCTTTTTGCCCGGATCGATGAGGCCCACACGGGCTGCATTGAGCTGCCATGGCACGCGCCAGTATCCCATCACCCAAAGACCACCCCGCGTGATGGCGCTTTCCCAGCGGGCAATCCGCGTCGCATCCGCATCGTCGTAGTGGAACGCACCTCCAACTGCCGCGGCTCCTCCGCCGCTCAAAGTATAAGTCCCCGCGCCATTGAGATAGCCTGAGCCATCGACTGCGGCACCTGTGGCAACTCCATTCATTTCGAGACGCGGAGTCATGATATCATTCACCGGATCATGATTGGGGTAGCGGGAAATGAGGCGGCGCT
>JBBARN010000055.1:0-39066 GCA_040399845.1 Luteolibacter sp. | reverse complement strand
ATAACAGCCCCTGGCATGACGCCAGCCGATTCGAATGCACCTTTGGAGGTCGGAGGTTCTTCAACCCCATTCGCCAGTGACGTCAATTGAACTGAATGGAAGAGGTTCTTCTGTCTTGAGGCTCAAGCTAAATCGATTCCGGCCACTTCCATGGCAGCTTTGACGATGGCGGCGTGGAGGGCTGGATTGTGGATGAGGGTCTGATCGTCCACGAGATGCAGCGACTTGATTCCTTCTTCCTGAAGCAAATCGTAAGGCACGCGCAAAAACACTTGCTGGACCAAGGACTGACCCTCGGCCCCACTGCCTTTATGGTTCTCGATCTGCTTCAACATTGGACGCAGCAGGCGACCCTTGGCTTGCTCATCGTCGGCTTGCTTGCCCTTGGATTGCTCATCGTCGGCTTGCTTGCCCTTGGATTACTCATCGTCGGCTTGCTTGCCCTTGGATTGTTTTCCTTTGGATTGTTTTCCTTTGGATTGCTCGACGATGGGTTGCTTGTCGATTGGCGGGGCTGCCGCAACGGTCGGCTGGGGCGCTTCTACCGGGGCAGGACTCGGCGTCTGCGATACCCATGCGTTGCTGCTACCGGCAGCAGGTTGTTGGGGTGAGATTGATCCAAGGCGGAAACCAACCTTGGCTTGAGCGGGCGGGTACCCCGCTGGCACGCCTGCTTGAGTTTGAGGCACCGTGGATCCATACGAGGCGGATACTGGAACGACCTTTGGCCCAGCACCCATCCCAATCGTCGTCGGTATGGCAGTGCTGCGAGCCTGTTCCCTGACCGCAGTGAATTCTTTCCAGGACATTCGATTCTGCCGCACCAACTGTTTGGAGATCAATTGCTCGAGGGCATCCCGAACATAATCGGGACCCTGACCTGTCCGCCTTGCCAATTCGAAAGCATTCGTCGCTTGGCCGACTTCGGCAAGCTCTGCGGCGACATTCCAGACCCCGGCAGGGAAATCGCAGTCAGCCACACGTTGCTCAAAGTCAGCGGCTAGTTCGTAGTGGTCTAGAGTTGCGATGCTCATGGATTTTTGGCGGGTTCGGTTTTAACAAGACTGATCAGCAAGCGTGAGTAGTAGGAGTTCCATTCGATGGGAAGGATGAAACACGACGCGCCCTTGGCCGGGCGGACCGAGCTGTTGCTGCCGGTGAGCAGCAATGGCGTGGAAATCATGAAACCACTGCCAAGTTCTTCGCGGGCGTTGCCGACGAAGATGTTGGTGATCTCGCCCACGAGTTCTCCACAGATTTCGTCGGTCACTAAGGTCTCTCCGAGCATGGGAACCAGTGAGCGCAATTTGGCATGCGGCGCGGTGTAATAGATATTGCCGCGGTAAGTACCGGAAATACCGATGACTGCGGAGAAATCCAACGCGACCTGCTCATTATCTTGCCCGAGATAGGGCGTTCCCAGCACGGCGGGGTGATCTGTCACGGTGTCGAAGTAGCGAATGATCGAATTCGCAAACACATTGAGAAGTGATTCGTCCATCGGAGTAACAAGAATTGGTTATCGGTTATCGGTTAATCAGCAAGAACATCGTCGATGGCTGCCTGAAGGCTTTTTGGGGTGATCGGCTTGAGCAGGAATCCAGAGGCCCCCCGCTTTACCGCTTCGACCGCCGTAGGTTTGTCTGCCAGCGCGGAGATCACCAGAATGATTGCATTCCTGTCGATTTTCAGAATCAGTTCAACCGCGGTTAACCCGTCCATATCCGGCATGGTGATATCCATGGTGACTACGTCGGGCCGGTAGGTTTGGAACTCTTTGACCGCAAGGCTGCCATTGTTGGCTACTCGGATTTCTTTAAACCGATCCGACGTCAAGGCCCGTTCGATGGCCCGCCGCGTGATCAGGGAGTCGTCGACAATAAGTAGTTTCATGAAGCAATGTAGAGTCGGAATTCACAAAACTGACCGGGTTCGCTGAACACCTCGATACTGCCGCCCGCAGATTCCACGAACTTCTTTTTGACGATGTCCATGCCAACTCCGCGGCCGGAGTGGAGGTCATCCGTCTCGGAGGTGGAGAAGCCGGACTCGAAGATGCACTGGATGAGTTCCTCGGTGCTGGCGGGTTGGCCGGAGACCAGGAGGCCGGTTTGTTCGGCGCGTTTGCGGATGCGTTCGAGGTCGAGTCCGCGACCATCGTCGCGCACCGCCAAGCCAAAGACGCCAGGCCCAGGGGCCGGCAGGGCATAAATCGAAATCTGAGCGATGTCCGGTTTGCCGACGGCCTTGCGCATGGCCGCGGGTTCGACACCGTGCGCCACCGCATTGCGGACAAGCTGCACCAACACGTCGCGGATGAGATCGGTGCGGCCATGGGCGAATGCGTGGAGCGCGAATTCATCGACC
Source organism: Luteolibacter sp. (assembly GCA_040399845.1). GTDB lineage: Bacteria > Verrucomicrobiota > Verrucomicrobiia > Verrucomicrobiales > Akkermansiaceae > Luteolibacter. The sequence continues at coordinate 36,699 of JBBARN010000055.1, read as the reverse complement.
GTGAGGCGGGCGGACTTTTCAAGGCTGGCGGCGGCGGTTTCGACGAGTTGGCGAAGCAGTTCCGCCAAGGCCGAGACGGGGCCTTGCTGCGGTTGGGTATTTTCACTCAAATTGAGGCTGCCCAATTTGCTCCGTAGATTCCGCAGGTCATCCATATCGCCGCGCAATCCGGCTTGGGCGACCACGATCGAAAGGAAATCGTCGCCGGTAAGGGACCTGCGGGAGAGCAAGTCCTTAATTTTGGCTTCAAAGTGGTGGGCAGCTTTCTGGAAGTAATTGAGATTCAGTAGGCTTGCGTTGCCTTTGATGTTGTGGACACTGCGATAGACGGCTTGGAGGCGATCGCGCAAAGCACCACTGTTGCCACCAGAAGCCGCGAAATCTTCGGCGCGGAGGGTGGTGTTGATGGTTTCGAGTTCCTCCGAGGCGAGCTTGACAAACATTTCCAAGTCCTCGTTAGGCAGATGAAGGATATTGAGCAAAATCTGCATTTCGCGTTCCTTGGTTTTCTCGGCCTCGCGCAGTTGGTTCTCCAGTTCGACTTGATTGGTCACATCCCGCAGGGCCACGAATACGCGGTCCACTTTGCTGTCGGCAATGATGCGACGGAACGAAAAGCCGAGGTAGCGGTTGATGAAGCCACCGGCCGGATTGGGGAAATTCACTTCCAGATCGGTGAGCGGATTGACGCTCAGCACGGTCCGCTCCTTGCGAGAGGCATCAAAGAGGAGGTCAAAAAAGTCCCGCGTGGAGCGGTACATTTTTTCCGACAAATAGGGCTTAAGAATGTTGAATAGATTGGTACCCGCCAACACCTTTTGGCGCAGGATGATTGGAGCCTCACTCGAATGGTATTTGCCAATCACGCCTTCTTTGTCGATCAGGAAGAGGCCCTCCTGCACGGTTTCCATGATGAGGTCGATTTCTTTCTGGGCAACGGCCATTGCCGAAAGTTGTTCGCCGTAAGTCTGCTCCAGTGAGTTAAGCGCGGTCTTGGTGCGTTGGTGTTGTTGCAAGATGCGGTTGATCAGAAAAACGCAGGGAATGAGAGCAAGCGCAATGGCGGCAACACCAACCAGGGATTTCTGCGCAAGACTGGAAGAAGTATAGCCAATCCCAACCATTGACCCGATCAAAATCGAAGCCAACAAGGCATACACTCCGAAGAAAATTCGTGGGTGGATAGCAGCGCCGTGTGTCATGAGAACTGATCATTCGAATTTTTAAAAAGGTGTCAGCAAATTTCTGTGAAAAATACCGCGATGAGGATATATCCTTGCCGTGGAGTGGGATTTGCCCTAAGGGCGCCGCCTTCTAACGAACGATGCCCGTCTGGATTTGTTCGGCTCAGAAATTCTTGCAGGCTGGTTGACTTTAAAGCTTGCACTACCCCCTTGACCGCATGATTTCTGTTAAATACTCGCTAAGCCATGACTGCAAATTCCAAACTACCCGACGAGAATCCATCCAGCGAAAGCTTGGAAACCCAATTAGCCGACTGGGAATCTCGCAAGCGATTGGCCCATCTCCTGTACGATCAGGGAGCCTATCTTGAGGCCGCAGACGCCGTTTGGGGGGTCAAAGAGATTCCGAACATCGACATTGAACTTGCTTTCGCCGCGCGGATCCTCGCCAAGGCTGCCCCCAGGAAGGCGATTCGCCTGCTTACCGCCCTGCTCGAACACAACCGAGGCAAGGCGGTGCAAAATCTCGGACTCGCCAACGCACTGCTTCACCACGGCATGGTGCTGCAGGCGGCGCGCTTTTACGGGGCCGCGCTGGAGGCCGATCCGTCGCTCGGCAACCCGGAACTCGAGCATTTCATTCTCTGGACCGACGACGAGGAAAAACTCTGGGGCGACTTCAAGCGCCGCCGTCCGCAACTCGGGGAACTCCCTTGGATGCGCGACGAGAAAATGGCGATGAGTCTGACGAACAAGATCACTCTCCATACCACCCCCATCAAGCTGCCGAGCCTGGAGCCCACTGCGAACGAGGAGTTGAAGAACCCTCTTTATTTACAGGAAGCACGGAAGGGCATGCAACCCACCCCACCGCCTGCGGTGACCATCCCGATGGATCGGGTGGATCCGAAGCACCGCCGCTTCGACTCCGAAATGGGCGCGCCGACGTCACCACAGGCGCAGCCAGTCCTCCCGGTGGGAAGTCAACCCTCCGGTCCGGATTCCGCCGCCGCACCGATCAAGCCGCCATCTTCGATCTCAGGCGGCACATTGAAACCAAACTGGTAGCAGAGCGGTCATTTGGACCACCGCCGCCAGCCCAAGGAAAATCATGAAAGAGACATGGCAGAGGTAGGCAACATGATAAATGGCCGGTCCCTTTGCCAGCTTGTTCTATCATCTTCCATCCACAATCTACGATCTCTGTGAGAGGTGAAGTGGTAGGATCGCTTGGAGCGCGCGTTGGTTCCGAGATTTTCGGTTTCTGCTGCAAATCCAACCAGGGCTCCCTGATAACCGAAAACGGAGCGGGCGGAACCGAGGATGTCCTTTGTCTTGATCAGTTCGAGCGTGAAAGAGTCTCCGGATTTCTTGATTTTCCCGGGAGAAACCACGGCGGGGGAATCGTCGGCAACGGCGGCGGCGAAAACCGCGATTTCCATTTTGCCGATTTAGTTGGAAGCCGCCTCATGCATGTCCGCCGCGGTCTCGGCGGGTAGGAAATCCATATCTTCAAGGATATCGGGTGCTGTGGATCCGGAGATCAGCAAGACTTGAGGCAAGCGCGAAGAAAAAAGCCGCCCGAGCGGCGAGCGCTCGGACGGCTTGATTCCGGAATCAACGCATTATGGTGTGAAGTCCACCTTCAGGCGGGCAAACAGTTTCTCGTCGATTGCGAGGCCAATCGGGATGCGGACCGTGACACTGTCGATGCCAGTGCCGAAACCATCATCAACCTCATTGATGATCACTCCATTCACACCCGCTTCCGCGATCGTCCAGCCAGCGAGGCTGGAGCTATATTCAGCGACAGGATCGAAAACCGCCGACTCGTCGGTGCGGCGGAAGTTGAAGTTGAGGTAACCACCACTGACGGTAAGGGTCGGAAGCAGGCCATTGGAGTCGGACCCAGGGCCTGATGGATCACCGCCGATCACGAACTCGATTCCGTTGGGAATGCCATCGCCATCGGAGTCGGCAGTTGCGCCAGCACCTTCGATGCCGTTCGCAGTTTCCCATGCGGCGTAAGGATCCGTGATGGTCACGACGCCAAGCAGACCGGTGGATTCATCAAAGGTCCATGTGCTGGAGCCTGCCACGCGGGTATGGATGCCAGTCTCACCGTCTTCCGTGAAACCATCGATACTAAAGGTGGAGGCAAAGCTCTCGAAAGCAAGTGCATCCACATCCACCAACCGCCAGGAATTGCCGGTCGTTGTATCCGCAGTGCTGAGATCGACGGTGAAATCACCTGCAACGGTGAACGCTCCAACGCCTCCGACTTTGTTCGAAACACCGTTGGCAACCGGCTTGAAGTTCAGTTTCCCACCGTCGGCGATGGTGAGTGTGCCAGTGTTGATGGTGGTGTTTCCGGTGTAGGTGCTCACGCCGGAGAGAGTGAGCGTCCCGGTGCCGTTTTTGACGAGCAGCCCGGTGCCGCCGATAGCGTTGGGTGCGCTGAGGGCATTGCTGCGATTGAACGTGAGCGTGGTGTTGTTGGTGACTGGGCCGGTCCCGAGATTGCCGGTCGTGCCGCCGTTTCCAACCTGGATGTTTCCGGAGTTGATCACGAAGCCGCCGGAGTTGGTGTTTGTCCCGGTGAGAGTTAATGTTTCACCACCGGTCCGCGTGACCTTACCGGTGCCTGAGATCACTCCGCTGAAGGTCACGTTGCCATATCCACCGCCAAAGTTCATGAAGCTATCAGCCGTGACGTTGATCGGGCTGGCGATTGTGACCCCGTTGGGACCGGGCCAATCGCTGCCGAACGTTCCACCATTCAATACGATGGGCATGGTCATCGTGAGTCCAGGTGACCAGTGGTTCGTGATCAAGGTGGCTCCAGAGTTGATGGTCAGGTTTCCGGTGCTGGTCAGGGAAACCGCTCGCTGGTTGCCATTGTTGTAGTTTCTGATCAGGCGGACCGAGCCACCATTGATGGTGATGTTTCCGGTGGTGACAGAGACGCCGTTCAGGACAAGCTCGCCTGAACCCTCCTTGATGAGTGTGTTTCCAGCCAAATTGAGAGAACCACTGGCTCCGGTGAAGGATCCGACGTGCACTGAATTGGCGCTATTGATGGTGGTGTTGCCGGTCAACTCAAGATTGGGCATTACACCAATCGTGGTAGAGGAATTGACAATGTTTCCCGCGCTCCTGATCGATTGGCTTGATGACTCGAGGTTCTGGCCGCTGAGGTCCAGGATTCCCGCAGCACCGACCTGAGTGACATTCCCGGCAGCCCCAAGGGCGTTCGAAGCACCAACAACCAACAAGCCTCCAGATACAGAATTTCCACCGAGGTGGTTGTTGGGATTGGTGAGGGTCAGGGTGCCGGTGCCACTCTTCTGGATGCTGGCGTTTCCGGATAATCCGCCGGTGCCGGCAAACGTATAATCAACTGTAGCATTCACCGTCACCTGACCGGCCTCGAGCGCTCCATTCAAAGTAATGGTTCCAGGCGTGGCTCCATCGAAGAGCACTTTGTCGAGCGCCAGGAACGTGGTTGGAGCATCGCTGCTCACAAGCTTCCAGTTCGAATCGGCAGCATTCCAAGTGGTGTTGGTGGCACCGGTCCAGATCAGGGAATCGATCACGTTGATTTTCACGTTGATGGACTTGTTGGCAACATCATCGACCAAACTGATGCCATAGCGGGGATTGGGCAATGGAGTGAGGGTGAGGTTGCCAAGGCCCGTGGCGGTCCCGCTGTAGTCGATCACAGGATACTCCGCACCCACGGTGAGGTCTCCGACCGGGCTGACCTCAATCGTGGTGGCAGAAGTGGCATTGAAGTCGGTTGTGTTCACGCGATCAACGCCAGAGCCGATGCGGAACCGTGCGATGCCACCATCAAACTGCGTGGAAACCGCATTGATAGCAGCCGAGGTGCCCTGACTTCCCGGATTGAGGATGCCGCCGGATAGCACCAGCGAGTTGATGGGGGTGGCAGCTTTGTTGCGCAGAAAAAGCGTGCCTTCGTCCACTTGGGTGGTCCCAGTGAATGAGTTGTTCTCGTTGGTCAGGTTGAGGATGCCCGCCCCCTGTTTCACCAAGCCGCCCACGCCGGAAAGCACGCCGGAGAGAGTGATGGTCCGGGTGCTGAGGGCATTCACCGAGTCAAGGGTATTGAACGTCGTGTTTCCACCCGTTCCTGTGAGGGCCATATTGAGCGAGGATGACCAATCGGCCGAAGCGCCCATGGTGCCGCCGCCGAGATTGACTGCATAAGTAGTGCCTTGAGTGCGCATGCCCCATTTCCCGAGGTTGAGACGACCGCCGGTGAGGTTGAGGGCGTCTTGGCCTGCGTTGCTTCCGTTGTTCCGTCCGTTGACGACCAGCGACGAGGTGTTGACGACGCCCGATCCGGAAACATTGAGAATTCCGGAGCCATCGATGCCGAGCATCAGGTTTGCCTGCCCCTCCGCACCGGTATCGGTTACGGTGTCGGGCTGGTTGAGCGAGCCACCGGAGATGTTATAAACCGAGGTTGCGCCTCCCCAGTGACCAATGCGGATATCGTTGGTGATCGAAAGGCTTCCGGCGCTGTGATTGATGGTGTGGGCTTGGTTGCTTGAATTTCCCATTTCGAGATCTGAAGCCGTTCCGGTTCCGATATTGATGTTGGTGGTTCCCGTAAAGAACTTCATGCCATCGGTCCCAGCACCACCCGCACTGAATATTGGGCAATTCAAATTCGTCACGATGTTCGTCCCGACATTGAAAGAGCCGCCCAAGGTCATGTTTCCATTGAATGTCTGGGTGCCGGAGTTGCTGGTTAGACTTCCGGCCACATTGACGGCACCATTTGCAACGAGAGTTCCGCCGTCCCCTTTGACGAGGTTTCCTGGTCCTGTGACGGCACCATTGACGGTCATTGTGAATCCGGTCCAGACTTGGAAGCCACCATTGCCGCTTGCGAGGTAGATTCCCCGATTCGCGTCAAGCGAGACGTTTGCTCCCGCGGCTGCTGTGCCGCCTTGGAGGAGTCCGCCGGTTCGAAGGATGATGGAATCCGCCACGGGGCTAGCCGGAGTGGTTCCGAGAGAGGTTTGGGCGGCGATGCGCAGCACGCCTTCACTGGAAATGGCCTTCCCTGTGAAGCCAGTGTTGCCAGTGCTCGCGATGGTGACGGTCCCGGTCCCGGTTTTTTCCAGATCGAATGCACCGACAAGCGCCCCGGTGACGGCTCCGGTCGCACCGGTCCAGGCAGTGAGACGGCTGTTACTTTGCAGGGTGACGGTTCCGCCAAGTGCGGCACCGCCATCGAAACGCACGGCTCCGAGATTACCTGCTGCCTCGGTGGTGCCGTTGCCGTTGAGGAAAAAGGCATTGGGAATGATTGCGCCACCCGTTGCCCAGACTTGCCCACCGCTGACGACCGTCACGCTCCCCGTGCCGAGATCATTGGCATTATCCACACCGACGCGGACTCCCGAAACTGAGACAGGCCCGGTAAATCCGGAGTTGTTCCCGGAGGCGGTGATGGTGGGGTCGGAGTTGCCGGTTCCCGCGAATGCGAGGTTCCCAGCGCCGGTGAGCGCAAGGCCGGTGTTATATGCGCCCGCAGCGTTGCTGAAAGTCAGGGTTCCATTGACGACTTCGAATGTCCCGGTGTAGCTCGCGCTGCCTGCGGTCAAAGTCAGATTTCCAGTGCCGGATTTGAGGACTTGTCCATCGCCCGTAAAGGTTCCCGAGAAGGTGCTGTCCAAATTCGTAGCTCCCAGGGTCAGGATTGCCGGGCTGAGCACTTGAATGGTGCCGGGGCCACTGATCCGGTTCCAGGATTGATCCGCGACGACTACGGAGGTGCCGGAGGTCGTGACATTGCCGGTGATGCTGTTGGAAGCACTGGCAAAATCCACAATGCCAGCCACTGTCAGATCGGTGGCATTGATCGCTGATTCAATGATCAATCCATACGAACTCGCATCCGAATCATCGCCACGAAGGAGAGCGGTTCCCGTTAGATTCAAGGTGCCACCGGTCAGCGTGATATCGCCGCCTTTCGCCCATACCGCATCGGCGGACTGGGTTCCCGTGATGTTGATCGTAATCGGGGAAACGCCGTCGGATCCAGCCGAGAACACGGCTGCGTTTCCGTTCACCCAGGCACTTGGAGTTCCCGTGCCATTTGCCGTTGCTGTCCAGAAGCTATCGGATCCCCAAGTGCCTCCGGTGTTTCCCGAGCCAGCAGCAGTTCCATTGGCGTCCCAGTAGGAAAGCGTGCCGCTGTAGGCGTTCACAACCTGGACCCCGGCGAGGGATGCGCGGCCAGCGCTTGAGCCCAAACTTCTGATGACCACTCCGGGTTGAGCCAGAGCCTTCACGAAGTTAGTACCCTCAACCAACGTATCGGAAGCGGACCACGGCGCACCAAGTCCCCATACCGCACCGCCGCTGGTGGTGGCTACTGTGCTTCCAGTATTACCGCGATAGAAGTTTCCGTTGATCGATACGGGTGAAAAGCCAGCCGTGCCGTCCGTGGCTGGAATCACATAGACGTCATTGAGAAGATAAGGTGAATTCAAAGTGATCACAGGCCCCGCCCCTCCGTCATCGAGATAGTTCTTGGTGAGGTCTCCGTTCTCCGAGGTGGCAGTCGCACCAGTTGAAGCTGAATTCCAAATATTGGCGGAGGTCCACGTGGCAGTTGCGGTGGAATTTCCCGCACTATCGAGGAGTGAAACATTTGTCCCGTTGTTTCCCGCCGGATTGTTCCAACGATTACCGGCCACAGGGACGGCTCCGGTCAGTTTACCGGCTTCGTTGACCGCATTGCCGGCTCCGAAGTTCACGCTGATCGATTGCGCGTTTGAGTCCGCCATTGTCGCAAACCCGGTAAGGGTGACGACGAAGGCAGTGAGGTAGCTACGGCGGAAGAGGCCGGATGTGAGGGGGTTGAGGCGGGATGGTTTCATGGAATTTTGGGGTGTTTTTTCGTTAATTGGGTGGATGTGCTTGGGAGTCGGAGAATGGGTTTCAGGCACGTTGTGCCTGAGGGAAGGTGGCCGCCTTGTAGCGCCACTGGGCGTGCAACGGAATGGTGTGCCCAACGTGGGCGACCGTGAGGAAGAAGCGCGAACCACCGCCATTCAGAAGGATGGCAGGGTGTTCATATGCTGGCGTAAAAAAGTGGCACATGGCGCAACAGAATCTTTCTCAAACAAAAATCATTCGATAACTAGTGATGCGGTCCGCAGACGGGAAGCCGGAATGCTGGGAAAAATTTGTGTAATGCAATTGCACAGATGAAGGTGAAGGGGCATGGTTCCCGCCGTGGAAGCGATTCGGAAAATGAGCCTGGTGGAAACCGTGGCAGCCGATCTTGCAGATCGGATCAAGGCCGGAGAGCTCGGTCCGTCCATGCCCGGCGTGCGGCTGTTGGCGCGGACGCTCGACGTCAGTGTGCCGACCGTTTGTCGGGCACTGCACTGGTTGGAAGGCGAGGGGATTCTGGAAGGCGCGGGTGACCGCCGGAGGTGGCGGGTGAAGTTTGCCGTGAAACCGACCAGAAAACGGGCTGCTGTGTCCGCTTCCTCCAAACCTCACGCTGGATCATCGAAGCCAGTGGCGGGGCGGCTTTTGTTTCTCACGGCGAGACCGCTGGGAGTGGAGAAACACAGCGGGGTGGAGGTGTTTGCCGAGTTGCTGGATCACTTGACCGTCAAGGGCTGGGAAGTGATGTATCGGGTTGAGAAATTCGCTTCCGCCAAGACACCGCGGCGATCCTGGGATGAGCTGGTTCGCATGACGGAGCCGGATGCGATCGTGGTGCTCTTGGGGACCAGTGTTCTTGCGGAGTGGGCCAAGGGGACCGGAATCCGGACGCTGTTTCTCGGAGGGGATGTGGGGGAAACGGGTCTGCCGATACTGACCTTGAAAGTTCAAACCATGCTGCATCAAGCCTTGGAGCATTTGTTCGGAACGGGGCACAGGAACGTGTTGTTTCCGCTTTGCGAGCGGGCAACGGGTTTTGTGAAACGCTGCAGGAACACGGCGGTTGAAGCCGCTGTCGCTTGGGGCTTGGAGGGGAAAAGTGTCGCGGTGCCCGAGACGGCTTACTCGCGACCGGAGGTGCTGGTCAATCTGCTGCGCCGCCAGTGGCGAAAGCAGGTCCCGGACGCCGTGGTGTTTCTGGACTGGCGCGAATTCATGGCGGCGTCTTGTTTTTTTCGCGAGGAGGGAATCGTGATTCCGCGGGATCTGTCGGTGGTGATGCTATCGCAGAACGCCAACATGGACTGGCATTTGCCCGCCATCACCCACTTTCACCATCCCGTGCGATCAATGGCTAAAATCGTCGCCAAGTGGGTGGCAGCCGGGAAAGATTCGCCTGCGATTCTCCCGACCAGCGAAGTGCGGGCCAAGTGGGTGGAAGGAAAAAGCGTGATCACCCGCAGGATTGGCAGGTGATCACGCTTTGGGTTGCGAAATGAAGGTTCTGCGATCCGGGATCAGTTGTTTGGAGCGGCGGGAGCGGCGTCGGCTTTTTTGGGTGCTTCTTCTTTTTTCGGAGCTGCTTTGCCGGACTTGATGTTTTCGAGTTCCTTGACGGCCTCGGCGCGTTGTTTTTCGTCGAGTTTCACGGCGATCTCTTTGACGAGGGCGTCAGCTTCCTTTTCTCCGCGTTCCGAGGCAAGTGTCGCCAGCGCCCATGCTTTGACGGGGTCTGGTTTGGTGCCGATGCCTTCGTTGAGCAATCTTGCAAGGGCGAGGGTGGCGGGGCCATGGCCCAGGTTGGCGGCGAGTGAGTAGAGTTGGCCGGCGTTTTCGATGTTTTTCTGGACGCCGCCGATGCCGCGTTCGTAGAGAGTGGCCAGGTTGTTCTGGGCTTGGGCATTGCCGCCTTGGGCGGCGCGCGTCAGCCAAGCGACCCCTGCGGGTGAGTCGGCGATCCCGAGTTTGCCGGAAAGGTAGAGCAGTCCGAGTTCGTTCTGGGCTTCCACCAGATTGCCATTGGCAGCCGCCAGAAGGTGGCCGTAGCCGGTGAGGATTTGCTCTTTCGATGGCTTCTCGCCAGAGAGGGATTGGGCCGCGACGCGGAAATTGGCAACCGGATTGCCAGCTTCCGCAGCCTTGGTGAGCAGCGCCATGCCACGGTCGGCATCCTTTTCCACGCCCTTGCCTTCGAGATAGAAATCCGCGGTGCGAAGCATGCAATCCATTTGGCCGGCGTCCTTGCCCCGTTCGTATTCAGCGAGCGCGGCTTTGAGGTCTTTTTTGACGTTTTCCTCGTAATCGCCGAGGGCGAGGTAAGCGGAATATTCCTTGGCGGCGATGGCCTTCTTGAGCCACTCACGGCCCTTTTTCTCGTCGCGGTTTTTTTCGTCTCCGCTCAGCAAGCGGGAACCGAGCGCCGCCATGGCACCGGCATTTCCGAGTCCTGCGGCTTTGGCATACTGGGCGAGGGATTCCTTGGCATCCTTGAGCTCGGGGAAACCGAACTGGCCTTCATAAAAACGGGCGAGCAACAGGACCGAGAGCACATCGCCAGCGTCGGCGGCGCTCTTCCACCAGAACACGGCCTTGTCGGGGTCGGCAGTGGGGCTCAGCAGTCCGCGGAGGTAGGCTTCTCCGAGAATACGCGCGGCCACGGCCGGGTCATCTTTGGCGGCAGTCTCCAGCGCTTGGCGTGCCTGATCGCGCTCTTCTTCCTTATCGGAGGCCAGGAGGATGAAGGACATCCGGTAAACCGCATCCTTTTGTTTTCCTGCGGCTGCCTTGCGATAATACTCGAGGGCCTTTTCCTTGGATGCTTCCGCTCCCTGGCCGGACTCATGGGCGAATCCGAGAAGATAAAGGGCCTCGGCATTTCCCTGGTCCGCCAGTGGCTGGGCCAACTCAACCGCCTTGGCATGACGTCCCGACTGGAAGGCGTCCATCGCCGCCTTGGCTGGACCTTCCACTTCGGCAGGCATCGATGCGGAATTGTCCGTTGGCAGCGAAACCGCCGCTTGCAGGGAAACAGTAAGTGCTGAAATCAGCAGGAAACGGCAGATGTGGCGGTAGCGCATGACCACAACTAGGGAAGATTTCCCGCGGATGGCAAGCGTGATTCACGGGAGCGAAGGAGCCGCCGCCGAGATCTCATGCAACTCGTCAATGCAGGCTCCCAGCACGGCGGGATCCATCCGGTGCACATCGATGCCGCGACCGATTCCCTGCAACATCAATACCGTCAACTCACCGCCAAGATGTTCCCTGAATTCGTCCAGACCTTCCAAAACCCTGCGTTTTCCGCGCTCATCCCGCCAATCGAGCGCTTCGTGATAGATCTCAAACCGGAGTGCGGAAAGCACCGGAAACACCCGCTCCATCAAGGACTCCGGGGCAAGGCCGGAGCGCACCGAATACAAGGTATCCAGCGCCAGACCGATCGCCACGGCTGGAGCATGCGAAAGTTGATAGCCGGTGAGAGCTTCCAACTTGTGGGCCGCCCAGTGGCCGAAATCCAGCGGGCGGCTTGATCCGGTTTCAAACGGGTCTCCCCCCTGAGTGATGTGGCGGGCGTGCAACAAGGCGGATTTTTCCACACAGGCCTCCAGCACGGTGGGTTCGAGGGTCGCAAGTTCCAGGCGGTTCGCTTCGATCCATTCGAAGAAACTTCCATCCTTCACCAAAGCCACCTTCACCGCCTCAATGAGCCCTCCGCGCCGGGTTTTCTCGCATTGGCTGTGCAGGAATCGAAAATCGTTGATCACCGCAAACGGCACTGCAAAGGCCCCGATCCAGTTCTTTTTGCCAAAAGCATTGATCGCGCACTTAACGCCAACTCCGCTGTCATCCTGCGACAAGGTCGTGGTGGGGAAACGCACCAGGCGCACTCCGCGATGGGCGGTGGCGGCGGCGAAACCGACAGAATCCAAAAAGGCGCCACCACCGATTGCCAACAAATAGGAATGCCGATCGAGATGGGCGGCATCGATCAAGCGCCAGGTTTCACGCACTCCGGAATCGTCCGCCTTGACCGGTTCGCCGCCGGGGAGGATGTGAGCGCCCCGGTAGTCCAGTTCCTGGCGGGCGAAGAATGTCGATACCTCTTCAAGTAGCCCCGGCCATGCGGCGGCCACGGCGGCTTCGATCAATACCAGCGCCCGCCGCCCGCCCCCTTCCCTCAGGATCTCCGCCAGATCCGTCTGCTGCGGGGCGAAGGCATCGCGGGTGAAAACCACACGGTGCTTGAAGGTGACGGGAATTTGGAAATCGTGGCGGGACATCGGCGCGGAGCTTCGGTAGCGTGCATTACGCCGCCGCGCCAATGTTTCTTGGCCCCATTTGTCATCCCTTCCCGTCATGTCCACCTCACCCGCCACTGAAACCTTGTTTGAAACCCGCTGGATCCGCATGCAACGCACCGGGCACTGGGACTTTGTAGTCCGCCCGCAATCCGCCAACTGCGTGGGAATCCTCGCCATCACCCCGGCCGATGAGATCATCCTCGTCGAACAATTCCGCATTCCCATCCAGCAGCGCGTGATCGAGATCCCCGCAGGCATCGTCGGGGATGAACCGGAGTTTCTCGGCGAATCCTTTGCCGAAACCGCAGGCCGCGAGCTGCTGGAAGAAACCGGATACCGGGCGGGCACGATCGAAAAGCTGATCTCCACCCCCACCTCCGCCGGCCTCACCTCGGAATTCATCCACCTTTTCAAGGCCAGCGCCCTCATGCGAGAACACGATGGCGGCGGCGTTTCCGGTGAAAACATCATCGTCCACCACGTCCCGATGGCGGAATTGCGGGAGTGGCTCGCCGAGCAGGAGGCTTCCGGAAAAGTCATCGACTTCAAGATCCACGCGGCCCTTTGGCTCGCCGGCCGCTGAGCGTCCAGATAGGGCGGCACCGCCGGGCCAGGGTAGGGCGGCACCGCCGGGGCCGCAGGCGAAAGAGGTGAGAACGGGGAGACCAAACGTGACGGAACGGCTCACCTTGGTCGGGATCGTTCGCCCCGCTTTCGCCGGTTCCCCCGGCGGTGGAACCCTACCTTTCCCCGGTAGTGGAACCCTACCTTGGGCGCGGAGCCAGCCTCGCAATGAGATCTTCCCGGGATGCAGGGAGGGTGCCCAGCACCTCGCGAAGCGATTGCTCTGCCGGGCGGAGTTGATTGGAAATACCGAGCAATCGCGCCAATTCCCGCTCGAAATGGTGGAGCGCGCGCAAGCTCGGTTCGTTGGCATCAATGTGATCCAGTGCCCGGACAAGCAAATCGTGCAAATCCGGGTCGGGATGCTCGCATTCGACAGACGACTCCAAGACTTGGCAGCAATAAGCCGCCAACAGCGTGGACGTGTAGTTTTTCCGCAAGCCCTCCCGCCAATGGCGGATGGAAACCTCGCGCAACCCATGGAGTTCACCGCGCCGGACTCGTTGGAACCCGATTTCGCCGCTGAAAAACAGATCGAGCTGACCCGCAAACGGGCTTTTCGGCCGACGCGCCCCTCGGGCTACCGTTTTTACCAATCCGTGCTCTTCAGTGAACCAGTGCACAATCAAGCTGGTATCCGACAGGCGGGTGAGGCGGATGAGTGTGGCCTGCGTCGATTGCACCCGGCGATTCTGGAAAAGACAGCGGCAATTGCCATGGAAAAGAGGTTTTAAAAAATCCTGAAGAATGCCCGCACCGTGCACGTATACTCCGCCCCGTCCTTTGGATTTTCCGTCCCTATCCGTGCCATTCCATTCCCCTTCCTCCTACCTATGAAAATCTGGTTCGTCGCTTTTGCAGCCACCACTATCGCCCTCGCTTCCGCAGAAGAAGCCAAATGGGAATCGCTTTTCAATGGCAAGGATCTCAGCGGCTGGTCCCCAAAAATCCGTGGCTGCAAGGCGGGTGAAAATTTCCAAAACACCTTCCGCGTTCAGGATGGCGTGTTGAAGGTCGATTACTCGGACTATCAACAATGGGACAACCGCTTCGGTCACTTGTTTTTCGAGAAGAAATATTCGAACTACCGCCTGCGACTCGAATACCGCTTCATGGGTGAGCAGCTCAAAGGCGGACCCGGCTGGGCCTTCCGCAACAGTGGGGTGATGGTCCACAGTGAGTCACCGGAAACCATGGAACTGGAGCAGGATTTCCCCACCTCCCTGGAGGTTCAGATCCTCGGCGGCACCGGCAATGGTGAGCGCACCACCGGCAATCTCTGCACGCCCGGCACCCATGTGGAGATGAACGACAAGCTCGAAACCAGCCACTGCATTACCTCCAAGTCCAAAACCTTCAATGGCGACCAGTGGGTAAAACTCGAAATCGAAGTCCACGGCAACAAACTCATCCGCCACCTCATCAACGGCGAGGAGGTCATGTCTTATGCCAAGCCTCAATACGGCGGCGATGCTCACTCGGAAGCCCTTGCCAAAGCTGCGGGCGACAAAATGATTTCCGAAGGTTATTTCTGCCTCCAATCGGAAAGTCATCCGGTGGAATTCAAAAACATCGAGATCCAGCAAATCCAGCCCTAAGGTCCCGACCGGAGAGTCCGCAGGATATTCGGCACCTGATGATGATAAATGATCGTGATTGCGGCGAATCCATACCGAACACAAAAAATTCGTTCCGCATGCCCCTAGGATGTCGTTTTCGCTGGGGGCTGGAGGCACTTTGCATCAATTGATTTCGAACTTTTTGATCTGCGGGGTTTGAAGTCCGGCACGTGTTTGCCCTTCCGAACCCGAAAACACGGGACGTGCAAAACAGCCTGCCGATCTCCGTATAGGTCCGGGTTGATCCGCAAATTCCCATCCGCAAACCCATGAGTTCACGCCGCGTCCTGTTTCTCGCCCTCTGCATCCTGCCCGGATATTCTTCTCTTGCCGTGGCAGAAGCACCACCCGAACCCCGCCGCTTGGAAGTGCTCTTCCTCGGCGACGACCGCGGCCACAAGCCAATCGAACGTTATCGCGTCATCAAGCAAGCCCTCGGGCCGCAGGGCTTCAATCTCACCTTCGTCGAGGACTTCGCACAAATGAACCGCGCCAACCTCGACCGCTACGATGCCCTCATCGTTTATGCGAATCACGAGAAGGACAAGGTGCCTCAGGACATTCTTCCCTGGGTGCGCGATGGCGGTGCACTGGTGGCCTTGCATTCGGCATGTGGAAATTTCCATCCATCCAAGGAATGGTTCGATCTCGTCGGCGGACGATTTGCCAGCCATGAAAGACATATCTTCAGCCCGCGCACCGTGGACAAGGAACACCCGATCACCAAGGACCTCCCGCCTTTGAAATCATGGGATGAAACCTATCAACATCGCGATCTCACGACGGACCGCCACCTGCTGCAAGTGCGCGATCCCATCAACAAGGATGAAACCGAACCCGAGCCATGGACATGGACGCGCAATGAGGGCAAAGGCCGCGTCTTCTACACTGCCAGTGGACACGACCTGCGCTGTTGGAATGAGGAAGCCTATCAGATCCTCGTGAAACGCGGCATCCTCTGGAGCATCGGCGAGGAACGTGCGGCGATGTTTTCAAAATATCAACTCCCGCCGCTGGAGATTGAAGTTCCACAAGTGGAAAACCGCGCCCATCCGGATATTCCGATGATGCCCTTGCAGAAACCACTCTCTCCCTCCAACAGCGCCGCCCACACCCAAGTGCCCGTCGGCACCAAGCTGGTCCTTTTCGCCAGCGAGCCGATGGTGGTGAATCCGATTTCCATCGACTGGGACGAACGCGGCCGCGCCTGGGTGGTGGAAAGTTTTGGTTATCCCAATGACGTGCCCGCCGAACCCGGCAGCGGCGACGACCGCATCAAGATCCTCGAAGATACGGATGGTGATGGCGCTGCCGACAAGATGACCATCTTCGCCGAAGGCCTGCGCCATTGCACCACCACGGTGTTCAGCGGAAATGGTGTCATCGCCACTGATGGCCGCGATATCGTATATCTAACAGATACCAATGGCGATGGAAAGTCAGACGATCGAAAAGTGCTCGCCACCGGCCTCAACATCCACGACACCCATGCCTCCACCTCGCATTTCCTCTACGGCCTCGACAACTGGATCCATGCCACCGTCGGCTACAGCGGCGTGGATATGGAAATCAGCGGCAAGCCCGTGAAGTTTGGCTCCGGCGTGTTTCGCTTCACGCCCGACCTCCGCAAACTCGAACTCCTCCAAGCCACCACCAACAACACCTGGGGACTGGGTTTCACCGAAGAGGGAGATATCACTGGTTCCACCGCCAACAACAATCCCTCGTGGATCATGGCCATCCCCGCATCCGCTTACGAGGGAAGCGGAATCGAACAACCGCGCACCCCGCGCATCGATGCCTCCACCGTGATCTATCCGAATACCCGCGATGTCACCCAGGTGGATCAGCTCGACCGCTTCACCGCCGCTGCCGGACACCAATTTCTAACAGACACCGTGATGCGCGATCTGTTTCCCGCCCGCACTGCCATGGTGTGCGAACCTACCGGACACATCGTGGCCAGCGGAAAAGTGGACGACCACGGTGCCCTGCTCCGCACCGACCTCCGCGGCAACAACCTGTTTGCCAGCGCCGATGCATGGTCCGCTCCCGTCGCCGCCCGCGTCGGTCCCGATGGCGCGGTCTGGGTGGCGGATTGGTATAACCCGATCGTCCAGCACAATGTGGTTTTCCGATATTACAATGCCGCCCGCGGTTATGATCAACCCCACAGCCCCTATCACACCGGAGCCAAGGGACCGGGCAAGGGCAATGCCTATGAAACTCCCCTGCGCGATCGAAAGCATGGCCGCATCTGGCGCATCGTTCCGAAAGACAAACCCATCCGTAAAGAGCCCGCGCTGGATCGCAGCAAGCCGCAATCGCTCATCGCCGGATTGTCTTCGCCCTCACAACTCATCCGACTCCATGCCCAGCGACTGATCGTCGAGCGCGGTGGTTCCGATTTGATCTCTGATCTAACAGCCCTCATCAAAAAATCCACCGCACCCGAGGGCATCGATGCCCCGCTTGCCGCAGTCCATGCCATCCATGCACTCGCTGCTCCGGCCCTCATCGATCACGATGAAAGCCGCCGCGCTCTAACCGATGCACTTGAATCCAGCCACCCGCTCATCCGCCGCCATGCCATGATGGCTCTCGGTGCCGGAAATGCCGCGGTCACCGCCGCGTTGCCACGCCTCATCGAACAATCCGCCGGACTCCCGCGCGAACTGCTCATGGTTCTCACCACCATCGCCCAAGGTCAGCCGAACCAACCCGTCGCCGCCGCCTTGTGGAAACTCGTTTCCGGTCCCACCCAACTCGATGGCGTCCTGCAACAAGCCGCCCAACTCGCCATGCGCCGCCAAGCCGTCGCCCTGCTTGGCCGCGACCTCGCCTCGATCCCGGCCGACGAACCGAAGTCATGGTTTGAAAAGGAAATCATCGAAATCATCCAACGCACCGCCGCCGGTTCCATGCGACCCGCACTCACCGCCATCGCAGCCAGCGCCCCGGCCGGACTGAAGTCCCACATCGAAAAAGCCCTCAACGCAGCTCCCATCACACCCACTGCCCCCGAGGCTCTACCCGCCCACCTCGTGGCCGGCCACGATGCCTACATGAAAGCCTGCATCGAGTGCCACCAGGCCAATGGCCAAGGTGTGCCGGACACCTTCCCGCCGCTCGCGGGTTCCGAGTGGGTCACGGGCGACCGCCAACGCATGCTCCGCATCCTGCTCGGCGGACTCGCCGGTTCCATCGAAGTCAAAGGCACCAAATTCAACGGCGTCATGCCCGGCCACAGCCACATGAAAGACGAGGAAATCGCCGCTATCGCCAGCTTCGTCCGTCACTCCTTCGGCAACCTCAAGGAAAACTCCGTCACCCCCGCCGAAGTCAAATCCCTCCGCCCGGAAATCGACAAACGCAAGTTCATGCCCTGGTCACCCCAGGAACTCGAAGCGGCGGGGAAGTGAGCGGTTATCGGTTATCGGTTATCGGTTATCGGTTATCAGCTCCAGGATATAAGCCCTTCTTTCGCTGCTCGCTGCTCACTGCTCACTGCTCACTGCTCACTGCTCACTGCTCACTGCTCACTGCTCACTCGGCACTTCTCACCGAGCTCCACGGCTCTTCGCCGCCCACATCCACCAGGAACGGACCCTCACAGGATCCGGGAGAGAGGATGGCGAGGATGACCGCGTCGTGGTTTGTTAGATTGAAAGTCGCATGCACCACGCCTGCGGCCATGTGAGCGACCTCTCCTACCTTGAGCACTTGTTTTTCCGTGCCCACCCACTGTTCCACTTCGCCCTCCAACACATAGATCGCTTCCTCCAGTTCCGGATGATGGTGAAAACCATGCCCTTCCCCCGGCGGCAGCACCGCCCGGCAGATCTGGAGGTCCTTTGCATTCGTGATTTCCGGTCGGCACATCCAGAAATTCGTCCGTCCCTTGAAGTCTTCCTTCATGGCTTCCGCTTCCGTGATGAATGAGGGTTTTTGCATGGGCATCCACTACGCCCTCACCCGGCTGAGCCTGTCATCCCAAAAAGTAGTCCGGAACTTCAGTCCGGACATGCCCGGGTCTTAACGGAATCTTTACAATTCTCCGCCGACTCCAAACACGCGGCTCACAATGAGGCGGTTCAATCCGCATGCTTCCAGACCATTTCCAACCCTCCAATCCATGAGACAAGTCACCCTCCTCATATCGATCCTCGCTGCCGGCCATGCCATGGCGGATCCACAACTCTCTTCCTGGTATACGGACGACTCCGGGCAATATGCGCGGATCTATGAATCCACCGCCGCCGAGACCTCACGCAGCACGTCCACCACGTGGAGCCGGGGCACCGGCGTGCAATCGTCACCGACGTATGCAGGCGTCAGCAAGATTGTGTATTCCAACAACTGGGTCTATGTCCGCGCTACCGGACTGGCCAGCCACATCATGGGACCGTGGTATATCGATGCCGCGAAGACACAGAATTTTCCGAACTTTCCGTCGAACAACGCGAAAATCTATCGAATTCCGAGGACGCCCACCATCCCCACCACCAAGACGCTCACCGGATTGGGGGCCACGGGCTGCATGGTCAACGGGGTGTCGATGTTCGATTCACGGGATGCATTTTCCTACGTGAGTGCCAGCAGCACCGATGCCACCCCAGTCAACGGGCTGACGGGTGACGGAGTGTGGAATCGCGATGGATATCACAACGAAGGCATCACCTTTGATCCGGCGCTGGCCCATCAGGCGGGAAACAATTATCATTATCATGCCCAGCCCATCGCCTTGCGTCATCAACTCGGAGATCATGTCGATTACAATCCGGTCACCAACCGTTACACGGAAAGCAGCAGTTCGGTGATCCGGCATTCGCCGATTCTCGCCTGGGCCGCGGATGGATTGGCCGTTTACGGACCTTATGGGTATTCCAGCCCGCTCGATCCAAACAGCGTGGTGAGGCGGATGGTTTCCGGTTATGTCTTGCGGAACGGAAGTTACGGCACCACCAATCTCGCGACCACGGGACGGACCACCCTTCCGGCATGGGCGCAGCGAATCCAGACCGTTGTTTTCAAAAACGGCCCGGTCGTGAATGCCACTTATGCCCTCGGACACTATATCGAGGATTTCGACTATCTTGGAGATCGGGGCTATGTGTTGGGAACGGATTTCGACCTCAATGAGCAGAACGCACGCTGGTGCGTCACCCCGGAGTTTCCCGCAGGGACCTTTGCCTATTTCACCACCATCAATGCCAATGGCACACCCGCCTATCCCTATACCACGGGCCGCCAATATTATGGCAGCCCCACCGGAGGAAGTTCAACCATCGCGGAAACCGTCACCACCTATTTTGATGGAGGCCCTAACAAAAAGGATGCCGCCGAGGGTCTTGCGGTGAATCCTTCCAATGGAGATGTCACCCTCACATGGAGTGCTGTGGAAGGGGGGACTTATCTTGTCGAGGCATCCACCAACCTTGGCGACTGGCCGGACCTTGCACCTGCGGCGACGCCTGTGGGTGATACGCTCAGCGTGGTCGAGACCGGGGCGCAGGCCGGGCATGCGAAGCGGTTCTACCGGATTTCCCGCACTTCACTGGCCGCATTCGACAGCAATGGCTTTGACTACACCGCTCCCGGAGGCGGGGGAACTGTGACGGCGGTCGCGCCGGGTGGCTCAGCGGCACGCGGCACAACAGTGACGCTGACCATCACGCTTCCCACCAATCCACCCGCACCGCCAGCGGCCTTGGTCCCTAACAGCATCACCATCGGCGGCACGATCACAGGCACCAATCTATCACGCCCGGCATCCGGCACGGTGCGTGGAACCTTCGTCATCCCGGCCAATGCGACAACCGGGTTGAAGAATGTGGTGGTCGCGTTTGCAGGTCCTACCTATACATTGACGAACGGGTTCACCATCAATTGAACTAGAAAAACGTGAGGGAAATCATCCAACTGGTGGTCGTGGCGATGCTGAATCTATCAGCAACGATGCAGGCTGCTTCCCTAAGCATTGCCATCGAGCCACGCTTCGATGGTGAGGCCCTGCGTCTGGATTCCCTTCGTTATCGAACATCCGCTGGGGAAACCATTTCCATCACCCGCCTAAGTTATCTAATCAGTGGAGTTGCACTGGAAACAGAGGATGGTCGATGGCTTGATTTTCCCGCTGCCATCGGATGGATGGACGCAGCAGTCCATCGCAACCAGTTCACCCTTCCCGATGTGCCCCCTGCGAATTACCGGGGGATCCGTTTTCACATCGGGCTCGATCCATCCTCCAATGCAGCGGATACTGCCAGTTATCCGGCAAGCCATCCGCTCAATCCCAACCTCAATGGCCTGCATTGGAGTTGGCAGGGAGGATATATCTTCATGGCGGTGGAAGGGATGTTCATTTCTCCTGCAAACCCGGCGCTCAAGGGATATGCCCATCATTTGGCGCGTGATGCCAACCGCACCCGCATCAGCCTTTCCGGCAACCTCGACTGCCACAAGGATTCGGGAGTCTTGATTCACTTCGACTTGGCCGCTTTGTTCAATGCGCCTCGTCCTCTATCGTTCGAGAAAGATGGTTCTGCGACCCATTCGCGGGAGGGGGATCCGATTGCTGCGGCTTTGGTCTCAAATCTTCCTGGAGCATTTCGTATCCGGCAACTTGCTTTCCCGCAGACTGCTGTCGCTGCGCTCCCACCCGTCAAACCCATCGATTTTCCTGCCACCGTCACGCCCTATCGCTTTGTGATGAGCGGGACCTTTCCCATTCCCGAACTCCCGCGGGACAATCCACTCATCGAGGAACGGGTTGAATTGGGCAGGCGCTTGTTTCACGAAACCGCGCTTTCCCGCGACAACACGATCTCCTGTGCAACCTGTCATCAGGCGGATGCCGCGTTCACCGATGGAATGAAAGTGAGCCATGGGGTTGATGGCCGAGTGGGCGAGCGCAATGCCATGCCTTTGTTCAATCTCGCATGGAAACGCTCGCTTTTCTGGGATGGTCGCGCTCCTTCCTTGCGCGAACAGGTTGTGATGCCCATCCAGGATCATCGCGAGATGGATCAGACACTCGAAGCCGCAACTGCGAAGTTAAAGGATCGCCCTGAGTATCGGCAATCGTTTCAAGCCGCGTTCAAATCGGGCGAAATCACGGGGGAAACCATGGCCCTCGCGCTCGAACAATTTCTGCTCACCCTCAGCGCACGGAGTTCCCGCTTCGATCAAGCGATGAGTGGCAAGGCTTCACTCAGCGATGAAGAGAAGCGTGGATTCGAATTGTTCATGACCGAATACGAACCGCGCACAGGCCAATACGGAGCTGACTGTTTCCACTGTCATGGCGGCGCCTTGTTCAGTGATCATCAGTTTCACAACAACGGTCTCAGCGGAAACGATCCAGGCCGTGCCGGAGTGACCGGACTGGATTCCGATCAACGGAAGTTCTCCACTCCGAGCTTGCGGAATATCGCTCTAACTGCCCCCTACATGCACGATGGGCGCTTTGCCACGCTTGAGGAAGTGGTGGAGCACTACAGCAGCGGGATTGAGCGCAGCGAGACACTCGATCCCAATCTCGCCAAGCACCCGGCCACGGGCCTGGACCTTTCCGTCGAAGACAAGTCGGCATTGGTGGCCTTCCTCAAAACCCTAACCGAAGCATCTCCCGTCAAATGATCAAACTCCTCGCATGTTTCTTCCTCATCACAGTTGCCCATGCGGGAAACAACGTGCTGCTCATCATCGCGGATGACTTCGGCACGGACAGCCAATCGCTCTACAACACCACGCCCGGGGCCACCGCGCCCACGCCAAACATCAACTCGCTTGCGGCCAGCGGGGTGCGATTCACGCAGGGTTATGCCTATCCGGTTTGCTCGCCTACGCGAGCCAGCATCCTGACGGGCCGCATGGGATTCCGCACCGGGGTGGGCGATGTGGTGAATGCGTCAAGCGCGCTGACGGCAGCGGAACTCACACTGCCGGAGGTGATCGCGCAGCATGGAAGCCTCGGCATCCTGGCGGGCATGTTCGGGAAATGGCACCTCAGCGATGGCACGCCGGCGGCTGTTAGAAATTTGCCCAACACGATTGGCGGATGGCCTCACTATGCCGGGTCCACCTCCGGGGCGCTGATGAGTTACTCGAGCTGGCTCAAGACGACCAATGGAACCAATACCACGGTCACCACCTATCCCACCACCGATCTGGTGAACGATGCTGTCACATGGATCAACACCCGCAATACGTCAAACCAACCATGGGTTGCGTGGCTGGCCTTCAATGCGCCGCACGCGCCTTTCCATGCTCCGCCGACGTCCCTTCACAGTTACGGTTCGAATCCCGCTACCAATCTTCTGAAGTATCGTGCCGCCATCGAGGCCATGGACACGGAAATCGGCAGGTTGTTGCAAGCGATGAATCCCGCTACTACTGATATCATTTTCATCGGTGACAACGGGACCCCCGGGCAAGTGATCCAGGCCCCTTACAATAGTGCCCATGCCAAAGACTCGCTCTATGAAGGAGGCACCCGCGTGCCCTTCATCATCAAGGGTCCGAGTGTCAGTGCAGGTGGCCGCACGGATGCATCCCTGGTGCATGTTGTCGATCTCTTCAGCACGATTCTCGAAATGGCCGGAGTTCCGCTGCCGACTTCTGCCTCGCTCGATTCACGCAGTTTGATGCCCATTCTTGCACAACAAAACCCGAGCGACCGCAGCCGCCTCTACGTGGAGAAGTTCGATGTCACTGCTCCGACGGGTGGCGGTCGCGCTCTGCGGGATGATCGCTACAAACTCATCCGACTGAACAATGGGAACGACGAGTTTTACGATCTGTCCAGCGATCCTGCGGAAGTCAGCAATCTTATCTCGGGTGGTATCAACAGTCTCAGTCCCGCGCAGTTGAGTTATTATTACCGCCTGCGCTTCAACCTTGGCGCCTATCAGCCAAATGAGCCTTCGCCACCACTCTCCCATTCTTATTCGCCTGGCGGATTTTCCCTCACCGCGCCAATTGCCAGTACAGGTGCCCAGACCCTTTGGCAGAGCACGGACCTCGATTTCTGGTCTCCCGTCGCCGGGGCTGGCAACCTTGCGAGTGGCGCCAATATCACACTCACCGCGCCACCTTTAGCGGAAGGCAAAATCTTCTATAGTATTCTTACAGAAGATTGAACGCAGACATCACGGAACACGATCATGGTTCCACTCCAAGCCGCAGGAAATGTCCGGGCTGACCGGGTGGTGTTGGGAAAGTGAAACGGGTGAGTGGGTTCCCTTGTGAATCCGTGGACAACACCTCAATGGAGGAAGGTGTGGTTCGATTCCATTGGGTCATGTCACCACTCAGTTCCCCACCGAGGAGTGAGTAAGCGGCACGGCTGTTGATCCGGAGGGTGGATGTCAGAAAACGATCATTTCCTGCCTGTGTCATGCCAAAGGAGATGGGATTGGATGTGGCACCCTTTGGGTCGGTGCCCATGAGGAACTCCAACCCGTTGCTGAGGCCATCAGCATCGTCATCCGACGAACTCAATCCCAATGATTTCTCTGCCGCCATCAAGGCATAACTGTAAAGGACGCGGATGGATGCGGTTTCACTTGTTTGTGTCCCTGCTGGATTGGTGGCAGTGCAATGATACTCTGCGTCGTGTTGGGATGTGAGTGGACTGAGAATGAGCGAAGAGGTGGTGGCGAGGGCGACGGGCAGTTGGTTTCGATACCATTGATATGTGTTTGCACCCGTGGCGGCGGCCGTCAGGATGAGACTGCCACCGGCCGTGACGGATTGCGATTGGGGATGGATGAAAAATGCGGGTGGTCCTTCCAGCGCCGCAAGATTGCTTGTGCCTGGGGTGGGAATCAATCCGCCAATCACCGGTCCTCCATCGGGGACCCGCCCTTCGGACCGGGTGCTGAGACTCAGTCCGAAATTCACCGAATCCCTCACGGATGACTCATCCGACAGAAGGATCATCTCCCCGCCCCCTGATAGATTGAAACTGACGCGCGCCGGATCGTTACCACCGATCGATGGCAACAACAGGGCGTGAGATGCGGGACCTGCATAACTCAAGGGGGGAAATCGCCATTTCCTTGTTCCCGCTTCACTGGGTTCGTCGCCGAGCCACAGCGCATCCAAGGCAACCGGTTGATTGGATGGATTGTAGAGTTCGATGAACTGATTCACCACATTTCCATTGATGGTGATATTGCGTCCTGCCCACTCGTTGATGCGCACGGACGCTGCGGATGCCAATGTGGCTGATGGAGAGTTTGCAATGGACGGTGTGGCGGTGCTGCGGAGCGACCACTGGTTGTCATTTCCTCGCCCGATGCTGCGGTCCGCCAATTGGGAGCCCCAGGTGATGCGATCGGCCACTTGGGATGATGGATTCAACAGTTCGACACCCCACGCCGTGTAGTCATGGGAAAACTCGCTGTCGATGGGCAATGCACAGTTGAGTTGTGCCGAACTTGAAATGGAGGCGGGTGTGGTTGGATCGGCCCAAACCCGCAGATAGCTTCCGGCGGGAAGCAGCACACCCTGTGGAAACGTCCAAGTCACCGGGACATCGCCCACACTGCGGATCTGCCAGCCATCCATGTTGATCGTGGAGAGGCTGGGATTGCGGATTTCAATCCAGGCAGACCTCCTTGCCCAGGGGTTGATGTCGCCATTTCGGTTCTTCACCAAAACTTCATTCAACTGTGGCGTCTGGGCGAGCACTCCATGATTCGGTGCTGCGGGACTTGCATATGGAAGGTTGGTGAAGGCCCCCGTTGTATCCGGTAAACGCCCTCTCGTGATATCAAGCGACTGGGAAAGATAACTCACCGTGTCCAACACCATGCCTTCCGGAGTCTGCAAGGCGAGGGTTCCTCCTGCGGATGGGATGACGAGCGGCAGGGTGTCGGCGTCGGCACTGCTTTCATCACAGAACAACCGGACATGTGAGGATGGGCCTATCACGGTGAGCGACCCGATTCGTTGAAGACGCCCGTTTGACGTGAATTCAAGTCCTGTGAGATCGACCGCTTGCGCGGAGGGATTGGACAACTCGAACCAATCCTCCTGGCCGCTGACCGGTGCCGCCAAAAACTCGTTGATGCGCAACACGGATTGTGAGCCGGTTGGAACACCGGTGTTGGCGCTTCCTGCACTGGGAATGCAGGGAGTCCAAGTGCCTCCGATCCTGCCAAAGCCCGATGCGGCAACCTGCGGTCCGTATCGCACTCCATCCCGCGCCCTGAATCCGGAATCCTGCAAGACCAAGGTGCCCTGACGTCCGCTGAGGGAGGTGAAAACTGTTAGATATGCACCGGGTGAAATGACGGAGGAGGGAAGTGAAACAGCTGCATACTGATTCCCAGCAATTCTTATACGTAGCGTCCAACCGGTGGTGGACACTGGAACCAACGAGGAGTTGATGATTTCCACAAAACCGGATTCACCCGTCACGAATTCGGACAAGCGCAACGTGGCTGCGGGAGCCGGGCTGTTGGGTTGCCCGGGCGTGCCATGATTGAGGGTGCTCGCCTGCCAGTTGGAAGGCGTTTCCGGATCCGCCTCGGAGTGGATCAACTCAAGGCTCGGTCCGCCCCCGTCTGGGGTTGTGGGCCATGGTGACTGATCATGATAGTGAACCGTGGAAATGATATTGCCTGTCCGATCATACAAGGTGAGCCGTTCATTGCCGTTGTCGAGGGATCCGGAAAAATACCCGGCTACCACCACCGACGGATAAGCGGCTGTAAAGGCGGTGCGATTGTCATTGTTGGCAAGAACGATGCGTTCGCCCGCTGCAAGGCCGCTGCCGAATGGAAACACATACCCGATCCCATCCATCGTCCACAAGGAGGTGTCTACCCAAGATGATCCGGCATTATGAATTTCGATGAACTCGCGAGAGGTTCCCCCCGATGAGGGCCGGTAGTGGATTTCCGAGATCGCCACTCGCGGCAATGTGCTGCCCACCGTGTAGGTGGACTCCCGGAGCGCGCTCCACGTGGTGCCGTTCAAGGTGCGGGCCTTTACGGTGACTGACGATTGAATGGATAGAGGCGAAGTATAAGCCAGGGCGGTTGTCGTGCGGGCGCCTGATGTGTCATAATAGACCCGCGGGTCGCTGCCATCTGTGGTATAATAAATCGTTCCCGCATTGCTGGTGCCAGCAGGCGGGGATGCGGGCAGTTGCATCTTGAGCTGGAATCCGGCACTTACCCGGATTGAGCCCACGGCCGAGTTGTTCGCAGCATTCACAAACTCCGGTGCATTGAGCGTGGGATACCAACCTGCTGTGCGGAACTGACCGAGGGTGGTGGCGGTGCGCGAGGGAAAGTATAGGGTCTTGAGACGGTTGATCTCTGCCATCCAGTGGGTGCCGCTGGTGACGCGGGTGCCATTTTCATGCCAGGATCCATTCCATGTATAAACCACGTTCGTGTCGGAGTCGTATACATGCACCCGGTCACGATAATCCCCCCAGCGGGCGGATTCGAGGCAGATCGCGTCTGCGTTCATCACGGAGGTCCAGCGGTCGAGTCTGGCGAGTGTGGCGGCGGGAAGCAGCGCCCCGTCCGGATTGACCATGTGCCGGTTCACACGATCGGCAAAATCCAGCACATATTGTGGATTTTTGGTAAGGCGCGGCTGGATCGCGGTGGGTGGATAGGCGGCCCCCGTCACTCGGTTGATGGTGGGGGAGTTCATGACGTTTTCCATGTCCCAAGGCAGGTATTTGAACTTTCCTCCCGGCGCACGGATGGCATACCAGTTCTTGTCATACGCCGCTTGGGTGCCCCAGTCCTCGTGGCCGATGTAGTAGTGGAGGATCATGTAATCACAGTGCCACGGAACATCGAGGTGCTGTTTGATTTCCTCATAATTCGCATTGGTGAATGCGGAGGCCAGTTTGGTGGCGCTGGGTGCGGTGTTGTAGGTGGGTGCGCCGGTCCAGCCGAGGATGCGTTTGATCTCGCGGTAAGTGGTCGCACTGCCATTCTTGAGGATGTCCTGCTCCACAACATCATAAGTGTTCTTGTCTCCGCCAAAATAGCTTTCCGCGAAGTCCTGTGCCTGGTCTTCGACGATGTCGTAAGTTCCCCAATAGACACCATTGATGAAGAGGTTCACAAAACGGCTGTGTCCCGAGATGCCGCCCATATCACGGAACGAGTCTTTGCAAAACGGATCCCTCACCCGGATGCCGCGCGGGCGCTGAAGCCTTCCGTCCCAGTGGAGCCATGAGAATCCGAAGTCCGCCCTCAACACCAGTTTGTCCCATTCGTTCACTGGCGAGTCAGGAAAGACCCTGCCCTCAAGCCGCCCGTTTCCGAAGCGCTCCTTGAAACGGATCGTGTATCCGTGTTTGGGATTCTTGTGCGGATCGCGACTTGCGTTACCGTGATTGTCGATGCCGGCATTGCTGCTGAAGATGGTGGAACCTGATGCATCAAACATCTCCAGCGAGCAGGGCTTGGTGTTGTCCGCCTTGTTTGACGAGGTGGAGGTGGGGTAGAGTCCGCCGCTACCGAACATGTCATCGGACTTCATGACCACCGAGAGCACTGGCAGGGTGCGCAGTCCCCGTTGAATCCGTTCGAGGTTGGTCATTCCCGACAGATCGAGTGCGCCTTGATCCGAATAGCGGTTTGGGTCCGCGTGCACTTTCGGATCCATGCCATAGTCGGCCGGAATCTGGTTGGTTGTTAGATTGGTGATCAGCCCTGGAAATCCGACCCCGCTCTGGGTGCCCCAACTGAGGGGAAGTCGCTGGTTTCCCACAAGGGGCGGGTTGTTGTTGCCGGTGTATGGCGGACTGTTCTGGTTGGTCACCTGATCGGCAAACAGATAAGTATGGGTGACGCTTTCACTCGGCACACTGTTGTCGCTGAAAGCGGTGAAACGGAGTACGGTGGTCGTGGAAACCGGGATCGGCGAAACATAAGCCGCGTCCGTCGCCAAAGGGGCGGAACCATTGGTGGTGTAGCGGATCACCGCGCCGGGTTGCTCACAACTCAGGATGACGGAGAATGGATTCCTGAAAAATCCCCGACTCACGCTCGCGGTGGGATCGGGCGTGATGGCAGTAAGCAGGCTGGTTCCATTTGCCAGTCCCTGAGGGAGCGCCGGCGGAGTTGGGGTCGGATTGGTGCTGCTCGGAAGCGTGTATGAAGTCTGACTGATGGATGGCGGGCTGAAATATCGGAGTGCCCCATCGCCCGCCTGCATGCCATAACTATAATCATATCGCTGGGGTGGATAGCTCGTGCTTGCGGGATGATTTGCCGGATACTTGGAAACGGGAGAAGTCCGCGGATGGTTGGAATTGTGGAGTGCGAGATATCCGCCGCTTACCCCGAGGTTGAAGTTCGAGTGGAGGTGCCCGACCGCAGGTTTCCGGTCCTTTCCACTGGCCCAGACGATCAGACGTGCCCCGGCGGCCAAGGTGCGGGAGGGCAGAATCCACAGGTCGGCATCATTCGCATCATTGGTGAGGCTCCAACCGGTAAGGTCAACCGTGGTGGAGCCGGAGTTATGCAATTCGATCCATGGCGAGAGCGAGAAGTCCTCGTCGCGGTTGCCATTGACGGTGTTCGAGACCCCACCCCCGTTTGCGGCAAGGAACTCGCTGATAACGACGGTTCCCAGTGCGGGTGCCTTGGTGAGCGACCACCCTTCGTTGGAAAACAGATTGGCCGAACTGTCTGCAATGCCCGTGGTTTGAATCCAGGTGAAACTCACACTGCCGTTGGCGGGAGGGTTGAATCCGAAGACGTAGGGTCCCGCGCCGGATCCACTCAAGGTTCCAGCGGGTTGGCCATTGATGAGGAGATCCGAAGCATCCACCCCTGTCACCGCTTCACTGAAGAATACAGTGGTCGTTGCAAGCGTCGACACCACCGACCCGGGGCTAGGGAACACGTGTTTCATTTCCTGCCCGGAGACACTGGTGAGAATGGATGCGATGCTTGGCTGGATCCGATCGGCCAGAGTGTATTCCCACGCACCCGGCGGCGCAAAAGCACCGGTGCCAAGTCCGGCAATCCCATGGTCATCTGTCCAATCCACGGATACGGTCCCCGCAGGAGGTTCGGTAAAGGTGAAGCGATAGGGGCCGGCACCGGTGCCAGTCACGCCGGATGCCGGGCTGCCATTGATGAGGAGATCGCCTGCCTCAACCCCGGAAACCGCTTCGGTAAAAGTTATCGAGAGCTCATCCAGGGAACCGACATCGGAAACCGGGACAGGTGAAATTCCGCTCATCGATGGAGCCGCATCCGCGCCGATCAGCGCCGCCATCAGGCAAAGCGCCGCCATTCCGGAGCGATGTGGGTTTGCGATCATGGGTTTGTAAGGAGTAAAGGAGGTCATCGCCTTGCGGACGGCAAGCCTATTCGAGTTGGTTCCCGGCCGAAGCTGGGAGCAAGATCCTCTTCCAATACTCCATTCGGGTTAAATCATCTTTCGAGTGGACGGTTCGAGCGTTTTGCGGTTAAACGGTAGGTTATGGTTTGATTGTCCTATTTGACATCACCAAAAACCCCAAGATCCAAAATCCTATGAAGCCCCTACGTGACCGGCTGGTCCCTAGCATTGTCGTCTACACTTGTCTGCATTGTGTTTCGCATGCTGCGGACATCGTCAAACTCCAGAATACCAACCAACTCGACAACTCGTCGTCATGGTCAGGGTCAGCGGTTCCAACAGCAGCGGACGTGATGGTTTGGAATTCGACTTATACGACTCCGGGTACATCTGCATCGCTCTCGCAGATTGGAACGAGCTTGAGTGTTTCGGGCATCAAGGTCACGGATGTTGGCGGAACCCGCAATCTTGCAAGCACGATGGTGGGTTACCAGAACGCCAGTTCTACGGCCACCCTCACGCTGGGTGCGGATGGAATCGATATGAGTGCTGCCACCCAGAGTTTTCATGCGCAATCCAGAATCCTGATTGGCGCAAACCAGACATGGAACATTTCGAATGCCAACACCAACGGAAACCCGGCCGGACTCAACAACAACGAGGACCTCAGCTTCCTCGCACAGGGTGCCGCAATCCCCTTTGATTTCGGGGGGCGGACTGTAACGACAAGCGGCGCCGGACAAATCACGGTGAGCAGCGGTTATACCATGAGCAATGGCAGCCTCAGTATCGGGAACAATCTGTTCGTAATTCAGGGAGGAACAAACCGGGTCACGACCTTGAACAATACATTGAATCTATCGGTGGCTGCTGGTTCAACACTGCGTCTCCAATCCAACTCAGGCCCGCTCACATCAGCGGCTCCGATCAATCTTTCAGGAAATCTCATACTTATCAACAACAACGGAACCAATCTGGTCACACAATCCGGCAACATCACCATGGCCGCCGGAAGCAGCATCAGCTCGTCCCCATCGGTATCTAACGCTGCCTACACCCTTGTCAGCGGAAACATCGCGATTAACGGCAACGTCAATTGGAACCATACAGGAACGGTTTCCTCACCCACTGATGTGACGGGAGCCATCTCTGGAAGTGGAAATATCAATTATACCAATTCTTCCACAAATGCGGGATCGTTCACGCGTTTGAGTGGCTCGAATTCGGCATACTCCGGAACCATCAGTCTTGGCGGAACGTCCGGAACCCGTGTGCTCCGGCTCAATTCCTCAAACTCCGGTTCGGCTAATGCCAGGTGGAATATCGGCTTCGGAACGACCCTGCAGGTCAATGGCGTTTCTCCCCAACTGGGAACTCTCGAAGGCTCCGGGACGGTGACCAATAGCCATGCGAGCAATGCCGCCACCCTCCAGATTGGCAGCGGCACCTTCAGTGGCGTGATTTCGAATGGCACACCGGTCACTCACCTCACCAAGGTGGGGACTGGCACCCTCACTCTCACCGGGGCCAATACCTATACCGGAGCCACGACCGTCAATGCGGGCACTCTGGTCGTTGGCAGCAATACGAGTAGCTCCAGTGCGGTGACGGTCGCCGACAGTGCGAAGTATGTGGTGAATGTAACATCCCAAAATGATGATATTCTTCTCACCAGCCTCAGTTCGGGAACCACGACCGGAACTACGATTGGAATCCAGAATGGGGGCTTTCTGAATCCCTCAAGCGCCGCTATCAACACGGGCACACTGACGATCAACGCACCCACACTCATTGATCTGACGGGGATCGGATTCACGGTGGGCAGTTTTCCTTTGATTTCCTATGGAACGATTGGCGGAACCGTTGGTTATGCCGGTCTCTCCCTGCAACTTCCGCCGCGTATTATTGGTAGCCTGGTCAGTGGCCCGTCATCAGTGAATGTGAACATCACCAGTGTGGAGTCCATCAAATGGAAGGGAAGCATCAACCAAGTGTGGGATATCGACCCCACTGGAACCGGCGGAAGTGGAACCGCCAACTGGTTGACCACCCAGAGCGATTCGGCCAGCCGTTACATCCAGGGAGCCTTCGGGACGGATGGTGTGTTGTTTGATGATAGTGCCGATGGCAGCGGGGACATCACAGTAGATCTATCCACGACCCTTTCCCCCATGTCCGTGACGGTCAACAACCCGACACGGAACTATCGTTTTGTGGGCGCAGGGCTGCTGGCTGGAACCACAGCCCTCATGAAACAAGGAGCGGGCGATCTGAGGCTGGCCAATACAGCTGCAAATGCATATACCGGGATCACCACGATTGATGAGGGATCCATCACCTTGGGTGACGGTGTGACTCCTGGCGCAGGCAACATCGCGGGTGCGATCGAGAACGATGGCAATCTGGCCCTGAACCGGCCGGACAACTTCACGCTCGGCAATTCGATCATCGGTACGGGAGGGCTTGTGAAGCTGAATTCCAACGCCGTGACCATTTCAAGCGATCTGACCGTTTCCGGCCCGCTGCATGCCCAAAGCGGCAACCTCAAGTTCACAGCGGGTAGCACGCTAAGCGGTGTGATGAGCGGCAGCGGAACGATCGATTGCGATGGAGGAACGCTCCGTTTGTCGGGAGTGAATCCCAACACCCATACAGGCAACATCAATGTCGCCGCCGGGGTGCTTCGACTGGAAAAATTGCCGGATGTGACTGCCGTGTCTGGTGACATCTATGTCAATAGCACTGCCAATGGTTCTTTGTTGATCATGGCCAATAACCAAATTGCGGATCATTCGAACTTGTATTTCTATGGGTCCGCCGGCGACCCCATGGTGGGTTCGACGGGCAACGAAGTGGTCAATAACGTGTTGCTATCGACCACCAACGGGACGGGCGGACAGCTGGTGCTCAAAAACAACTTCACGATTGCCGGGACTGCGACGCTCACCAGCGGGGTTCTCGGCGCGGGCAGTGGAACCACCGCGACAATGAACGCCGTGGTCATTACCAGCCCGGTAAACACCATTCTCCGGGTGGCCGGAAGTTCGGCCGCCACCACACTCACCATCGGCAGTGGCGGCATTCTTGCGGCGGGTGGCGAATTTCAGATCAAGTTCAATACCGCCAACAATGATGCGGTGGTCAATCTTCTCGGAGATATCACGACCACCGGCAACTTTAACATCACGAATGGCGGCTATACCGGTAGCAGTCTCAATGTGATCAACCTCAGCGGAGAGCGCACGTTCAACATTGGTGCGGATACTACCACAACGATCGCACCGGATATCGCAGACACCGGGGATTTCGTGAAAGCAGGTGCCGGCAAGCTGGTCTTGGGGCCGCTCTGCACCCTCGGTCACACGGGAGCCACCAAGCTCAACGCAGGCACTCTCATCGTGAATGGCTCGCTTCTCAACATCGCGCCGACCCTGCTTCCAGGCACGACGCTGGGTGGCAGCGGCAACATCGCTCCTTCCCTGAGCATCCCGGAAAACAGCACGCTCTCACCAGGGGATGGTTCCGCCGCCACACTCAATTTCGGCGGAAATGTCAGCTTGGATGCCGGATCGAATTATGCGGTGGACATTACCGGGGTCACGACATGCGACAAGATCAAGGCGGATGCCGGGACAATCGAAGCGAATGGAACCATCGTGGTCAGCTTGGGGAGCTATGTGCCCGTGGTGAACGATTCCTTCGACATCGCCGATGCCACAGGCATCAGCGGCAATCCCGTCTTCGACTTCACCGCAGCCACTCTAACAAGCGGTCTGCAATGGGATACCTCCCAGTTCATCAGCTCCGGCGTGATCCGCGTGATCCAAGCGGGTTATGCATCGTTTGCAGAGAGCATCATTGATGGAACCAAGCGTGGCCCGGCGGATGATCCTGACAGCGATGGCATGAACAATTTGCTCGAATATGCACTCGGAGGAAATCCCAATCTGCCCGACCCTTCGAAGCTTCCGCTTCCTGCGGCCCTTGGCAGTGATCTGGTGGTCACGTTTTCACGCCGTGATCTCTCTGAAACAGATACCACCCAGGTCCTGGAAATCAGCACCGATCTTTCAACCTGGCCGGAACTCGTCCCCATCACTCCATCGGGAACGCTTCCTTCCGGAGTGACCATCAACGTGCAGGAAAACGCGGATGCAGACGATGCGATCACGGTAACCATCGCCAAAGGGGACCAATCCAAGCGCTTTGTGCGCATGAAAGTGATCAAATAACCGTTGTGTTCTTTCCGTGCTCCGGTGTCGCGGGGACCTTCGACAGTCCCGGCGGTCCGCTGGAACAAAACAAAAACCAAGGCTGGCATCGTTGTGCGGGCTTTGGGAGGGTTGTCGCGTGATTGCGGAGCTAAACATCCGCTAGGTTAGACGAAGTGATGAGTGAGTCCTGTTGGTCGGTCTATATCATCCGCTGTGGCGACGGCACGCTCTACGCGGGGATCGCAACCGATGTGGAGAGGCGTTTCGGGGAGCACGTTTCGCAAGGGCCGAAGACAGCAAAATACCTGCGCGGAAGGCTGCCGCTTGAGATCGTTTATCGAAAGGAAATCGGCAACCGCTCCGAGGCGAGCAAGGAAGAGCTGAGGATCAAGAGGATGCGGGTGAAATCGAAGCTGGAGTTTGTGAATGGCGATTGATTGCGGCGAGGTCACCGACCCATGCAGCTAGTAGTTTGCTCTCTGCGGGAGGCCGTTTAAATAGCCATTGGATCGGACTGGAGGGCGGAAAAATGGAGGTGCGGCCGGGAAGCATGGTATCCAGCACGATCACATCGTAAGGCCGCGTGGTGGCCGCGATGTATCCCTCGTCTCCATGGTGCCTCAGATTCATCACAAAGCCTTGCGCTTCAAGTCCCTTGCGGATGAATGCGGCGATTTTCTCTTCATCTTCTACAACGAGGATTCATGGCGAATGAGCCGATGCGCTGTCTGTGGTTGCTTTCGAGGTGGCTCTATGAATTTGAAACCCGCCCTCGCGTGAATATAGACTTGTCCCGCGAAATAAACGATAGCGGATTCGGAAGATTATAAATCATTTAGAATTCATGCCGATCTATGGCAGGTTGTCCTTTAAAACAAGGCGTTTCTGACCTTCTCCGCCAGCTCGTCCGCCTTCTCGCCGTCGATCCAGTGGGAGACAGTTTCGGCTTTTCCCGCGACGTGGATTTCCAGGCGTTTCATGGCTTTTCCATTCGAGGTTCCACTGGTCGAGCTGCGAATACCACTCACGTTGGCGCGGGGGAACACCCGTTCCTTGAGGACTCGGCCATGCTGGGTGGTGCGGATGGCGATTTCCGAATCGCTGCCCTCAATGAGCGTTTCGCGGTTTTTGGTTCGGTTGAGCCATAAGATGATCGTTAGTCCGATGGCGGCCATGCCGCAGCTCATCAGGATCCAGATGGTTCGAAAGCTGTTGTTGATCAAATCGAAGAGGAATTCGATGGCTCTGAAGGCTCCGAGCGATTTTTGATCCGACGTGCCGGTCTCGGGATGCAACAGGTAAATGCCGATCCAGACGAAACCGCAGCCCATCACCAAAAGCATGATGCCAAGCCCGCACAGGTTGTTGTTTGACTTGGGCAGCGGAAAGGAGAATGAAGACTGTCTGGTGCCCGGAGACTGCGAATTCACCGGAGTTGTCGTGCTGGCGTCCGGACCTGAAACAATCCGTTTGAGATCTGCCACGAGCCATGATTTTTCGTCATTGCTGAGGATGGAACCGAAGCGGAGCTTGCCTGTCTTGCCACGGATCTCGATGCCATAAACCGGTTGATAGTTGCTCTGATAGAACTCCACCTGTGAAATCGACTGAATGCTATCCAATGCGAGCGACCGATGCGTGGATCGGCCAAACAACTCGCGGCTGAGGGTGATCGACTCTTTCGAAACGGTGATCCGGTTTTTGCCAAAGCGGTTGCTGCATGCAATGTAGAGCAGGGTCAGTCCCACTCCCCAGAAGATGAGAAAAAACGGGATGATGAGCAACTGGAGAGGGAAATCGCTGCTTGGTCGGAAACTATTTTCACCGAACAATGCGGCGAGCGTGAGGAACCCGGTAATGCCGCACCAGAAGATGGCGAAAAACAGAAAACCGCCTGATTTTCCACTAGCGGGAATATTCCAGACCACGTTACCGTGCGGTTCGATCTGGCGGGTGATCTTGGTGCCCGCTGGTGGCTTGTCCGGATTGGCGGCATGACGGAGCTTGGTGCCTGTTGCTGCCCATTCGAGAGCAGATGCCTGCGTGCCACATTGGGCGCATACGAGGATGTCCTGGGCGGTGGTCGCGAGCTTCGTGTTCTTTTTGCCACAGTCCGGGCAGGCGAGTTCTCCGCGCTTGAGGGCACCCTTGAAGTTGGCCGTCTCGATGATTTGCAGCAGCTTCTTGAACATGAGGATCGCTGGCGCAGCTTTGCCGGATCGATGCCTCGAATCGAGCGGAAACAGCCTGCCGGGCCAGAAACGGGTATGCGCCAGCCTGCTGCTGAGAAACTTCAAACACCACTTGGGACACCTTTGTTGGCCCCACCGCAGCTTTTTATGGCCAACATATGATACCACGGGGGAAGCTAGATCTCCACAACTCGTTGATTATGAAAGTACCCCGGCTTGGATTCGAACCAAGGACCAATTGATTAAGAGTCAACTGCTCTACCAACTGAGCTACCGAGGCATTCACA
>JBBARN010000054.1:0-39298 GCA_040399845.1 Luteolibacter sp. | reverse complement strand
TGCTCCTCCGTCTCGAAGGAAGCAACACGGCCGTCACCCTCATGGCCTGGGTCCGCGTGGACAGCCTGCCGAATCTCTATCATGTCCTGCTCATGCCGAACGTCTACCGCACCTCAGCCCTCTCGTGGATGATCGATCGGGACGGCAACATCCGACTCGCCATCACCAACGGAAAGGGCAACCCGGGAACATCGCAGGGATGGGACGGTCCCGTCAAGGCCCCGGCGGTCACGGACCTTGATCTCGGCCGCTGGATCTTCCTCGCCACCACCTACGACTCCAGCACCGGAACCGTCCGCCACTACCGCGACGGCACCTTGATCGGCACCGGCACTCTCGGCGCGCGACTGCCGGTGCACCACGGCACCTATACCTTCGGAAACTGGGGCTACGGAGATCGTTCCGCGGATCCCCAAAGGAACCCGGATGCCTACCGCAATTTCAACGGCCGTCTCGACGAACTCATCATCCTCGGCCGCAGCCTCAGCGAAGCCGAACTGGAGGCATTCCATCAGGCCGGAAAACCCTGACCCGCTGTCGGTCGCAACCCCAAGCGCGAACTCCATCCCCTCATATGGCAACCCTACTCCACCGATTGACGATCGGGCTTTGTCTCGCAAGCCCCATCAGCCAGGCCATGCCCGCCGCGCCGTCCACGATCGCGGCGGTCCCGTCCGAGCAGTCCGGTGCGGTCACCCTCTCGTGGACCGCCGTCCCCGGCGTCACCGGCTACACCGTGAAACGCGCCGCGTCGCCGGCCGCGGCATCGACCACGCTCGCCACCGTCACCACCACGACCTTCACCGACACCTCCGCCACACCCGGGGTTTTCTCCTACTACATCGTCACCGCCACTGATGCGACCGGCGAAAGCCCCGCCACCCGCGGCGTCTGGGCGGCCCCCGGCCAGATCCTCGACAACGCCGCGTCCGGCGGCTCCGCCCCGGGCCTGACCATCACCGGCACCTGGTCCACCACCGCCGTCGCCGGTTCCTACGGCACCAACTCCGTCTATGCCGTCAAAACCACCGGCACGACTCCCACCGCCACCTACACCTACACCCCCACGCTTCCGGCCCGCGGAAACTACGACGTCTATCTCCGCTGGTCCGCCAGTTCCAACCGCGCCACCAACACGCCCGTCGATCTGATCTTCCCGGACGGCAAACGCACGGTCGCCATCAACCAGGAAATCAACGGCGGCGTCTGGAATCTCATCACCAACATCAGCGCCGAAGCCGGAGGCACCACCCAGGTCATCATCCGCAACAACGGCGCCGACGACTATGTCGTGGCCGATGCCGTCCAGTTCGTCCCCCGCCACGGGCCATGGGCCCCGGCCTCAGAGAAACCCCAGGACTACACAATTCTTCCTCTGACCGATCACTTCGACGGCACCGCGCTCGATACCGGCATCTGGTCAGGCTTCGCCGGGCGCAACAACTACAGCGTTTCCGGCGGCCGCCTGCGCACGAGGCTGTCCTACATCGGCAGCGTTCCGATCGGCTCCGCCACCTCCGCCGATCTCAAAAACGATGCGAACTGGTCCGAGGGCGGCATCAGTTCCCGCCACGGCCAGAAATT
Organism: Luteolibacter sp.; assembly: GCA_040399845.1. GTDB lineage: Bacteria > Verrucomicrobiota > Verrucomicrobiia > Verrucomicrobiales > Akkermansiaceae > Luteolibacter. The sequence goes on along the minus strand of JBBARN010000054.1, from coordinate 37,714 downwards.
CGGCTATCACGAGGCCCGCATCCGCCTCCCCCAAGCGCCCGCCAAAGGCGTGGACACGGCTTATTGGCACGGTGCGCTTGATGAAGTCCTCCACGGCTACGAGATCGACGCGCCCGAGTTCTTCAACAGCAGCACGAGCCCGGCTTATAACAGCTATGGCTTCGGCGTCTGGGACCACTTCACCGGCGAGCGCACCTGGGATTACGGCGGGAAATACACCGTCCTCGGCGACGTCACCCAATACGTCACCATCGGCCTCGAATGGCGCACCGACAATTCCCAGGTCGTCTATATCAACGGCAAGAAATTCTACACCGCGCCGTCTTCGGGAATGAACGACACCACCTCGATTCAAGGCTCCGCCATCATCCTCAGCACCAAGGTTCTCGATTGGCTCAGTCCCAACGTCGCGCTCGACGGCGAGGAGACGCGCTGGGACTACGCCCGCTACTATCAGAAACCCGGCTGGCTCGGAGCAGTGGACGGCGTTTGGGACAACACCGCCAACTGGGGCCCGGACGGCCAGCCCGGCCCCGGCTTCGCCGCCGTCTTCAACGTCCCCAACGCTCCCGCCGCGGTCTCTCTAACAGGCGACCAAACCCTCCAGTCGCTCTACCTCGACGGCGCGACGCTTCCCGCCCACGTCTTCTCCGGCCCGGGCAAGTTCGTGCTCGGCGCGGGCAAACCCGGCGACGCGTCCTGCACCCACGGCGGCATCGCGATGAACACCACCGTCGCGGTCGACCAGACCTTCAACACCGCCATCACCGGCGTGCAGAACCTCCAGTTCTCTAACCACAGCCGCAGCCCCGGCATCGCGCTCCGCCTGAACGGCCAGATCTCCGGCGACGGCGTGGCTCCGCGCGATGTCGATTTCCTCATGCCGATCCCGGGCAGCTCCACGCTCGGCACCATCGTCCTCGGCCAGCCGCTCGGCCCCGGCATCCGCAACGTCCACAAGGCGGGCGACACGCCTTTCACGCTGCCAGCCGGCAGCCTGCACGATGGCGAGCTCCGCATCGCCCGCGGTCCGGTGACCATTCCCGATGTTTCCTCCCTCGGAACGAACAGCACTGCAGCGGTTCTTTTCTATCCGCGCTACCTGCATTCGGACTCATGGCGGCCCCGCCTCACCTACACCGGCCCGGCGGCCACCTCCGCCCATGCGATCCGTTTCGACGGCCGCTTCCCCGACGGCATCCTCGAATCCAACGGCAGCGGCCCGCTCACTTGGACCGGAAACGTCATCTTCGGCAACGGCGGAAGCCCGAGCACCATCCGCTCCGCCAACCCGCGCCTGACGCTCGGCGCGACGACCGCGTCCGGAAACAATGTCTTCGCCGGCAACATCTCGGACGCCGACGTGGTGACTTCCATCACCAATCCCGACGGCACCCTCACCACCGCTCCGGCCAAGCTCTCGCTCATCAAGACCGGCTCCGGCACCTGGACCCTAACAGGCACCAACTCGCTCTCCGCCAACCTCTCCGTCAGCCAGGGCAAACTCTTCATCGGCTCCGGCACCAGCGGCTCGCTTGCCTTCACCGGATCGGCGGGCGTCTCCATCGGTTCCGGCGCGGAGTTCGGCTTCAGCCGCGACGACGCGATGTCCTTCTCCGCTCCCATTTCCGGCGCCGGCCTCCTGCGCAAACGCGGCGCGGGCGTCCTCACCCTCTCCGGCACGCACAGCTACACCGGCTCCACCGTCATCGAAGCCGGCACACTTACCGGAACCCCCACGCTCGCCAGCGCGGTGAACGTCGGCAACGGCCACCTCGCGGTTCCAACCTCCGGCACCTTCGGTTTCGGCGGCGCGCTCACGTTCACCGGCAGCGGTCGCATAGTCTGCGAAATGAACGCCAACGCCGGCGTCGGCCTGATCACCAGCGGCGCGCCGCTCGCTTCGGCTGGAGCGGTGAACGTGACGCTCAACAGCCCCGGCTCGACGGTCGACTTCACCGACCCCTACTGGTCCACGATGCGCACCTGGCCGCTGGTGAGCGCGCCCTCCCGCAGTGCGAATTTCACCCTCGGCACCGTCACCGCCGACGCCGGCGGCCGCGCCGCTTCCGCCTACGGCACCTTCTCGATCCAGAACAACGCCACCGGCATCGCCCTCGCCTGGTTGCCGCTCGGTCTAACCGGCGACGACCAATGGCGCTTCACCTGGTTCGGCACCACCTCGAACAGCGGCGATGCCGCCGACTCGGCCGATCCGGACCACGACGGCCTGACCAACGCCCAGGAGCGCACGCTCGGCTCCGATCCCACCGTCGTCCAGCCCGTCACCTTCACCAACAGCTCCACCGCCGCCACGCTGCTCTGGAGCACCGCGGCGAACTGGAACCCGCCCGCCGTCCCCGTGGGCGGCACCGCGGCGCGCATCGGCTTCTTCACCGGCCAATCGCTCGCCACCGGCACCATCAACATCAACGTCGATCCCGCTGGTCCGATCGCCGTGAACCAGCTCAACCTCAACGGCAGCCGCAACGCCACCAGCCCGACGGTCAACCTAACAGGCTCCGCGTTCGCCCTCAGCGCCGCGGGTTCGACCCTGCCCTCGATCTCGCTCGCCGGTCCCACCAGCGGCTTCACCTACACCGTCGCCAACGCCCTCACTCTCGCCGCCAACACGACCATCGACGGCCCGAACTCCGGCACCTTCCGCTTCAACGGCCCGATCTCCGGCCCCGGCGGCCTCACCCGCACCGGCGGCTTCGCGAGCGTCGTCCTGTCGGCGAACAACAGCTACCTCGGAACCACCACGCTCTCCGCCGGCACCACCCAGGTCGGCAACGCCGGCAGCACCGGCACCCTAGGAGCCGGCGATATCCTCAACAACGCCAGCCTCAGCTTCAACCGCAGCGGAACCTACTCGCTGGCCCAGGCGATCTCCGGCACCGGTTCCTTCGGCTTCACCGGCGGAGCCGCCTACACGCTGGCCGGAGCCCACAGCGGCACCGGTGCGATCAGCGTGAGTTCCTCCAGCTCGCTCGTCGTCAGCGGCGGCATTTCCTCCGCGTCCAACCTGACGCTGAGCAACACCGCCACCTTGGAAAACCGCGGCTCGATCACTCTAACAGGAAATCTCGCCGCGCCCGCCTCCACCACCTACCGCGCCCGCCTCGGCCAGCCCGGTGCGGCACCGCTGAACGTCGGCGGCACCGTCACGCTTGGCGCGACCCTCGCCCTGGACATCGCGGAATACCTGCCGCAGACCAGCGTCCTCACCCTCGTCAACAAGACCAGCGCCGGAGCGGTCAGCGGTATCTTCAGCGGCCGCGCGGACAACACGACCTTCTCCGTCGCCGGGCCCGGCGGAAACTTCACCTTCCGCATCCGCTACAACGGCGGCGATGGCAACGACGTCACCCTCACCGTCGAAAGCGCGCCACCCGGCCCGCCGGTCATTACCGTGCCGGAGCCGATCACCGTCGAGGCCGCGGGACCCGCCGGCACCGTGGTGAATTTCGTCACCACCGCCGTGACCAGCAGCGGCCTGCCGCTCTCCACCACCAACACCCCGGCCTCCGGCTCGCTGTTCCCGCTCGGCGTCACCACCGTCACCGCCAGCGCCACTTCCGGATCGCTGACATCTAACAAAACCTTCACCGTCACCGTGGTCGACAGCGTTGCCCCGCTTATCACGCTGCCCGCCGACCTCACCGTCGAGGCCACCGGCCCGGCCGGTGCCGTCGTCAACTTCTCGCCCACCGCCAACGATGCGATCAGCGGCGCGGTCACTCCTTCGTCCTCTCCCGCCTCCGGCTCGACCTTCCCGCTCGGCACCACCGCCGTCACGGTCACTGCCACCGATCCCTCGGGCAACACGGCCACCGGCTCGTTCAACGTCACCGTGGTGGACAGCACCGGCCCCGTTCTAACCGTTCCCGCCTCGGTCAGCCTTGGCACCGCCAACACCTCGGCACCCGTCACCTTCAGCACCTCCGCCGTCGATCTGGTGAACGGAGCCATCGTTCCGGAAACCTCGCCGCCCTCCGGTTTCACTTTCCCGCTCGGCACCTCGACGGTCACCGCCACCGCCACCGATGCCGCGGGCAACACGAGCGCCAAGACCTTCAACGTCACCGTATACGACAGCACCGGCACCCGCCTGACCACGCCCGGCGGCACGGTGGAAACCACCACCGAGCGCGACGCCCGCCTCGGTTGGTGGCGCGATGGCAAGTTCGGCATGTTCGTCCATTGGGGACCCACCGCGGTCTATGAAGGCGCCTACAACGGCCAGGAAGTCGTGACCTACTCCGACTGGATGATGTTCGGCCAACAGATCGACGTCGCCGACTACACCAGCGATGCCCAACAGTTCAATCCGGTCGATTTCAACGCCGAGGATTGGGCGCTGCTCGCCAAGGCCGCCGGGCAGAAATACATCGTTCTCACCGCCAAGCACCACGACGGCCACGCGCTCTGGCCCAGCGCCGCCAGCCCCTTCGACATCGCCAATGTCTCCGGCTTCCCGCGCAACATCCTTCAGGAGCTCGTCGATGCCTGCCGCAAGCACGGGCTCAAGGTCGGCTTCTACTATTCCCACGCCAAGGACTGGAACAACCCGGGCGGTGCCATCGGCGACTTCCCTCCGAACAACGACCTGCCCTGGGATCCCGCCCAGAGCGGAAATATGGACGACTATCTCGGCAACGTCGCCGTCCCGCAGGTCCGCGAGTTGCTCACCGAGTTCGGGCCCATCGACATGCTCTGGTTCGACACTCCGGCGAACATGACCGACACCCGCGCCGCCGCCTTCCGCGCCGCGCTCGGCCAGCAACCGAACCTCATCGTCAACGACCGCCTCGGCGGCATCTATCAGGGCGACTACGACACTCCGGAAAACAGCATTCCGTCCACCGCCGAGAGCGCCGGCCGCGATTTCGAAACCTGCATGACCATCGGCTCGAAGTGGTTCTACAACCGCTACGACACCCAACCGAAGTCCTACTCCGACCTGCTCCGCAACCTCATCGACGTTTCCCACAAGGGCGGCAATTTCCTGCTCAACGTTGGCCCGGATGCCCAAGGCCGCATCCCCGGCCACGCGGTGGACCGCCTCCAGCGCATGGGCGAGTGGCTGCGCGTGAACGGCGAGTCGATCTACGGCACCGTCGCGGGACCCTGGACCGCCGCGCAGATCCCCTGGGGCCGCGCCACGCGGAAAGGCAACCGCCTCTACCTGCATGTCTTCCAGTGGCCGGCCGATGGCACGCTTGAAGTCCCGCTCGCCTCCACCGTCACCGGCGCGCGCCTGCTCGCCGCACCGACCACCGCTCTAACAACAAGCGCGGCCGGCGGTCAGGTGGTCATCAACCTCCCCGCCACCGCGCCCGATCCTGTCGCCTCGGTGATCATCCTCGACTACAGCGGCACCCTCACCAACGGCAACTCCGCGCCGGTCGTCGTCGATGGCAACGCCGTTTCCAACGCCGGTGCCGCCGCCGATCTCAGCCTGCGCACGCTTGCCAGCGACGATCTAACAGCCACCACCAGCCTCGTCTTCACCGTCTCGAACGCCATCGGCGGCACGGTCACCCTGCAGCCCGACGGCCACACCGCGCGTTTCACGCCGACGTCCGGATTAACCGGTGAAATGAGCTACACCTTCACCGCGAGGGACGCGGGCAATCTCACCAGTCCGTCCGCCACCGTCCGCATCAGCGAACCGGTCGTCGCCCGCAACTGGACTTCCGCCAGCAGCGGAAACTGGAGCACCGCCGGAAATTGGAACCCCGCCACCACACCGGTCTCCGCCCGCGGCACGCAGCTCAGTTTCTTCTCCGGCCTCACCGTCCCCGGCGCGGCGCGCAGCTTAACCCAGGACATCGCGACTCCGCTGCGACTCAACAAACTCGCCCTCACCGGCACCGGTGCCTCGGGAGCGAACCTGACGCTCGATGGCAACGGCCTCGAGTTCGTCCGCAACGGCGCGACGCTGCCCGTCATCGATCTCACCTGCACCGGCGGCGTCGCCACCTACAACGTCACCCAGCCGATCACGCTCGCCGCAGACATCACGTTCAACGGCCCGAACTCCGCCACCCATATCTTCAGCGGTCCCATCACCGGCCCCGGCGGTCTCACCCGCACCGGCGGCTATTCCAGCCTCATCTTCACCGCGAACAACACCTACTCCGGCCCGACGAGGTTGCTCGATGGAACCACCCAGATCGGCAACGGCGGCACGACCGGCTCGGTGGGCTCCGGTCCCGTGACGCTCAACGGCTCGCTCACCATCAACCGCTCGAGCGCCCTCGATCTTACGCAGTCGATCTCCGGCTTCGGCTCGATTCTCCACAACGGCACCGGCACCACCACGCTCGGCGCCTCCAACAGCTTCAGCGGCACCACCACGGTTTACCTCGGTACGCTCGTCGCTTCCTCGCTCAACAGCCACAACAACGGCACTCCCGCGCTCGCCACCAGCAGCCTCGGCGCGCCGATCTCGCCGCTCGCCGCGGTGATCGGCCTCGGCTCCAGCTCGGGCAGCGGCACCCTGCGCTACGCCGGCAGCGGCGAAACCACCGACCGCCCGATCAACCTGCGCGGCACCAACGGCGCGACCCTCGACCACAGCGGCAGCGGCCCGCTCAAGTTCACCAGCGACTTCCAAGCCACCGGTGCCAGCAACAAGACGCTCACACTCACCGGCTCCACCACCGCCAGCGGCGAGATCGCCGGAGCGATAGTCAACAACTCGCCGACGAACAAAACCTCGCTCACGAAATCCGGCACGGGCACCTGGATCCTATCCGGAAACTCGACCTACACCGGCACAACCACCGTGTCCGCCGGCAATCTAACCGTCGCCGGCACGCTCGCCAGCCCCGCCGCCCTCACGGTGTCTCCGGGAGCCACGCTCTCCGGCAATGGCGCGATCGCCTCGCCCGTTACGGTGAATGGAACGCTCGCCCCGATGGGCATGCAGCTCTCCAACAGCCTCTCGCTTTCCAGCAGCGCCCGCCTGCGGATCGAGGCCAACGCCAACGATGCCACCCCATTCGGCGGCCTCACCGGTAACGGCATTTCCATCACCGGCGGAGCCGCGCTCGATCTGATCCTCAACGGTCCTAACAGCAGCGTGAATTTCCTCCACGCCTTCTGGCGCACACCTCAGAGCTGGCCGGTGCTCGCCGGGACCTCGCGCAGCGGCACCCTCGCGCTCGGCACCATCACCGCCGACTCCGGAGGCCGTCCCGCCGCGACCTACGGCAGCTTCAGCCTCGAACAAACCGCTACCGGCGTGAATCTTCTGTGGACCCCGCTGCCCGGCTTCGCAGTGGTGGAAAACCCGGCGATCAACCTGCTGCTTCCGCTTTCCAATCCGGTCAGCGTGCCTAACAACCAGACCGCCCTCCGCCTCATCGCTTCCCTCAGCGGCGGCAGTGGCACGACGCTCGCGTGGTCGAAGCTTTCCGGCCCCGGAACCGTCACCTTCGGAAACAGTTCCGCCACCGACACCACCGCCACTTTCTCCGCGGATGGCACCTACGTCCTGCGCGCCACCGCCGTCAATGCGATCGGAAGCTCGCCGCTCGATCTCACGGTCCGCGTCAATCCCGCCACCACGCTCACCCTGCGCCAAGGCCTGAACGGCTACACCCACACCGCCACCTTCATCCGCTCGGACACCAAGAACTGGAACTCCGGCGCACGCGACCAGTTCATCGTCGGCCGCAGCGGCGGCACGATCTTCCGCAGCCTGCTCTCGTTCCCGATCAACACGCTCCCGCCCGAGGCCGTGCTGCAAAGCGTGGCGCTCGACCTTTGGACCTCCGAAGCCGCCAGCGGCAACGTCGGCGAACTCCAGCTCCGTTCTTTGACGAACAGTTTCACCGAAGGCAGCGGCAGCGGCAGCAGCGCGAGCAACGGCACGCACTCCGGCGCCGACTGGAACAGCCGCGTCGGCGGCTTCGCCCTCGACGGACTCTGGACCACGGGCGGAGGACTCGAAGGCAGCGACTTCGAACCCACCACGCTTTCCTCCCGCGAGGGCTTCAGCGCCACGACCCTCGGCCTCCAGCACAGCTTCCCCAGCACCGACGAATTCCTCGACGCCGCGGCCACCGCCCGTGCCAGCGGCGAGCCGCTCAACCTCTTGCTCTTTTCCCCGGCCACCGAAGCCGCCACCAGCACCGCCTTCGCCCGGCTCGGTTCCGATGAAAACGCGACGACCACCCGGCGTCCCCAACTCACGCTGACCTTCTCATTTCCCACCTTGCCGGTTGTCGATCCGGGCAGTGCACCCACCGCCAATGTGGGTGCTGACGCGCCGCTCAACGGCAGCGTCACCGATGCCGCCGAGTCCCGGTGGTCGGTCGTCAGCGGCCCCGGCCCCGCCTTCATCGCGGCCCCCGCGTTGCCCGTCACCAGCGCGATGTTCAGCAAGCCTGGCAGCTACATCCTCCGCCTCAGCGCCGCCAACGCCTCCGGCGAAAGCAGTCGCACCCTGTCCGTCACCGTGACCGGCACCGCGCTCAGCGAAGCGGAAATCTGGCGCTACACCCACTTCGGCAGCACCGCCAACAGCGGCGACACTGCCGACAACGCGGACCCCGACCACGATGGAGAGGAGAATCTCCTCGAATTCGCCACCGGCCAGGACCCGAGCGCCTCCACCCGTATCGTCAGCTCTTTGACAAAAAATGCCACGGATCTGGAATTCACCTACACCCGCAGCAAGGCCGCCGTCCTAGACGGCATCACTTATTCCGTCGAATACAGCGACTTCCTCGCACCGCCATGGACCTCGGTCGGTCCCGGCGCGGTCATCGCCGACGACGGCACGCTCGAAACCGTGCGCGCGCAGATCCCCGCGGGTACGTCCGGCAGACGCTTTCTCCACCTCAGGGTATCCACGCCATGATGCCTCGCTTTGGCTTCCTCTTCAGCTTCCTGCTGGCATCGCTTCTGCACTTTCCATTGGCGAGTGCCCAGACCGGCACCGGGCTGACAGGGAATTACTACGACACCAGCATTTTCACGACGCTCGTCACGACGCGCACGGATGCGACGGTGAACTTCGACTGGGGCACGGGAATTCCAGCTGGCACCGCGATTACCAACGCCGAATACTTCTCGGTCGTCTGGACCGGCCAGATCGAACCGGAATTCACGGAGTCGTATGTGTTTTACCTCACCGCAGACGACTCCGCGACGCTCTGGATCAATGATCAGGCCGTCTGCCATCGCTCGTTTCCTCAATCCGGCAATCCGCCCTTCATCGGGCAAATCAAACTCGAGGCCGGCAAACGGGTGAACATCCGGCTCGAATACTCCGAACTAACCAGCGCCGCGTTGGTGAAACTCGAATGGGCCAGCGCTTCGCGGCCGCGCGAGGTGATCCCGACCGCCCGGCTTCACCCGACCCGTGTGGCGAAGGCGGGCGGCTCGCTGCTGAAGGAAAACTGGCTCGGCATTTCAGGCACGGCGATCTCGTCGCTGACGGGAAACGCGAACTATCCGAACAAACCCAGCGGCCGCGACTTCATCACCAGCTTCGAGTGCCTCGCGCAAAACTGGGCGGACAACTACGGGGCCCGCGTGACCGGCTACATCGTGCCTCAGGTGACGGGCAACTACACGTTCGCCGCGAGCGGCGATGAAACCGTCGAGCTCTGGCTGAGCACGGATTCGAATCCGGCCAACAAAACAAAAATCGCGGGTGTTTCCTCTCCAACCGCCTTCCGCCAGTGGGACGCCAATCCCGCCACCCAGCAATCCCCGCCGCGCGCGCTCGTCCAGGGCCAGCGCTATTACGTCGAGCTATTGCACAAGGAAGGCACCGGCACCGACCACTGGAGCGTCGGGTGGAAGAAGCCGGGTGACGCCGCGTTCTCGGTCGTTCCCGCCGAATGCCTGCTGCAAGCCGGCCTCGACCGCACGCAACCGCTCCAAGCCAGCATCTGCAACACGATGGCGACCGGCCATCCGCGCCTTTACGCGACGGACGAGAGCTTCGCCCGCCTGCGCGCCATCTGGCAGAGCGGGACGCCCATCACGCCGAAAATCTGGACGGACGCCATCATCGCCGAAGCCGATGCCGTCATTCCCACCGCCCCGGTTTCCTATCCGTTGAATGTCGATACCGCCCGCGTGGTGATGAACAACATGTATCGACTCGGTCTCGCCTGGCAGATCACCGGCGACTCCAAGTATCCGGAACGAGCCTACACCGAGTTGGCCGCCGTCGGCGCCTTCGCCGACTGGTTCGACGGTCGCGGATTGCTCGCCACCTCCGAGACCATCCACGGCTTCGCCATCGCCTACGACTGGATGTATGCCTACTGGACCCAGCCGCGACGCGACACGATCCGCGCCGCCATCATCAACAATGGCCTCAACAGAGCCCTCGGCCTCTACAAGTCGAACTTCTGGGCGCTCCGCAGCAACTGCACGAGCGCCAACTGGAACATCGTGTGCAACAGCGGCATCGCCACCGGTGCGCTGGCCGTGGGCACCGAGAGCGAGGCCCTTTGCGAAGACATCCTCGCGCGGGCGATGAACTCGCTGCGGTCGAATCTCGTGCGCTTCACCACCGACCAGGGTGGACTGCACGAAGGCCCGAACTATCTGGAATACGCGCAGCGCTACGCCATCCGCGGCCTCGCCGGACTGGAGTGGTCGCTCGGCAGCGACTTCGGCCTCAGCGCGACGCAGGGTTTTTCCGAGACCGCCACCTTTCCGATCTACACGGCGGGTCCTTCCAATGTCACATTCGCCGCGAGCGACGACGCCGAAAGTTCCCCGCGACGCGGTTGGCTCTGGCCGTGGTCCGCGCGTCGCTACAACCAGCCGATCCACAACGCATGGAACGCCTCCAACACCAAGCCGATCGCGCTCGACGCCTTGTGGTATGCGGACGGCGGACTCACTCCCGCCACCGCCGGATCTCAGCCCGACCTCACGTTCAAAGGCGAAAGCGGCACGCCGTTCAAATCCCAGGAATACACCGCGATGCGCGGCTCGTGGAAAGATTCCCGCACCACATTTGTCGCGGCCAAGGCCGGTGAAATCCTGACATCGCACGGGCATTACGACATGGGAACCTTCGCTCTCGATGCGCTTGGCAAACGCTGGTTCCGCGATCTCGGGAAAGAGCTCTATTCCATCGGTGTCGCGGGCACTGACCTCTACCGCTACCGGACCGAAGGACACAACACCCTGGTGATCGATCCGGGCACGGGAGCGGGAAACCTGAACCCGTCGTTCAGCCCGCTTGTGGCATTCCAAGGCAAGGCGGGCGCTGCCGGAGCCTTCTCGATCTACAACCTGACCGCCGCGCACAGTGGCGTGACCCGCGTCTGGCGCGGATTCCGGCTCATCGGCAACCGCAACGAAGTCCTCATGCAGGACGAAATCCAGGCGTCCACCGGCAAGAACGTCTGGTGGTTCGCGCATTACGCGCATCCGTCCACCGTCGCGACGCTCGGGCCGGATGGCTCCTCGGTGATGCTGACTCAGGGCGCGGAACGTCTCTGGTGCAAGATCGTCAGTGGCGGCGGCACCTTCCAGATCATGGATGCCGCGCCGCTCCCGACTTCGCCGAACCCGGCGGCGCAGTCGGTGAACTCAGGCCATAAAAAACTCGCGATCAATCTCACCAACGTCACGAACACGACGCTTTCGGTTTGGTTCGTTCCACTCGAAGCCGGCGAGCCGACTCCGTCCACGCCGCCGGCCATCACGCCGCTCAACACCTGGCAGATCGACACCGCGAACTATCCGCCGATCGTTGCCAACTCCACGGTCCTCGGCGTCAACAACCAGCCGGTGGACATCGACCTCTCGACGCTCGCCGAAGATGACAACACGCCGGCTTCCGCGCTCGCCTATGCCGTCTCGAACGCGCAGGCCGGCTCGGTGATCCTGCTGGCGGACGGACGCACTGCACGCTTCACGCCGACACCGGGCGCGAGCGGATTCGCGGGCTTCGATTTCACCGCCACCGATTCCGGCGCACTGGCAAGCAACGTCGCCACCGTCACCGTCGGCGGGTCGCCGATCGCCCACATGTGGAGTGCTCTCGCCAGCGGAAACTGGAGTTCCGCCCCCAACTGGCTCTCGAACACGCCGCCCTCCAGCTATCGCGGCGCGGACCTGCGTTTTCTAACCGGACAAACCATCTCTGGAACGATCACCGCCACGAACGACATCGCCGGCACCATGCAGGCGAACAGCCTGTCGCTGAGTGGCAGTATCGCAAGCGGCGGCAGCGCCACGGTGAACCTCGGCGGCAATCCGCTGCAGCTGGTGTCGAACGGCCCCACGCGTCCCTCCATCTCTCTGAACGGACCGACCAGCGGATTCACTTACAACGTCAACCACAACATCGATCTCGCGGCGGACACGACATTCAACGGCCCCAATTCCGGCCGGGTGAATTTCAACGGCGTGATCTCGGGCACGGGTGGCTTCACCCGAACGGGGAGCTACACGACGCTCTTCTTCGGAAACAACAACACGTACGAAGGACCGACGATCATCGCTTCGGGAAACCTGACGGTGGGCTTGTCCGGCAGCACTTCGACGGTGGGCAGCCTGGGCCTCGGCGATGTGACGACGAGCGGCACGATCACGTTCCAGCGGTCGAATGCCTACAACGTGACGAATCAAATCAGCGGCACCGGCGGCATCGTTCAATTCGGCACCGGCACCCTCACGCTGAACCCGGAGAACACCTACTCGGGCAGCACACAGATTTACGCGGGAGTGCTCGTCGCGGCTTCGCTCAACAGCGTGAATAACGGAGATCCGTTGCTGCCTGCGAGCAGCCTCGGCGCACCGACCTCGGTGGCGGCCGGCGCCATCGGCCTCGCATCCGGCGCCAGCGCCACGCTGCGCTATGTGGGCTCGGGAGAAACGACGGACCGCGTGGTGAATCTGCGCTCCACCGCCAGCGGAACCATCGAGCAGGCGGGCACGGGCTTGCTGAAATTCAGCAGCGATTTCACCGCCACCGGAGCCAGCACGAAAACCCTCACGCTCACGGGTTCGACACTCGGCATGGGCGAACTCGCAGGCGCGGTCGTGGACAACAGCACGACGAACAGAACGAATCTCGCGAAGTCCGGCACGGGAACCTGGCTGCTCAGCGGCACCAACTCTTACACCGGCACCACGGCGGTGAGCGCGGGCTCGCTGGTGGTCGATGGCAGCATCGCCAGCCCTGCCACTCTAACAATCAGCAGCGGCGCGCGACTCGCTGGAAGCGGCAGCATCGCATCTCCGGTCACCGTCACGGGCACGCTGGCTCCCGGCAATCCGTTTGGAGTCATGACCACGACAAGCACGATGAGCTTCGGCTCCGCGAGCCGCTTGAATTGGGAGATCGGCGGCAATGCTCCGGCACTCGCGGATCGCTTGAGCACGGGGGCGCTGAGCATCACCAACGGTTCAAGGATCGACCTTGTGTTCAATGGCACCGGTAGCACGGTGAACTTCCTGCACAGCTTCTGGCGCACGGCCCGCAGCTTCCCCGTGGTGAATGCGACATCGATCACGGGCACCTTCTCGCTCGGCACGATCAGCCACGATGCCGGCGGACGCGCTGTTTCCACTTATGGCGGTTTCTCTCTGCAACACACGGCTGTCGGCGTGAATCTGCTTTGGACGCCCATCGCGGGTTTCCCGGTGATCGATGACCCGGCCATCACGCTCGTTTCACCGGCGGAAAACGTCGTCTCGCTCGTGGATGCGGCCTTGAGCCTGCGCTTGAAGGTGGACGTCACCGGCGGCGCCGGGAGCGTCGCATCATGGTCGCGAATCAGCGGACCCGGCACCGCGACCTTTGCAAACTCCGCTGCAATGGACACGCATGTCGCTTTCTCCGCCGCAGGCACCTACGTCCTGCGCTGCACGGTGACCAACCAAGTCGGTGCCACGAGCACGGACATCACGGTTCACGTAGCGCAACAAACGGGCATCACACTGCGCGAGGGTGAGGCCGACTACACCCATCAAGCCACCTTCGTGCGTGGCGATGGCAGCTCTTGGAACAGCGGTGCGCGGGATCAGATGCTCCTCGGCCGCACCAATGCGCCGTTCCGCGCCCTGCTTTCCTTCGATATCCCCGCACTGGAACCGGGCTTCACCGTGGACAGCGTCTCGCTCGATTTCTGGATCGCTCAAGTTGGCAGCGGCAGCGGCACGCTCGGCATCTTGGAACTCCGGAAGTTGAACAGCACCTTCTTCGAAGGAACGGGCGACGGCATCAGTGCGACCAACGGCACGGGCACCGGCACGGACTGGTCCACCCGCACGGGAGATGCTGTCGATCCCTGGACCCCCGCAGGTCTCGGCTCCGGAACCGACTACGACCCTGCCGTTCTTGCCTCCGCCAGCGGCATCATGCCTGCCAGCCTTGCCGCGGGATCCCAAGTGACTCTCAGCAGCACCAGCACCGCTTTGCGAACCGCGGTCGCCAACGCCGCAGGAGCCACCGAACCACTCGGCCTTCTGCTCAAGACCGCCACCGACACCACCCTCGCGAGTCATTTCATCCGCCTGGGCTCCAACGACCATGCCACGCTCGAATGGCGACCCCGGCTTACCATTCAAACCAGCAACCGCCCCGCGCCCAACGTGAATCCCGGCACGGTTCCGTCGGCGGCGGTCGGTTCCAACGTTGCTTTGAACGGCGGCGTGATCAATGCCACGAGTTCGGTCTGGAGTCTTGTGAGCGGCCCCGGCCCCGCGTTTTTCGCGAACCCCGCGTCGCCCGTCACCACCGCGATGTTCAGCAAGCCGGGCATCTACACCCTCCGCCTCAGCGCCGCCAATGGCTCCGGCGAAAGCAGCCGCACCCTGTCCGTCACCGTGACCGGCACCGCGCTCAGCGAGACGGAAATCTGGCGCTACACCCACTTCGCCACCACCGCCAACAGCGGCGACGCCGCCGACAACGCCGACCCCGACCGCGACGGCCACTCGAACCTCCTCGAATTCGCCACCGGCCATCTTCCGAACACTCCGAACGGATCCATCACCGCTCTCACGAAATCCGGATCGGTTCTCGAGTTCACCTACCGCCGCAGCCACGCCGCTGTCGCGGATGGAGTAAGGTTTCAGGTCGAGTGGAGCGACGCGCTTGGCACCAACTGGAGCAACCAGAACGTGAATCAATCGGTGATTTCCGGGACGAATGACGGAATCGCCGAGCTGTGGCAGGCAACCTTGCCTGCCGGCAGCACAAAGCGATTCTTGCGCCTGCGCATTTCAGCACCCTAGTTTCTTCCAATGCCAACACTACGTCCAGCCCCAGCATGCCTGATCGCGCTCTTGCTTTCAGGCATCGCCATGCTGCGGGCGCAAGACATCGATCCGGATTCTGGGAATGCTCGGCCTTATCTTGGTACACCGGTCACCGGATACAAGCTCGCTTGGTCGGATGAATTCAATGGCACGGCGCTCGATACGGGCAAATGGAACTACCGCACCGACACCCGGTTCTGGAGTCTCCAGCGCGCGGCGAACGTCCGGGTCGCCAACGGGTCGCTTCATCTCGACCTGAAAAAGGAAACCTTCGGCACCACCAGTTACACCGGTGGCGGAGTGATCAGCAAATCGCTTTTCCGCTACGGGTATTACGAGGCCCGGATGAAAGTTCCTCCCGGATCCGGATGGCATTCTTCATTCTGGATGATGAAGGCGAACCGCCCCTCCACCGATACTATCGCGATCGAACTGGATGCGATCGAAAATGATTCCGTTACCCCGTTGAAATACGGAGTCAACACCCACCGGCACCTTCCCACTCCGCATCTCACCTATGGATCAAAAAGCGTCGTCACGCCTTCGCTCGCTGCGGACTACCACGTCTTCGGTTGCGAGTTCACCCCCACGCTCATCCGCTACTTCTTCGAAGGAAATGTCGTTCAAACCGTGAACGCCACCCAGTTTCCACACAACGATCTCAACATCTGGCTCACCTCCATCGCTTCTCCGCTCGGCGGCACCACCAGTGTGGATGACACCAAACTCCCCGCCGCCGCGCTTTTTGACTACGCTCGCTTCTTCGCTCCCGCCGCCACCGCATCCGTCAACATCACTGCTCCGGGCGGTGCCGGTGTCACGCTCGCCTCGACCGATCATTCCCTCCGAATCTCTGCGAACGCAGCTTCCAGTGACCCCGCAATGACACCCAGCATCCAGTGGTCGAAATTCTCCGGTCCGGGTGAAGTGACCTTCGCGGATCCCACGCAAGCCGTCACCACCGCAAAATTTTCATCCCCCGGCACCTATCTGCTGCAATGCACCGCGACCGTGGATGAGAACCCGACCAGCACCCGGGTGCCCGTGGCGGTGGACGCGCCTTTGCCCGCCGTGTTCCGCCAAAGCTTCGATGGCTACACCCACACCGCCACCTTCATCCGGGGCGACAGCCCGGCTTGGAACTCCGGCGCGCGCGACCAGATCATCGTCGGCCGTTGGGGAAACCAAGGCATGCGCCTCTTGTTTACCTACGACCTGACCGGCCTTCCTGCCGATTCCACCATTGAAGACGCCACCCTCGAGTTGTGGACCAACAACGGCGGCGGCACCGGCACCATCGGCGAACTGGAACTCCGGCCACTCCTGGCAAAGCCCACCGAGGGAACCGGAACCGGCACGAGCGCCACCGACGGTGCTGGCAGCGGCAGCACCTGGCAGTCCCGCACCGGTGGAAGCACCGCTTCCGACGTCTGGAACGTTGCAGGTGCTGACTTCGGACCCGCTGTCCTTTCGAGCGCCCCCGGTTTCGATGCCACACTCTTGAGCCATCCCATCGTTTTCCCCAGCTCCCTGGCTTTCACCGCATTGGCAGAAAATGCACGCGCCACCGCCACTTCTCTCAACCTGTTGGTGCTTTCACCTGCGACCGAAGCAGGCAACACCAACGCTATCAGCCGCATTGTGTCAGACGACGACCTCGATGCGGACCGCCGCCCGCAGCTTACCGTTTACTATCGGGGAAACTATGCGCCCGCCCCTTCCACCGCGAAATCGCTGTCGGTGGTCGCAGGATTGCCTAGCAACCTGTCAGGCTCGGCGGTCCACGCCACTTCTACCCGCTGGATTTCTCTATCCGGCCCCACTCCCGTGGCTTTCACCGACGCGAACATTGCCTCCACCAACGCCACGTTTCCCCTCCCTGGGGTCTATACGCTTGAACTAACAGCCAGCAACAGCCTCGCGCAAACCTCCACCACTCTCACGGTGACGGCAATCCAGCCACCCACTGCTTTCGAGTCGTGGCGCACCTTGCATTTCGGCCCTGCATCGGATCCTATCAACTCCGGGGAACTTGCGGATCCCGACCAGGATGGCATCGCCAATCTTCTCGAATTCGCCACCGGCCATCTTCCAAACACGCCTGACGGATCGATCACCTATCTAACAAAATCCGGATCGGTTCCCGAGTTTACCTACCGCCGCAGCCACGCCGCTGTTGCCGATGGAGTCGGGTTCGTTGTCGAGTGGAGTGAAAATTTGTCAGAAAACTGGTCCGCCAGCGGCGTGATTCAGTCCATCATCCCCGATTCCGACGACGGTAAATCCACCCTCTGGAAAGCCACCCTGCCCACAGGGTCCTCTAACCGCTTCGTCCGATTGAAGATCTCAAAAGCAAGTCCTTGAAAACTCTCCAAAACCGTAAACCCTGAAACTCACGCGGCCACCAGACCGTAAGTGACCCAAGCCTCAACTCATTCCATGAATTCCACTCCAAAAACCACCCGCCGCCATTTCCTCAGGTCCACACTAACCACTGCCGGTGCCATCATGGCTGGGCCGCAGATCCTCCGGGCCGAAACACTCGGCAACGCCAATAAGGATTCCGCCAACTCCCGGATCGGCATGGGATTCATCGGCATGGGCCTCATCTCCGACGGCCACCTCAGAACCTTTTCTGGCATGAAGGGCGTGCAACCGATCGCAGTCTGCGACGTGAAGGACGTCCAACTGAAGAAGGCACTTGCCACTCTCAAGGAAAAAGGGATCGAGGGCGTCACCGCCACCTCCCGCTTCGAGGAACTACTCGCCAATCCGGACATCGATGCTGTCTGCGTCACAACTCCCGACCATTGGCACGTGGGAATCGCCCTTGCTGCGATGAAAGCCGGCAAGGATGTCTACGTGGAAAAGCCGATGTCCCTCACCATCGAGGAAGGCAAGGCAATGGTCGCCGCCGAGAAAAAATACGGCCGCATCGTCCAGATCGGCAGCCAGCAGCGTTCGGAAATCTATTTCCGCATCGCTGCCAATCTCGTGCGCAACGGCATGATCGGCGACATCAAGGAAATCTACTGCCGACTCGGCGAGTTCCCCATGCCCCCGGCAAAGGAAGAGATCGTCCCCGTGCCGGAAGGTTTCGACTACGACCGCTGGCTCGGACCCACACCGTTCTATGAGCACTCGGAGAACCGGGTGAAAGGGAATTACGGCGGTGGCTGGCGCTGCTACTGGGACTACGGCAGCCGCAAATTCGGCGATTGGGGTGCCCACCACTTCGATATCGTGCAATGGGCTCTCGGACGGGATGAAACCGGGCCGGTCGAATTCATCCCCAAAGGCTTCGAAGGCGCGGAACACCACCACTATCGCTATGCCGACGGCATCACCGTATGGCGGGACCGCATGCCGGACAACGGACACATGATCCGCTTTATCGGAAGCAAGGGCGAAGTGCTCGTGAGCCGCGGGAAAATCGAAACCTTGCCGAAGGAACTCGTCCGCCACCAATTCACGGCGAATGACATTCAGGTCTATGAATCCAAGGACCACCGCAAGAATTTCATCGATTCCATCATCTCCCGCAAACCGACAATCTGCCCGGCAACCGTAGGCCATCGTTCGGCAACCATCTGTCAGCTTGCAGGAATCGCAGAACGCCTCGGACGTGCATTCAAGTGGGATCCGGTCGCCGAGAAAATCACCACCGATGCGGAGGCCGCCTCAATGCAATCCCGCCCACGCCGCAAGGGATACGAGCTTCCAGCCATTGGCTAAATCCCGCCCACTAAAAATCCTCTTTGGTCCGCGCCACCGTAAACTGCGGAAAGCCTAACTGGTATTCGGATAGAATTGATCCTTCTGTTCAATTTCACTGGGTTCTTCAGCGAATCCATCTGCTGGGTCATCGAAGTCCTTCCGATCCATCGCCACAAGCGACTCTCCTCCGTAATCAAGCGAACTGCGGATTCTACCGCTTCCCATACTAACCCATGAGATTCATCCTTTTGGTTGTTTCGCTTTATTGCTTCAATCTTGCGGCCTACGCGAAAGCCCCAGCCCCGCTCTCACCGCAATCGCGTTTCGAAGTCACCGGGGATTGGCTCGGCGGCAGCACTGTCGGCCATGCACCGGGTCGAAGCACGCTTTACAGCAACTCACCCAAGGCCGCGGCAACGTGGCATCCAGCGATCCAAAGCGCCTGCCCGGTCCGCGTGTCATTCTGGGTCAGCCCGCATCCCGGAAACACTCCCGCCGCACGCCTTGAAATTGGCAGGACCAACCAAGTCGCCGTCACTCGCGAAATCAATCTTCAGCTTTCTCCTCCCCGCTGGGAAACGATTGGAGTCTATCAGTTCGATGGATCCGGCCGTGAATTTATCCGCCTCACCAAGACGAAAAACGGCAACCTGCGCGCCAGCGGGATCAAACTGGATATCCTCGATCCACAAGATTCCAACATGATCTGGCAAACCCTCATCCTCGACGAACTTGCCGCCTACGACAAAGCCATTCTTGCCCACAGCGCTTTCGCTTTCGAAGATGTCCCGTCAACTGATCCACTCGCCCCCATCGCGGCCCGGCTCGTCGCGGATGGCATCCTGAAACCCGAACCGCCAAATCACTTCCGCCCGTCAGAGGAGATTCCAACCGATCACTTCCTCGCCGCACTGTGCAGATTGTTAGGCGATACCCACATCGACGACAAGGATCGTAAAGCCATCCGCAAGCATGCAATTACGAAGGGTTGGTTCACCAAACAACCATCGGACCTCCTCCAGCTGCGTGATGCCCTTTCCATCCTCGTCAACGCTGCTAAAAATTCAGGTCGGCCCTTGGATTGGATCAAGGAACCCACGCCTGAAAAAGATTCCACCGCCTGGGCGGAAGCTCTCGGTTTTTCTCTCGGATCGCAGGATCCGGTCATCCCTCAAGATACCCGCTCGGTGACACTGGCCCAAGCCGCTTGGCTTCTCGCCCGCTTCCAATCCAACATCGTGCATGCAGGACCAAACGGCTCCGGCTGGAAGCTAACATTCTCCGATGACTTCAACTCCCCCGCGATCAACGCCACAATCTGGAAGGTCTCCAACAAGCAAACCTGGGGCAAACTCATGTCCATCCGCATGAGCGGCAATGTTGTGCAGGAAAATGGCCTGCTCCGGCTCATCACCCGCAAAGAGAAGGTCGAAGGCAAGGAATGGACCACCGGCATGATCGGCACGGAAAAAAGCTTCCGGCAGGCTTATGGATATTGGGAAGCGCGGATGCGATATGCCGCGGCACCCGGCCTCAACAACGCCTTCTGGACCAATCCCGGCAAGGACCCGGAGGGAAAACCCGGATGGGAGATCGATGTCAACGAAGGACATTGGCCCAACACGATCAATGCTTCTCTCCATCAAGATGGCATACCCTCCAAGTCCAAGTCATGGCGTGCACCCGTCGATCTGAGCAAGGATTTCCATGTCTATGCATGTCTATGGAATGAAAAGGAAATCATTTACTATTGGAACGGCAAAGAAATCGACCGAAAACCCAACACCCACGCCCAGCGTCCAGGTCCGGTGATCTTCAGCACTGCCGTATTTCCATGGGCAGGCTCCATTACGGACTCCCTGCACAACACCAGCATGGACGTCGACTGGATCCGCGTTTGGAAACGGGGCTGAACCGGGCTCATTGCAGGTTCAAACCTGACTCTTACCAAACGCATATCCACAGGAATGATGCGTAATTTCCCTGAAGTCCCGCCACCGCCATCCCGTAATCCGATGGCCACAACGATCCACATGAAACTCCCAGCCACCTTTACGCTTTCCCTTATCTTTGCATCCGTCGCCTGCGCCGCCCCTGCCCCCGGCTCGATGTTGCCCGGTGGAGCCTCGAAATGGAAACTCGCATGGAGCGAGGAATTCGATGGCCCGGATGCCAAACTCGACGAACGCTGGAATTCCCAGAACGGACCCAGCGGCCACATCCTCTGCAGCCGGTGGCGGGAAAATGCCGTTGTCAAAGATGGCATGCTCCGCCTCGTCAACAAGAAGGAGAAACGCGGTGGGCAGGATTGGACCTCCGGCAGCATTCTGACCAAGGAAAAGTTCCTCTATGGTTACTTCGAGTGCCGATACCGTTACGCCGCCGCGGAAGGGACGAATAATTCGTTCTGGTTAATGACTCAGAACCGGGAAAAGCCCGCTAAGGGGAAGAACTTCGAAATTGATATCAACGAGGGGCACTTCCCCAATGAGATCAATACCAACATTCACAACTGGTCAGACATCAAGGTGGTGAATGGAAAGAAGACGCATCCAAGCTCTTCCAAAAGTTTTTCCTTCGGAGTCCGGCCCGATGTCACCATCCAGTTGGAGATTCCGGTCAAAACCAAGAAGATCCGGCTGACATCAGACCACGGCGGACACTTCCACCTCGGCGAGTTCCGGATCTACAACGTCAATCCCGCAGGCTATCCCGATCCTTTTGCCAAGAACGCGGATCAATCAAAACCCGGGCTTGTCAACCATGCCCTCACCGCATCGGTCAAAACCAGTGGCAATCACAAAAACGGCAAGAACAGCACCAGCAACCTTGCGGATGGCAAGCCGGAAACCACCTGGATCACTCAGCCAGACGGCCGCAAATGGGCGGAATTCACGCTCAAGGATGAGCAAAGCATCGGCTGCATCCAGTTCCTCAATGGCTACAAGGATCGCAGCAACTGGAAGTCCATGATGGACAACTACCGGGTGGAATACTTCGATGGCACCAAATGGATTGAAATGGCGAAGTTCAACATTCTCGACGGACAATATAACTTTGCCAAGGACTTCCATACCTATGGATTGGAATGGAATGAGAAGGAACTGATCTTTTATTTCAACGGCAAACCGATCCGCCGCGAAAAGAACTCATTCTGTTACAGTGAATCCCCCGTTTGGCTCAGCCTCGCCATCATTGGCTGGGCGGGCAAAATCTCGGATGCCATCGACGGCACCTTCATGGAAGTGGACTACGTCCGCATCTATCAATCCAAGTGAGGATCCCCTGTTTCATGAATCCGCGCCTCGCGCAGAGCCGTTGAGCCATCCACACCCGCCAACGCAATGAAACTCCTCCCTTTCGCCATCATGCTCATGATGGCCGGTGCTCTTGCTGCCGACGACGATGCCTGGTTGCGTCACCACGCCATCTTCAACGTCTGCATATCACAAACCGTGGCCGTCACCCGTGCCGACCAAAAATCGAATCCTCCACTATGGGGCGATCAGGGAGATGGCACGTATCGCAACCCGGTCTTATGGATGGACTATAACAATCCATGTGTTTTCAAAGCGGGTGACAATTATTACCTGACAGCTGCCACCCATCACTACATGGGCATGCCCCTTCTCAAGTCCAAGGACCTTGTCAACTGGACACACGCTGGAAGAATCTACCAGGACCTGCGCGCCCTGAGCGAGGAGTTTGATTTCCCGGGAAAAGCCTATTCGGCGGGCTCACAAGATGCGGAAATCGCTTATCATCGGGGCACATACTACTTCTACAATTGGAGCACCCGATACCGGGGATTCATATCCACCGCTCCAAGCCCCGAAGGACCTTGGTCTCGAATACGCAAAATCCAAGATGCAATCGGCGGCGACTACGAAGATCCCTGCCCGTTCTGGGACGACGACGGTAAGGGCTATCTCCTTCTGGTTGGAAATCCCGGACCGCTCACGATTCACCCCCTCAATGCCACGTTTGACGCGATCGAAGGAAAAGGCAAAACCTTGATTTCAGACATAGCACCAAAGGGCCCGCAGATGCTGAAGCGCGATGGATTCTATTATATTCTTGTTGCACGAACCGGCCCCCACAAGGCCCAGTTCGCCTATCGTTCAAAATCATTGTTCGGCCCTTACGAAGGAAGATTGATTTTCGAAGGAAAACAGCAGGGAATGCAGGCAGCACAAGGATCGCTCGTGCAGGTGGATGGGGATGACTGGGCATTCGTGCATCATGAATATGACATGGGTTCCGTCTATGGACGCCGTGTTTACCTTCAGCCCGCAGGATGGAAGGATGGCTGGCCATGGATTGGCGTGGATCCGGATGGAAACGGTGTGGGTGAACCAGTCGGGTTGAACGAGCCTTTCCCAAAGCCCCGCCTGTCCGCCCAGGCACCGGAAGTGCCGAAGCTCTCGGATGATTTCGAAAGCGGAAACACTGGGGATCAATGGATGTGGAATCATCACCCGGACCCTCAGCGAGTTTCACTCAACACACGCCCCGGATGGCTGCGCTTGATCGCACGTCCCCTCAACACCGCCGGGGGATTCTCGCAATATCCGCGACAGGAAGTGAAGTTCCACGAAGACCACTTGTTGTTTGCCTACAACACTCTTGTCCAGCGGATCTGTGGAAGATCGAGCACCATCACCACCTGTCTCGACGCATCCGGAATGCGGGATGGCGAACGCGCCGGTCTCTGCACACTGAGTGGCGACTACACTTGGATTGGCGTCATTCAGGATCAGGGGAAACGGAGGATTGCGTTTGCAAAGGGCGATGCCACCAAAGGACCGTCTCCAGCGGAGCTCGGCCCCGAACTGCAGCAACCCCTGATCTGGCTGAGGCTCGAATCCAATCATGCCAAAGGCAGCTTTTCCTATAGTTTGGACGGCCGCTCATTCATTCAGTTCGGACCTCGTGATCATGCCTATCAAAGCACCTGGTATGAAGGCACCAAGGCCGGACTCTTCAATTACAGTCGAAGCGACTCATCGGGTGGCGGAATCGTGGACTTCGATTTCTTCCACCAACAACACGATGGTCCGGCAACTGGCCGCAGGAAAGGTTCGTGATGTCGTTGCCAGCGTGATCATGGCTGCTTTCCCCAAACGGGCACCGACAAATCTTGCCATCCGCCCGACCTTGCTTCAATTCACGGGTGCTGTCACCATCAAACCCGCATGCACTTCACGGCCAAACCCCGCACACTTTTCACTCAAGGAGGGGAGAATCGCGTTCGCCCGTGGCGGATAGAGCCCGAAGCACGAAGTTCAACACAGACCATCGTCTCCCCATCTTCATCGGCGGACATGATCCGCCACTGTTGCTTGGTCCACTGAATCTCACTCTTCCAATCCACGATTTTCAATCTACAATTTACGAATCCATCTGCTCCTTCCCTGACACTTCCCACCTCATGAGTGCTCAAACCACTGAAAATGTGAATTCGATACCTCTGCCCGCAGCAGCGGCATCACTCCTGGTGAAAGCGAGGGGACGGTTCCCTTTCAGGCGCGCTTCAGCGCCCCGGAGAAAGGCTCTCCAGCTGGCGTGCGGCTTGGCTTGCGTGATGGGCTGTGAGGCCGCGCCGCCGCTGGTCCTGTTGGGAGATTCGATCGTCGATGACAAGGCACTCGTCACCCCGGTGGGCACGGCCTTTGCCGGCGCGATGAACGGAACCGCTTTTCAGAACGACATTCTCGTCAGTCACAATGGCTGGCAATATACGGCCTGGTATGACACCGTCGGAACCAATCAGAACATGTGGATCGGGCGGCGGAGCATCCTGGGCCCGACCTCCGGCACGTGGGAGAAATTCGACACCGGATCGGATCAGGTCAACGGCGATGAAAGTGCGTGGGATACCCACAACACCATCTCGATCGGCATTTCTAAAGCGGATGGCACCCTGCACATGTCGTGGGACCACCATGGCAACACCCTGCGCTACCGGCGCAGCCTGCCCGGTCTTGCCACCTATGCCGACTCGGTATGGAACGCCTCCCGGATCCTGGCAGAACAAAACTGGCTCACCTCCTCCGGCAGCACCATCACCGGTGTGACCTATCCGATGTTCATTCCCACTCCGGAGGACACGCTGCTGTTCAACTATCGCACCGGCGGGTCCAACAACGGCTCCAACTGGCTTGGAACCTATCAACCAGCCACCAACAACTACGCGGCACCCATTTTGGTAACCATCAAGGACGGGACCTATACGGGATTGTCCAACAACGGCGGCACCTTCACCTCCAACAGCCGCAACGCCTACGCCAACGGCTTTGATTTCACCCCCGATGGCAAACTGCATTACACCTGGACCTGGCGGGAAAGCGTGGTGGCATCCAATCATGATATCTGTTATGCCTACAGCCCGGACCGTGGAGTGAAATGGTATAACAACTCGGGCACCCTCATCGCGGATACTTCGCTCGGCCAGCGGATCCGGGTGGACACGCCCGGCACGGTGGTCGTGCCGCTCGATTGCCGCCAACAACTCATCAACCAGCAGACGCAGTGCGTCGATGACCAGGGCCGCGTGCATGTGCTCGTCTATCACCGCCGCCAGGAACCCGGCTTTGAATGGACGCTTGGCGACGGACCTTTCAGTGGTCCCGATACCGCCTATTTCCACTACTTCCGCGATCCGGCCACCGGCACATGGACCGGCTCGCGCCTTCCCGTAACCCATCCCGTGGGGTCGAGACCGGATGTGGAATCACTGCCAAATGGAGATATCTATACGGTATTCCGATCCGGGGAAATTCTGGTTATCGCCGCCGCCACGGCTGCCGCGAATTACACGGACTGGACAATTCTAACAACCTACGGCTCGAATTTCGAAGGGGAGCCCCGGCTTGATCACGCCAGGTTTCGCAAGTGCGGCGTGTTGTCGGTTTTCCTATCGGAAAATGCTCCCTCCTCGTCCCTGCCCACACCGGTTCCACTGCATGTGATCGACTACGCCACTGGAACGGTCTTCGAGGCCCATGCCGGACAGGACCAGCGGGTGACGGATCAGGATGGCGATGGATTCCATGAAGTGACTCTCACCAGCTCGGTAGGCACAAGCCCGGGCGTGGCGGTCCAGTCACGGCGATGGATCCATCAGGGAAATATCGTCTCCACCCAAGCAGATCTGAGCATCAGTCTGCCGCTCGGCTCCCATACCCTTTTTCACGAGGCGACATCGGATGGAGGGCTGGTCTCGGCAGACAGCGTGGTGGTTACCGTGCAGGAAAGCTTGCCCGCTCCGTTCATCACCGCCACCGCTTCCAGCAATGATGGGAACCTGCCTGAAAACACCCTCGACGGCAACCTTGCCACCCGCTGGTCAGCTCAAGGGTCCGGCCAGTTCATTACTTGGGAGTTCGCACGCATCCAACAGGTCCGCTCGGTTTCCATCGCTTTCTTCAACGGCAACCTGCGGGCCTCATCCTTTGATCTGCTCGCATCGGCCGATGGCATCACATGGACCCCTGCTCTAACAGGCGCGACGAGTTCGGGAACCAGCACTGCGTTGGAAACCTTCAACATTCCGGATACCAGTGCCCGTTTCATCCGTTATCTGGGTTACGGAAATTCACAGAACAATTGGAACAGCCTTACCGAAGCGGCTTTCGAACTGGCGCCGCCCCAGCCCTATCAGCCGGATGCGCACACCCTTCAGCTCTGGCACTTGAACGAAGCCGCACCGCCCTTCGCCAATGCCGCGAATTCGGCCCATCCCTTGTCCGGGCTGCACAACGGAGCGCTCGCCTTGCAGTCGGCCCCGCCGGGTTTCGGCTCGTCCGTCAATTTCAATACCGGCACCGGCACCAACCGCGGCATCCTCACCTATGCCCCAACGCTCTCGTCGTCAGTCGCGGCGGAAACCCCACCCACCTTCGCCTACCACGGCCCCGATGGCGCGTTCACCATCGAGGCACTCGTGCGCTTCGACACCCTCCCCGGAAGCTGGACGACGGGAGGCCAGATCATCGCCATGGACGGCGATGGCTCAGGCACCGAAGACCGCGTGTTCCAGTTTAGGGTCAACCCGTCGGGTGGTGTCCCTAACCTACAGTTCGTGAAGATCGCCAATCTAACAGAATCGATCGCCGCTCCCATTCCCATGGAGGGAAATCACGCGGTCAACACCACCCACTGGTTTCATGTGGCAGTCGCCTTCAATGGCGACGCCGGCGCACCCAACAATACCCGGTTCTATTGGACGCGACTCAACCCGGGTGAGGAGCGGGCCAACCAAATCGGCACCGGCACCCTAACGGCGGAATTCAACTCCACCACCATGCAAGGTGATTTCTCCATCGGCAACGAGGCCCGCTCGAGCAATGGCAGTTCCGAAGTATTCATCGGCTCCATCGATGAAGTCCGCATCAGCGCCATCGCCCGCGAGGCAGACGACTTCCTTTTTGCCGACGATGCTGACCACGATTCACTGCCGGATACTTGGGAAGTGATGCATTTCGGAAATGCCACGCAAGGTCCGGAGGATGACTTCGATGGCGATGGAACCCTCAACCGCACCGAGTTTTTGTTAGATCTCGATCCGGCAGACGGAACTTCCGTTTTCCGCACGACGATCCAACCCGCCACTGCCAGCTTCACTCTCACCTGGCCCAGCGCCCCGGGCCTGACATTCCGCGTCGAACGATCCGCATCGCCAGCTGGCACCTGGTCCACTCTCGCAACCGTGCAGACCGGCACATGGACCGATTCCAATCCACCGCCGGACCGGGCCTTCTACCGGGTAGTGCTTCTCACACCCTAAGCCGACGTCCGATTGGAATGATAAATCGATCAAGGAGTTGCTGGCCGCCGACGGCGTAGCAATAAGAGGGTAGCACCTGCAATCAGCGTGGCGGTACTAGGTTCCGGCACACCGGTGATGGAGAGGGACCAGCTTTCCAGAGTCATGGTGTCTCCTGAGGAAACATCAGCTACAAAAAGCGTCCAGTCACCGTTGGCATCAAGACCGACGAAAGACGACAGCATGGCCGAACGAGGCGAAGTGTCATAGGAAAGATCGGGATCGATTTCGCGCCCATCGGGCTGAAAGAAGCCGCTGACCGGACCGGTTGCGGGAATTGCCGTGTGAACATCAGAGGAAGCGGTATCGGAAAAGGTAGCCGAGAGCGAACTGACGCCGGAACCGGCGACACTGGCGAGGCTCCTGCCGGGGCGGTTGAGCAGCACGGAAAAGCCGCTACCATGTGTGACATAGGCATACAAATCGCCAGCCCATCCGCCGCTTAGCACGAGCTGGACTTCGACCTCGCTGATGGAAGTGATCGAGGAGCTGATTTGGCGGGTTTCTGAAAGGCCTATGGCGCTGTTGTCGGGCACCTGAGTCCCAATGACAAAGGTTTGGCTGACTGTGGATGCGGCGTGAACGGACAGTGTGAACGCGGTGAGCAGCGAAGCGGAAAGAAGCGGATTCATGGCGGGAGATTCGATTCGAAATGGGAAGGAGGTTTTCTGTCAGGGCAAGGCGAGGCGGTAGAATGCGTTTGGCTGGGGTGGTGCCTCATCGATAAAGGTGAGCGCGCCGCGTTGATTTGCGGCAGCCGTGGCAAGCAGGGTCCAGGTATTCATGTCCGTAGAACGCTGGATTTGATAGGTCCTGCCGGGGATGCCGTGGAACTTTAACTCGATGCGTCCGCCCGCGAGAGAAGTGATCTTTGGCGGATTTGCAGTCATTCCTCCGCCTGTCGGTGAAGGGCCAACATTCACCGTCACGCTTCCAATCGTGGTCGCGCCGCCGGAATCCGAGAAAATGACGGTGAAGCTGTCCGTGCCAGCGAATGCGGCGGGCGGAGTGTAAAGAATGGTGGAGGCGTTGAGGGCCACGGTTCCACCCTGAGCGGATGTTGGCCCTGCCGACGTGATTGAAATGGCACCGCCATCAGGATCCGCCACTCTTGCCAGCAGTTTTCCGAGGAGGATGGTCGTAGCAGTTTGAAATGGCGTGCTAACCGAGTAGCCAGAGTAGGTGGGCGGATTGCTGGCAATGAAGGACATGTCGCTGCCCCTCGTGGTGCCGTTGGCACTGGCGGCGACCACCCGGAAGTGATAGGTGGCTCCGGGAGTCAGCCCCGAGATTGCCGCTCCAACGGCAGTGGTGGCTGTTCCCGTCACCGTGGCAGGCAAAGCGGAAACCACCGTGCCGTAGCTGGTGGTCTGGCCATATTCAAAGGTTACGGTCGTGCTCGTGCCTGCTGCATTCACGCTGCCGTTGAGGGTGGCTCCGGTTGGAGAGATGCTCGTGGCGGCGACGGTGCTGGCGGTGGGTGCCGGCGGAGATGCAACGATCGCAAGGCTATGACCTCCATGCGAGGTGCCAGTCACAAGCGAGTTGAAGCGTTCTCCAGTCCTGAACACGCTTTTATTGACAAGCACCGGCGCGAGCGAATTGCTAGTGCTGTTGTTGCCCAGTTGGCCGCTGAAATTGAATCCCCACGAAACCAGGGTGGCATCCGAAGCCAGCGCGAGGCTGTGCATTCCCCCCGACGCGATCCGGGTAGGAGTTTTCCCGTTGAGCGCTCCGGACCGATAGACCAATACCGGCACTTGGCTGTCGCCGTTGGCATTTTGACCCAGTTGCCCGTTCATGTTGCTGCCCCAGGTAGCGATGTTGCCATCCGAGCATAGCGTCATGGAGTGCTGCCCTCCACAGGCGATGGATGTGACCGTTCTGCTGGAAAGCACTCCGGAACGGTTTACCAATACGGGAACACTGCTGTTCACAAGGGAGTTATTTCCCAGCTGTCCGAAATTGTTGTTTCCCCATGTTGCCAGCGTGCCATCCGAACACAACACAAGCCTGTGCCTCATGCCTGTCGCAATCGCGATCACCGTCTTTCCAGTCAAGACTCCAGACTGGTTCACCTGCACCGGCACGTTGCTGTTCACGAGGCTGCCGTTGCCTAACTGGCCGACATTGTTGCGACCCCAAGCGGCCACTGTGCCATCGGAACAAAGCACGATGCTGGAATACTCACCAGCCGCGATGGCGACGACGAACTTGCCAGCCAAAACGCCGGCTGTGTTCACCAATACGGGGACTCTCCTGTTGGTGTTGCTGCCGTCCCCCAATTCCCCGTAACCGTTGTATCCCCATGCCGCCACGCTTCCATCCGAACACAAGGCGAGGCTGTGGGCTTCTCCGGCTGAGATGGCGACCACGGTTTTGTTCGCCAGCACCCCCGTCCGGCTTACAGCAACCGGGACGAGGCTGTCGACCAGGCTGTTGATGCCCAACTCGCCCGAGCCGTTGTATCCCCATGCGGCCAACGTATTGTCCGAACAGAGGGCGAGACTGTGTATGTTCCCTGTCGCTATGGCTGTGACAGTCTTGTCGGCGAGGATTCCCGTCATGGTCACCGGTGTAGGAACATTGCGTTGTGTGGTGTTGTTGGTGCCCAGTTGGCCCTTTAGGTTTCCTCCCCATGCCAGCAGCCTTGAATTCCCCCAGACCAGAACCAGATCGTTTCCCGTGCCACCGAAATAGTCGGCAACGAAGGGATAATCAATACCACCATAAGAAAGTGCAATCCTTTGGCCATGGGCGAGATTGTCAAATGTGCCCTGGATGAATGAGATACCGGTGTTCCTCACGATGGTGAGGTTGGTCCCGGTTGTTGGCGCGAAGCCCAGCGATATGTTCACCGTGTTGCCCGTAGCCGTGTATCCAGCGGAAGTGACGGGCGTGGTGGTCTGGGCGGTGAAGTTGGCAGAAACCACCAGCGCCGAAGCGGGCATGGCAGCTAGAAAAAAGGCCGCCGCAAGATATAGTGGCAATTTGAGAAAACTTCTTACAGGGTGGGATTCTGCGGCGGGAGCGGGGGTCGTCATGGCTTCTGGTAGATCGTGTTGGGAGGATGTGTCGTCGCAACGAGGTGGGGCGGGGTCGTAGTAAGATGGGGAGCTGACAAAAAGGGTTATGATGCAATACCGATGGCAAACACATCTTGTATTAAATCCGCCCGGCGCGATGTTTCTTTATATGCCAAAATCGTTGGGTTAGCCGTTGGCACCATTGGCAGTGGGCACCTTAGAACCACGTTTTTTGTTGCCAAGCTAAATATGGAATCATGTCGTATTTTGCAAACATGCATGAAATTCCCCGAGATCATATCCCATGCAAGACTTCTCGGCTTCATTCTGGTGATATCATAACATCCATTGACTTACGAAAATCATCTTGATCCATTCAAGCCCAACGGGATGGACATTGTCGTATTGAACCCCAAACCGATGATCACATCGCCGAGCACGTACCCTCTGGTGCCGCCATTCTGATCTCGACTCGATCTGCAAGTTCTGGCGCGAAAACAAAGACCTAATCGCTCGTGACCACCAGCTACAGTTTCAAGCGCCTCTTCAAACTCGGGATGAGTCTCAGCAAAGCCTGAGATGCGGGCGCGCCGAAACAAACAGTCCTATACTCGGCAATCATCGCCCAAGGTGATAGCCCTCAGGCTCTGTCTAACAATCTTTCAGGTGATCAAGCCGCAAGAGCCTCCCTTACATGCCTTTTCTGATTGCGCGAAAAATCAAACATCTGTTTGAAAACGCATCACCTCGCCGCGAAACCCACACAGCACATGGTGGTGGCGGTGAAACTTTCATTCGCCCCCTCAGAAAAAGATAGATCGGCGCGGAGGGACTCGTTTAGAGTCCCTCACCAACCTAGCAAACGCACCCCTTCCCCATCATGAAAAAACCAATCCGCATCGGACTCATCGGCTACGGCTTCATGGGCCGCACCCACTCGAATGCCTATTCGCAGCTCTCGCATTTCTTCGATACCGAACATGTCCCGGTCCGCCAGGCGGTTTGCGGTCGCGATGAGGCAAAGGTCAAGGCCTTCGCCGAAAAGTGGGGCTATGCCTCCTACGAAACCGACTGGCGCGAGTTGGTAAAGCGCGAGGACATCGATGCAATCGACATTTGCACGCCCAACGACTCCCACGCCGAGATCGCCTTGGCCTGCATCGAGAACGGGAAAATGATCCTTTGTGAAAAACCTCTCGCACTCAATGGCGAGCAGGGCGAGGCGATGGTCGCAGCCGTGGAGAAATCCGGGTTGCCGAACCTTGTCTGGTACAACTACCGCTTCCTCCCGGCTGTCACACATGCCAAAAACATCGTCGATGCCGGAGAACTTGGCCGGATTTTCCACTATCGCGCGAATTTCCTCCAGGATTGGACGATTTCCGAAGAACTCCCCCAAGGCGGCGCGGGTCTTTGGCGCCTGGATGCGGCGGCGGCGGGTTCCGGTGTGACCGGCGACTTGCTGGCCCACTGCATCGATACCGCCCGCTGGATCAACGGCGACATCGTTTCCGTGAGCGCGATGACCGAGACCTTCATCAAGGAGCGCGTCCACACCGCCACCGGTGAAAAACAAGCGGTCACCATCGACGACGCCTGCGCCTTCCTCGCCCGTTTCGAAAACGGCTCACTCGCCATCTTCGAGTCCACCCGCTACGCGCGTGGCCACAAGGCGCTCTACACCTTCGAAATCAACGGCGAACACAAGTCGCTCGCATGGGATCTCCACGACCTCAACCGCCTGGAGTATTTCGATCATGGCGTTCCCGGCGATCGCCGCGGCTGGAGCAGCATCCATTGCTCGGATGGCGATCAGCCCTACGCTGGCAACTGGTGGGTTCCAGGTCTTTGCCTGGGCTACGAGCACTCGTTCATCCACGAACTCGCCGAGTTCTTCAAGGACCTCGACAGCCCGGCCAAGGAAAAGCGCTACCCGGACTTCCGCCACGCGCTCGGCACCCAATACGTTTGCGATGCCGTGCTCGAATCCGCCCGCACCAAGCAGTGGGTGGACGTCAAGAAGGCGTGAATGGGGAGGATCAACTCGTCTTACCCCCCCGACAAATCGGAGATACGCAAAATTATCTTCCGACCGAATCACGATGGCCGGACTTTGCCTCTCCGGCGGAATCAACTGCTCCGCGACCGAGACTTGGAACCGTCATGGAGTGACCGCACTTATTTCGTCGCAGGTGGCACAGGCTTGCCCTCCACGGCATCACCTTCCTTGAGCATGGCGTTGGGATTGACAATAACCTGGGACTGCGGTGTGAGTCGGGCGGAAGTCATTTCCATCACCGGGCCGAGATTACGGCCGGGCAAGACATCGATGAATGCCACCTTGCCCTTATTCACGGAGACAACGAGCGGTTTGCCCTGACGGATGACGAGCGTGTTGTTAGGCAGCGTGAAAGTGTTTTCCGTTGGAGGAAGTTTCAGGGCAACCGTCCCCGGGAGCCCAGAGGGAAGAAGGAAATCCTTGTTATCGATCACATATTCGACGCGCATCGTGCCGGAAGCGGTATCGAAAACCCCACTGCTTCGGACGAGCTTGGCGGTGAAAGTTTTGCCCGGGAGTTCATTGAAGCTTACCACCGCCTCGCTGCCCTCGGTGAGACGCAGTGCAAGATCCGGCGTGGCGCTGATGACGAAGCGCAGCAATTCAAGCCGAGCGAGTTTGTAGAGCCAGCCTTCAGCCGTGGACGAGTCGCCGCGCATGCGATCCCCCCGATCGAAGTTGCGGGCGGCGATGGTGCCATTGAAGGGAGCCGTCACAATCGCGAATTTCCTCAACTCTTGCACGCGATTGAGTTCGGCCTCCGCCACCCGCAGCGCGGCGTCCGCCGTCTCGGCGGTGGTGAGACGGAATTCGGAATCCTCTTTGGAAATGGCTCGCGTTTTCAACAAATCATCCGCCCGATCGCCAATCATTCGGGCATTCTTGGCGCGCGACACCGCCTGATCCACTTGTGCCTTGGCAGACTCCACTGCGCGGTCGATTTCCGGGACATCGATCACTGCTAGCACATCGCCGGCCTTCACTTGATCGCCAATATCATATCTCCGTTCTTTCACAATGCCTGTGGCGCGGGTAAAGATGGTGGCTTGTTCAATGGGCTCTGTGCGCCCGGGAAGCTCATAGGAAGCAGCGGCGGTCGCAGGCGCGGGCATCACGATGCTGACCACGGGTTTCTCCGCTGGCTGGGCGGCCAAGGAGCAGATGGTGGTGAATGAAGCGAAAATCAGGAATCGGGCGTTCATGCTTGCGAAACGGTTCGGTTGGCGATTTCAGTGCAATTTTAGGGATTGTGGAACCGAATGATCACTGGTCACTCCAATTTGGGACGCGTAAGGCGCACCTTTCTTCCGAGATTCAGCTCCCAATCACAAGCAGGCTTCTGAATTTTTTCCAATGGTATCGTGAAAGGCCAAGCCCTGGACATGAATCCGCGTCCGATTTTGGAATTGTCAGAACGATGGCGTCAGAGTCTGATCTTCGTGAATGATTATCAAACGAATATCACACCTCGCCCAAAGTGCACTGGCAATCGGCATCTCGCTTTTGCTCAGTTCCTGTTACGAGACCGAGCAGGATTTCACCATCAATCCGGATGGTTCGGGAAAGGTCCGGCACGAGTGCTCGTTTCAGAATGTGAATCTTTCCAATGAAACCGACAACTCCCCGGAAGCGTTGCAGGCGGCCGTTGCCAAGATCATCAAGGACTCCAAGGGAGTAGATGCTTGGACAGACGTGAGTTTCAAACGCCTCGACGATGGCAGGATGTGGTTTCAGGGAACTGCCTATTTCAGAAAACTCGATGCCCTGGAAATCCCGAACCAGAGCATGCTGCGGTTCGCCTGGAAAAGCCAAGGTGGGGGCAAGGCGGACCTCACGCTCAATTTGGAAAAATCCGAGAAGTCAAAGACCAAGCCAGACACCTCGAAAATGACGCCCGAGGAGCGCGCGAAGAAAGTCAGGGACGAACGTGCCAAGTTCCAACAATCCAAACCCATGTTCGCCGCGATGCTCGGGCCTTTGAAACAAACCGTTTCCTTCCAACTGCCCGGCAAGATCGAGACCCGCTCAAACTTCAAAACAACCGCAGCCGGGGGACTCGGGCTTGCGTTCGAGGGCGCGAAAATGATCGATGCGCTCGAAAAGCTCATCAACGATGATGCTTGGCTCGAAAAGCATGGTTTCGATGTCCAAGATGCCCCAGCGCTCGATGCGGAACTCGGCGGCCTCGTCTTCGGTGAGAAAGCCCCGGTGAAGGCAACAATTTCGGGTGCATCCAAACCTTTGTTTGATTACTCCACTGAAGTGACCGCCGCTCTCAAGGGTGCTGAAGCCCTACAGAAACAACTCGGAGCGGTCTCCATCGCACCTCCCGCCAAAGGTGAGGCGATCAAATCCATCAAGGTGGTCGGCGTTCGCATGGTGGACGCGGTGGACAAGAAACTCGAAGTCCGACCGTTCAACTACGACGAAGGTTTTACCCTCGCCGTGCTCGCCGAATTGCCAGGCAGCGTGCTGGACGTCACCGACAAAAGCGCACTCACCACCGCCACAGCGAGCGACGGCAGCAGCCTGCTCAAGGGCAACAGTGAATGGGAACGCCGCCTCGGATTCCCGAAACTCTCAGCGGACAAGGCATCGGTGCTTTTCGACATCGAGCTCAAGCGGCCATCGCCGACCACTACTGGAGTGAAGGAAATTTCCGGCACTCTCCAATACCGCGTTGCTGGCAGCGCGAGGGTGGTCGATCTCGGAATGAAATCCCTGCAAGTCGGCAGCAAGGGAGCCGAGCTCGGTGCCAGCGTCGAGAAAATCAAGGAAGGCTGGCAGAAAAACGGATCCCAAAACATGGAGCTCAAGGTAAGAATCGAGCCGGATGATTTGAAATCCGCCTACCTCCTCGTGGACGGCATTCGAACCGAGATCGAACGCAACGGCTACAGCAGCTCCGGCGGCATCACTACCTTCACCTTCGAATCCAAGACCGCCTTTCCTGAAAAGGGCGGCATTGTCCTGGAACTTCACGACAAGATTCAAACCTTCGAAGTGCCCTTCAAAATTGAGAACATATCCCTGCTCGGCATGCCGATGAAGTAGTAGGTGATACGGGACGCGGTGGAAGGCACGTGGGAGCAGATACACCGGTAATGAAGAGGAACCTGTATCAATGAGCTGACCTAACTGATTAGTGAATTAGGTCAAGCTGGTGACGGTTTGTTCGAAAGCAGCATTTGTCCAGATTTCAATTTCCCTTGTCAGTTCATCGCTTATGGTCTCTGAAAAGTCAACGGTTCGGCATCGGTCGATGAATAGCCCTCCACGATTGCTGATCTCGTGCCAACGGGTGCGATTTGCAGCTTCTGCAACACAAAATGCTCTTATGGGTGTGAGGACGGTAGATTTGTCCCTTGTCCACGTCTTGAGAAACGCCTCAGGACTCAGATCTCCGAGACTATCCGGCCAGGAACTGCCTGTTTTGCATTGAGTAAACACAATAAGTTTACCAGGTTGGCCATCTGAAAATGGAATCCAACTTACGACATCCAACTTTGCGTCTCGTGCGAAAGTTCGGCTACCATCGGCGCTCACATAACCGCCACCTTCACCCAAGCGATCACACAGCCTTTGAACTTTCGCTGGAAAACCTCCTGACTCTGCGGTTCCGAACACTTCGGAGAAGGCACGGCTTTCGCCTAAACAATTTTTCATCACTTGAGCAGTCAGCTTTTCGAGTAGAAAAGCACCATCCAATCCGGCATGAACACGATTCGCACTCATGTTCAACCGGGTGCACAGTAGGAGGTAGCGATAGATCAAGAATCGATGATTTTGCTTGTTCGTGCGAGAACGCAGAATGCTCCCGACAGAATGCAGTTGAAAAGGGTAACCTCCTCGGCAGCCATGCTCTCGCCGTTCAATCTCATTGAAGACCTCGTCTAGTTCCTGAGCTGTTGAGTCTGAATCATCATCACACCCATCGTTATATGCGTTATCGTCAAGCTGGTTGATCGCCTGATTTGCTTCC
This sequence comes from Luteolibacter sp., assembly GCA_040399845.1. Taxonomy (GTDB): domain Bacteria; phylum Verrucomicrobiota; class Verrucomicrobiia; order Verrucomicrobiales; family Akkermansiaceae; genus Luteolibacter. The sequence goes on along the minus strand of JBBARN010000054.1, from coordinate 839 downwards.
CGCGCTGAGAATACTCCGTGTCTCCAAGCAGACCACTCGATAAAATCGGCAACTTCGTGGACATTTGCGCGCGGGCTTGGCGCATGGGGCAAGTAAAACATGGCTTCTTTATTCCACAACGGTGTCCAACATTAGGCGAAAATTTGTCCCGCTGAATCCCACGCCATGGCCACTGAAGCTGTTCTATCGGCTCCGGTTTCCCTAGATCGAAATCACTCTCCCGCGCGAGAACGATCAATTTAAACCGCAATCTCGCGCATTTCCGCTTGCTTCCTGTCTACCAGGCCAAAAAATTTTTGTGGCCTACTCAACTCATTGCAAGTCAATCATTCGCGAGAAATTCTTCAAGCCTCTTTTCGAGTTTTTCGAGACCGCGAAACACCGCCGGAACTGCCCTGTGCTCGACGATTCCCTCTGGCTTGAGGCCGGGGTCCGCCGCTGTCTGGGCATCTTCCAAAGCGGGCGCGACTTCCTCCAGCAACTCGCCGACCAACACGATACAAGAGTCCTCATCTCTACCTTTTTCGAGAGCCTCAAGAGCAATCGCCGCCTCCTGTTAGTCGATGAAATCCTTGGTCAGGTCCGCAGCCGCATGCGCCGGGAAATGCCCGATCCTTTCGCCTGTCACCCATGCCTTGATGACTTCGACATCCATGCGGGTGACGGCAACTTCATTGCCGCCGCCAGCCATGACAAAGCCAAGCCGCGCGCAAGCAATCCCACCCGCTCCGATCAGCCCGGCATACCCGACTCATCCCCCGCCAGGGTCGCCACCATCAAATATGCCACCGGTCACCTCTACACCCTCGACCTGCGCAGCCATGGCATGAATCACCTCA
>JBBARN010000053.1:35693-40032 GCA_040399845.1 Luteolibacter sp. | reverse complement strand
TCGCCAGCCTCCCGCGCACCGTCAATCACGGCCAGCCCATCAATGACAACGCCGCGGCCCTCCGTGCCGCCATCGATATTTGCGCCCAACTCGCCACCCGCCAGCCCGCCTTCCAAGCCGCCTGCGCTCTCGTGCAGGTCTCCCTGCAAGACCAGCTCCATCCATTGCTCGATGCCCAGCTCCGCATTGAGAAAAAGCCGAGACGCCTGGTTGCAATAGCATCCTTAGCCTCCTTAGCTGGCGTCGCTTTTGCTCTTCTCTCCGGCGGTCTCTACGTCGCCCAGAGGAAGCAACAGAGCAACCAGAAACAAATTGCTACCCAACAAAGCGAAGCTGCGGCCTAGCTCGCCACCCAACTCAGTCAGGTCCAAGAAGCATTGTCTCGCCTACAGAAGCTGTCAGACCCAAAGGCAGATCCTATGTCTGGATGGGACAAAGAACGCCTGACCGCTGCTCTCTCTCAACAAATGCAGCTTAAGCCCGAAGAACTTCGGCAGTTAATCGCCGCAGGGCTTAGTAGTTCAGATCCCTTACTTGCAGCCCAAGCACTGCTTGCCGCAGGTGAAGCGGAAGAAGCCTCGAAAAAGTTTGATCAAGTCATCTCGAACGAGAAAGCGCCGCAATATCTGATACTAGCCTACTCCGCCAAAGCACAGATTGCCTACGATCAAGCAGACTTTCCCGCAGCCCTCAGCGACCGCAAAAAAGCTGCCGCGCTCGTGGACAAGGAAAAAGACCCCATCTCTTGGGCCTCCGTTCAAGAAGAAATTGCCATTCTGCAGTTGGAACTTGCCCAGTATCAGGAGGCCGAGCTTTTGATGCGAGAAATTCTCAGCCTCAACGAGAAAACGCGCGGTCCGTCTGCCCCAGAAACAGCCAAATCACTGAATAACCTCGCGCAACTGCTACAGGCCACCAACCGCCTGGCCGAAGCGGAGCCGCTGATGCGCCGGGCACTAGAGAACGACGAATCTACCTATGGCAAAAACCACCCAAAAGTAGCGACTTCGCTAAACAACCTGGCTACACTTCTCCAGGTCACCAACCGCCTGGCCGAAGCCGAGCCGCTCATGCGCCGGGCACTGGAAATCAATGAAGCCTCCTTCGGCAAAGATCACCGGGATGTAGCAAGAAGCCTGAATAACCTCGCCCTGCTCCTGCTAGCCACCAACCGCCTAACCGAATCCGAGCCGCTGATGCGCCGGGCACTGGAGATCGACGTAGCCGCTTACGGCAAAGCCCACCCAAATGTCGCCAACTCTCTCATCAACCTCGCCCAACTCCTAAAAGATACTGGCCGCAAGGACGAGGCAGAGCCGCTGATGCGCCAAGCGCTCCAAATCGACGAAGCCGCCTACGGTAATGATCACCCGACGGTAGCCAGAGATCTTAACAATCTAGCTTGGCTCTTGAAAGACAACGGTCGCCTTACTGAGGCAGAGCCGTTGATGCGGCGTGCGCTCGCAATCAATGAAAAAGCCCTCGGCCAAAATCACCCAGGAACTGCAGGAGATCTCCTTAGCCTCGCATGGCTATTAAAAGACACTAACCGTGCGGAGCAGGCCGAACCATTGATGCGCCGCGCCCTTAAGATCAATGAAGCGGCTTATGGAAATGATCATCCGGATGTTGCCGTCGATCTCAGTAGCCTTGCTTGGCTTTTGAAAGACACCTACCAACTCGATGAGGCAGAACCCCTAAGCAGGCGGGCGGTGGGAATTATTCTTCGTTTTCAAGCTCGAACTGGTTATCGAAATCGGGATAGCCTGCTTCATCTATCTAAATACCTTGCTATCACCCGCGCTCTCAAACTCCCTGATAAAGAGGCCTACAAGCGTCTCGATTCAGAGCGCCAGCAAGCCGGGCTAGAACCAGCCGCTTTTGAGGCGCTATGGGCAGAGACTTTGGCGGAAACCAACAAGGCTGAAGTGAAGTCTGACACACTGGGCGGCAACATCGATAACAGCATGCCGCCCTCCAAAGCTCCGGAAAAATGAAACGGGAGCTAGAAGTGACCCGTCTTATAGGCCACAGCTTCACCACTCTTCCTCATTCCATTTCCGCCTGTTACGCCTCCCACCGATATGATTCACCGCGAAACACTACTGCCCCAGTGCCCCCAGAAGCTGCCGATGAGATCACGGCGGATCGGGAAGGTTTTCGCGTCGTGAAATCAGACCCGCCGACGGATCAGGATTTCCGCTCCCAGCGGGCGATGCAACCGGCTGCCGTCTGGGGTAATTCTGAATGCTTGGCGTTTGGGCTATCCGTTTTTGCCGAGAACTCCAGTGCACCGGGTCCATCCAGTTCCGCGCGTCACCCGGGGCAGTGAGCTTTGATCCGCCGATCTTGAGCGTGTTCGAGGAGCTGAGTCAGGAAATCGGGAAATATGGAGCGGGGACATTCCTGTCCCCGGAGAACGCGTCTGTGGCGACAAAAATGTCGCCACTCCATTTGCAGCAGCCCTTCACCTACATCCATGAAACCTCTCCGTTTATCCCGGAGCCCGGAATGCGCCTTCCGGAATCCTGAAGGCGCATTCCAGAGTTGGTTTTTTAAATTTTTTTGTCCATTCCGATAAAAATTCAGTCAATTTTTTATAAAATGCCGCCCTGAATGTCCGCCTCGCCCCTATTTTTTAGAATTTCGACACTCTGGAATGGTTTCGTGGCCTTCCAGGATGGTCGCAGGGTTCGCCGGGGACCATGTGAGGTGAGCCCATTCCCGGCGCAACGGGAAGCACAACCCGCAAGCCCGGCTGAAATGCACCTTTTCCTTTGAAATTTTCAGTAAAAGGAGCCTTGCCGACCCGCGATCCATCCATCTAGCATCCGCGAAATCGGAAATTATCCGGTTTTCCAAACCAACCCTAACACCAATCCTCACCGTCATGGCACTCTCTGGCCCCACCTCCTACAGTTCCACCCTCCGCGGCTTCCAAAACCACTGGGAAACCGTCAATTCAGAGCCCGGCACCCCGCTTGATATCAGCGATCCCCGGAACCCTGCTGGCTCGCGCCTTGGCATCGCCATCCTTGCCACATTGATTGGAGAGCTGGAGACACACGCCCTCGCCATCGCCGAGCACAATGCGCTTGGTGACGTGGCGGATGCGGCCCTCGCTGAGGCCAAGCGCTCCGCGCTGGATGCCGCCCAGGAATTCGGCCGGAAAGTCCGTGGGGAAGGCCGCCTGCGCCACCTCGCGCCGCGCCTGCCCGCCCTGCCCACCGTCACCGATGGCGAAGGCCCCTTCATGAATGCCATGACCTCCGTGCGCCAGCGTTGGAAAACGGCGGAAGCCCTGCTGGCCGCGCCATTTCCCCTCGGCTCCGGAGAAAACCACGCCACCTTCAGCACCCGCCTCAGCACCCTCGCCACCAAGTTCGAGGCCAGCGACGATGCGGACATCGATGCCTCCGTCTCCCGCCAGCGTCGGGAGGAAGTGCAAGGCCGCGCCCGGGAAATCCTCTCGTCCTACCGCGCAGCCGTGGAAGCCCGCTTCGCCCCGGATCATCCGCTGGTTCTCACCCTGCCGAACATCTACCCCAGCCCCGGCCATACGCCAAACGCCGTGGCCCTCACTGCCGCCTGGGACGCCACCATCAGCCAAGCCATCCTCACCTGGCCCGCCTCCACCGATGCGGATCTCTCCCACTACGAAATCCGCGCCAACCACACCGGCACCACCTACTCCGCCGATGACGAACGCGTGCTCGCCCGCATCGAAAAAGATGCCCCGCGCGAACTCCGCACCCCCGACGGCCTTACCCAGCCCGGCAAAACAGCCCGCTTTCGGGCATACGTCGTGCTAAACACCGGCAACGAGCGCGGCAGCGAGACTGCGGAGGTCAAGCGGCCAAGCTGATCTGGGGGATTTTCCCTAGAAAAGACTTGTTATACGGAATTCTTTTTGTTTCACCTTTCCTAAGCATTCAATCATGGCTGTTCAAGAAGTCGATCAAGGTCATCCTGAGGAATGCGACATTTTCGTCTCCTACAGCCAGGACAGTCCAGAGCACAAAGAAAAGGTTCGACAATTGGCAGAGGCTCTTGAAGCGGCAGGCTACTTGGTCGCGTATGATCAGCAGTGTCCATCAGAGCCGGATGGCGGCTGGGCCAACTACATGGCCGATCAATTCCAAAAAGCCAAGCACCGGATTATCGTGCTCAGCGAAGGCTACGGCAAGCGCCGCGGATCGAAAGTGGAACTGACAACCATTCGCAACGCGGAGGGTATCAGTCCGCAGGCGCAACACCTTTCAAAAGTTTATTTTGAATCAGCCTATGATGACGGAGAATACCGCCGGAAGCATGGACTGCCTGAACTCGGGAGTTCTTT
>JBBARN010000053.1:0-35683 GCA_040399845.1 Luteolibacter sp. | reverse complement strand
AGTTCTTTTTATTCGCTGGTGCCTGGATTCGGTAGTGAGAACCTAAAATGGATCGCTTTACTGGAAAGAATTCAAAGCAGTACTGGGAAACAGGCTATAGGATATGTAGAAACTGAAGTTCACCATGGTATCATTCTTGTCGGCGATATTGTGGGGTTTTCGGACGCAAGGCGATTCTATCCTCACAAACAGGAATTGGTCCTACAGCAAATGTGGAACTTCTTGAAGAACCATCCATCCATCAAGACATGCAATTGCCCGTTAGATAGCACCCTTGATGGAGCTGTGGTGGTATTCGACGAACTATATCACAAGGGTCGCCACCAACCGACCTGTGAACTTGCGATCGATTTCGCGACGGATTGGATCAAGTTCATGCGAGTTGGTATTATATTTGACGGGGAAGTAGTCGAAGTCCCGTTCCGCGTTGGAATGGATATGGGTAGATACAGCCAGTTCAGGCTCGATGGAAAAAACGGGACCAAAACAGATAATTCCAACCAGGTAAAGAAGGTCGTGGGGGCCGGTCCCAATGATTGCGATAGACTGACCCGAATCGGCGACGCTTATGATATTATCATTGGCCAGCGCTTCTACGAGGAGCTGCGGGAAAATTCCAAACGCGATCTCAAGGGGAAAGTGTTTCCCCCACCCGATGAACCCGCTCTTGAGGTCTATCCCAAGCCATATCACAAGCAACTTGTGCGGGTGTATCCAGGTTTCGAACGCGATCCTAAAGATTACTTCGCTCCGATGGTTCTCCGCCAGACCATGGCCGCCAGCGAGAACATCGAGAGCATCCTGCAAGCTATCTGCGGTGATTTCCACGATTGGCTGAGGGAAGAGGTTTTGTTCGGTGACGAGAATTCCGATACCCGTACTGGAGCGGAGGAAGAAGCCGAGGACGACGGCATCATGCCTCCCGCCACGCTTTCCACATTGGGAATGCTGGAACCGAAAAGTTCACGGCTGCGCGTCTCGATTTTTGCCCGCAAGCCTGACGATCCAGAGAACACGCTGTCCTGCACCACCTTCCGTCTGCTGGCTGGATACCAGAAAGGTTCAAAAATTCACCGTCAGCTTTCCCAGCCCAGGACCGAATACCCGATCAGCGGCGACGGCAAGGGCATCGTAGGGAAGGCGTTCCATAGCAAAATACCGATCGTGCTCCACGATCTGCCCGATTGGGCGGACGAACAAGGAAAGTTGGAATACATCGCCAGGATGGATAAATTCGGCTTCACCGCGCAGGTCGTGCGCGATTTTGCGAGGCACCCGCGCATCCTCATTTGTTTCCGATGCGTCTTCGGCACGCTTCCTCCTGACGCTGTGGTTTGCGTTGACTCCATGTCGCCCCTCCCGAATATACCTGCCTCCGCGTTTCGGGAGCTTGGAGATTTCCTTCAGCAGACCTATGGTCCGATTATTTCCGTTCTCCTCCGCATCCGTGCATAGTACCCACAACCACACCCATCCAACTCCCTAAACCACACCCCACATCCATGGCATCCAAACGAAAAAGCATTGGCATTAAGGCCAATATCAGGACTCCCAAACAATCACTCAGTAAAACCAGGGCCTCCAACATACAGAAGGCAGTGATTATCGTGCATCAACTCGATGCAAGCGGTCTTAAAGATTCGACTCTCCGAGAAAACGTTCAGCGAGCAGCCACCCGCGGACTCAAGCACCGGAGGACGCTGATGAAGAAAGGCACTGATTCCGAAAAGCTGGTCAATCTAAGGTTCCAACCCTTGTTCGCCGATTGAGAAATTTCCCTCAATCCCCACAAGAACAGATTTCTCCACGCAAAGAAAAACCTCCCGCCTACGAAGTCGGGAGGTTTTTCTTTGGTTCAACTTGAGATTGCCGTTTTCTCAGCAGGTTGGTGCACCCGGGCTGGTTACCATCGCAATGAAGGCTAGCCACGAGCGGCTTGCCTTGGCTGGTCTGGACTTGGACCCCGGTGAATTGAGGTAGCCTTTTAGTTCAGGGTGATTATTGTCCGATCCATGGTTCCAACTCTGGCTTGTATCGAATGTGGCGTTGTCCCGAGCCCACGAATCGATATAGATTTCAACACTCCTCTGGATTCGATCCGATCAACCTTCAGCTCACGTCCTGATAAAGATCGGCGAGGGGAATGGTGATTCCGACTTCCGGGAGATCGAGGATGGCATCCGAACCGGCGAGGGTTTCCCGACAGAAGCGCGCGCCTTCCTTGCGGTGGAGCGTGAGGAATGGGGAATCGGTTTCAGCGAGGATGTAGGTGACCAAGGACGGAATGGTGAAGTAGTCGCGGCACTTCTGCACCTCGTCATTGCGGCGGGTGTTGGGGCTGAGGACTTCGAGAATCACGCTCGGCGAGTCGGTGAAGAGCGCGTCGCCTGGAACCGGAACGCAAATGATCATTCCGTCGGGGTAATAGAATGCCTCCTCGCCTTGGCCCAGTGGCACGCGGAGTTTGAAACCGCTACCCGTTGGAAAACAGGGTTTTCCTGCAAGTTGGTTCCCTGCCAAACACAGAAAATTCCCGGCGATCCGCTGATGATTGAGAGTCCCGCCGGACATGGCGTAAACATTTCCGGCGACGTATTCGTGACGGATTTCGGATCCAAGCTCGCCTTGGAGGTACTCGTCCCGGGTGATGTGTCGATGTGCCATTCCAGCGCGATGGAGAAACCTCTATTCCAATACCCTTGCCCACGCAAGCTCTCCCGCAGCGAGGGATCTGGAACTTGCAGGGCGATTGGCAGGCGGGGCCATCATTGCTGCCGGATCTAGATTGTAGGTTTTTCGATAATCAGAGTGCCTCAAATTTGCATGGTAGGTCTCTGATGTCCTCCACTTGTCCTTGGCGCGGTCCAAGAAAGAATCAGAAAAGAAGCCTCCAAACAGAAATCTCGTCACCGGGCGAGTGATGGCTTCGGCACAATATAGACTTTCGTTTCAAGGTGAAGAAAGCATGCCGAACCCTTCTGGGGACCACCCGGAATCAGGAATCGAATCCCGCAGCGGCCAGCTTCGTCTTGCGGGAAAAAGGTGGCATGGCCAATTCGAGCAGATACGGAATGACCAAAGCGGCAAGCAGGCCCCAACCGAGGGAATGGAGGACCAGTTTTCCGAGTTGGCGACCCATGTTCGGGCTGTGCGGAGTGGAGCTGATGACCGGGCTGCTGTGAATTGAGAGGCTCGGCAGGCTATCAATTCCTTCGGTCATGCGGGCGGTGTGAAGTGCTTTCAAGCGTTCGACTTCCGCATCGGCGAGCAGCGAATTGCGGCGAGCGCGTTCCAACAGGGTGGCCGCAGCATTGTCTGCAGGAGGCGCGCCGTGGACTTTTTCGAGGTTGGCAACATTCGCAGCCGTTTCCTGGGCGGCATCGGAAGCTTGATGGATCAACGTGACGATTTCTTGTGCTTTTCTTGCGGTGTCATTGCGATCTGCTTCCACGAGCGCCGTGTGAAGCGACTCGGGAATGGCTTGGGCAACATCCCTTGCATCGGTGTTTTTCAGCAAGGTGACGGAAACTTCCACCAGGTTGGTTTCCGGCACGGTTTTGGCGGTAATGTTTTCGCAGAGAATCCGCTGGGCGGTTTCCATATCCACGTTGAATCGATTCGCGAGTTCCAACCTGTGGCACACTTTTTCTAGGGTGTTTCTGGATTTTACCAATTCGACCACCTCGTGGGCAGAGGGGCCCTTGTCACCTTGTTCGATGCTGAAAAGCGTGGTGCTTTGGTATTTGCTGGGAGTCAGAAACAAGGTGATGCCGCCGGACAGGAGGAGTAGAAATGGGACGACCAGCAGGCCGATCCGCACGGGCCACTTCCAGCGGTGATAGACACGTGAGGGCAGGAAACGACCGTGAATTTCGCTGGGGTCCATGCAAGCAGACTGGCGATTGATCCCTGACGATCCAAGCCCAAACTGAAGCTGTCGCGCGATTTTTGATGCTCTTTTCCGCGCTCCGTGATTCCTATTTGCCCACCAAACCATGTCCGCCGAAAAGACCGCCATCAGCCCGACCCGCTCGCAGGATTTCCCCGAGTGGTATCAGCAAGTCATCAAAGCCGCCGATCTCGCCGAGAATTCGGAAACCCGCGGGTGCATGGTGATCAAACCCTGGGGATACGGAATCTGGGAGCTGATCCAACAACAGCTCGACCGCAGATTCAAAGCCACCGGTCACCAGAATGCTTACTTTCCGCTGCTCATTCCGCTTTCGTATCTCGAAAAGGAAGCGGAGCACGCCGAAGGCTTTGCCACCGAGTGCGCGGTGGTCACTCATCATCGGCTGGAAGCGGTGAAGGACCCGGTGACCGGGAAAACCAAGATGATTCCGACCGGCGAGCTGGCCGAGCCTTACGTGATCCGTCCCACCTCGGAAACGATCATCGGCGCGGCCTTTGCGCGGTGGGTGGAATCGTATCGGGATCTTCCGCTGCTCATCAATCAATGGGCCAACGTGATGCGTTGGGAGATGCGCCCGCGATTGTTCCTCCGGACGGCGGAGTTCCTCTGGCAAGAAGGCCACACGGCGCATGAGACGATGGAAGAGGCGATTGTGGAAACCCGGATGATCCACGGACTTTACGAGGAGTTTCTCCGCGATCATCTGGCGATTCCCGTCGTGCCGGGTGAAAAGACCGAGAACGAACGATTCCCCGGGGCTGACATGACGCTCACGGTGGAGGCCATGGTGCAGGATCGCAAGGCGATCCAGGCCGGCACTTCCCATTACTTGGGGCAAAATTTCTCCAAGGCTCAGAACATCTCGTTCACCGGGCGCGATGGCACGGTGCAACACGCCCACACCACCTCGTGGGGTGTCTCGACGCGGATGATCGGCACCTTGATCATGGCACACTCGGACGACGATGGCCTCGTGCTGCCGCCGCGGGTGGCTACCCAGCAGATTGTCATCATGCCCATCACGCCGAAGGAAGACTCACGCGAAGCCGTGATCGCCTCGTGCATGGCCCTCGCGGAAACCCTGCGTCACCAGACCTATCGCGGCGAACCTCTCCGCGTCCACGTCGATACCCGCGACCTCAGCGGTGGGGTGAAAAAATGGGAGTGGATCAAAAAGGGAGTGCCCATCCGCATTGAGATCGGCCCCCGCGACATCGAAACCCGCAAGGTGTGCGTGCAGCGCCGCGACCAACCCGTGGCGAGCAAGGATTTCCCGGTGAAGGAAGATTTGATCCGCAGTGCGGCCGAGATTCTGGATGAGATCCACCACAATCTCCTCAACCGCGCCACCGAGTTCCGCGATGCGAATATCAGCACCTGCGACTCGCTGGACGAATTCCACGCCCACTGGACGAAGGACAACCCGGGCTGGCTGATCACTCCATGGGCAGGCACCGCCGCTCAGGAGGACGAGCTTTCCAAGCAGCACAAAATCACCATCCGCTGCATTCCGCTCGATTCCGTCAAGCTTCCCAGTGCCCGCAGCACGCAGTGTTTCCTCGCCGGCCAGGAAACCTCCACCCGCGCCATCTGGGGCCGCAGTTATTGATTTCCCCCAGCCCAAAAACATGGATCCCTCCAATCCCTACGCCCCTCCTTCGATGCCCTCCTTCCCTGCGGAGGATGACATTTCACGCCAACTTCAGGGTCTTCAGTATCCGCTCACGCTTTCCTTCAAGATCCTCGCTCTGGCCAGCCAGGCGACGGTCACCGATGCGTCGGGAAAAACGGTGCTGTTTACCAAGCAAAAACTCCTCAAGTTCAGGGAACACGTTGAAATCTGGACCGACAAGTCGCAGGCCACCCGCTTGGCGGAAATCAAAGCCAACAAGGTGATCGATTGGTCGGCACGGTATTTTTTCACCGATGCCCAGGGCACGCCCATCGGCAGTGTCGGTCGGCGCGGCTGGCGATCCATGTGGAAGGCGCACTACGAGGCCTTCAATCCGGGAGACAGCACTCCGGACTTCTCCATCCAAGAGGGGAATGCATGGGTCAAGGTGATGGATGGATTTGTGAGTGAAATCCCGATTGTCGGGATGTTCAGCGGATACTTTTTCCACCCGACCTACCTCGCGACCCGCAGCAATGGCACTCCGACCATGCGATTGACCAAGCAGGCGGCATTTTGGGAAGGGCGTTTCCTGATTGAAAAACTCAGTGACGTGATGCCGCGTGAGGAACTCAATTTGTTCCTTTCCTTCCTGATAATGATCCTGCTCGAACGCAAACGCGGTTAGTCTGCAGGTTTCTCGGGAACCGACAGCGGTCCAACCGATTTCAGCGGCTCAAGTCTTCCTGATACAGGAGCTTGAAGCCGCTTTGATGGAGGATGGCTACGGCGAATTCGTAGTCTTCGACATGCATCGCAAGCATCGAGTGACCGCCCGGAGCAGGCATGAGGGCGTAGGCGAAGTCGATGTTGGTCTCCGCGATCATCAGGGTATCCAGGCATTGTAGCAGGCCCGGTCCGGATTCTTTGAGGGCCACAACGACCAGCTCGCAAGTGGCATGCGGGATGCCTTTTTCAATGAACAAGTGCTCGGCGCTTTCCGGATCGGAAACGACAATCCGGGCGACGGTGGCATCGCGTGAATCCTGGACGCTCAGGCCGATGACCTCGATGCCGGAGGCTCGCATGAGCTTGACCATGGCGGCGAGTGCTCCCGCGCGGTTGGGGAGCATGACGGAAAATTGGCGAACTGGTTCGCCGTGGTCGATGATGGTTTCAGTTTCCATGTTGGGAGTGAATTTTATCCACGAGGTCCGCGGAGAGGGATGGTTTGCACGGCCCCGGTGGCGGCGTCTTCGATGATCAATTGGTTGGGGCGCACGTCGGTGATGATGAATTCCGCGCCATCCTCGCTCTTGAAGCGTTGGCCCGGGGTGGCGGTGTAGCGTTGGCCACTTGCCGCATCTTCGACGAGCGCAACCGGGTCGTGGCCGATGGCCGGGACGCCGGAAATCCACTTGCGGGTGCTTTGGGTCGAGGTGTCGCGGACTTCCACGACAGAAACTTCCATGGCCTGGCCGAGGTTCAGCTTGCTGTCTTTCATGCGCCTTTGCACGCGGATGATTTCGAGACGGGTTCCGGGGATCGAATCTCCGGCTTGGAGTTTGACCACGCGCCCACCTGATTTTGAGAGGCTTCCAAGGCTCAAGGTGGCGGTTGCTCCCTCCACCGTCTCAACCCGAACGGGAATTTCCCGTTCCCGGTAGTGCCGCATGACCAAAGGAGGGTGGGGGAAACCCGCAGAACCGGAGCTCGCGGGCAGGGCGGTCGCTTGTGAGGGATTTACCGAACGAACGACGGCGGAATCCGGGGTAGGGGAAACGGCGCGGCTGAGGGTGGCTCCTTCGATCGTGGCAGCGGCCCGGCGAAGTGGTTGGGTTGAGGTTCCAGCAGATTTTCCCGTCCCGGCCACTGCACTGCCTCCGGGAGATTCCTGCTCCACTTGGGCGGGAGCTTCTGCAATGGCTGCATCGACGAAGCTCTCCATTTCCTCGGCGACTTGCGCAGGTGTTTCCAGGGCAAAATCTTCGGGAAGCGGTTCGCGGGAAATCAGTTCAGCGATTTCAGCATGACCTGCTTCCGTGGCGAGATCGCTGGCGGTTTTCCCGGCAGAATCGCTGGAAAACCGACTGGAGCCAAGATCCAGCAGGAGTTTCACGGCATCGGTGTGACCATTTTGCGCGGCGACCATGAGCGGCGTGCGTCCGTCTTCCATCTTGGCATAAACGGAAGCTCCGTATTGGGTGAGCGTGTCGATTTCCTGACTCTGTCCCAACAACGCAGCGAGCAGGATGGCGGCATCCAGATTCTCGCGCTGATGCGGCGCGAGCTCAGCCACGCTGCCGGATTTCCCTTCGCGGACGGCGATCATGAGCGGGGTGAAACCTTCGTCGTCCTTGACTCGTGGGTCCGCTCCCTGACGGATGAGCCAGCGGACGAGGGTCGTCTGATTTCCCAAGATGGCTGCCATCAAGGGAGTGCGCCCAGCGGCTCCGCGCCCATCGATGCCAAGACCTTTGTTAAGAAGGAAATCCGCCGAATCCCGCGCTCCGGCTGCCGCAGCGGCGTGCAAACCGGAATCGCCGGAATCATCTTTCGAATCCGGCGCGAATCCTCCCGCGATGAATTTTTTCAACGCGGGAACATCATTGGCCCGGATCGCTCGGAACCAATCGGCGCTGGTGAGTTGATAACCAGCGGCTTCGAGATCGGAACGGACCGAGTCCTGGCGATCCCGGCAAGAAGGCATCGCCGCAAAGGCCATCGCTCCCGCCGTGAGGCATCCCAGAAGCTTTGTCCACTCGCGCATACGAAAACCTTAGGTGGAACTTCAATCCGGTTCAATCCCGAAACCACCCTGCAGTGGATCCACAGGCGGAGCCTGGTTAAGGGAGTGGAGATGATCGAGATACGCGTTTTTCGGGCGCGGTTTCAGAGGCCGGGGTGTCTCTTGCAGCATGCGGGAAACCCGACCCTTGCTTTCAGAGATGAGTTCCTCGATGAGCGCCGCCTCGGGCAGGTTTTTCCAATAACGCTTGGGCATTTCGGACTGCATCGCATTCACCTTCAGGCGGGCGGGGTTGAAAATGCTGCGGTAGTATGTGAGCCACGCGGATTCGGTGGCATCCGGCTGGGCGAGTGGGTTTTCCCCGATGCCGGGAGTGAAGCAAAGTTCCTCGCCATCCCAGTGCGCACAGCCTTTCGGGCTGAGAATGCTCCAGTCCATGGTGGCGAATCGCTTGCGGAAAAAAGGAGCTCCGAGCTCGATGATGAAATGCTCCGGTTCAAACCACGCCGCATAGCGCTCACGCCCACTGCCTTCCGCGCTGGGAACCTCCTTGAAACGCACAAACGCATGCAGCTTGTGGATCTCCCGACGGACGTTTTTTTCAAAACTGAGCACCTTATTGACATCCGGATCGCAGGAAACCGCAAGCAGGTGGTTTTCCCCACCCCGGGTGATGCGCCACAACAACCGGTAAAGCAGCCACCAGCGGGCGGGATCGCTGTGGCAGGCTGCGGTTTTTGCCAGCTCGATGAAGTCCCTCGGCACCTTCACCGGCCGGGCCGGGGGCTCTTCGCGGACGATGCACGATGAAAACAAGCCCTGATCTTTTTCCCAAAGCACTTCATCTGGATGGACCCCGCGCTCGATGAGCTCGCGAGCAACCGTGCGCCAGGAATCAAAGTGGTTTCCCGGATCAACGCATCTCATGGTTGGAAAAAAGTTCGAGTTGGCGGGCAGGCGGCAGAAAACGGGAGCGCAGTTGATCCGAATCGAGGAGATACGCGGCCGGATTGTGATCGGCGGTGATCAGGAAAAACTGGGCTTTTTTCATCGGCACCCGCATCCGGATGAGGTCGGCGCTGTGGATGCGAGTGTGCCTGCGGATCTGCAGGATGCGATCGACGTTGCGGACACCCAACCCCGGCACCCGCAGCAGGATCTCGCGGGACGCCGTCTGCACATTCACCGGAAACACCGCCCGATTGCGCAGGGCCCACGAAAGCTTCGGGTCGAGATCGAGATCCAGGTTGGGAGTCTCCGGCGAGAGAATCTCGGAAGTCTGAAACCCGTAAAAGCGCATCAACCAATCCGCCTGATAAAGCCGGTGCTCGCGCATCAGCGGTGGCGCTTTGAGGGGTAGGATGGACGAGGGCTCCGGAATCGGGCTGAAGGCGGAGTAATAAACCCGCCGCAACTTGAAATTCTGATAGAGATCATCCGATCGGGCGAGGAAATCGGCATCGGTCGAAGCATCCGCGCCGACGATTACCTGGGTGCTCTGCCCGGTGGCATGGCGGAGTTTGCGGTCGCCATCCCGTTTCCGAGCCAGCGCCTCGTCGAGTTTGCCGCGGATGCGCCCCATGGCGGTCCGGGTGCGTGCGATGTTTTTTTCGGGCGCGAGCACATTGAGCCCCTGCTGGGTGGGGAGCTCGAGATTGATGCTGATGCGATCCGCGTAGCGGGCTGCGGTTTCGATGAGTTCCGGTGATGCCTCCGGAATGGTCTTGAGATGGATGTAGCCACGGAAATCGTGCACTTCCCGCAGCGTGCGAGCCACGGCGATGACTTGCTCCATCGTGTGATCGGCGTTCCGGATGATGCCGGAGCTCAGGAAGAGGCCTTCGATGTAATTGCGTTTGTAAAAATCGAGGGTGAGTTTCACCACCTCCTCCGGCGTGAACGCGGCGCGCCGGACGTTGGACGAGCGGCGGTTGATGCAGTAGTGGCAGTCGTAAATGCAGGAATTGGTGAGCAGCACCTTGAGCAGTGAGATGCAGCGGCCATCCGGAGCATAGCTGTGGCAAATCCCCGCGCCGCCGGTGGAACCGACTCCCTTCCCGGACAGGGAATCGCCGCGCATCGCTCCGGAACTGGCACAGGAGGCGTCGTATTTGGCGGCATCCGCAAGAATCGCGAGTTTCGTGTCCGAATTCATAGGTTCTCCTGAACACTAATCCGGAAGCTCCGGGATTCCAGCGGAAATTCCGGAAAAGCAGGCACCGCCAAGTTCCGCTCTGTTTCCTGCAGCGTCCATTTTCCGCGAATTTTCCCTCAGAACCGGGAATACCTTTGCCTTTTTCGGGAAAATTTGACATTCCGCGCCCGAGAGATCGTTAACCCTTCCGAAGTATCCCCCGATGGATTTGGCGGACCATCTCCTCATTTCATCGGCATGCCCAAGGATCGGAAAAAGCTCGTGCGCCTCACCTGGAATCGTTTCCAAGGTGCTCTCGTGATGTTGGCCCGCTCCGAACAAGGGCCCAAGGCACTGGTGTTCACGGTAACTCTGGTGGTGATGATGTTCGCAATCAACGGGCTCAACGTCCTCAACAGCTACGTCGGGCGGGATTTCATGTCTGCCATCGAAAACAAGAACCTCACCGCCTTCCAGGCCCAAGGGATGTTGTATGCGGTGGTCTTCGTGCTATCGACGGTCGTGCTCGTGCTCTACCGCTTCACCGAGGAGCGGTTGGGAATTCTCTGGCGCGAGCAACTCACCTGGAAACTCACGGAAGCCTATCTGAGCGACCGCACTTATTATCGTCTGGATTCCACCACCGGCGTCGCCAATCCGGATCAACGCATCTCCGATGATGTGAGGGCGTTCACCACGACCACGCTTTCCTTCATGCTGCTCATCCTCAATGGCACCCTGACGGCCATTTCCTTCTCCGGGGTGCTGTGGAGCATCAGCCCTTCATTGTTTGCGGTGGCGGTCGGCTATGCAGTGGTTGGATCCGCCATGACGATTCTGTTAGGAAAACCCTTGATCCGCCTCAACTACCATCAACTCGACATGGAGGCGAATTTCCGCTCGGACTTGATCCATGTCCGGGAAAACTCCGAGTCGATCGCGCTCGCCCACCGCGAGGGACGCTTCAAGGTGCGGCTGAAAAGCCGATTGGATGCGCTCACGGGCAACTTCCGCCGGCTCATCCGCATCAACCGGAATCTCGGATTTTTCACCAATGGATATAACTATTTCATCCAGATCATCCCCGCGCTGATCATTGCTCCCTATTTCATTGCCGGCGAGGTCGAGTTCGGCGTCATTACGCAATCCACCATGGCATTCGCCACCTTGCTGGGCGCGTTTTCCTTGATCGTCACCCAGTTCCAGTCGATTTCGGCATTCTCGGCAGTGACCGCCCGCCTGCACATCCTGAGCGAGGCCATTGAAAAGACCACGCACAGCAACCCTTGCTCCATCACCATCGAGGAGGCTCCCGAGCGGGTGGTGTATGAGGATGTCACTCTTCGCACCGCAGACAACTCCCGGGTTCTTGTCGAAAATCTGAATCTCGAAATCAAGCGGGGCTCACGCTGGTTGTTCACCGGTCCGGACGATGCTTCGAAAGTCGCCTTGTTCCGCGCCACCGCCAGCGTCTGGGATTGCGGGGGCGGCAAAATCATCCGCCCGGGGCTGGATGATATCCTGTTCCTGCCAGAGCGCCCCTATCTGCCGCCTGGAGCCTTGCGCGAGGTGCTGCTGCGGACGGGCATGGAAAATGTCACTCCGGATTCGGAAATCATCGCGGTGCTGCGCAAACTGGGCCTGGAGGAAACCGTCGAACGCGCCGGTGGATTGGCCGCCGACAAGGATTGGGACGATGTGTTTTCCATCGGGGAACAGCACATGTTGTCGATCGCCCGCATCTTTCTGGCGAAGCCCGGTTTTGTGTATCTCGACCGCCCCGGCAGCTCCTTGCCGAAGTCCCAGATTTCCATCATTCTCGACATGCTCAGCGCACAGGGGATCGCCTCGGTGATTCTGTCGAAAAACGGGGAGTCGCGTTTGCATTACGATGCCTGCCTGGAAATCAAACCGGACGGCTCATGGGAAGTGCATCTCGACCCATCCGGCACCGCCCATTCCGATTCTGCGGATCTGCGGGACTTGAGTTGCTAATCTGCGGGCGCTTGGTTAGGGTTTCCTCATGAACCCATCTTCTACCGTCGTCCTTCCGGCCCGCGTCCAAAACCCGGCCGGGCTTGCCTTCGAGTTGAACTCCAACGGCTCCGTCCGGCGCATTCTCCATGCGGATATCATGCTCAACCTGTTTGTCGGAAACGAGTTGGAAGGAGGGCTTGGAAATCTTTATCTCCGCGTGCACGGCAGTGATATCAAGAGCGTGCCTTTGTTAGGGCCGAGCTCCCCGTCCGTTTTTCATTGGGATGACTCCGGTATGGCTGCAACAGGCAATTTCGAGGGCCTTCACTACTTCGTGCGTCTGGTGTTGTCTGAAACGCTGCCGGCATGGTTCTGGCATGTGGAGGTGACCAATGAAGGATCGCAGCCCGTCGCATTCGATTTGATCCATACCCAGGACATCGGTCTCGCTCACTACGGCGCGATCCGCTTGAATGAATATTATGTGAGTCAATACATCGACCATTCCACCATCCACCATCCACATCACGGGGTGGCGGTGGCATCGCGGCAGAACCAATCCATGGGCGGACGTTATCCTTGGTCGGTCATCGGATCCCTCGGACATGCTTGTTCCTACGCCACCGATGCCTTGCAATTCCACGGCCTGGGCACGCGTGCAGGGTTCGAAGCCGGGGCGCTCTCAGAGGACCTGCCCGGCAAGCGGCTCCAGCACGAGCACTCGCTGGTTTGTATCGGCGATCAACGGGTCACGCTCGCTCCCGGCGCGGTGCATGCAGGCGGATTCTATGGTCGTTTTGTCTCCGATCACCCGGCTGCCACATCGGATGATGATATCTCATGGATCGAGGAAACGCTCGCCCTTCCCGAGGCCCGTCCGCAAGCACTCCGCAGCCGGATTGACGGGGCGGGGGATTCCTTGCAATCCCCATCCCGAAGCTTGTTTGCCACGGCACGCGCCTTGCCAACCAGTGATCTGAGCGATGCGAGGATTCGTGAACTGTTTCCCAATGAGCATAGGCAGCCGGAGTATGAAAGCGGGAAATTGATATCATTTTTCACGGCCGAGCGGAGTCATGTGGTGCTTCGTCCGAAGGAACTCTCCGTTCTCCGTCCTCACGGGCATCTCCTGCGTTCCGGGGGCTCGTTGACTCCGGATGAATCGGCACTGACTTCCACCACCTGGATGGGCGGAGTGTTCCATTCGATGGTGACGCAGGGCCATGTGAGCATCAATCGCTTCCTTTCCACCTGCCATACCTATCTTGGATGGTTCCGAAGTCATGGGCAACGGGTGTTCATGGAGATCGATGGCTCGTGGCAACTTCTCGGCCTCCCGTCCGCATATGAAATCAACCGGGATTCCTGCCGTTGGATCTATCAACATGCCGGTGGAACCGTCGAAGTGATCGCCCGCGCTCCGGACGATGCCCACACGCTGGTTCTCGATATTCATGTGCTCGATGGTGCTCCTGCCCGTTTCCTCATCTCCAACCACGTGGCCATCCACGGCGATGATGGCAGCGGCGCAAATCCGGCAGTCATGGAACCGGATGGCAGCGGTTTCATGATCCGGGCCATTCCCGACAGCGATGTCGGCAGGCGCTTTCCCCATGGTGGATTCTGGATCGCGCCATCAGCGTCCACCCTGCTCGAAACCAGCGGCGGCGATGAAATCCTGTTTGAAGACGGACTCAGCCGCCAACAACCCTTTGCCTGTTTTGTAACCCATCCCACGACCACCTGCGGCATGCGAATCGAAGGTCGTTTGATCGAGTCCGATACCACACATGAAGCTGGTTTCTGGGCAGCCATCGATGGTGGATTGAAAATTCAGGCTCCCACCGCTGACCCGCTCGCCGGTCATGTGGCCAGGCTTGAGGAGATCCATCCCTGGCTGGTCCACAATGCACTCGTGCATTATCTGTCTCCCCGCGGGCTTGAACAATACTCCGGTGGCGGCTGGGGAACCCGTGACATCTGCCAAGGCCCTACCGAGTTGTTGCTGGCGCTCGGCAGATTTGAACCGCTGCGTGATCTCTTGCTGCGGGTTTTCCGCCAGCAAAATGCAGATGGTGACTGGCCCCAGTGGTTCATGTTCTTCGAACGCGAGCGCAACATCCGTCCCGGCGACTCCCATGGAGATGTCGTCTATTGGCCGGTGCTTGCTCTGGCCCAGTATCTCACCGCCTCCGGGGATGCCTCGATCCTCGATGAGGTGCTGCCGTTCTATCATCCGGATGGCGATGGCGCGGCGGAAGCGGCAACGATCATCCAACATGTCGAAAAAGCGCTGGAGCTCATTGGAAATCGCGTCATTTCCAATACCCGACTGGCCGCTTACGGGCATGGCGATTGGAATGACTCGTTGCAACCCGCAGATCCCGCCATGCGCGAGCGGCTATGCAGTTCTTGGACCGTCACCCTCAATCATCAGACTTTCGTTGCCCTGGCAGCTGCGCTTCGCAAAGTCGGCAAGACTTCACGCGCTCAGGAACTGGAAACCATGGCGACCGCGATTCTCTCGGAGTTTCAAGAGACGCTCATCGTCGATGGCGTCCTCGCCGGATTGGTCTATTTCCGCGAGAGTGGCGACACTGACTATATGATTCATCCCCGCGACGGGGAAACGGGCTTGAAATACAGCCTGTTGCCGATGATTCATGCTGTGATCAATGATATGTTCACCCCACAACAGGCGGAGCAACATCTTGCCTTGATCCAAGACCATCTGCTCGGGCCGGATGGTGCGCATTTGTTTGATCGCCCCATGGCCTACCGCGGAGGCATTCAGAAGAATTTCCAGCGGGCGGAAAGCGCGAGTTACTTCGGTCGCGAGATCGGGATCATGTACATGCACGCCCATCTCCGGTATTGCGAAGCGCTCGCCCGGCATGGTGATTCGGAGCGGTTTTTCGAGGCGTTGATCCGCATCAACCCGATTGCCATGCGTGAAATCGTCCCTTCGGCCGGCTTGCGCCAGGCGAATTGTTATTACTCCAGTTCCGATCCCGCCTTCGCGGACCGTTATGAGGCCTTCAGCGACTATCAGAAGGCGCTCGACGGACAGGTCACGCTCGAAGGCGGTTGGCGGGTGTATTCGAGTGGCGCGGGAATCAGCGTGCGCCTCATCGTGCAGTGTTTCCTCGGAATCCGCATCGAGTCCTCAGCGCTTGTTATCGATCCGGTGATGCCTCCTTCCCTCGGTGGGCTCATCGCGAACCTTCGAATTGGCGGCCATCTGGTGGAAATCGATTACCAATTGGGCGCAAAAGGATGTGGTGTGGTGTCCGCGACTCTCAAGGGCGCGGACCTGGAATTCAGCCGTGAAAGCAATCGCTATCGCCTCGGGGCGGCAAGGATTCCGATGGAGTCATTCACACGAAACCTTGCGACAAGCGGTGGTGACCGACTGACCATCCGCACTGAGTAAACGCCACGGAGTTCCCGTCTCAGGCTTAATTCCGGCCCTGCATGATCGATTCGATTTCATCGGCTTCGATGGGAATGTTCCGCATCAAGTCGAAGTTGGAATCCTTGCCGATCAGCACATCATTCTCAATACGAACACCCAAGCCTTCCTCACGGATATAGATACCGGGTTCGATCGTGAAGACCATGCCCTCTGCAAAGGGTTCGTGTGGTGGGCAGACATCATGCACATCGAGACCCAGATGGTGGGAGGTGCCATGCATGAAATACTTTTTCACCAAGGCCTTGTCCGGTCCTTGTTCCTTGGCGTCTTTCGCGGAAATGAGACCGAGTGAAACCAACTCGCGCTCCATCAGTTCCACCACCTGCTTCTGATACTCCATCGGGGTGTTGCCCGGGCGGAGGATGTCGTTGGCACCGCGGAAAACCCGCAGCACGGAGTTGTAAACATCGCGCTGGCGAGGGCTGAAGCGACCATTGACGGGAACGGTGCGGGTCAGATCGGAGTTCCATCCCGCATACTCCGCCGCCACGTCCAACAATAGCATGTCTCCATCCCGGCAGACCTTGTCGTTCTCCACATAGTGAAGCACACAGGCATTCTTGCCGCCGCCGATGATCGGGGTATAAGCAAATCCCCGTGAGCCTCTTCTGACAAACTCATGCAGCAGCTCTGCCTCGACTTCCCATTCTCCCACGCCCGGTTTGATGAAACCGAGCAAACGGCGGAAACCGGCCTCCGTGATATCACAAGCACGCTGGATCATGTCCACTTCCACCGGATCCTTGGTGATCCGCAAGCGATGCATGAGCGGTGCAAGCCGCTCGTAACGATGCAAAGGATACCGGGCCTGGCACTCCTTGATGAAACGGGCATTGCTGGTTTCCACCACCACGCTTGCCCGAAGATGCTCGTTGGTGGCAAGATAGATGTGGTCTATCTGCGGCACCATCCGATGCAGAAAACTCTCGAAGGCGCTGCTCCACTCGATTCGTTCCACGCCTGAAACCTTATTGGCTCCTTCTTTGGTCAGTTTCTCGCCTTCCCAAATCGCCACATGCTCGTTGGTCTCCCGCACAAAAAGAATCTCACGCTCCTTGGGATCCACCGCATCCGGCATCAGCACCAACACCGTCTCCTCCTGATCTACCCCGGTCAGATAAAACAGATCGCTGTTCTGCTTGAAGGACATCGTCCCGTCCGCATTCGTGGGATAAACGTCATTGGCATGAATGATGACCATGCTGTTCGGCTTCAGCAGGCCGAGAAGACGCTCGCGATTGCGGAGAAAGAGCTCAGTGGGGATCGGTTCGTAACGCACGCCCGTTGTTTAGCCAACCAGCCCAGCCCGGCAATTCGGATTTTCGGAAAATTCGGACGACGTGCGGATTCACGAGCGGAAACTAGTCAATCCGCCGTAAGGTTCGCCAGTCGCAGACCTGAGGCCTGTGCGAAAGATGGCTGCTCTCGATCCAGTATCCTTTTCGCGGAAGTTGCGTCTGAAAACTACCCCTATTTTGCCTGTTGTTCAAGTCCGCGGGCTGCCTGATCCGGGTGGCGATTTGTTGTAAACTTCCATGCAACGAGATGGAACGATCTACGGTCGTGCACGACTTATTGATTGCAAAGAGAACCTCAAGGACAGCGACAGAAAGGATTGGCCGATCGCTCGGGCTAAGGCGCGAAGGTTCCAAGGACGTGCTCGGGGTGGGACCTTGCCAGCCATCTGAAATGATTGCAAAAAGTGGGATTGCCGCACAATTGATCGCCTCCTTCTCCATCTCCTGTCTTGCATCCGCCCCGGGAATCCCGAAACTTCGCGCATGCAACTCCTCGAATTCGAAAAGCCTGCGGTTGAGCTCGAACGCGAACTCGAAAAACTCCGTGCCAAGTCGAGCTCCCAAAATATCGACATGTCGGCCGAAATTTCCATGATGGAGGTCAAGCTCGCGGAGACCCGCGCCCGCATTTACGAGAATCTCACTCCTTGGCAGCGCGTGCAAATCGCCCGTCACACGAACCGCCCCTTCATGCTGGATTACGTGAATCTCGCATTCACCGACTTCTGCGAACTTCACGGCGACCGCCACATCGGTGATGATGCCTCGATGCCCGGTGGCTTCGCCCGCATCGGCGGCAAGAGGGTAGTAGTCATCGGCCATCAGAAAGGCCGCGATACCAAGGAGAATCTCAAGCGGAATTTCGGCAGTGCCCACCCGGAAGGCTACCGCAAGGCCATGCGATTGATGAAGATCGCTGAAAAATTCGGCCTTCCCGTGATCACGCTCATCGATACTCCCGGAGCCTTCCCGGGCATTGGCGCAGAGGAGCGGAATATTGCCGAAGCGATTGCCTACAACCTCCGGGAAATGATGCTGCTCAAAGTCCCGGTCATCGCAGTGGTGCTGGGCGAGGGCGGTTCCGGCGGTGCGCTCGGCATCGGCGTGGCTGATCGGGTGGTGATGATGGAAAATGCCTATTACTCGGTCATCAGCCCGGAAGGATGTGCCGCCATCCTCTGGAAGCACCGCAAACATGCACCCGAGGCGGCGGAAGCCATGAAACTCGTGGCTCCGGATTTGCAGAAACTCGGCCTCATCGATGATGTCATCGCCGAGCCCACCGGTGGCGCCCACCACGACCACCAAGCCACTGCAGAGGCATTCCGCGATTGCGTGCTGCGCCATCTCGAAGAGCTTTCCTCCATGCCTCTGGACCGTCTGCTGGAAGCTCGTTATCAGAAGTTCCGCGACTTCGGCGATTGGCAGGGCAAACCTTGAACCGACTGACAATCTCACCTCCATCCGCTCGTATTCCCATCTCCCTACCTATCAGAAAACACCATGTCTAACAAACCACTGAACATCGGCCTCGTCGGAGGCGGCAAAGGCGCTTTCATCGTCCACCCTCACCAGAAGGCCATTCACATGGATGGCACCCGCCGCATCGTGGCGGGGGCATTGTTCCCGGATCCCGTCGTGGCCTTGGAGGAAGCCAAAAACTGGCCCTATCCGATCAAAGGTTATACTTCCTATGATGAGATGATTGCGGCCAATGCCACCGCACCGGACGATGAAAAACTCGACTACATCCTGATCGTGACGCCGAATTTCGTGCACTACGATCCGGCGATGAAGGCCATGAAGGCCGGGATCGCGGTGTTCTGTGAAAAACCGCTCTGCCTCAACCTCAAGGAAGCCAACGAGCTCGTCAAAACCTCGCGCAAGCTCAACGTTCCCTTCGCCCTTGCCCACACCTATCTCGGCCACTGGACCAGCCGTTTCAGCCGCTACATCGTGCAAAGCGGTCTGCTCGGCGACATCCGTTGGGTGGACAGTTATTACATTCAGGGTTGGCTCGCCTCCAAGCTCGAAGCTACCGGCCAGCAACAGGCTGCCTGGCGAGTGGACCCCAAGCGCGCCGGCGGTTCCGGTTGCGGTGGCGACATCGGCACCCACGCCCTCATGCAGCTCCGCTACGTTACTGGCCTTGATGTTACTGAGCTTTCCGCCCAGCTCGAAACCTTTGTGGAAGGCCGCATGCTCGATGACCACTTCACCATTTACTGCAAACTTTCCAATGGCGGCAAGGCGCTCGTCCGCGCCTCGCAAATCTGCATCGGCTCCAAGAATGATCTCGGCATCACCATCGCTGGCAGCAAGGGCAGCCTGATCTGGCGCCAGGAAGAACCGGAAAAAATCACCATCTGCCTGCCCAATCAACCCGATCGCGTCTATTGGCGCGGTGCCGTGCAAGCGGGCGATGGTTTCATCCCGAAAAATGCTCCTGCCGAGCTCCTCACCGAGCCCACCATTCCCGCCGGTCACCCGGAGGCATTCCATGATGCTTTCGCCCGTCTGCACCGCGCCTTCGAGGGCGATGTGCGGAAGTGGAAAGCCGGTAAGAAATTCTCTTGCGATGGTAGCAAATACGCCACCGTCGAAGATGGCTGGACGGGTCTCGCCTTCATCGAAACCTGCCTCAAGAGCAGCGCAAAGAAAGGTGCCTGGACCAAGATGCCGAAGGCGATCTAACCGACTCGAAAAATCTAACTGAATGCACCGGCCGGTGGAGCATCGCTCCCCCGGCCGCTTTGTTTAAAGCGACACGACTTGCGCTTTAGGTCACTCGAATCAACAACCCTCAACTTGTGCTTGCGTGAAGCGCCCGAATCGGGCTCATCATCCTGCATGCCCGCTGGAAGTTTGCTGACCTTGCTCGACGACATCGCCTCCATTCTGGACGACGTTTCGGTTCTCACCAAAAAAGCCGCTGCCAAAACCGCCGGAGTCCTCGGCGATGATCTCGCACTCAATGCCCAACAAGTGAGCGGAGTGGTGGCGAACCGCGAGTTGCCGGTGGTCTGGGCGGTTGCCAAAGGTTCTTTTATCAACAAACTCATCCTTGTGCCGATGGCATTGTTGATCGGGACATTCGCGCCTGCGGCGATTGTCCCGCTTCTCATGGTTGGCGGTCTCTACCTGTGCTTTGAAGGCTGTGAAAAGCTCGCGCACAGTTTCCTTCATCGACGGGATCGCTCCGTCAGTGCTGCGGAGGATGAATTGGCCGCTTTGGCGGCGGCGACGCCTGCGGAAAAGGTCGAGACGGAGTCAGAGAAAATCAAGGGGGCCGTCAGAACGGACTTTGTGCTCTCGGCGGAAATCATCGCCATCACCCTCGGCACGGTGAAAGGGCAGGCGTTTCCTCAACAGTTGATGGTGCTTTCAGCCATTGCGCTGATCATGACGGTGGGGGTATATGGTTTGGTGGCGGCGATTGTGAAAATGGACGATGTGGGACTCTATCTGACACGCCGCAAGGGAAAGTTAGCACAGGGACTCGGCAGGTCGATTCTTTGGGCCGCTCCGTTTCTCATGAAGTCACTCTCCATTCTTGGGACCGCCGCCATGTTCCTGGTGGGAGGTGGCATTGTGACCCACGGCATCCCTTGGCTTCACCACGCCATCGTCCATGCCCAAGAAGTGGTGAAAGCCTCAGGGAGCGCAATCGCCTGGATGGCTCCATTGACAGGCCCCCTTCTGGATGGCCTTTGCGGGCTGATCGCCGGAACCCTCGTTCTGCTTATGGTCCTCGGCTACCGTAAGTTTCGCGGTTCGAAACCAAGTCATCATTGATCATCCCATTTCTTAGACTTCACAGATTGAATCGGCCATGGGCCAATCCGGTGTTGATGCAGGACGACGAAAAATCCTCATAAAATCTGTGAATCTGCGTCATCTGTGGTCTCACTTCTTCATCCTGTTAACCGCGACTCTCAAACCGAGATCATCTCCGGTTGGCAAATTCAATGATGCCTGCCTGTCAATTGTGAAGACTGCGAGCGTGTCACCGACCTTGAACCGCTCGGTATCGGAGTTGCCAACCCATGTTCGAAGGAGGGGTGTTTGAGACAGGCTGAATGGTTAATGAGAGATTGTCTGTGCCCTTCGTGAACATTCCGCCGTGTGTGCGGAACGATGCACTGGGAGTTTGCGATCAAGCCACCCTGGATTCAAACAGTTTCCAATTTTTGATTCTCACTCTATCCAAGCCATTCCGTGAGTGGCGGCTCATCACTGTTGAGTTCTGCAAGTAACCTTGCGGCGGTCATTGTCAAACCTGGCAGGATCAGGTCGGGCCGGATGTCGGCGAGGGGTTGGAGTACGAAACGACGCTCGGCGATTCGTGGATGAGGCAGGATGAGCTGCGGCGAGCTGAGGGTTTCATTGCCGAAATAGAGGAGATCGATATCGATCACACGCGGTGCGTTGCGTTCGGGGTTGCGGGTGCGGCCGAGGAGGATTTCCATCGCTTGGGTCTTTTCCAACAAGGCGAGCGCGGTGCCTTGGAAATCGAATTCAATGACGGTGTTGAGAAACTCCGGTGAGCCCGGTGGGCAGAAGCGGGGTTCGGTGTGATAGATCCGCGCGGTGAGGAATGCTTGTCCCGGTGTGGCGATTTGTTGAAGGGCGCGGATCGCCTTCCGCAGGTGGGCGGCGCGGTCTCCGAGATTGGATCCGAGGGCGATGCCTGCGCGTGGCATGGTCAATCCGTTAGGTTCTCCATGGCAGCGATGCCATAATTTCGTGCGACCCGTTCGTCGGCCTCCTTGACGGCGGCGGCCGGGATGACAACCGGACGGCTTGCACCAAAGAGTTCGATCACAAAGAACTCCGGATCTTTTTCCGGGTGGAGCAAATCATAGGCCTGCTTGAGGTCCGTCACTTCCACACCATTGATCTTATCAACGGCATAACCGGAAAAATCACCGAGCTGGCTGGTCACCGGATCGCTTTCCACACGGGTTAATACAACGATGTCCTTGTGTTTTTTGAACAAGCCCTGCGGCACATAGTCGGTGTAGAGGCGACGCACCGTGATATCCTGAAACTTCGCGGTTGCGAAAAGGTTGGTATCGAGCGGCTGAAACACGAGTCCTGCAAAGACGATGTAACGCGGGTTCTTTTCATACTCGATGGCATACATGCGGGACCAGGTAAGCGATTTGAGTTCGATTTCCACATCGTTCCAAGCGCCTTGCCTGAGGAAGCGGACGGCAACTTTGTCACCCGCGAACTTGCGTTCGATGATTTCGTTGAGATTCACGTTTTCACCATCAATCGTCACCATGCCCGCACTGTCCACCGCCTTGCCATCGAGAGCCATGAGGATGTCGCCAGGTTGCAGAAAGCCATCGCTGGAGCTGGTCGGAATCACATTGGTGATGAGGACGCCGGTGCCATCGTCCTTGAGGCCGAGAGCCTTGCGCATGGCGGGGTTGTGGAGAGGGAATTCGGAGACGCCGAGATCGGCATATTGATCATAAGACCCGTCCTCGATGTCCTTGAGGAAGCGTTTGATCACAGGGGTGGGGATGATGTAGCCGGTATTGTCCGCTTGGCGAAGGCCCTGAAAGGCCACACCCACCACCTTGCCATCCTGGACGACGGGACCGCCGGAATTGCCGGGATTGATGGCGGCATCGATCTGCACGGCCAGGTGGGAGTCCGCCCGGGAGTGGGAGTAAGGTTGGAAGTCGATTCGCGAAACTACGCCACGGGTAACCGAAAGTCGTTCGCCGCCGATGGGATAACCGATCACGCGGACTTGGGACTCCAATTGAGGCACATCGCCGAACGTGAAGGATGGAAACGAGGCGAAATCCTTGAAATCCTCGACAGAAAGCAGGGCCAGATCGCAATCATGGGCGATGTATTCCACCTTGGCGGGATATTTGGTGGGGCTGCCGTGCACGGTGATGAGCACGCGGCGGGCGTTGGAAACGACGTGGGCGTTGGTGAGGATCTTGTTGGTTCCGATGATGAAACCGGTGCCGATGCCACCGCTGAAGCGCCCGGAGTTCCACGGCGTTTCATAATCCGGCACTTGGGTGGCCACCTCGATGCGGAGCACGGAGCGGTAAACATCCGAAGGAGCGCTTTGTGCAAACAGCTTGGCGGTAGTTGCTGCGAGGAGGAGGATGGCGGTGAAAATGCGCTGCATGAAGATACTGGAAATCTTACGGGACGGTAGGCGGGCGGCAAATGAAATGTTTGTGGCCTCTTGGATCCGCTCCCGCTGATGAATCCGGGCTTGCCCCCATCGATCTTGATCGGTAAGTCCCATCCGCATGGAGCACCATGTCTATTTCTGGCTGAAAGAAGAACGCAAAAATGCCGACGACCGTGCGGCTTTCGAGCAAGGATTGCAGAAGTTGTTCGAGATCGGCCTCGTTGCCGGCGGACGCTGGGCAGTACCTGCAAAAGTTATGGAGCGCCCGGTGATTGATCAATCGTGGGACTACGCATTGACCATGCAATTTGCCAACATTGAGGATCACGATGCCTACCAGGTCGATCCCGATCACAACGTCTTCATCGCCTCCTTCAAGGAATGGTGGGCGAAGGTGCTGGTGATGGATCTCGATTGATCGCGGATCTACCGCCGTTCACCACGCCAATTGCCGGAGGGAGGATTTGAGCTCCTCCGGCCATTCGAGTGTTTCGATCGTTTCCGGGTTTTCCCAGGCCGGGTCCATGCGGATCAGATCTTGGTAAAGCACGGTGGCGTCTTCTGACGCGCCCGTCTGAACCGCGGCGATGGCCATGAGCGCGGTGGCATTTTCCAGCTTGTCTTCGGGATAGCCGATCTGGCGCCCGGTGAGAAGAAAACGATAGGCTCTCTCCGCATTGCCGGTCAACAAGGCCACCCACCCGGCACGCAGGGCGAAATTGGCATCATTTGGAAAACGATGGAGCCCGGTGGTGAGGATCTCCATGGCTTGCCTCGGATCGGCATTTTCAAAGGAGGTATAAGCCGCTTCCGCGTAGTCGCCGGGCAGGTGATTTGCCACGGGATACTCGGTGATGAGGGTCACCCAGCGTTCGCGGGCTTTCTGATAGTCGCCCAAGGCGGTGAGTGCTAGGGCCTCGGCACGCAAGCAGGGTTCCGCCGCTTCGCCGAGCCCGCGGGCGATGCTGGCGAGCCGGAAGGTGGTTTCCGTTTCGTCCTTGAATTCAGAGAAGGCGAGCGCGGCTTTGAGGCAGGCTTTGGCATATCTTGCCTTGCCCACAGCACGCACCGTATTTGCATCGGTCAACCGCTCATAAACCGCCTTGCGTTGCTCAGGAGTTGAGTTTTCCTGGACCTCGATGGCATTGAGTTCCTCCGTCACGCAGAGTCTTAGTTTTTCAAGGGCCGGGCCGAAGTCCGCCTGCTCCCAACCATCCCAATCCTCGCGCAGTCGCACTTGAGTGAGATCCGGGAACACATCCGGCCAGCCTGCGATTGCATCCGCCTTGCGGTCCTGGATCCAGGCGATGCGGGAGCGTGCAAGTTTTTCCAGCAAAGGCGGCAAATCCTCCGCGCCGACGATGGCCGCCTCGATCCAGCCAGCATGGGTGGAGGCCAAGGCGAGTTCGAGAACCTTCGCTGCCACGGGCCCCTTTTTTCCGCCCGATTTGATGGTGACGAGGACTGCGTCGTCATCGCCGGATTCGAAGACTTTTGCCAATTCCTGGAATGAATCCGGCGCAGGCATGCGGCTTCGGGAAATGCGGTCGCGAAGCATTTGCAAGGCCTCCGCCGGGGCACTGCGGTAGCCCAAGGTGGCGGCATGCTCGGCCAATGGGCCGAAGTCGAGATCCGGAAAGGTGGCAAGCAGGTCATCCAATCGGCATGATTTCATCGACTCCAACCGCTCGCCAGCAGGGAGGGGGAGGAAAGCACGTTTTCCGGAATCATAGTTCAATCCTGTTAGATAAACAATCAGTTGCTCCATTGCGGCACGGGCCTCTGCCGAGGGAGCGATGGCCTTTGCTTGATTCTTTCGCGAAGCGGGCAGAGGCAGCAGTTGATGAAATGTCACCATGCCTACCTCATCGCCGCTGATCAAGATTTCCCCATTCGCAGCCACCGCCGAAATCGCCGCTCCCGATGCCAGCGGCGCAAGATGGGGCTGGTCGATTCGAAGCGAGTTTTCGGAGGCCTTGATGAATCCGGAAGGTTTCATCAATCCGCTCCAAATTCCCGGATGGCGGTTCCATGGAAAGCGTTCCAGCAAACCGATGGGCTCCAAAGTGGGATCGCGGCGGTCATCGGCGGACATCCATTCGAGCTTCGGTTCCAAATGAGGACCGGGCTGGCTCAGGACAAGGGCGGAATTACCATCGGCGGAAAACTGCGTATGACTGAGCCGCAATGTGGGTTCGGCCTGGGTAAACTCCACAGGCTCGACGGGCGAAACCGGAACTGTTAGATAACTCCCATCCGCATGCATCACACTCAGATGCGTGCGATCCAGATAAGCCGCCACCGGCGCGGGCCGGTCTGCCGGAATGGGATCCGTGCTGCGCAGGATTTCCCCTGAACTGGTGTCGCGCAAACGCCAGACGAGAGATGCGTCGTCCGCAGAAACCTGCGCGGGATGGGCGAGCAGGAGGCCATCCGGAGAAAACACGATCAACGATGACGGAGTCACCCAATCCGGAATCATACCCAGATCGCGGATGGGTTTGAGCGTTTGGGCATGGCAAAGCAGTTTGATCCCTGCCCGATCGATCACGGCGAATTTCTGCTCCGCATCCACGATGAGGCTCCGAATGCCATCGGACTCGATCGGGAAAAACAGGCTCTCGATGGCCAAAGATTCCGAATTCCAGCGCATCAAGGTGCTGTCTTTGCCCGCCGTGCCCACCCACAAGGTGGAGGGGGGACAAAACTGCACACGGTCGATTTTCACCTCTTTCCCGTGTTCGATCGTCAGGATGGGCAAATGCCAGCGGGTTTCCGCCAGAATCTGACCCAGCAAGTCCCGGGCCTCTGCGCATTCCGGTGATACCTCCAGCGCGGCAACGAGAATGGCCGCAGCCTTGTCAGGCGATCCGTTCGCGAAATACTCCCGGGCCAGATCCGTGCGGGCAAGAGCGAGTTCCGGGATCTCAATCGCTACAGGGACAGCAGCAGCTTGGGTGGTGGGTTCAGTTTTCTTTCCGGAATCACACGCTGCCACCAGCCAACAAAGCGCCACCACGCAACTGGCGAGTGCACGACGTCGGGTCTTGGGCGATTGGGGGACCGGATTCGGCATGTTCCAGGGAATCAACGCCGCCGGATACTGGAACTGTCTGTAGGGGCATGGAGTTCCCGCAGCCACATTGATGCCGAGGTTGCGGAAATCAAAGCCCGCTTTTTTCAATCAGCGCGCGGAGTTGGACCTGGAATTCCATGATGTCTTCCTGCACCGGACGGTATCCAGGCGTGTCCGGATCGAGGCCCGGACGGCCGGTTTGGTCGAGCATCCAGATCGCCGTTTCGCCGTCGCTGAAGGTGACTTTTCCACTCACCAGCGCGCCCGGCAAGGTGAGCGCATCCATCGTCACAGTGACCTTGCCGGTGGGCACCGGGGCTACTTTTTCCTCGAGCTTCGGTTCATCCTTTTTCTCCTCCACCAGCTCGATGCCGAGGTCGAGAATCAGGAATCGCGTGTCCATATAAGTCAGAGTGAATCCGAAGTCGTCCTTCAAATGGCGTTGGAGGTCGGACATGGTGGCTCCCTCGGCAGCCCGTTGCTTGAGGGAGGTGACTTGTTCCGGAGTAAGCTTGCTGGCGCTGAACATGGCCTGATTTTGCGGCCGGATCCGCGAATGCCAAGCCCCAATCCCAACCATGGTGAAACTCACCCTTGAATGCCCACAGTGTCGGTCCAAACCAATTTGGTGGATTGGCCAAGGCAATCAAGGCCAGGCCCTGAATCGGGGCGGAAGACTTTCATCGTCGAGCGGGCGTTTCACGAGACGGTCCCGCTCCATGTCCACAAGCCGGGATCGAGTTCGTGGCGGGCACATCTTGCGAGGTGATCGGGGTCGGCTCCGATGTGGAGAACGGCGAAGAGGGTGGAACCTGAGCCAGCCATCAAGGCGGCGGCGCATTCGTCACGGGCAAGCAGCCATTGCTTGAGTTCGGCGAGGAAGCGGTGTTTGGCAAAGACCGGGCGCTCGAGGTCGTTGACCAGTTCCAGACCATCGAGGTTTTGGGCAGTGTAGCGGATGCCGGGGAGTTCGGTGGATTCCGCCCAACGCGAATAGGCGTCGGCGGTGGGCACAGGAAACCAGGGTTTGAACAAAGCAACGTGCAGCAAGCGCGGGGAGGAGGCTGTCTCGATGATTTCGCCTCTGCCGGTGCAGCGCGCGGCACCGGGAGTGAGGAAAAACGGTATATCGGAGCCCAGCGCTGCGGCGATTTCCTGAAGGCGCTGAGGGCCGAGGCGACCTGCGTGGAGTTGATCGAGACCGAGGAGGGTGGCGGCCGCGTCACTGCTGCCGCCCCCGAGGCCTGCGCCGTGCGGGATGGTTTTCTTGAGGGTGATGGCGTAGGGGCAGGAGGCACCGATGGCCGCTTCGTAAGCGCGCACGGCTTTGACGACGAGGTTGGTGGCATCACTCGGGACGCTGGGTTCGTCACAATGGAAACTGAAGGTCCCGCTTTCGACAAAATCGAGCTGATCGTTGAGTTCGGGGAGCTTGACCATCAGGGTATCCAACTCGTGGAAACCGTCATCGCGTTTTCCGAGAACACGAAGCGAGAGGTTCAACTTGGCAGGGGCAAACAGGGTGAGGTTACTCATGGCGGCGAATCACGGACAAGAAGGGCCATCATGCGGCCGGTTTTTCCCAGTTCCTTGCGGTAACTGTAGAACCGGGCAAGATCAGAGGCGGTATTGAGCTGACAGTCGATGAAATTTCCCACCTTGGCACCTGATGCCTGGCGGGCGATGGTGGCGGCGAAATCGACGTCGTAGTCGGGCGGGCGAATGCAAGGGCCAAGGACCGCGGTGACATTCTCGGGCTGGGTTCCAAAGCGCTCACCCATGAGTTCGAGGGCTTGCTGGAGGATGTTGGATTCGGTGCCCTTTTTGCCGGAATGGAGCAGGCCGATGGCTCCGGTTTTCCGATCTGCCAGCCAGATGGCTCCGCAGTCGGCCACGTAGATGGCGAGGAGAATTCCCGCTTGGCCGGTGATCAGTCCGTCCACGCCCGGGACGATGGGTAGGCCATCAGGAGCTGTCACCGTGGGGCTGCCCGGGACCACAGCGACGGCATTGCCGTGGACTTGTTCCGCCCGCCACCAAGCGGATGGGTCCGGAGAGAATCCCGCAATGGCGGATTCATGCCACGGGCGCAATTGTTTTATTGCCTCATCGCGGTCGCCAGTGATGGCCAAGTCCGGCACCCGTTCGATCCAGCCGGCACGGATGCCGGGGATGTCGTTCAATGGGGCCAGAAAAGGAAATGCCTCCGTCACCGCGAAAGGGTAACGGAGGCGCATCAGAATCGCCAAGCTGGTTTATCGGTCAGTTGGAAGAAATTCTGGCTATCACATCGCGCGGCCGTTGATGGCACGCTTGGTGTGTTCGACTGCTTCTGCTTGGTCTTCATCCATCCCTGCGAGGATGCCTGCAAGGTCGTTGGCAATCTCGGAGCGCATCTTGGAGACGAGTTCCACGCCTCTTGAGGTGATGCGGACCATGATCTTGCGACGATCCTCAGCAGCGTGGACGCGCTCGACATAGGACAGTTTTTCAAGCCGATCGACCAAGCCGGTGGCGGCTGCGGTCGAGTGACCCATTTTTTTGGCGATGTCCGACATGGTCAGATACTCCTCGCTGGAAAGATAGGTGAGCAGGAAAAACTGGGGGAACGAGACGTTTCCTTTGTTGAGTTCGGTGGACAGGTTGAGGATGCAGCTCCGCTGGGTAAACAGGACGAAGTCAGCTAGACGATCCGCATCGGCTTTCACCGAAGCGCCCGGGGCGTTCATGGTTTTCATTATGGCTGGTTGTGGTTTTCATGTTTGGGACAACATGCGGGTGATCGCTTCCATTGATCATGACTGGCTATCCGGGCTTACGGATAGTGATCAGTCGTTAAATAAATATTTTTAGATAAATGGAAACTTTCGGTGGGACGGCGTTAGAAATACACAAAAATAAGCTATGCCGAAAGAAAATAATTCACGATATGTTGAATTTTTTGAAATACGTCAAAGATTGCTCTCTTGCTTAGCATCAGGGAGTTCTGGCAACAATTCCGGGGTTGGTGCAGTGGGGGATTCCGGTGAAGGGGGCTCTTCCGGGGTGGTTTCGGGTGGTTTCGGGACGTGCCGGGAATAGACGGCATCGCCGACTTCGACGGTCCCGGACTGGAGGTCGGCGGCGGCGAATTGGCCGAGTTTTTCGCCGGTAACACGGAGATTGGCGGTGCGGTCCTCTGGTCCCCGGGTGGTGAGGATGGCGCCGGTTTCGACGGTCCACGCTTCGTAGCTTTGGATCAGGACAAAGCGTTTGTCCGCGGGGATAGAGGCAATGCGGCCGACGAGTTTCGGGGCATCCGGTTTTTTCTCGGCCGGATCTTCTGCTGGCTTGGCAACGGGCGACCATCCACAACCGGTTGCGAGCAGCGGCACGAAAAGGAGCGCGAGGATCTTCGGTTTCATTGCCAACAGTGTGGCGCGGATATCGGGAAAGGAAATCCCTGAATCACTCTGCTGCGGGTTCGTCCAGCAAGCGGATTTCATCGGCCTGGATCAAATGTTCCATGCCATTCGGAGTTCCGAAGATCAATTCACCGCCGGGGGCGATGCCATGGATCGTGCCTTGGCGGGGGCCGGCAGGGCTGAGAAGCGAGACGCGGTGACCCGTGAGGACGCAGCGCTGGCGAACGGATGCGATCAGATCGGCAAAGCCAAGCCCGATCTGGGATTGGTGGTGGGCGAAGCGGTGGACGACGGCGGCCAGCACCTCATGCCGGCATGGGTCGCCGCCGGTTTCCGCGCTGATGGAGGTGGCGATTTCCGCGACTTCCGGGGGGAAATCCACCGCATTCACATTGATGCCGATCCCGACAACGGCGAAATCATTTCCCGCTTCCACCAGAATTCCTGCGACCTTGCGGCGGCGGATCCAGACATCGTTGGGCCATTTGATGCCAGCGGGGGCGCCGAACGATTCGACGGCCTCGGCGACAGCAAGTCCGGCGGCAAGCGCCAGGCGGGGCCAGAGGGCTTTGGGTTCGGTGGGGCGCAGGAGAATGGAAAATGCGAGCGATTTCTCCGCAGGCGAAAACCAGGCAGCGCCGCGGCGGCCGCGACCGGCGAGTTGGTGGAGTGCGAGGACGACCAGTCCGTGTGGCGAGCCTTTTTCTCCGAGTTGGCGCGCCTCGTCGTTGGTGGACGCCGCAGTTTCCCGGATGAGTAGGCGGAAGGGATCCGGAAACTGGGCAGCGGCGGCCGGGAAATCGTCGGGCATGACCAGTCAGGTGGATTTCAAACAGGAAGGAAATCCAGGCCAATGTCCAAGGCTGGGGCGGAATGGGTGAGGGCTCCGACGGAAATGAAGTCTACTCCGGTCTCGGCGATCTCGCGGAGGGTGGCGAGTGTGACGCCGCCGCTGGCCTCAAGGACCGGGGACGAGCGCTCCCCGCGGGCGGCGACGGCTTGGCGGAGTTCGGCCAGGCTCATGTTGTCGAGCAGGATGTGCCCGACGCCCTCAATACCGAGGAATTTCGTCACCTGGTCGAGATCGTCGGCCTCCAACTCCACTTCCACGCCAGGTTTCTCGGATTTCAAGCGGAGGATGGCTCCTTGGATGGCCTTGATGCCGCCCTCGGCGACGAGGTGGTTGTCCTTCACCATGGCCCGATCGTAAAGACCGAGCCGGTGATTCACGCCCCCGCCGTGGACGACGGCTTGTTTTTCCAGGAATCGGTAACCAGGCGTGGTTTTGCGGGTATCGAGGATTTGGGCGCGGGTGCCCTTGATGGCTTCCACGTAAATCGATGTGAGGGTGGCGACTCCGCTGAGGCGTTGGAGGAAATTCAGGGCGGTGCGCTCGGCGGTGAGGATCGAGCGGGCCTTGCCCTCCACGCGGATGAGCAGGGCTCCTTCGCTCACCCGGCTCCCATCGGGGATGAGGATTTCGATTTCGAGAGAGTCATCCACTTTGGCGAAGACACGGGCGGCGATGTCCACGCCGGAAACGACGCCGCTTTTGCGAACCGCCACGAATGCGCGGGCCATGCGGTCCTCGGGAACGAAGTAGAGGGACGTGACATCGCCATCGCCGATGTCTTCGGCGAGCGCGAGGTCGATGAGGATTTCGGAGTGGTCGATCATCCGGCGCCGAGTGGAATCCTTGAAGCTCCCGGTGTCAACTGGATGTCTGGAAGCGGTGGCAGGGCGGGGGATTATTTCTTGCCTTTGCCGCCCGGAACCTCAATTTCCACATCAACCATGAGCGAAATGATTTTCATCGGCACTGACAGTGGAGCGACGACCTCCAAGACTTGCGCGGTTAGGGAAAATGGCGAGGCGGTGAGCCTCAAAGTGCTCCAACGTCCGACCAATGCCCAAGGTGGCCGCGAAGCGGTGATCGAAGGCTGGATCGGTGGCATCACCGACTTCCTTGCCCAGAACGGGCTGGAGTGGAATCAGGTGCGAGGGGTGGGATTGGCGATTCCAGGGCCTTACGAGCGTTACGGCGTGTTCGGGAAATCGCCCAACCTGCCGGCGAGTTTTTGCGGCTGGGATGTGTATGCCGACTACAGCACGGCGCTGGCGGAAAAAGTCGGCCGCCCGGTGCCACTCTCGGTTGGCAACGATGGAAACTACGGGGGCGTGGCCGAGGCGCGTCTGGCAAGGGGGAATTCCCGGGCCTCCGTGCTGATGTTGATGCCGGGATCCGGCCTTGGAGCGGCTTTTGTGGGACCAGATGGCCTTTGCTTGGATGGCGATACGCTCGCCGGCATGGAAGCCGGTCACATGCCGGTGCCGTTGCAACTCTTCGGCGCGATGGCGGAGAAACCACTGCCTTGCGGTTGCGGACGCGATTGGGGCTGTGTGGAAGCCTACACGACGATTTCCGGACTCCCGCACTTGCTGGCGGCCCAGTTGGAAAAGTATCCGGATCACGATTTGGCAAAGTCGCCCGCCACGATGAAGGAAAAGGCATTTTCGCTGCGGACTCTCGCTCAGAAGGGCGATGCGCTCGCGGTCGAAATTTTCGATTTCCAGGCAAAGGTCATGGGCGTGCACGTCGCGAACCTCGTCATGTCCTTCGACCCCGCGATCGTCGTCATCGGCGGCGGGCTGATGGACCACGAGGCGACGACTCCGGAATTCCGCGATCGCTACATGAGCCTGATTCGCGAATCGGCAGCACCTTACCTTTGGCCGCAGCAGCGCGACACCATCCGCATCGTGCCTGCGGAGTTGGGCGAGCTTTCGCAAGCCATCGGAGCCGGCCTCGTCGCACTCTACCAGAGCCGCGGAGGAGCCTGATTCCTGCCATTTTTCAGTCACCCACCACGCTCACCGCGATCTCGCGGTGATGCGGGGCGCGGCGGTGCTCGAAAAGGAAGATGCCCTGCCAGGTGCCGAGTGTCATCCGGCCATTCAGAATCGGGATGACCTCGCTGGTCCGGGTGAGGGCCATTCGAATGTGGCTGGGCATGTCGTCCGGTCCTTCCAAAGTGTGGACAAACCACGGGGTGTTCTCCGGCACGAGTTTTTCGAAAAACATCTCCAAATCCCGCCGTGCGCTGGGGTCGGCATTTTCCATGATCACCAGACTGGCGCTGGTGTGCTGGACGAACACCGTGACGGTTCCATGGCGGATGCCGGATCTCGACACGATGGCAGCCACCTCCCGCGTGATCTCGAGAGTGCCCTTGCCATGGGTCCTGATGGAAAACTCCTCGACGTGTGCTGGCATTGGCTTATCTAACAGAATTATAAATTTAGCTTTCCGGCATCCATCTCCAATACCCATTTGCCATGGGCTTTGCCGGCTTCCATCTCCGCGTGAGCTTCCCGCAGGTGGTCAGGGGTGAGGGAGTCGAAGGTGCGGGTGTGCAGCTTCGGGAAATCGCCCGCATCGCACCATGCGGCGAGCGTGGTTAGAATTTCACCCTGCACGTGCATGTCCGGAGTTTGGAACTTGGCTCTTGCGGCCATGAACTCCCAGGCGATGCGCACGCACTTGGCTTTGAGTGGATCGCCTACGTGGAGTTTTTCCTTGGGTTCCACGATCAGGCCCAGCGCTCCGAGCGGGGCGATGAGATCGGCGGTGGTTTCCCAATAGGCCTCGGTGTTGAAGAGATTGGCGATGAACGGAAATTGTGAAATCCCCAGAGCCTCGGCCTGAGGTCGCAGCGCTTCGCGGTGGTTGATGACGTGATGGGCGCCGAGCTCGCGGCACCAGGCAGTGCTTTCCGGGCGCGAGGCGGTGGCGACCACTGTCAGCCCCGCCCGCACGGCCAGCGGGATCAGCGCCGATCCCACCCCGCCGGCCCCATTGATGATGAGCAGATGTTTTCCACGATCCGCCCCGTGGGGATCCGCGCCCATGCGCTCGAACAACAATTCCCACGCCGTCAAACCCACCAGCGGGAGGGCGGCGGACTCGGCGAAGGTCCAAGTCCGCGGTTTGAGCGCCACCAGTCGGGAATCGACCGCCTGAAACTCCGCATTGCAGCCGGGACGGGTAAGGTCTCCCGCATAGAAGACCTCGTCACCAATCGAAAATCCCTGCACATCCACCCCCATGCCCTCCACCACCCCGGCGGCGTCCCATCCCAGAATGCGCGGTGACTCCAAGGGCTGCGATCCGAGCGATGCGCGGATTTTGGTATCCACCGGATTGACCGCAACGGCGCGCACCCGCACAAGCAGATCCAAGGGGCCGGGTGTTGGGAGCGCGGTTTCGAATGCAACGAGGCATTCAGGATGAGTGACGGGAAAAAACTGACGTGCACCAATGGCTTTCATGCCCCCAGTGGAACCCGAAAGCGCCTTCAAGGCAACAAGGGTTTCAAATCAATCCAGCGGCAACCTAGGGTGATGATCCACGGCAGGGAAAACAAACTCAGCGCTGTCGTGATCACCACAATCTGCACGGCGATTGCCGGTCGTCCGCCATACAAACGCGCTAGGATGATGGGCGTCATCGCCGCTGGCATCGCTGCTTGCACCAAGATGACTTGTTTCAATTCGGTGGCGATGGGCAGAAACTTGGCGGCGGAAAGAAACAACATCGGAGCCAGCGCTAGCCGCACCACGGAAGCGCCCAGAACGATGCGGAGATTGGGTTTTTCCGTGGCCACCAAGTCCATGATGGTGCAGCCGGTGATGACGATGCCGAGCGGAAACGCGCCCACGCCGATCATCGACATCGCTTTGCGGGGGGCTCCGGTGATCGCGTCATCCCAACCAAGACCAACCAGTGCCAGACCGATCACCACGGCCACGACCGGGCCGTTGACGAGTTTTTGCCAGCGTATGCCGCGTTCGCCGCTCATGATCATGACTCCCACCGACCACATGGCGAGTTCCACGCCGATGTTGTGGACGAATAGCATGGCCAGCGCGCTGGTGCTCCAGAGGATTTCCACGACCGGAGCTGCGGTGAAGCCAAAATTCTGGGTGCCCGCCGCGAGTGCGAAGGTCCGCATGCCGGTGCCTTTTTCCAGCCCGATGATTTTCCCGACCAAAAGTCCCACCGAGATCCCTGC
The DNA here is from genome assembly GCA_040399845.1 of Luteolibacter sp. Taxonomy (GTDB): domain Bacteria; phylum Verrucomicrobiota; class Verrucomicrobiia; order Verrucomicrobiales; family Akkermansiaceae; genus Luteolibacter. The sequence continues at coordinate 801 of JBBARN010000053.1, read as the reverse complement.
GATGATCAGTCCGAAGCCCAGACCCATCGCGCTCAAAACCACTGATCCACTTCTCAAAACGTCACTGCCCAGAATCTTGTCGAGCATGTAGCACGGCAGCATGACCGTGTAGACCGCCCGCATGATGCCCTCGTCGTGCTCCTTCCTCACGATGCGAGTCCACCGCAGCACAGCACCCGCCACGATCAGGAGATACACGGGCAGCACCGAGGCGATGACGTCACCGGGAGAAATCACTGCGCGAGACTCCCGGCATGCTCCCCTAGCTGCAAGCGCATAATCCCGGTTGCGACAATCTTCGTGACGGCCGTCAGGAAAATTGTCGCGCTGCTTGTTTCAATCCCGGGCTGGACTGTGGCGAGATTGCTGGCAATTTCCCGTCATGGAACTCGCAGAAGTCACTTGTCCCACGTGTTTTGAAGTCTTCGAAGTGGCCGTGCCACACCCGGATGAAATGCCGACCGAGGTGGACTACGATTGCGAAGTCTGCTGCCGGCCAATGGTTATCATTTTCACCGAAGACGACGTCTATGCACGGGGGCTTGCGGATTGATGCTCTGCGGATACCCGGTTTGGTGATGTCGGCTTTGAAGGGTTCGATGAATGCGGCATCTGACTGTTGCGAAAGAATCCATTGTCCGGCAACTTCGGGTTCTTTTGAAAACCACGATCATTGCAAGATTTCCGCTGCGGCTTCGTTCTGCGATCAGGGAAAACTCGGCTGACCGCATCGGCGATGATTAAGCCTAGCCAGCGAGGGCCAACAAAGGAGTCAAAGCCATTTGTGGCTCATCTGTAAGT
>JBBARN010000052.1:12186-40813 GCA_040399845.1 Luteolibacter sp. | reverse complement strand
AGCTCGTTGTAGGTGGTTTTTTCGAATGTCACCTCCTTGATCATTTCCCCGCCGCCGAGGAAAGGAGGCAGATCGTTGAGAACTTCCGCCCGGCCCCAAAGCACGCCGATGCCGGTGGGGGCGTAGAGTTTGTGACCGGAAAACACGAGGAAGTCCGCTCCCAATGCCTGCACATCGGTGGGAAGGTGGGCTGCGGATTGCGCGGCATCGATGAGCACCAACGCACCGACAGCCTTCGCTGCGCGGATCATTGTTTCCACCGGGTTCACGGTTCCAAACGCATTGGAAATCCACGTCAGCGCCATGATTTTGACCCGGCTGTTGAGGAGATTCTGAAATGCCTCCTGATCCAGCACGCCGTCTTCGTCGCAGGGAATGACCTTCAAGACCGCGCCTGTCCGTTCGCAAAGCATTTGCCACGGCACGATGTTGGAGTGGTGTTCCAGCGCGGAAATCAGAACCTCGTCGCCGGAGCGGATACGATCGGAAAGGGCGAGGATGTTTGCCACCAGATTGATCCCGGCCGTGGTGCCAGAGGTGAAAATGACTTCGTCGGTGGAGGCCGCGTTGAGGTAAGTCGCCACGGTTTTACGCGCATTTTCAAAGGCCTCGGTGGCCGCACGCGCCAATTGGTGGGTGCCGCGATGGATGTTGGAATTGATCGCCTCGTAGTAGTGCCGCGATGTCAGCAGCACCGACATCGGCTTCTGGGTGGTGGCCGCATTGTCGAGATACACCAGCCTCCGGCCATGGATCGATTGGTCGAGGATCAGGAAATCGGCAAGCAGGGAGTCGGTTGGGAGCATGGGGAAATCAGTCGCCGGGCGGCGTGCGAACGGTGCCCCATCCCGTGGAGACCCGCAATGACGGAATTTCCCGCCCGGCGACATCCGCCCTTGCGATGTCGCTTCCGCACGGCTTGAATCCCGCCCCGCCGGCATGTATCTGCTGAAAAAAGTCATTCAAATCCGGGAAAATTCCCACCCGGATCACGAAAAACCCTTCCTCGAACATCTTGAGGACCTGAGGGTCATGATTACCCGGGTGGTCATCACCCTGCTCGTTTCCACCATCCTCTGTTTCACGTTTCAGAAACAACTGATGGAGGTGCTGCTGCGTCCTTTGCAGGAGGTGGAGCAGATGCGCCAACAGGAGAAGCTTCCGGTCGGGGATAGCGATGTGTCGCGCCCTGTGGATGCGGAGACCTGGAAAAAAGCCAAGGCCCTCGAACAATCCGCCTTCGGCTTGGAACCACCGCTTCGTGAGGCGCTCTACCGCGAGTATGGAGACCCGGATCTCGTTTTCCACGCCCGTTCCGTCAGCCTGCTGCGGGCTGTCGCCGCCTTGCCCGATGAGAAACAGGAATCGTTTCTCAAGCGGTTGGACGTGCCGGAGGACTTGAAAAAGCAGGTGAAGGCGCTGCTGAAGTCCGGCCCTGAGAAATCCGGTCCGGATACCGGCTTCAGCAATCGCGATGACCTGATGAACCTGTCGGCGCTGAAGCCTACGGAGACCTTCATGTTATCGATGAAGCTGTCTTTGTTTGCAGGCATCATCGTCTCCTTTCCCTTGCTGTTGATGTATATCCTGCAGTTTGTCCTGCCCGGCTTGCACGCCCATGAGAAAAAGGTGCTTTGGCCCGCGATGGCGGTGGGTTTTGGCTTGTTTCTGTTAGGCGTCTGTTTCGCCTATTTCGGGGTTCTGCCGCGTGCGCTGTTGTTCTTTTCCGGTTGGAGCGGCAGCCTCGGTGTTTCCAATGATTGGCGCATCGGAGAATACATCTCATTTGCCTCGCAGTTCACGCTGCTGTTCGGATTGTCCTTCGAATTGCCAGTGGTGGTGATGGTCTTTGTGAAACTCGGCCTGCTGAGTTATGAAACGATGTCCCGCACCCGCTCTTATGCCATTGTCGGGATTTTTGTGGCTGCCGCCGTTCTCACGCCCACACCTGACATTTTCACCCTCACGCTGATGGCGCTGCCGATGGTGGTGCTCTATGAAATCTGCATCTGGCTTGCGTGGTTGGATCGCCGCAAGAACCGCATGCAGGAAGAACAGGAAGCCCGCGAACGCGAGGAACGCCTCCTTGCAGCTCCTCACCTTGCCGGAGCCGCGATGGCCGGGGATGCCGAAGATTCTTCCGCGGTCACAGAGGATGGTGAGGAGAAGAAACCGGAAGACGATTACGAAGAGTCGTGGAAACACGATGATCATCACTACAGTCACGACCCCGCATCCGAGGCTGCGGACGATGGCTGGGTGACCGAATACCCACAGCAGGACTATCATGATTCGGAGATGCCTCAAACCGATGAGATCCCGGAAATCCCGAGAATCGATGCGGAAGCAGAGCCAAAAGCTCCGGATGACAGCACGGAAACTCCCACGGCCGATGGCAACGAGGATGGAGATGATTCCAAGCCGAAAGACCAGCCGTCATGAAGCCCCAAGCCACTACTCAGGACAGCGCGCGATCCCCCTTTGCCGGATGCGCGATTATGATCACCGCTTTGTTGGTGATGGTCTTTTTGATTGGTTTCTCGTTTGTGACGCTGTTCCGGCAGTTCAACGAAATCGCGAAATTCACCGGTGAAACTCCCGCTCCGGTCGAGGTCAGCTCGCTCGAAGGGCGTGAAGCGGAGCTCAACCAATTTGCTGAGCAGTTGGAATCGTTCCGTCAACAACTCTCGGGGGAGTCCGAAGCCAAGCTGTCCCTCAGCCCGGATGAGATCAACTTCGCCATCGCTGCTTACGGCCCCTTCAAGGACCTGCGCGGCACCTTCCGCGTCATCGGGGCGGAAAAAGGCGTGCTGCGGATCGCCATTTCCTTTCCTCTCAATGGCAAGCCCCGGCTGGCAAAAGAGGGTGAAGACGGCTGGGTGCATTCCGATGCCCGCTATTTGAATGCCACCCTGCTGGCCAGGCCCGCCTTGTTGAAGCGGGAGCTGGTTCTCCTGCTCGATGAAATCCAGGTCCCCGGAGGAGTGGCTGTCCCTCGGGAGTTCATCGAACAGATGTCGCCCTACCGCATCACCGAGCGCTACCTCGCGGATTCCGTGCTGGGGCCGGCGATGGGCAAACTTACCCGGGTCGAGGTTGCTGATGGCCGCCTCACTCTGGGCCGCGTGCCCGGCGAGGAACCGGCGGATGTCATTGGCCGCGATCAGGTGAACAGTGCCAGCCAGCGGTTTTTCGTCATTCTCGGGGTCGCCGCCTGTCTGTTCCTGATGTTTGCCGGCATGGTGGTGATCCTCGGCTTGCGCGCCAAGGCCCGGAAGCAGGCGAGTGTTTGAAATTCCATGATTATTTTTGCACGATTTGTGCATCAAGGATCGTTTTTCAGAACGCATCCATCCGTTGATCATCCCATGAAGTTCCGCCCACTCATCCTATCCCTCAGCCTTGCCAGCGCGATTTGCCTGAATGCCAAGGACACCGCTCCGGCAAACCAAGCTGCCGGGGCCGCAAGCCCTCCCGCCGCTACCGCCGCTCCTGCTCCGGCGGAGGATCCTGCCAAGGCGGAGCAGGAAAAACTCGCCAACGAAAACAAACTCGAAGCGGAGCGCCTCACCAAGGAGACCAATGCGATGCGCGCCGAAATCACGCGCCTCAAAATGGAGCGTGAGCTGCTCACGGAAAAACAAGCTCTGGAAGCCGCGCGCCGGCAGGCAGCCATCAAGAACGAACTCGCGAAGCTCGAAGCGGAAAAAGACAGACTCGCGCAGGAAGGTGAGCTTTCCAAGGCACGTGCGGACAAACTCGGCAACGACCTCAAGGCCGTGCAGACAGAGGCCGCTTTGGAAATCACCCGGCTCCAAAACGAAATCACCACGTTCGAGACCGCTAAAAAACGGGGCGAATATGCCGACTCCAAACCGGTCTATCTCGAAAATCCGCTCAAAGAGGATGGCACTCTGGTGATTTCCGATCGGCGCATCCCGCTCAACGGCCTGATCACCATCGCCACCGCCGATTTTATCACTAACCGTATTCACTATTGGAACAACAAGGATCGCAAGCTCCCGATTTTCATCGTCATCGATTCGAGCCCTGGCGGTTCCGTGATGGCGGGCTACCGCATTCTCAAGGCCATGGAATCGAGCGATGCACCGGTGCATGTGGTGGTCAAATCCTTCGCCGCCTCAATGGCTGCCGGGATCACCACCCTCGCCAAGGAGTCGTATGCCTATCCGAATGCGGTGATCCTCCACCACCAGATCAGCTCGATGATGATGGGGCAGCTCAATCTCACCCAGCAAAAGGAACTCCACGAGGAAAGCCAACGCTGGTGGTCCCGCCTCGGCAATCCGATCGCCCAGAAAATGGGCATCACTGCGGAGGTGATGATCGAGAAAATGTATGCCAAATCCACCAGTGGCGATTGGAGTGAATTCGGCGAGGATGCGCAAAAACTCAAATGGGTGAACCACATCGTCCGCGGCATCGACGAAACCTCATTCACCCAGGATCCGGACACACTCACAGCAGCCCCGGCAGCTCCTTCCATCATCCGCTCGGCCTCCCTCACCGAGGAAATCGATCCGAACGGTAAGCCCTATGTCTGGCTGCCACGGCTCGACCCCAAGGATGTGTATTTCCTCTACAATCCGGATAGTTATTTCCGGATGCGTTGAAGGCAATGGCCGCCTGAATCGACGGCACTGCCATCCTCATGGGTGCAGTGCCGATGCGGCTTCACGATCAAGGAAAAATGTGGCGTCGCGGTGGGTTTGCAGGAATGAGGCACTCACCCGGTCGGTGATGATGCCCTCGATGGACTCACGAACGATTTCCGCTTTTTTTCCACCCCATGCCAGCAAGGCGATGCGGCGGGCAGCAAGGATGGTGCCGCAGCCCATGGTGATGGCCTCGGTGGGAACCTTGGACAAGCCGCCGAATGCCGGAGCGGCATCCTGGCGGGTGATCTCATTGAGGTGGACACGCTGCGTGCGGGAATCAATCGGCGTGCCCGGCTCGTTGAAACCGATGTGACCCGTCCGCCCGATGCCGAGGATCTGCATGTCGATGCCACCCGCTTTGACAATCGCCGTCTCGTAGGCCGCGCAGTGGGCGGGAATCTCCGCTTCACTCAAGTCGCCCTTCGGCAGATGGATGTTCTCGGTCAATACATCGATGTGATCAAACAGGTTGCGGTGCATGAATGCCCAGTAGCTTTCCGGGTGGCTGCGATCCAATCCGAGGTATTCATCCAGATTGAAGGTGACCACATTGCGAAACGACAAGTTCTCCTCCCGATGCAATCGGATCAGCTCCTTGTAGAGCGGGAGAGGCGTGCTGCCGGTGGCAAGACCCAATACGGCATTGCGGCCAAGCGAGGCGCGCTTGCGGATGGTCTGGGCGATTTCCGAAGCGACCTGCCTACAGGCAGCCTCAGGACTGTCAAAAACGACGAACGGAGTTGATTTAACCATAACAAACAAAAGGAACGGAGGAGTTATCATCCAATCCGTCCCATCTGTCAACCTCCTGGCGGGGGAAGTTTCCGTTGATCAGCCCAGGAGCCGCTTGAGCAATACTTCCAGCGAGATGCTTACCACGGCCGAAGCCTTGTCGCTCATGGCATAAGGGAGGACCAGTCGGCCGCCGTGAATCAAGGCTCCGCAGCTGTAAACCACATTCGGCACATAGCCTTCCCGTTCGTTTCCTTCCGGAGAAAGCAGCGGCTCCTTGAGGCGGCCGATGACCTTGGTGGGGTCCTCCAGATCGAGCAGCGCCGCGCCGATGCAATACTTCCGCATGGGCCCCACGCCATGGGTGATGACCAGCCAGCCTTCCGGCGTCTCCAGCGGCGAACCACAATTGCCAATCTTCACGGACTCCCAGGTTTCCGAAGGCCGCATCAACAACTCCGGATCTTCCCAGCGGTGGGGATTGTCCGAGCGCATCAGTAACAGGTTTTCGTCATCCTGCCGGGACATCATCAGATAGTGCCCGCCCACCTTGCGGGGAAACAAGGCCATGCCCTTGTTCTGCACGGCATTGCCATTGAGGGTGAGGACGCGGAAGTTGAGGAAATCCGTGGTTTCTATCAATTGCGGAAGAATTGATCGGCCGTTGTATGCGGTATAAGTCGCATAATACATCACCGTGCCATCATCTTCCACCAAGCGCACGAACCTTGCATCCTCAATGCCATTGCTTTCATTGGCGGAGACCGGAAAAATGATCCGCTCGCTCATCGCCAGTTTTGGAGAAAAACTGAGTTCGTAGTTGGAGTCCGCCAGCCACTGGATGCGCTCCAGCGAGCGGCTGAGTTCGAGGGTGTTGGGCATGGCTTCCTGCCGGATGGCAAGAATCGATTTCTTCAGATCGAAGAGCGTGAAGTAGTCCGCAAGCGGAGCCATGACCTGGGCACAGTATTCGCTGTTGCAGTTCATCTCATGCAACTTGGCGACGAAGCGTTTTTTGAGATAACTCGGATTCGGCAGCACATCCGGCAGGCTCAGGAACCGGGATACCGGATCCAGCGTGATACCACCGTCGGCATCGATGGTGCCGGAACGGAATTCGATCGATGAGATATGTCCTTCGCCGGTTGCCCGCAGGCTCATGACAAATCGCAATGCCCCCTCCGGGATACCGGACTGATCCGGGTGCGGGACGATGGAGGGATTGAAAAGTGCGGCGGATTCCAAGGCATACTCGCCAGAAAACAAGGCACCGATGAGCAATTTGCGCTCCAGCGAGATGGGCCGCTGGGTGAAGACATGGGGTAGCACTTTCTGATAGTGCCTTAACAACACGGAATGGATATCGAAATGGCGGTTCTCGAATTCCGCTAGCAAGGCGGCGAGTTCCCGAACCACATCTTCTTCCGGCAAGGCCAGAGCCCGGCCGATGATGGTGAGAATGCGATGGGTTTCGTTGGGAATGAAGGGGCGGATGATGACCCGCGCGCTCTCGGGTTCCAGTTGCAAATGATGACGGCAGAGGACCAGGGATTTCATGCGTGGGCGAGAGCAGGGTGGGTGAGGGAATGTTCGGCCGCTGTCATTTCTGTTAGGGCGATCTGGAAGGCGAGCGTCGATTCCGCGCCTTGGTTTTCATTTGCCCGGTTGTGATGCAGGCCATCGCGACAAGCACCGGTGGCGGGGTCGTGAAGGGCGATGCCAAGATCGTTGCGCCCGAGAAACCACTCGAAGGCGCGCCTCGCCTCTCGCCACCAGAAATCATCCTGCGTGATCCGGTAGGCATCCAGACAGGCGGCGACCATCGCTTGTGCCTCCACCGGTTGTTGATCGAATTCCGCATGGTTTCCGCCGCGTTCCAGAAATCCGTTGGAACCGATTGGCCGGAAGTATCCGGTTCCTGTTTTCTGTACCCCCGCAAGCCAGCGGAGGCTATCCAAGCCGATTTGTACAACGGCGGCATCGTCCATGTCCTTTCCGGCAAGGATCAACGCCTGGCTGAGACGTGCGTTTTCATAACTCACGATGTTTTCAAACCACGGCCAATCCACCGCAGAGCAGCTTTGCCAACAGGCGATCAGTTTGCGAACGAGTTGATTTCTGGCTTCACTGACTTCCTGCAGATTCTTGTCCGATGCCAAAGCCGGCAGGCTGGAGGCGTATTCGTGAAGACCGATCAGGCTGAAAGCCCATGCCCGCGGGGAGGTGAATGTCACGGTGGCCGGAAGCCCCCGTTGGAACAACTCCGCGCAGAGTCTGCGGTGACTGTCATGGGCCGCCCGCCCGGCGCCGAGGCCGAGTGCCCACATCGCCCGGCCATGGCTGTCCTCGCTGCCGCAGGATTCCAACCAATTCCGCTGATGACTCATGAAGTTCCGGAACCGCCCGCTGCTGATGTCAATGGCGGCTGCAAGGAAAGCCAGATAACGCGTGGTAAGCATCATCAGGTTGGTCCTTTGAGGTGGCAGCGAGGTTTCCTCCAACAGGGTGCATAGAATGAATGCGCGCGCATTGTCATCAGTGCAGTATCCTTCGTGGAAGTTCGGCACGTTGTAGGTGGCATGTTGGAACATGCCGGTGCTGTCGGTCATCCGCATCACGTGATCGAGCCGCAGTGGAGGCAACTTTCCCATGCGCGTGGCATGCGCTGCCTTGGAGAGCACCGCCACGGGTACGGTCCGGCGATCCGATTTCGCCCGCTCGAAGGATTGAAGGTATTGACCCGCTACAGAGGACCAGATGGCCGCCCGCCCGGTGGCGTAGGCGTTTTCCCGGAACTCTTCCATCTGCGCTGGGTCATTCAGCAAGTGGTTCACCGCAGTCGCGATTGCCGTGGAATCACGGAAGGGAACCAAAGTGCCCAGTGTGCCTTTTCCCAACATTTCCTGCGCATGCCAGTAAGGAGTGGATACCACCACCCGGCCCGCTCCGGAGACATAGGCAAGAGTGCCGGAGGTGATCTGGGCTTCGTTGAGATAAGGTGTTAGATAAATGTCAGTCGCTCCGATGAACTCCATCAAATCATCCTGCGAAACATATCGATTGTAGAAAATGACATGATCGCCCACACCAAGATCCTCGGCGAGATGTTCAAGGCTGGTCCGGTATTTCTCACCTTCCCGCGCCACCAAATGAGGGTGGGTGGCACCGAGAACCAGGTAAACGGTTTCTGGATGATTGGCGAGAATGGCCGGCATGGCGGCGATCGCGTGCTCGATGCCCTTGCCGGGGCCCAGCAGGCCGAAGGTCAGCAAGACCCGCTTCCCCGCCACATCGAATTGTCCTTTGAACGCATCCGCAGGTTGGAACGGCACATCCGGGATGCCGTGCGGGATCACATCGATCATCGCTTCCGGCACACCGTAAGTTTCCTTGAGGATCTCCGCACCCTTGCTGGCCATGACGACGAGGCGATCGCTGTGCCGGATGAGCTCTTCCATCACGCGACGTTGGGCTGCATCGGGTTGGTAGAGCACGGTATGCAGGGTGGTCACGACGGGCATGCGCGCCTCCTTGAGGAGTGCCAGCAGGTGGCTTCCCGCCGGGCCGCCATAGATTCCGAACTCGTGCTGCACACACAACACGTCTGCCTTGCTGCGGTTCAATTCGTCCGCCGCCGCGTGGTAGTCGTCCACATCCTTCTGTTGAATTTGAAACCGCACCTCCGGCGGGTAGTCATAGGCTTCGGGCCTGTCATTCACGGCAATCACGATGCAGTTGGCATCATCCGCCTTGGCGCGCACGGCTTCACAGAGGTGGTGGGTGAAGGTGGCAATGCCACAACGGCGCGGGACATAGTCTCCAAGAAATGCAACATGTCTTGGCTGGGGGAATAAGTTCATTCTAGCACAAACTCGTCCCGCCACCCCCAAAAGGAAAGCGGAGAAATATTTATTGAGGCCTCAGGCTTGCCACGTAGGTGTTTTCACACAATTAAGTTTAAATAAAAAATAATAACTCGCCTGGTGGTCACCTTTCTGATATCCACGACCCTCATTTTTTCCGATATTCGGCAAATCCACGGGAAATGGGCTTCATTCCTCCTCCGGAATCACAGACCCGCCTCGGCAAGGCGCTCGGCCATTTCCGCTTTTTGGAGGCCGTTGGTGAATTCCGAGAAGTCCCCCGCCATCACTCCTGTTAGATTGTGGGAGGTGAGGCCGATGCGGTGATCGGTCACGCGGGACTGGGGAAAGTTATAAGTGCGGATTTTTTCCGAGCGATCGCCGGAACCAATCAGCGAGCGGCGGTGCGATGAATAAGCGTCCTGCTGCTCGCGCATCTTCTGCTCATAGAGCTTGGAGCGGAGGATCTGCAAAGCCATTTCCTTGTTCTTGATTTGCGAACGACCATCCTCGCAGCGCACGTAAAGGCCGGTCGGGAGGTGGAAAATCTGGACGGCGGATTCCGTGCGGTTCACGTGCTGGCCGCCTGCGCCGCCGGCGCGGCAGACTTCGATGCGGAGATCCTCCGCTTTGATTTCCACGTCCACTTCCTCCGCCTCCGGCAGCACTGCCACCGTGATGGTGGACGTGTGCACCCGGCCCTGGGTCTCGGTGGTGGGCACGCGTTGGACGCGGTGCACGCCGGATTCGTATTTGAGATAACGGAACACCTCGTCGCCCGTGATTTTCAGAATGACCTCCTTGAATCCACCCACCTCGGAGGGGCTGCTTTCCAAGTGCTCGCACTTCCAGCCCCGGACGTCCGAGTAGCGTTGATAGGCACGCATGAGCTCGGCGGCAAACAACGAAGCCTCGTCACCTCCCGCTCCCGCACGAATCTCAATCAAGGCATCGCGGTCCTCATTCGGATCGGCGGGGAGCAGCGCGTATTGGATGTCTTCCGAGAGCTCGGCAATCGACTTTTCCAAAACGGGAATCTCATCCGCCGCCATCGCCGCAAAGTCGGGATCGTCCGAACGGGCGAGTTCCTGATTGTCCGCAAGCTGGCGTTTGGAGGATTCGAGTTTGTCCCAGAGATCCAGCGTCTGCTTGAGCTTGCGGTGTTCCCTCAGGATGTCCGTGGCCCGCTTGGGGTCGTTGAAAAGTTCAGGATCGCCCACCGCATCCTCCAGTTCGGAGAAGCGTTCGCGGCGTTTGGCGATGAGAGAGGAGTAGTCCACAGGCGGGCGGAGTGATAGGGCAGCCCTGCGGGGAGGTGGAGAAAAAAATTCCAGCGTCAGACGCGGTTCTGGCGAAAAACATTGTGACGCAATCGGCTTCGAAGGCTGCTGGTTTCAAGAAATGGTGAGGATTGTAAAGAATCCGCAGCGGTTTCGGGAGAATTGTTAAGGTGGGGTAAAATGCATTGATCCCGATATGGATTGCTCACAAATGGGATCCTCAATCCTATGAAAGCCCTCCATCTCCCCGCCTTTGCTATCGCCTTGTTGCCCATGTCCTCTCTCGCCGGTGACGGGGTGCTCGATCTCACCACCCTTCTCAATTACGCCAACCAACCGATCCCGACCTACATCACAAAAAACAACACCACGCCCGGCAATCCCGTCACCAACAAGGGAGCCACTTTGGGGCGTGTGTTGTTTCATGACAAACGTTTGTCCCGCAACAACACCGTTTCCTGCTCATCGTGCCACGTCCAAGCCAAAGGCTTCGGAGACAGTCCCGTGGCGAGCACCGGCGTGAATGGGACGACTGGACGCCATTCGATGCGTCTGATCAACGCCCGCTTTGCCACGGAGTCCCGCTTCTTCTGGGACGAGCGGGCCAATACCCTCGAAGCACAAACCACCCAGCCCGTCCGCGACCATACGGAAATGGGATTCAGCGCCACCCTCGGCGACCCGGCCTTTGCGGATCTGGTCACGAAGCTCAGCGCCATCGATGACTACCGCGTACTTTTTGCCATGACTTACGGTAGCGCCACCATCACTGAGACCCGCATCCAGCAGGCACTCGCCCAGTTTGTCCGCAGCATCCAGTCCTTCGATTCGAAATTCGACATCGGCCGCGCGCAGGTCGCCAACAACGGGGCCCCATTTCCCAATTTCACCCAGCAGGAAAACAACGGCAAGCAGCTCTTCCTCGGGGCACCCGCACCTCCCGGACAACCGGTGACGGGTGCCGGCTGCAATGCGTGTCATGCCGCACCGGAATTCGATATCGATCCTCGGAGTCTGAATAATGGCGTCATCACCAAGATCGGCGGTGGCACCGACCTCACCAACACCCGTTCGCCAAGCCTCCGCGATCTTGTAGGACCCAACGGACAGTCCAACGGTCCCATCATGCACGATGGCTCTTTCGCGACGCTTGATCAGGTGATCAATCACTACAATCAGATCCCTGGCAATAATGCCAATCTCGATAACCGCCTTCGCCGCCCCGGCGGAGGTGTCCAGAACTTGAATCTCAACCAGGAGCAAAAAGGTGACCTCGCCGCCTTCCTCCGCACCCTCACCGGAGCCTCGGTCTATACCGACGTCCGTTGGTCCGACCCCTTCGACGCGGCGAACCAGCTCACCCTCATCGTCCTTCCACCGTCAGCAGTCGAAATCGTCAATAATCACAACGGCACCGCCACCATCTCCTGCCAAGCCGCGCCCAGCCTTTCGTATCTACTGCAATCTTCCACCGACCTGAAAACCTGGAATACCATCGCCACCCGAACCTCTGATGCCATAGGCCGTTGCGAAACGGTGGTTACCATTTCCGGAAACACCTATTTCCGCTATGCCTATCAGCCACCGGGAATCTGAAGGATAGAGAAACGTAACTCTCTCCGGGAGACTGATCTTATTCCGATGGAGCGAAGATCTATTGCTATCCCGTGCCCGGAGCTCAGATGGCGTTAGCCTGGAAAGAAAGTTGGTAACCAGTGATTTCACTGATCGAACTGATATTCATCGAAGCTGGCGGGCCTCGATTTGCCCATACCAGCTCAGATTCACCTGCCTGATCGTCCGAAGAAGTTCGAGAATCGGTTGCGCGCCTGGGAAGACGGCGGATGAAGGCAGCTCCCCGGAGAAATGAAGATCCTCCCGGCTCGAAGAGAAATTCGGCAGGGCGCTGAGAGAGTCCCTAAGAACATCGTAGGGAGGGGCAAAACCCGTTGCCTGTTCATTTGGAGCTGTGTAAAAGAATCCAACTGGCTCGCCGGGAAGCCAACTGATGAAAACATTGGGACTTGAGGCGACTCGCGACAAAGAAAACTCGCCGATGGCCGTGGTATACCCCGCGTAAATTCGATTCTCCTCGGATACAATATAGTTCGCAGGATTGATATAATCTTCTACGTTCCCTGAATAACTTCCGATGTAGCTGTAGTTTACAAAAATCCTGAGTTGGGATGGATCGCTGCTCGGGTAAGACCACCTGGCCCAAACCTGAATCCTGTCGGGGCTGAAATACCTCCACACTCCCGTGATACGGTTTCCCCAACGACCTGGCTCGTCAACGCTGCCGTCCCCTACACTCACACGAACACGCAAGCCCGTGTCGTTTTCTGAAACCTTGAGAATCTTTCGAACCTCGGCGGCAACGAACGCAATCGTGGGCGCGGCTACCGAATCGTCTGCGTAAGAAGTCGGGTTGCCCGGGGACTCATAAAGAATGTCGAGGGTGGAATCATCGATGCCAGTACCGTCGATGTCGGTATCGGCTTGGTTTGCCAAACTGTCGCCATCGAGGTCCGGATCAAGACCATTGGCGATCCCGTCGCCGTCAATATCAACTTCGCCCCTGCTCCCATCGATTGCCCCGTCCCCATCAATGTCGCTTTCGGTTAAAGAACTGTCTCCCAAACCATCACCATCAATATCGGTTTCCCGCAGCGATGAATCCAGATGGCGATCTCCATCGATGTCCTTCTCGTTGACGGAACCGTCCGCCTGCCCGTCGGAGTCCATGTCGAGCTCCCTGGGAGAATTGTTGGGCAGCTTGTCACCAATGAATTGTCCCCGCAACGGTCCGGATTTCGCAATGCCTCCGTCGATGTTCCTGTCTGCGCCATTCAAAATTCCATCATTGTCCACATCGAGGTCGGAAATGTTGGGGATTCCATCGCGGTCTAGATCCCGCAAAGGGACGGTTTGACAATACGCAGGGGAAGCGATCCCAAGCAGCGAAAAAACGGTGAGAGCAAGGACTGCCGAGGAGTTGGTTGATTTCATGGGTCTATGTCGGTCACCGCAGTAATGATGATCGATATACTGGCCCTTACCTGCGGCGGCGCACGGTGTCTAGGTCCGTGATTTCGTCCCCCGCCCTCACTTGTCCTCACCTGCGGCGGCGCATGAGCACGAGCAGGCCAAGACTGCCGAGTAGCGCGGCGCTGGGCTCGGGGACGGTAATGGTCACAAAGCGGGTTCCTGCCAGATCACCGATGTAATTGGTGCCGGCGTCGGTGTCGTTGTAGTTGATAAGCCACTGTTGGCTGCCGATCACGAATGAGGAGTCATCCTGGAGTGTGCCGTGACCTGCTAAGGTGAACAGGCCATTGTTCCAATCTCCGGTGTAACTGATCAGGGTCAGTTTGTCGGCGGGGGTAAGCCCCAAGTGATCGCCTAGAGGACTGCCTAGTTCCCACAAGCCGGAGCCTGTCTCCAAGAAAGACAGATTGACTATGCCAGAGAGGTTCAAGTTGCCAGTGACAGCCGTGAGGTCGCCCTGCTGAGCATGATCCGCGTCCAATTCGTATTGGAAGTTGGAGGCGGTGCTGAAGCTCAGGTCTCCGACGACCGCGAGGCTTTCGATGCTGGTACCAGAGGCGAGGGTGCCGCCGCTGTTGATTGCGACCGAGCTGTTGATCGAGCCGCTGCCCTTCAGGGTGCCGGTGCCGGAAACGGTCACCGCACTGGTGTTGGCGAGTAATCCGTTGACAGCAAGAATGCCAGCGGAAACCGTGGTGCTGCCGGAGTGAGTGTTGGTGCCGCTGAGAATCTGGGTGCCGGCACCGCTCTTGGTAAGGTTCATCCCGCCCACACCATCGCCGACGTCGCCGGAGTAGGTCAGTGTGTCACCGGAATTCGGATTCAGTGTAAGTCCTGTGAGGGTGTTGTAGCCACCGCTGTTGGTGGTGAAACGGGTGGCAAAGTCATTGCCACCGGTGAGGCCGCCAATTCTTAAGGAGCTTGGGGTGGTGCGGAGGCCGTTGGTGGCGTCACCCGCGATGCTGGCATTCGTGTCGAAGGCGCTGTTCCTGATCGAGTCCGATTGCCCTAGGACCAAGATGCCTCCCAGAATCTTAGTGGAGCCGGTGAAGGAATTGCCTTGGGCGGTGGCACCATTCGTCAGGGTGCCGCCCAAGGTGAAGGTACCCGCTCCGTTCTTCACCAGGGAGATGGCCCCCGTGATCTGAGCGCTTGTGACGGTGCCGGGGTTGGCGGTCGGGGCAACATCAGCATCCTTGGTGGCGCCGCCGAACGAGAAGTCCGAGGAGTTATTGATCGTCAGCGTGGCGGCATTGGTCGAGGACACACGGTATGTTCTGTCGTCAGGTATGACGAGCGTATGGGTCAGGCCGGCGAGCGTTTGGTCGTTGCCGTTCAGGTCAAAAGTCAAGGCCCTGCCACTTCCGCCAGCGGCCCCCCCGGTCATGGTCAGAACCGTGGTGGTTGGCAAGGCGTTGGTGATTCCACTCCGAATGGTCAACGGATTATTGAGCCCGTTGCCAGTGGTGATGGTGGTATTGCCAGTGTAGGTGCCAGCGGCACCGAGCACAATCACCGAACTGCCATTATTGAAGGAGTTGGTGGTGGTGGTGAAAATCAGGTTGTTGGTTGCACCGCCGATGGCACCATTGACATTAAAGGTATGGGTGTTGCCGCCCGCTCCTTGTCCGATCCGCAAGGTGGTGTTTCCTCCGGCACCGAGGGTGATCGGGGCGGAGATAGTGGTGCTTGGATTGGCCCCGCCAAGGGCCGATGAGAGAACAGCACCCGGACTGATCGAGATCCCGCTGGTTCCGTTCACCCCCGGGTTATTGCCGCCGAGAGCGGTTGCGTTAGTAAGGCTGAGGGTGGCATTGGTGAGGGTCGTGGTACCGGTATAGGTGTTGGCTCCGCCAAAGGTCACTGCGCCGGGAGTCCCGGTAGGGGCCGAGCCGAAGACCGTCACCCCAGATGCACCGCCGCCGTTATCAACGATTGGCGCAGTGATGGATAATCCGGCGGCATTGTCCATGGCGAGCACCAGATTCCTCGCCGCGCCGATGACAACATTGCTCGTGCCAGTTCCGGGGGCGATGATCACGTTTTCCGTGCTCTTAATCTGGATAACGGAATTCAGGGTCAAAGTGCCACTGTTTGCAACGGTGATGGTCGCACCGGCGGTGGTGGCATTGAGGAGCAATCCGTAGATGTTTGCCGAGCTTGTCAGCGCGATGCTGCCAGCGGCAAGTTGGTAGGAATCAGCCGCAGTTCCAGTGGTGCCTGCGGCGAGGTTCCCTGTATTCGCTTTCAGGAGCAGCTGGCCGCTTGAATTGACGGCGGCCAGACGGAGTGTTCCCACGGCACCGCCCGGGACTCGATGAAAAACGCCAGCGTTGACAAATGCCGTGGTGGCACCACTGGGAAGAGTCGGGACGCTGCCGCCGGCAGTGATGAATACCCTTTCCGTGGCGGACGCCGTGGTGGTCCATGCGGTGGTCGGGCTGAATAGAGTCGTGGAACCAGAGTTTGCGGTTAGTATGCCGAGATTGAGCGTGGCGGACGTGGCTAACGCGCCCTTGGCGATGTTGACTGTATTGCGTCCCGCGCCGAAGGTTGTGCTTGCAAAAGTCTGCGAGGTGGTGGCAGCGGCAACATTCTTGCCGGTGATGGTGAGCGCGCCATTGCTGATTTGCAGCGCGTTGGTGGCGGCAACAAGGTTGGTCGGAGTGGCGAGGTTAGTGTAATCGAGTGTCAGCGTTCCGCCATTGACATTCAGGCCGCCGGTGAAGCTGTTCACCGTGCCAGAGTTGAGGATCAGATTTCCGGTGCCGGTCTTGGTGAGCCCCGTGCCTGTTCCACCGATGGAATTGGTGACCGTCATGCCGCCCGCACCGATGTTCCATGTCTGGGCGGTATCCAGCGTGATGTTGATCGCCTGGTTGGCGGTAGTCGATCCGATCTGCACTGCTCCTGCACCCGTGGTGATGCCACCGCTGCCGAGGGTCAGGGTTTTGTTCGCCCCGCTGGTGGTGTTGGTGATGGAGGTTGCAGCGGTGTTGGTGAAAATGAGGGATTTCGCGGAATTGTTCGCATTGAAATCGATGGTGAGCACGCCTGCCTCGTTGAGCGGGCCGAGGATGGTGAGATCATCGTTGATACCGGGAATAGTACCCGGGTCGGTCGACCAGTTGGTGTTCGTGTTCCACGTGCCGTCGGTGGCACCGTCCCAGAAGTAGAGTGTCGCAAACGCGGATTGCGCGGTGAGCATCGCGGAGATGGCGATGGCGAGTGGGAAGGAGAGACTGGGGGTGCGGAGGAGGCGGGGTTTCATGAGTCTGGAATTCGGGCTTCTGAATGCAACTACCGTGGATAGGACAATATAACCTCGGGTGGCGTCATACTCTGCGTCGGGTGCCGACACTTGCTGCTATCGATGGGGTTGATAACTACTTAAGATTTAGCATGGAGAGGCCTCTCGTCCATCCCATGAACGGGTGTAACGGCATCCCCCAATCGGGTGGGATTGGCGTGGGGTGAATTAGGGGGCTTGGGTCACTTTGAGGCGGGCGAAGTTGTTAACTGGAGTGCCTGGGGTGAAGGTGTAGGCGATGGTCAGGGCAGGATCTGCGGGTGACTGGGTGATTACTGGGGTCCATGAACCGCCGCCGCCGACCTGCAACGCGATTATCACGCCACTCAAGATCACTTTGCCGGGGACATTGTAGCCGGGCAATGCCGCTGCTTGGGTGGCGAACAGAACACCGGCGCTGTAGGTGATGGTGCCGGAGTAGCTGGTTGTAACTCCGGTGAAAGGATTCAGCACAATCCTTAAAGATGCGCCGCGCCGGGGCCTTCGCGAGCGACAACGACCAGTTTTGTCCCCTGCCCTTGGTTTGCCTCCTCTTCTCACTGCGGACGGGTATCTGGGCGGGGGGGGCCTCGACACCGGGACTCCGCTATTACGAACTCGAATACGGATTCCTCGAGGGTCCAAGTCGCTCTTGCTTCAAGGCGTGGATGGCAAAGGAGGGAAGGGCGGGGACATTACTCGCATTCCGGGCTCGTCGAGACTCATGAGGAAGGCTTCGAGATCGGAGCGTTGTTCGATACTCAGATCGAGAGGTTTGAGCAGCGGACTGGTGGCCGGAAACAGTGGATCATCCAGCTGATGTTTCTTGCGCTTGGGGTGCGGCATGCCGGCGTTGTAAAGGTTGAGAATGCCTCGGATTTCCGGAAAAAGTCCGTTATGCATCCATGGACCGGTGTTGCCGACATTGCGGAGAGAGGGTGTGCGGAACCGGCCCATATCCTCCGGCTTTTTCGAGACGGCATAGAGCCCCTCATCCTGGAATCGGCGACCATAGTAGGTGAGTCCGACGTTGTGGAACTGGTGGTCGCTGAACTCAGGACCGTTGTGGCAGTTGAGGCACCGTGCCTGAGTGCGGAACGTATGCAATCCGACGAGAGCGGAATCCGAGAGCGCCTGCGGCTTTCCTGCCAGAAAGCGGTCAAAGGCGCTGCGGCCGACACCCAATCCACGTTGGAAGGCGGCCAGTGCCTGCGCAATTCGATCCAGGTTGATTTCCGGATCCCCGAAGGCGGCTTCGAATTTCGGGCCGTAAAATTCACTTTCCCGTTGCAGTCGCTCGACAATGACTTTCGGATCGCCAGCCATTTCTTTGGGATTGGTGATCACGGCGATGGCTTGTTCTTCCAAGGTTTTGACACGCCCATCCCAGAACAAACTCTTTGCATAACCGATGCCATGAAGGCCGGGGGTATTTCGGGTAAGCTGTCCCATAAAAACACCGTTGGCGAGTGAGCGACCGTCGCTCCAGCCCTTTTCAGGATCATGACACCGCGAGCAGGAGATTTGTTGCGAGCCGGACAGCCGCGGATCAAAGAACAGGGAAAGCCCGAGATCCCTTCGTTCTTTGGTGGGCTCCATCCCTTCAGGGAATGGCACAGGGCCCGGCGTGCCGAGCTCGCGATGGAGGACACCCTCATCAAGTGTCGGTTTCGGCCACTCTGCGGGCGGTTTGGAGTACGCTGACCGTAGCCATGCCACCAGTTCTTCGCGGCTTGCAGTCGCAGCTGCCTGCCCGAAAACGTGCATGGCAAGGCTGGACAGCGCGCCGATCACAATCAGGAAATGTTTCATCGCGTGGGAATGACTCGGACTGCAAGATCGGCACGGAGGTGATGGACTCCATCGCTCCACGGGATGATTTTATATCGTGCACCGGGGTTGCGGGGACCGGCCTTGTTGGAAGGTTCCGGGACATTGTAAATCGAAGGGATCGTCAGATTGAAGTTGTTCCACAAAATCGAGTCCCCCGGCTTAAGTGACGAATATCCACCGCCATCCTCCCGGCTGGTAAGGCGGGTGGATACGCTCCAACAATAACTGTTTTTGTAAGGATACAGCCGCTTGGGTGCTGCCGGACTCATCCAGACTTCGTGACCTGCCAGGTAATCGTCAAGAACCTGGCAGAGACTCAAGGGATCCCGCCACTCGCGATAGAACGAATTGCCGACTTCATCTTTGGTGTAGGGAATGTCATTGTTGTCCATGGCGCGAGCGGCGACTGCGGAGCCGATCTGGCGCATCTTGCCGATGCAAATGACCTTTCGTGCTTTTTCCCGAAAACTCGCTCCAATTTGAAACGTTAACAACCCAAGGATGAGCAGGATCGTGATGGCAACCAAGATTTCAATCTTGCTGAATCCGTGCGGATGCACGGTGTGGAAGCGTGGCTTTCGTGAAGCGGTCATGGAATGGTTCCATTCGGGAAGTTTGCCTCAACTCGAAAGAAGCCCTTGGTTTCTGTAGCCGGGATGGGGATGATGACGCGACGTCGCTCGTATCCACTGGGGATGGTGATATCGGAGGGAGTCAGGGTTTCCTGAGTCACCCCCAATGCCGTCCAAGGAGATGGCGCCACTCCGAGAGTGGGACTGGTGGTAACCGTGTAGGTGACGCTGGAGTCACTGCGAGCTGTCCAGCGAATCTCAAGTGCTTCGGGTGGATTTGATACGGACGAAAGACTCGGGTTTGCACCGCTTGTGGGATCGGTTCCGAAGGCGAACTCAACCTGATTGCTCAGTCCGTCGTGATCCGGGTCCGCCTGAGAGACAGCGGAGGAACCGCTCAGACCGGGATAGGTGGCAACCCATTGTTCGAACGGAGTGAGCGGGATCGCAGGATCAAGGTCCATTCGCAACACCGTCCCGTGGTCGTTGACGCCGCCTTGGCGAGTCAGCAGGTAAAAGGCGGGGAAGGATGGGGAACCATTGAAAAGGAAACCGCCGCGCGCTTCACCGCCGCTGTTGTTGCCGGTGGAAATGTCCAGATTGAACAGAACCTCGTGGGTCTGGGTATCCAGGTTGAAGCGATTGATGGTACCACCCCCCGCAGTCGAACCGGTGGGAGCGTTCGCCCCACCTTGGATCGTGGTGAAATAGAGGGACCGATTCCACTCTGTGACGGGTCCGTAGCAGAAGCGTCCCTCGGGGAAGGGGCCCGAGGATGTCGCGGCTCCTTGAATTTCATGGAGAGTGGTGAGTGTCGATGTGGTGAGGTCGAAGCGCTGGAGTGATCCCGGCTGGGTACTCGTGCCCGCCGTGGTGAAATACAGCGAATGATCCGCCACCCGGTAGTAAGGATTGTGCCCCGGGAACCGGGTCGAGCCGTCACCGAGAGGTAGATTTGCCAGTTTCTGATAGACTTCCGAACCTCTGACGGTGACGTCGAGTTCATTGAGAGTTCCTGCACCGTTTGTGGCACCACTGCCGGTATTGCCCCCGGTGAAAGTCGTGAAGTAGAGTTTGTTTCCCACGACGGTGAAACCCTTGAACGGCTGTCGGGCAGCAGGGGCGGCGGCAAATTCATGAACCGTGGTGACGGAGGCATCGGAAGTCTGGTAGCGGGCAATTGTTCCGATTCCGGTTCCGCCGCTCCCGCCGTTCTGGGTCAGGAAATAGATGTCCTTGCCGAGTTGCCCGCGATCGATCACCGCCACATTTCCAGGGAGCGTGTTCGGGTTGGTATTCGGACTGTTGGAGGGCGAGTTCCACAATACCGAATTGGCCGTGGCGGGAGGAGCTTGTGGATCGAAGGCATTGATGGTGCCCCGGTCACCGGTTCCGCCACGGGTGTTGGTGTAATAAAGCAATCCATCGCTCACCGTCGGGGTTCCGTTCGGGGTGTTGCCAGTCACCGTGTCCAATGAGACATGGATCGTCGGCAAATTCGTAGCAAGATCGAAGCTGGAGAAGGTCCCAAAACCGTTGGCCCCGCCGTTCTGCGACGTGAACCAGAGTTTTGAACCGATCAACACCGGCGTGTCATACGGATTTTGGACGCCGATGAATGGAATCGAATTGTTGAAATCGTGAAGCTTGACGAGGAGAGGTGCCGAATGGGCTACAGAACTCGCAATGAGCAGGAAAGGAAGCAAAATCCGCATAGCGGGACGAGGGGTCGGTGACATTTCGAGACCTTTGTAGTGCCTCACCCATGAATCGGCTAACGGGGCCTTGCGAATGATCGACGCTCCGTTGCGTTCGGAGCATTTCTTGGCCCGAAGTTATTGGTTTGGGTGTTTGTGTGCGTTTCGCTGAATGGACATGAAATAGCCACTCAGGCTCAGGACCCCCGTCAAGAACCCAAACAGTCCAGCCTCAGGGCGTAGCGTTTGAGCTTTGACGCGATGGAATCGATTGCGCAACGATCTCAAGGCCCAACCCGGAGCGGATTGACGGGCGCTAGTCAGAAGCTCGCCGTGATTCCGGTGGAAATGCCGAAGCCCGGTTCGTTTGAGCCGGAGCCGTGGGCGCGGTAGGGTTGGTCCAAAAGGTTTTCAAGGGCGATGTTGGCGCGCAGGTGTTCATTGAACAAGTAGCCGCCATAAAGTCCTAGCAGTGCATAACCGGGCGTGCCGCCGGGCGGGATACGCTGGGTGTCGTCCTTGTCGGCGCTGCTCAGTCGATCCGCCTTGTCCGCGAAGGTGCAGGCAAATTCTCCCCACCATCTGCGCTCCGGGCTGTCCCAGCGAAGGCCGAGATTGAAA
This sequence comes from Luteolibacter sp., assembly GCA_040399845.1. Taxonomy (GTDB): domain Bacteria; phylum Verrucomicrobiota; class Verrucomicrobiia; order Verrucomicrobiales; family Akkermansiaceae; genus Luteolibacter. The sequence continues at coordinate 19,199 of JBBARN010000052.1, read as the reverse complement.
GTCAGCGGCTGCACCCGGCTGAGCGGTTCGATACTGGTTTCGAAGGATGAGGCATCGACGTAGCTTTCCAAATCACCACGCAGCCACGTGAGATTGCCGTTTACCGACCACTGCCCATCAAGGCGCCATGACCCGGCGAGCTCCATGCCATAGACCTCACCGCTGCCGCTGTTGCGCTTGGTGACTTCGGTAAGGCCATTGACGATCTTGCCGGTTGGCGTGCTCGTGATGTAGTCGTCGATGTGGGTGTAGTAGGCGGTGGCGGATGCAGTGAGCGGCCCCTGTTCACCTTTGATGCCAATTTCATAGGTGAGGAATTGTTCGGGATCGAGCCCAACTGCGGCGACTTCGGTCTCGTTGGAGCGGCTGTCACCATAGCGGCTGAGATCGGCGATGTTTGGAGCCCGGAACGATTGGCTGATGCCACCCCAGATGATCCATGGCAGACTCTCTGACATCTCGTAGCTGAGGCGCAGGGAGGAAACGAGATCGTTCCACGCATCGTTGAATGACGCGAGGCCGCCAGTGGCGGGATCCTCGAATTTTCCAATCTCCGCCACGGTTCGGGTGAAACGGCTGCCCGCGATGAGTTCCGCGCGTTTGCCGAGCGGGAAGATGCCTTGAAGATAGGCACCGAGCAGCGTGTAGGAGGAATCATCACCAACCGGGCCTTGGATCCGCACCTGATCGAGCGTGCCATCCGAGTTGAAGTCGCTGCGGGCTGAGTCCACGCGATCCAGATAGATGTCCGCACCATAAATCAGCCGACCTGTCGGAATGCTGCTCTCGAGTTGGAGGTCGGCACCCCACATGCGCGAGTCGAAGGATTCGAGTTGGCGGGTGCTGTCGCTTTTCACGCGGTCGCCGTTTTCATCCCAAGTCTGGAAGGAAATGGTGAGGGTGGCGGCGTCGATCGGGCCATCGAGATCACTCCCGACGAGTTTGGCGTAGTTGAGCGAGTGCGCCAGATCCTTCAAACGCCGCAGATCGGTGCCAACTTCGGTGCCGGAGAAACTCTCGGCGAAGATGGTCGAGTGAGTGCGCCAAACATCGTCTTGCGCGGAATTCTGATGGTTGACTGTAAGCTGCCAGTGATCGGAAATTCTCATGTCGAACCGGGCGTCGATCCCATACTGGTCATAGCCGGTTTTTTCCTGGTTTCCGATTCGCGCGGCATCGACATCGCCGAAGTCTTCGCGGGTGAATCCCAGCAGAAGCCCCCAGGCTCCGCCGCATCCGACGTCCGCAGTGGTGCGCGAAATGTGGCTGTGCTCGGCGCTCGACCAGCGGTAGGACTGCGAGCCGTGTGCGAAGGGTTTGCCCGTAGTTTCCTCCATGAAATCGGATCGGCGAGTGAGCAGGTTGAGTGTGCCGCCGACGGACTCGCTGCCATATTGCACGGACGCGGGGCCTCCCAGCAGCTCGATGCGATCCAGTGTGTGCTGGTCGATGAGCGAGAAGTATTCGTTCGGCCCATCCCGATAAACGGAATTATTGTAACGAACTCCGTCGATGAGAGCCAGTGTCCGATAACCGGTAAATCCTCGCAGATACGGTGATCCCTGGCCGTTTGCGGTCTTCTGCACCATGACGCCGGGCAGCTCCACCAAGGCCTCCGGCAGACTGCGCACGGATTTTCTTTCCAGCTCGATCCCTTCCATCACTGCCAATGAAAAGGGCGAATCCAAGGCCGGGGCCGCGATTCGACCGGCGGTTACTTCAAGCGGGTCCAAGAACGCGATTTCAGGCGATGCGGGCTGCCCAACCACCACCGCCACGCAGAAAAGTGGTGAAATTCGACCGAGGAAAATCAATAGGCGGTGGCTCACGGAGGGGAAGAGGAATATATTTCGGGCGGAAGTCAAATTTATTGACATTGAATCTCAATACCAACAAGAAAGCCTTGCTAACCGATTTTGGGGTTTGCATCCGCCTCCCACCACCATGATCTCTCCATTCCGCATTACCTACCGTGCTTCCCTTCTTCTGCTGCCTGCGGCTTTACTCACCGGAGTTTCCCAAGCCGATGAAAACCTCTGGATGTATGTCAAAGGCACGGACACCCGACCGAAAGACAGCTGGGAGTTGATTTTGAAGGATGTGACGCGCATGGACAAAGGCTCCGGGGATTACACGTTCAACGACATCCGTCCTGAGCTGGAGTATGGCATCACCGATAAACTGACGATCGGAGCCGCATTGCTGATTTTCGACCACCACTATTCTGTGGACGATCCGGATTTGAATCCGATGTTCGAAACCCAGGGCGGTGCAGGCGAGGATTTCGATGACATCCAGTTCGGAGGTTTTGAGTTGGGATTGAAATACAACATTCTCAGTCCCTACAAGGACCCGCTTGGCCTGTCGGTGGGTTTCAAATACGAGCGCCGAGAGGTTTACCGACTGGATGGGGCGGACATCGATCAGGATTCGTTTGTGCCGATACTCTACTTGCAAAAGAATTTCCTCGATAACCAATTGATCACCTCATTTACCGGAAAGATGGAATTCGAGAGGCGTGAATCGCCGGGTGTGCTGGAAGAGGAAATCGCTCTCGACCTCGCCGCAGGCATCGCCTACCGCTTCGCGCCGAAATGGTTTGCGGGTTTCGAGGTGCGCTACCAGTCGGATTTCCTCAATCCGCAGCTCGCCGATGAGGCTGGCAAGCCCGGATTCGACAATCAGGGTTTCGAAGACGGGTATGATCGTTCGAGTTTCGATCTCAGTGACTGGCGCTGGGGGAGCCAATACCAATATGGCACCTACATGGGTCCGAGCATTCATTATGCGGAAGAGGGTTGGTGGGCAACCGCAAGCATACTATTTCAAGTCCAAGGTGGCGGCAGCCAAGGACGCAATGCCAACATCGAGGGCGGCAAAAACTACGACGAGCACGAGCGCGTCCATCTTGGCCTGACCGTCGGGTGGGAGTTCTAACCAGGCAACCTTTCATGCAACGCCGATCCCTCCTCCGAACCCTCTTTCTCGCTGTTGGGTACTGTGCCTCAGGGGGCCGCGCTTTCTCGAAGACCTACCTGAGTGTCGAGCAAGCACAGAAGTCGCTCTGCAAAGGTCTTGTCTTGCGGCCCGTCCCCATCAAGCTCAGCAAGGAGCAAATGAAATCCATCCAAGCATCGTCCAAGGTCAGGGTGCGCAACAGCGACATGAAAACTTGGAAAACCGCCGACGGTGGATGGTTCATCGTCGATCAGATCATCGGCAAGCATGAGTTCATCGACATCGCAGTAGCTCTTTCTTCCGCTGGCAAGGTCAAGGGAGTGGAGGTTCTTGAATACAGGGAATCATACGGACATGAAGTTGCCAATCCTAAGTGGCTCGCCCAGTTCATCGGCCGTGGCCCGGGGAAGCGGCTTGAGATCGATAAGGACATCCGCAACATTTCCGGCGCGACACTTTCATCGGTACACATCACAGAGGGTATTAACCGCCTGACCGAAACTTGGGCGCAGGTCCTAAGGCACACGTGAACTCGCTGCGGCAGTGCCGTCCGCTGTTGGGGACTTATGTGGAGATCCAGATTTCGGCGGATAAGGACGATGATGCGTTACTGGATTGCAGTCTTGCCGCTTTTGATGAGATCATGCGCATCCAGCAGCTGATGAGCTTCCATGATCCACAAAGTGAGCTGTCACGGATCAACGCCTGCGCCCATCTGAATGAAATGAAAATCTCGCCGGATCTGCATCGTGTGCTCTCCTTCGCCCTTGAATTGGCCGAGGTGAGCAATGGATGGTTTGATCCATCGATCGCCCCCGGACTGATACGACGGGGTTTGCTGCCGGATCATGGAGACTGCCCGGAGGCGGCAGACTGGCGTTCCATTCGATTGACCGGACACACGGTGCGATTTGCCCGCCCACTTCGTCTCGACTTCGGCGGCATCGCCAAAGGATATGCAGTCGATCTCGCGATTGCCGCGCTATCAGGGGCAGACGCCATTGTGAATGCAGGCGGAGACCTTGCAATGAACCGCTGGCAAGGACGTGACGTTGAAATTCGCACGCCCGCATCGAACGGTCGCTCCACCTTTGTCGTTCCGATGGAAAACCGATCAGTAGCCACCAGCGCCGCTTACTATCTTGGGGAGGAGCACGTCATTCTCAATCCCGGAAACCTCGAACCTCTGGCCTGCCGGGACAGCGCCTCGGTCTTCGCAGAATCCTGCATGGTGGCCGACGCGCTGACAAAAGTCCTTCTATTGTCGCCCGACCCATTTCCTGTGCTCGCCCAATTTGACGCCCAAGGAATCATTATCGGCCTTGATGGCAAGATATCGCGCCTTTAGGAAATCCATCGGACCATGGCCCGCATCAACCTGAAAATCCCCTGGCGCTATCGCGGGCTTCTCTTTGGCTTCATCGCCATGAGCTGGCTGACAGGCGTTACCTTTTTCGTGATGAACCGCTGGATCACCATCGAAGGCGAATTTGGCCCCGAAAAACATCCTGCTCAGGCCCTTTTCCTCAAGGCTCATGGCGCAGCAGCTTTTGCGATGATGGTCAGCTACGGCTACCTGCTCGCGTCCCACGTTCCTGCCGGCTTGCGCAGCCGTCGGCAGCGCGTCATCGGGCTTTCACTCGTCTCCGCTCAAGGATTCATGATTCTAACTGCCTATGGTCTCTATTATATCTCTGGAGATGTTTTTCGCGAGTGGGTTTCCTACGCCCATGCGAGTGTTGGTTTCGTATTTCCTGCGCTGTTGGCTTGGCACATCCTCGCCGGCATCAGGGAGAGGAAACATCGCTCCCGTTCCGGTGCGTCTTGATGTTTATCCGCTATGGCCAAGCGATGCTGTGATTCCAATCAGAACTTGGTGCTCAGGCCGGCAAACGGAGTGAAATCGGCAGACGCATGGGTCAAGCCGACCCGAAAGCCCCCGTCGATCTGCCAATTCGCCGCCACCGCCCAGGTGACACCGGTATTGAAGTAAGCTTCAATGTCCTCGGAGGTTTCCGTGTTGAAAATCCCGACGATTTCCAAGAATCCGGCACTTGTGTCGGTGATGTCGTGGCTTGCGGTTGCAGATACCAAAGCGACAAAGGTGTAGTCGTCGTCAACGTCATCGAATGCGAGATCGACCTCGCCCATGACGGCGCAGGACCAGCCTCCGGGCGCGGAGAAGGCAAAAGGTGCGATCAGTCCGCCCTCAAACTCACCGTTTCCAAGGTCGCCCTGGGCGGTGGGAATTTTGACAAAGGGCATCAGGGCCATGGCCGTGTCGCCGCCGTCGTTGCCCCAGAGATTGTATTTCAGGCGAACTTCGATGTCACCAAACCCCTCGTCGCCGTTGCGGACGTGGGTGTAGGTCGGCAGGACAAACTGGATGTCGGCGCTGTCGGTGAGACCGTATTTGGCGTTGAGTTCGCCGAGCGTGGATTTGGTCCACTCGCCGCCATCGCGGGTGAATGCAGCCAGTTCCGTCTCGAACTGAAAATGCCCCTTGTCCACGGAATAGGCGCTTTCCGTCGTGTCCGGACGATCCGTGCTGAGTTCGCGAAGCGGCTCTGCTGCGATGGAAAAAGGAAGGATGCCGCTCAACGCGGCGATCATGAGGCAGGTGGGGTGATGATGTAGCATGGCGGGGAAAAATTAGTCACGCCTAATATTATTTGGCAAGAATAACTTTTGGTCGTTTCGGCCAGAGGAAAAACATTACGATTAGGGACGACAGATACCCTGAGCAATGAAGGCTTCGGGAGGATTGCGTCTAATGCTAAGCATCAGCCGCAGATGATTTGGATTAGGGGGGTCTCGTGTTTGTTGAGCCAGCGGGTCGATGATTCAAGGACTTCAAGAGCTGCGGACAGTTTCGCGCATGAACTGTGGATTCGTGTGCAAATCCTCTGATTCCCGTGAGAGTTGACGATTGGGATTGATCGATTCAAAGAGGCGGGCAAGAGTCCCGCCGACCAAAACAAAGGCGTTATGGAATCCGGTGAAAATCCGGAACAGTCGCGCTGCGGTAACCGGTTGTGAGTCCCAAGTGACCAATTGCCCGTGGAGTGGGCGGTGAAGGCGGGAGGAGCGATAGCCGGGAGTCCGAATACTTGCGCCTTTGTTGCTCGTCACCCGCCTGCCGGATTCCTCCGGCAAAGCGGGGATCCACACGGCCTTTCGCGAAAAAGGGCCGACGAGAGAATGCCCCGGAAACTTCTTGGGCGGACTCTTCAATCCAAACACAAAATGAAGAGAAACATGAAACACCACATCATTGGAAGGTGCGCTTTCGCATGCCTTGTCGCCATCAACATCACCCAAGGCGCATCAGCCGCCATCGTGACATTCGAGGATTTGTCCCTATCGCCCAATTCGTTTTACAACGGAGGGCCTGCGACCAACAACGCCGGTTGGACGAGTGGCGGAGCCGGATTCGGAAACAGCTACAACTCAAGTTTCGGCGGCTTCTGGAATGGCTTCAGCTACTCGAATGTCAATGATACGACCACAGCGGGCTTCGGCAATCAGTACGCCGCTTACACGGGCTCGGGACTCGGGGGAGCGGGCAACTATGCGGTGGCCTACTCGGGCTCGAACGCATTCATCAACTTGCCTTCGGGAACGTCCGCGCAATCGGTCTATCTTACGAACACCACCTACGCCGCACTCTCGATGCTCAATGGTGACATGTTCGCCAAGAAGTTCGGCGGGCTGACTGGGAACGATCCTGACTTCTTTGATGTCACGATCACCGGCTATGGTGGCCTGGGAGCCTCTGGACTGGCAACCGGTTCGGTCACCTTCCGCCTGGCAGATTATACTTTTTCGGACAACAGTCTCGACTATATTCGCGATACTTGGGGGCTGGTCGATCTCACTCCTGTTGGTTCCGCTGTATCCTTGGGCTTCACATGGTCGTCCTCCGATATGAGTGGCAGCTTTGTCAACACTCCCACTTATGTTGCCTTGGACAATCTCACCGTGGTTCCAGAGCCTTCCTCGGTGTGGGTTTCATTGCTAAGTTTGGGGGTTTTGCTGAGACGCAAACGCTGAAT
>JBBARN010000052.1:0-12086 GCA_040399845.1 Luteolibacter sp. | reverse complement strand
CGGTGTGGGTTTCATTGCTAAGTTTGGGGGTTTTGCTGAGACGCAAACGCTGAATCGATAATACCCCTTTCCCGTGAAATCTCTGGGATATATGATTCAGGGCGTCCTCGCAGTTACGACTGCGGGGGCGCTTGCAGGGCCTTATTCGCTGGGTCTTGATGATCCTCTGAACGCACATGATGCTCCGGTGCCGGGCTTCATCGGCCCTCACGGCATCGGCAAGGCAAGGCTCGACGACGGGATGGGCAACATCACCCACCCGGACAACCATGTGAATCCGTTATTCTTCGCATGGGCGAGTGGCACGCAGGATTATGAACGATCCGATTCCGACGCCGGATTCAATGACCCTACTTTTGCGTTGGGTCCGGTGACGGGAGACCACTTCGACGTGGTATCACTGGGTGACATGAGTGCAGTCCAGATCGCCAATGGCGATCCGCAGGGACGGATCACGTTGACTTTTGATCAACCGATCCGAAACCGCTCAGGTGCGGATTTTGTGGTATTCGAAAACGGCTTTGTCCCGGGCTTCAACCTGGGTGGAGCGGGGACTGGCGGCGTGCTAGCAGAATTGGCCCATGTGGAAGTCTCTGCCGATGGAGTGAACTTCCAGCGTTTTCCCTCCAGTTCACTCACTCCCGCACCGGTGGGTTTCTATGGTTCGATCGATCCCACCCGGGCGTTCGGTCTGGCGGGGAAACATGTGAATGCCTATGGCAACAGTTGGGGCACGCCCTTCGACATCGGGGCGCTGGGGCTTTCGCAGATTACCCATATCCGCATCGTGGACGTTCCCGGGGACGGATCGTTCGAGGACTCTTCCAGTCTGCCGATCTTCGATCCCTGGCAAACCGGCGGCTCCGGGGGATTTGATCTGGAAGCCATCGGTGCCATTTCCGTGGATATGAGCTTCCTCAATTGGCCGTCGCTTCAGCGGCTTCCGCAAGGACAAGGAGCGGAAACGGATGATCCGGATCAGGATGGGATTCCAAACTTGCTGGAATATGCCTTCGGTCTCATGCCATGGATGGCGGATCCTCCGTCAAGTGGATGGGATTATAGGATCATCTTGGAAGCAGGCATGTCTTATTTCGAAATCACCACACTGCGGGATGAACGAAGCTCGGATCTCAGGCGCGAAGTACAGTTTTCCACGGATATGATCTCGTGGCAAAGCATCGCGGAAAGCGTGGCTGGCAGTTCATTTCAAGCCGTTAATGCCCACCCTGTTCTGGTCGCCAGCGAAAGTGCCGGCAACATCGCCAGCGTGGGGGTGCTGCGACGGGACCGCATCCGAGACCTGAACCCCATCCCTCCCTCCGGGCCGGGTTTCTACCGCTTGAAGGTCACAAAGCTCACGCCATGAAATCCCAAGGCTTCACCCTCGTAGAGACCTTGGTCGTTGTGGTGATCCTCACGGTGATCGCGACCTTGGCCTTTCCTCTCACCAACCGGATGTTGGTGCAGGCGCGCATTGCGGAAAGCTCGAATAACCTGCGCAATCTGGTCATCGCCAATCAAGGCTATGAAGTGGACCACGGCTTTTACTGCCCTGCGGACAATCAGGGCAACACGCTGCGCTGGCATGGCAAGCGATCCACCACGGGCGCGAGATTCGATGCGGCGGAAGGGTTGCTCGCTCCTTATTTGGGGAAGAGCAGAAGGGTCGGCATCTGTCCGCTTTTCCGGGCCATGGTTGACGATGAGCGGAGCTTTGAAGCTGGCACCGGGGGCTATGGGTACAATGCCGCCTATATCGGAGGTAAACCCGGCAATCACTGGGACCGCACCACCAAACTGCGGAGTTCCGAACGGGCCTCCAATGTCTGGGATCCTGCGCGGACGGTGATGTTTACCACCACCGCTTACGCAACGGCTTCCGGCCTCCAGGAATATCCCTATTGTGAACCGCCATTTTGGGATTATGGCTCCGGGCCATCGGGCCAGCGGTCCAGCCCCAGCGTGCATTTTCGCGCCAATGGCAAGGCCCTGGTTGCTTGGTGCGACGGACGAGTTACTGCGGAAACAAATAACCGTGATTCCGCCCACGGCGACAATCCGCACGGTGGTGAAAGCAAGTCACATCCACTGGGTTGGTTCGGAAGTGAAGACTTAAACGGAGCATGGAACCCAAGGAGGCCGTGAATGTGGGTGGATTGCCTGTCCGATTCATCGGGAAACCAAGCCGCGTCTGCTTCAGGGGGGGCTCAGCAGAGGCGGAAACGGCGGTGAGAGCACCCGAATTCCGGGCTCGTCGAGACTCATCAGGAAGGCTTCGAGATCGGCGCGTTGTTCGACGCTGAGCTTGAGTGGTTTGAGCAACGGGCTGGTTTCGGGGAAAAGCGGGTCATCTTTTTGGTGCTGCTTGCGTTTCGGTCTTGGCATGCCGGCATTGTAGAGGTTGAGGATGCCTTGCATGCTCGGGAAGAATCCGTTGTGCATCCATGGGCCGGTCTTGCCGACGTTGCGAAGCGACGGCGTGCGGAATTTGCCCATGTCTTCCGGTTTCTTGGTGATGGCGTAGAGCCCCTGATCTTCAAATCGACGTCCATAGTAGGTGAGGCCTGCGTTATGGAATTGGTCATCGGTGAAATTCGGGCCATTGTGACAGTTGATGCAGCGGGCTTGAGTCCGATACAAGTGCAGGCCTATCAGGGCACTGTCCTCAAGCGCCTTGTGCTTTCCTGTTAGAAATTGGTCGAACTTGCTTCTGCCCACTCCGAGTCCCCGTTGGAAGGCAGCAAGCGATTGCACGATGCGGTCGAAGGTGATTTCGCCGCTGCCGAAGGCCGCTTCGAATTTCGGGCCGTAGAATTCCTTTTCTTTCTCCAGCCGATGGTCGATTTCCGCAGGATTTCCCGCCATTTCCTTGGGATTCGTGATAACGGCGACGGCCTGTTCTTCCAAGGTCCTGGCACGTCCATCCCAGAACAAACTCTTTGCATGACCGATGCCATGCAGGCCCGGTGTGTTGCGGGTGAGTTGACCCATGAAAACCCCGTTGGCGAGCGAGCGGCCATCCGACCAGCCTTTTTCCGGATCATGACAGCGCGAGCAGGAAATCTGTTGTGACCCGGACAGACGCGGATCGAAAAATAATGATAGCCCAAGTTCCTTTTTCTCCTTCGTCGGTTCCATGCCCTCCGGAAATGGCACGGGGCCCGGTGTGCCGAGTTCGCGGTGGACCACACCTTCATCCAGGGTCGGCTTGGGCCACTCGGCGGGTGGTTTGGCATATTCGATGCGGAGCCATTTGACAAGTTCCTCTCGCGTCGCCTGCTCGGACGATTGTGCAAGCGAGCAGCCGAGTGAAATGAAGTTAAGGCTGATCAAAACTTTCCACATGGCCGTCGGTATAAACTCGGTTGATCGACTTGCCGCCGTTCCAGGGGCGATACCAATAGTTTCTCGGTGCAGGGCTGAGTGCGGAGCTTTGGTATCGGTTGAATCCTGCGGGAAGGGTGTAGCAATAGCTGTTGAAGGCGAGAAGGATGGGTTTGGGGATCCTGCTGAACTTTCCGGGCGATGGGTTGTTGTCGGTCGGTGTGGCGGTATCGGTAAAGGCGATCTGGGTGTTCACCGACCAGGCATAACTGTTCTTGAAGCGCCTTTGGGATTTGGTCGGTTTCGGGCTGAGCCATGCATCTTCGCCGGGCAAATAGTCGGAAAGCACCTGGCAAAGGCTGAGAGGATCATCCCATTGTCGATAGCCCGCACCTCCACCGATTTCCTCTCGGGTGTAGGCGATGTCGTTGTTTTCCAAAGCGCGCGACGCCACCGCACCATGGATGGCGCGGAGTTTGCCGGCATCGACCACACATTTGGCGCGATCGATCATCCGGGCGATGCCGGTGATGACGATGATGGCTAGGACGGCGAAGATGGAAATCACCACGATTATCTCCACCATGGAGAATCCCCTGCGTGTTGAAGTGGATGGTTTCACGGCTGGGCTTGGGGAAGGAGGGTGGCCTCGATGCGGAAGAACTGTTTTGAGTCCGCGAGGGGAATGATGACTCTTCTGCGCTCGTAGCCTGCTGACAGAGTCACCTCGGAGAAGATCACTTCCGATTCGAGTTCGAGCGGTTCCCAAATGGTGAGGTTGATGCTGGATTTGGGAATATAGGTGACGCTTCCATCGATCCGTGCCGTCCAACGCAGCTCCAATCCGCCTGGTGTGTTGAAAACGACGTGGCCATTGCCTTCGGCAGCGTTTGTGGGTGAGGTGCCGAAGCAGAACTCATGGATGTTGTCCCTGCCATCGCCATCCGGATCGGCGGTGGGTGCGATTTGCGCTAGGCTGAGTGATGGATAGTCTGCGGACCATGTTTCATAAGTGGATGGCGATCCCGCAGGATCGAGATTCAGTTGAAGAATGGTTCCGTAGCCGGTGGTGGCGGTGAATCCATAATTTCCACCAGTCTTGGTGATATAATAGAAGGCGGGGGATGTTGTGGAACCGTTGAATGTGCCGCCACCGCGGATTTCGCCGCCGGAGTTATCGGTCGGGATCGCGGGATTCACTGTGGTGTTGGCATCGAGACTGAAGAGTGTTTCATGTTGGGCAGTGCGGAGGTCGTAGCGATTGATGGTTCCCCCGATGGTAGTGTTGGTGGCATAGGCTCCGCCGGCGATGGTCGTGTAGTAGAGAGCCTTGTCCCATTCCACGACCGGGCCATAACATTTGTTTCCTTCGAGATAATAGTTGGTGCCACCGATGTTGGTGGCTCCTGCGATCCGATGGACGACGCTCAGCTTCTTTGTGTTGAGGTCGAATTTCATCAAGGCGCCGGGTTGGGTATTGGATCCCACGGTGGTGAAGTAGAGCGAGTGATCGAGTGTCCGGTAGTAGGGATTGTGGCTGGGAAGTTGGGCATGGGTTTCCGGCATGGAGGCGAGGACCTCGACGGTTTCCGCACCGCGGATCGAGGCATCCAATTTGCAAAGCGTCCCACCCGCGGGGCCGCTTCCTCCGGAGAAGGTGGTGAAGTAGAGGTCGGTGCCCACGACGGTGAGCCCTTTGTAAGGTTGGCGCGGACCGGTGCCAGGACTGGCGGGCATCGAGTAAACGAGGTGGGTCAGCCCGGTGGAGGTTTCATATCGCAGGATGGCGCCGCTGCTGCTGCTGGTGCCACCGCTGTAATTGTTGAAATACAGATCCTTGCCGGCAGCGCCGCGATCGATGATGGCAACACCACCCCAGGGGGCGCGGATGTGGGTTCCGGAACTTCCGCTGGCTTCCCAGAGTTTGTAGTCGGTGATGCCGGTGGCGATGTTGTGACTGAACAAGGTGCTGTAAATCGAGCTGCCGTCCCGGTTGTTGCCGATGGTGGTGAGATAGAGCAGATTTCCATCTCTTACAGGTGATGCTTTGGGTGTTAGTCCCTTGTCATTGTCCAAGGATAATTCCACTGTTAGATTTCCGGAGCTGATATCATAACTCGACAGGCTGCCGAATCCATAAGCGCCTCCCTGTTCGCAAGCAAACCATAGTTTGCTGCCGATGAGGATGGGGCTGTCGTTCACTCGGGCCGGTGAAGGTGAAACGATGTTCGAATTGTTGAAGTCCACGAGTTTCACCAAGTTCGGCGTGGCATGCAGTGGCGTGAGGAGGCCTGGGCTGGTGAGTGGAAAGAGCAGGAAGCGGCGTGCGTTCATCTGCGGCGGAGCATGCCTTGATGGGGGCCTGCGGCGCTAACGGCTGCTTGCGTCCGATCAGCGATGAAATGCGAATTTCATTTCCCGGCCAGCCAGTCGCTGGGTGAGCGGCCGGTTTCCTCGCGGAAGGCTTTGGCGAAGTGGCTGAGGCTTTGGTAACCGACCTCAAGTGCGACCTCGGTGACGTTCATGCGCTTTGAGTCGAGCGCCTCGCAGGCCCGCTCGATGCGCAGTCGGCGGAGGTGGCGCTGGAGCGTGAGGCCTGTTTCTGTGCTGACCTTGCGGGAAAGATGATGGGGAGAAACTCCCACTTCGCGGGCGATGGCGGCGAGATCGAGATTCTGATCGAGCCGTTCGCGGAGCAACTGGATGGAGCGCTTCACGGCATCATGTTCGCGCGGGGCGGGGGAGATGTCTGTGCTGGGTGATCGGAAAAGTCGCGCAGCTGACCATTCCAAAACGCGGGCTTCGGCCAAGAGTCGTGCCGGACCCGGTTCGCGACCGACAATGGCCAGAGCCTCGCAAAGATCGCGCTCCCAGAGTCCCATCAATCCACAAAATGCTACTTGCCCACCATTCCTCAGCCATTCGGCTAGCCCTTGCCGGATTTGGCTGACCTCCGATCCGAGACGTCGCAGCAACCACTCCCGGGGAATGGTGACGATTTCCAATTCGTGATGCCCGGGATGGCGCAGGCAGGTCCATTCTCCCGCGGGATCGCCACCTGTCATGGCAAACATGCCTGGTTTCAGGAAAAATCGGTCATTCTTGCCCCAGATCAGGCCCGTACCTTCGCGATTGAGCCACAGCCACACAGAACCGGTGGACGCCACATTCCATTGCCATCCGCTGGATTTGATCTCGCCGGAAACTCGTCCGATCCGCAGCCCTTCCTCACTTTTCCAGAGGAAATCCATGGGGAGGGTCTTCCTGTTCTCGACGTTTCCAATAGGTGGCACGCCATCATATTATTGAGAAGGAGTCTCAATAGCAAGAGTGATTCAGGTCCAATGCTCAGACTCCAAGCGGATTCGCGTTGTGGAATGGTGGGATTCGGTGCTCACTTGCCTGTGGCCGGGGAGTGAATGCAATGTTGCCGATTCAATTTCCGGTCCTTAACCCAGTTCACCCATGATCATTGTTCTCAAGTCGCTCATCGTGTTGTTTTTGGCCGCTTGGAGTTGGTTCGGCCTTTGGATGGTGCTGAGCTACGATCGGCTCTTCGGATTCCATCCGGATGATCCGGCGGAATCTTCTGGTGCACGCTCCCTGAACGTCACCCAGGTTTCCATCGTCTGGGTGGGTGTGTTCGGGATGGCGCTTTATTTCCTCATTAACTGAGGATTTTTCAAAATCAGGCGACGGATGCGACTGGAGCGGGTGGGTTCTTCCGGAGTTCCATCACGTGAAGCGGTGGCACGTTGAGCAGGCAATGCTCGCGCCGGACCAGGGAGAAATGCTGATGATTGGAGATCTGGAGGGAGGCCTGATAGGTGATGAATCGGCTCTCCGGACCCATGGCACCGGCGATGTTTCCAAGCAATTTCTCGCGGAGTTCCTTATCCATGATGGTGAATGGGATGCCGGAAACGATATAGTCCGGTTCCGAAACTCCCAGGTTCTTCAGCGTTTCCGCGAGGTGGAGTGCATTGGCATTCACGACCGAAATGCGGGAGTCGTTTGCAAATTGGCGTTCGAGGTGTTTGGAAAAATGTTCGTCCAGTTCGATGAGGATGAGCCGCGATCCCGGATTCATGCGGCGCACGATGCTGCGGGTGTGGCAACCTTCCCCCGGCCCCAATTCGACGACAGTGCGATTCTTCGAAAAGTCGATGAACTTCGCAGTGCGGGTGGTGAGGAAGCGGGAACTCGGGACGATGTAGCCGACCTGGACAGGGTTTGCCAGGACACGTTTGAAGAAAAGGAGGCTCATGGGAGCTGGGATAGGTTTAGGCGGGGCGGATGCGATTCCGGACGAGGTGAATCACGACGGGCACAATGAAGATCATCAGCGTTAAGACCGATGTGCCAAGATCGAAATACTTGCTGGCGAGAAACTGGTGCACGGGATTCTGCTCCGGCAGGAAATGTCGAGGCACGCTCAGCATCAGTTTCACCCCCAGAATGCCGATGACGAGGAAAGCGCAGGTTTCCAGAAACTTGAAGTGGTGCATGAGTTTCACGAAGCCTTGGGCGGCGAAGCGCATGGTCAGGATGCCGAGAAATACGCCGGTGCAGACCAATACCAGTTTGGACGGCATCGGGAATTTCTGCACGTAGGCGACTGCGGCCACCACGTTGTCGATTGAAAAGGCAAGATCCATGACTTCTACCGCAACCACCGTGGCCCAAAAGGGACCCAGGCGGCCGATGGTGTGACGGTAGAGCCAGTTTCCTTCCACCGCGACGGCCTGTTCGCCCTCTTCCTCCACGGATTGGTGACGGGCGAAGTGCTTCCAGCTCAGCCACAACAAGTAGAGTCCACCTACGGGTTCCAACCACCAGATTTTGATCAACCACGAGGCTAGCGCCAGACAAAGCCCACGGAAAACATACGCACCGATGATGCCATACTTGAGTGCCTTGCCGCGTTGTTCTGCCGGCAGCCGCATGACCATGGTTGCAAGGACTGCGGCGTTGTCCACCGAGAGGATTCCCTCGATCAGAATCAGAATGAGGATCACCATGATCCCCGCTGAGGGGTCGGGGCCGAGTA
This sequence comes from Luteolibacter sp., assembly GCA_040399845.1. Lineage (GTDB taxonomy): Bacteria > Verrucomicrobiota > Verrucomicrobiia > Verrucomicrobiales > Akkermansiaceae > Luteolibacter. The sequence goes on along the minus strand of JBBARN010000052.1, from coordinate 3,709 downwards.
TTGCGTAGGACCAATCCATGATTTTGAGGGCGGACGCTGTGGCATGCTTCGCTGGCATGCAATGGCAATTTGTCGGTGGGATCGGTCCGGTGGGGAGTTTTTGCTCGTCGATTTATGGAAATTCGGGAGATTTCCGATGGTGATATTGCCATTAGGATGCTACAGTCCCGAGTTATGAACGGGATTTTCATGGGAATTCCGACACCTTTCGCGGTCGCTGCCGGGATTCCCACGGCGGAACTGAAGGTTGAATTGCTACGTCGCCTGGTTGCTTCGATGTATGCTGACGAGATTGTCGGCGGCTCGGCATCCTGCATGTTGTCCCGCTTGGACAATTCCGAGCTCCACGATTGGCGCGTCAGCCACCTGAACGTCAAGCCACTTTGCCGGGATGACTACGAGTTGGAACGGCGCAACCTCGGCGAGTGGCTGCCCGAGACCTGAAGCCTGTTGAATTCCAGCGACATCGGTCTCCCTTCACAAAACCCGTTGCCCGCCCTTGCGCCCGGCGGGGGAACCGTTTAGGAAGTCCAAAACGTTTTTTTCCATGGCTGCAAACTACACCGAAGACGACATCAAATCCTTGGATTGGCGCGAGCACATCCGCATGCGCCCCGGCATGTACATCGGAAAACTTGGCGATGGCACCTCGCCCGATGACGGTCTCTACATCCTGCTCAAAGAGGCGGTGGACAATTCGATCGACGAGCACATCATGGGCCACGGCAAGGAGGTCCGCGTGGACATCGACGAACAAGGGCGCGTGGAAGTGCGCGACTTCGGCCGCGGCATTCCGCTTGGAAAATTGTTCGATTGCGCCGCCCAGATCAATACGGGAGCGAAATACGACAGCGAGGCTTTCAAAAAATCCGTTGGCCTCAACGGCGTCGGCATCAAGGCCGTCAACGCCCTGTCCGACTTTTTCGAGATCCAAGCCTGGCGCGATGGAGAAACCAAAGCGCTCGAGTTCTCAAAAGGCCAACTCACCGTGGATATGAAGAACCCGCGGCGCGACGAGGGAGCCAATGGCACCCGCCTCGCTTTCGAGCTCGACCGCACGATTTTCCCCGCCAAGGCGAAATACAAGGAAGCCTTCGTCGAGAAGATGTGCCGGTATTATTCTTATCTCAATCCGGCTCTAACCGTCGTCTTCAACGGCAAGAAATTCCGCGCCAAGGATGGTTTGTTGGATCTTCTGCGCGAGGAAATGGAGAACGAGGCGCTCTATCCGCCCATCCATCTTGTCGGCAAGGATATCGAAATCGCCTTCACGCATACTGCCGAGAGCAGCGAGGAATACTATACCTTCGTCAACGGCCAGAACACTTCCCAAGGCGGCACTCACCTTGCCGCGTTCCGCGAGGCGCTCGTGCAGGTCGTGCGGGGATTTTATAAAAAACAGTATGAGCCCTCCGACATTCGCGCCGGCATCGAGGCTGCCATTTGTGTGAGGATTGTGGAGCCGGTGTTCGAGTCGCAAACGAAGACAAAGCTCGGCTCCGCGGGTATCGCTCCGGACGGCGAATCGTTGCGGACTTTCATCGGCAATTTCCTCAAGACCAATCTCGACAACTACCTGCACAAGCATCCGCAGGTCGCCGAGTGCATCCAGAAGCGCATCCTATCGGCAGAGCGCGAGCGCAAGGACCTCAAGGGCATTCAAAAACTCGCCCGCGAACGCTCGAAACAAGCCAAGGTCCACAACAAGAAACTCCGCGACTGCCGCGTGCGCTATGACAGCAAGCACAAGCGCCGCGAGGAATCCACGCTCTTCATTACCGAGGGTGACTCCGCATCCGGCTCCATCACCAAGTCACGCGATGTGGAAACGCAGGCCGTATTCTCACTCCGCGGCAAGCCACTCAACACCTTCAGCCTGCCGCGCAAGATCGTTTATGAAAACGAGGAGTTCGCCCTGCTTCAGGCGGCACTCAATATCGAGGATGGCATTGAGTATTTGAGATATAACAAAGTCGTGATCGCCACCGATGCCGACGTCGATGGCATGCACATCCGTCTGCTCTTGCTGACGTTTTTCCTGCAGTTTTTCCCGGAAATGATCCGCGATGGACATTTGTTCATTCTCCAGACGCCGCTTTTCCGTGTTCGCAACAAAAAGGAAACCATCTATTGTTACGACGAGGATGAACGCCGCAAGGCACTCAACAAGCTCGGCAAGAATGCCGAGATCACCCGCTTCAAGGGCCTCGGTGAAATTTCGCCCGACGAGTTCGGCTTCATGATCGGCCCGGACATGCGGCTCGATCCCGTGGAATACGAGGAAGGCAAGGGCGTGAAGGAGTTGCTCGCATTCTATATGGGGAAAAACACCCCGGATCGCCAGGATTTCATCATCGCCAATCTCCGCGATGATGTGGACAAGCAAGTCGACGTCGAGGTCGCCGTTGCTTGAGCCGTCGATCGCATCGTCCTATGGGGCCTTATCATCAAACAGCGCGCGGATCGAATCCGCAGGCACGCAATGTTTGATGACCATCTGCAAGTCGCCTTTGTTGGGGGCCTTTGCTTTGGTGCCGGTGTAGAGCGAGAGGGTGTTGGAAACCATCCCCACGACCTGGCCGGCGTCGTTGAAGACCGGCCCGCCGGATGATCCTTGGGCGTAGTCGGCAGTGATGGCCATCCAGGTGACCTTGTCGCCTTTTCTCCCCAATGGCCTTTTCGCATAGCGGGAAACGCTGCCCGAGGTGCGCACGAAGTGATTTCCTGAAGGATGGCTGATCACCGTGACGGCCGACCCGACATCCGCCGCAGGTCCGAGGGGCAGCGTGGGAAGGTCCTTGGCATCCACCCGGAAGACCGCCACATCGGTCGCCGCATCCCAGCCGAGCAGCGCGGTGATGGGATAACAGCGTCCCTCGCGGTCGGTGACGCCCATAACGCCGCCAACCGCACCCCGAAACACGTGGGCGTTGGTGATCATCAAGCCATCGGCCCCGATGCACCACGCGGTGGCGGTGCTGCCAGGGTGCCAGTGCTCGCATTTTCCGCATTTGTAGAGGGAGCCGACAAGATACACGGACTTGCAGAGTGACTCGTAGTCGGCAACCGGGGTGCCCGACGGGGATGTTGGGAGTGGGATTGCGGGTTGGCTGCGTTTCTTGGATTTAGCGAGTTTTCCAAGTTCGTCTGCCGACGGAATGCCCTCCTTGCCGACGGCGGCTTCCAGCTTGGTTTGCATGGCCGTGACGACCGCTTCGTCATCGATCACCGGCGGAGCGGCGATGGCGAAACCTGAAAAAACCAAGGCAAGCGAGGCACGGGCGGGGATCCAACAGATATTCACAGCTGAAAAACGCAGCCAAACCCGGGATTTGTGCGCCAATCCTTCGGAATTCTCATGAAAACTCCTCATTTCCCCTTGCCAAGCCCGTAGGTTTTCCTTACCCCCTGCGCCCCCTTCGGCCGCAACGAGACCAAAGAAGATCCGGGGAACCCACACGCGGCAGATCTTCATGAATCGCCCGACCTGATTCAAGGCGGGAAACCACAGCATCCATGATTAACGACCTCATCAACGACATGGTGGACGCCGGCGTCCACTACGGCCACCAAACCAAAAAATGGAATCCCCGCATGAAGCCCTTCCTCATGAAGGACAAAGGCGGCATCTATATCATCAACCTTGAGAAGACCGTCCAACAGCTCGACAAGGCTTCGGAATTTCTCGGGGATCTGGTGGGCAAGGGCA
>JBBARN010000051.1:12076-41322 GCA_040399845.1 Luteolibacter sp. | reverse complement strand
ATGGTGACATCGGGAAGGCATTTATCGAACATTTCAATCGCCTCGGTTCCGTTGCGGGCCTCGCCTAACGGATAGAACATCATCAGGACGATGGAAATCACACCGAACACGACAGGCAGCAGGCTCACCAGCCAGACGAGGCCTTGTTTAACATCGTCGGACGGGGCGAGATTCGCCAGGAAGCCGACCATATCGAGGAGTTGGAGTGCGAAAAATGCACCGAAGGCCCAGCCGATTTTCTGACTCATCGTGGAGGCAGAGAAAATCAGGCCGGTGGTGCGGCGTTTGTTTTTCCACTCACCGTAATCGGCGGTGTCCGCATACATCGCCCACAGCAGCACGGGCAGTGGCGCCCCGGCGAAGGAGCCAAGAGCCTGAAGGATGAACATCGCTCCGACCTGGCCGGGCTGGAGAAAAAGGTAGGCGGCGGTACAAACCAAGGAGATGCCAAAGGCGATGAAGAACGCGGTTTTTTTCGCCATTTTTCCCGATGCGAATCCGAGCAACACCACATCCGCCACGGACGCCGCCTGGCCAAGCGTGTGAAATGCGGAGGTCAGGCCTTCGAATGTAAAACTGTATCCCATGAAGCTGAGCGGCCGGTCAGGTTGTCCATCGTAGATGAGATAACTTCTCCTTCAGCGGAAGGTGGTCGGACGATGACATGGGCTTGGTGGGTTTGAGTGAAAGACATATCACCATTCCAAGGCCCCGGGCACACGCCAGCTTTCGGGCGTGTTTCCATGAACATAGGCTCGGATTTCAAAAACCCGAACCCGCCTTTCCAGCCTTAGCGGCTCACCAAGTTCCTGTTTCCGGATTCCATGTCACCATGCGGCGCTGGACCTCTTCCGGAGTCAGGTCTTCGAGGTGTGTGCAGAAACACCACCGGTATCCGTAGGGGTCGAGGATCATCGAACTGCGCTCGCCCCAAGGATAAGTTGTGGGCGGGCGCAACACTTCCGCACCGGCGGAAGCGGCCAGCTCAGTCGATGAGTCGCAGTTCGGGACATACAGGTTGAGACTCAGCGGGCAGCCGCCGACGCTCTGCGGGCTCAAGGCCCCCCAATCCGGACTCTCGTCGCAGAACATCACCACCGAATCACCGATCTGCATTTCGCCATGCATCACGCCGCCGTTTTCATCCGGCATGCGGAAGCGTTCGACGGCACCGAGTGCTTTCTGATAAAAATCAAGCGCCTCGTTGGCACCACGCAGGTTGAGCGACGGGGTGAGCGTATGGTATCCTTGGGGAACTCCGGGAGTGTTCATGGCGCTAAAGAAAAATCACCGGAAACTCCATGACAACGCCGATTGTGTGACAAACTCGATCGAACAGGTGCGAGCCATGGGACCGCTCTCAAATTCGAAGAATTTCCGCCCGACAGAATCTGTGATGGTAGTCACTTAGATCGGGCTTTCACGAAATCAATGCTCTCACGGACCTGGGCAACGTTGTCCTGCCAGTCGTTTTCGTGTTCGACTGACATGTTGCCTTGGAAATTCTGTTCCTTCAGTTCTTCAAGACATGCTTCGACATCGACCACCCCCTTGCCGGACGGCACCACGGCGGCGTCGCCGTCGGCAGCCTTGTCCTTGAGATGCACGCTGATGATGCGGCCTTTGAGAATGCGGAGGCACTCCACCGAATTCAGATGCGAGGTACGCCAGTGGCCGAGATCGGCACAGGCGCCGAGGCGGTGGTCGCGGCTTTCCACGACGCCAAGGATGTAGAGGGGGTGCCAGACTTTGTAGTCCGGCTTGGACATGGATCCGCCGTGTTGATGGAAGGCCACGCGCACGTCAAATTCCTTGGCCGCTGCTTCCCATGCGACGACTTGTGCGGTGGACTCGGTGGCGACACAATACAGCCCCATCTTTTTGGCAAAGCTCATGATGGCATTCACCTCATCCGCATCCTTGGCACCGACGACACCATAACTCACGGGATGCACGCCAAGACGGGCGCACTCGACTTTGAGTTCGTTCATGGATGTCTCCGACATCGTATGCCCAACCTTTTCAGCGGAACCCGGTTTGAGGACTTGTCCCGGATAGAATTCGATGACGTTGCCGCCGGCTTGCTTGGTTTTTGCGATGGCTTCGAAGGCGGTGAACTCCTTGAAGGTGTAGGCTTGCGCGCCGATGAACCAGCCATTCTGGCGGAGGTTTTCAGGGATGGGGTCGGCGTAGGAGGCTGAATGGAATGCCATGGCTAACAGCGAGATGAGTGGAATGAGTTTCATGTTTTGATCGTAGGGGAAAGGAAACGGTTACCAGCCTGTGCGCTCTTCGCGTTTGACGAAACGGGCGGCTTGAGGGCAATTGGGTGAGCGCATGTTAGGACCATCCCAATCCATTTTCTCGCCTTCGCCGACGCGCAATGCGATGCAGCCTAACAAGATGATTTCGGTAAGGTAACCTGCGATTTCAAAGTTCGAGTAAGCGGGCTTGCCGGTCTGGATCATCTCGACCCATTCCTTGTAATGGCCGGGCGAGCGAGGGATGGTTTCCTCGATGCCGACGACGGCCTCGTGTTTGTCGCCATGGCTGAATTTCTCCTCGCCTTCAAGCTGGAGGAAGAAGGTGGATCCGTAGTCGTCAGGCGAGAAGAGTTTGCCCTTGTCTCCGATGACGAGGCATCCTGAAACCGGGAGCTTGCCGCGCAGGTTGACCACATCCTTGACGATGTCCGGATAGGGGCGAAGGGGAGAGTTGTCCTGGGACGGAGCGCCGTCATACCACCAGAACTTGAGCGGCGGCAGACCGTCACGCTCGGGGAACTCGAAGCGGATGCGCGAAGTGAGCGGATAGGTTTCCGGATAGATTCGTGAGGCCATCTCGCACTCGATGACAGATGGATAGCCGAGTTTCAGCGCGCGGAATGGCATGTTGACCGTGTGGCAAGCCATGTCGCCAAGCGCACCGGTGCCGAAGTCGTTCCAGCCGCGCCAGTTGAAGGGGTGATAGATCTTTTCCAGATAAGGGCGCATGGCCGCGGGGCCGAGCCAAAGATTCCAGTCCAGTTCCGGCGGGATCGGGCTCTCACCTTTCGGGCGATCCATTCCCTGCGGCCAGATCGGGCGGTTCGACCAGACATGGAGTTCTAACGGTTTTCCGATGGCTCCGGACTGGATGACCTCGACCGCACGCCGCAGGCCTCCACCGGCGCTGCCTTGGTTTCCCATTTGGGTTGCGAGCTTCTTTTCCTTGGCAATGCGGCTCAGCTCACGGGCTTCGAAGACGGTTTGCGTGAGGGGCTTCTGGCAGAAAACATGTTTGCCTAAATCCATCGCTGCGGAGGCCGCTACCCCGTGGACATGATCGGGTGCCGAGATGATGACAGCATCGATGGAGTCCTTCATTTCTGCCAGCATTTTGCGGAAATCGACGAATTTCCGGGCCTCAGAGTGTTTGACGGACATCTCGCCAAGCATGCGCGCGTCCACATCGCAAAGAGCGACGATGTTGCCTCCAGCCGCGACCGTCTCGCGGATATCGTCAACGCCTTTTCCTCCAACCCCGATGGCGGCGACGTTGATCCGGCTGTTGAGATTTTGCCCGCGGACAATGGCGGGGGCTCCGAAAAGGGCGGCTCCGGCGGCGAGTCCGGTGTTTTTAATGAAACTGCGGCGGGCGATGGGTGACATGGGAATTGAAACGGGGTTTTGCCAGGCGAGTCCTGAGCCATGAGATAGGATGGGTTCTGAAACGCGTGAGGAGAGGGAGCCTTTCAGAAGCAGCCGAAAAGCGCGATAGCCCATTTGGGCAATACCTATTCCGGTGATTGTTTTCCGATCCCAAAAACCGCCAACCTGAAGCAACTGACCGGTCAAACCCAGATGGCAGCTTCAAATCCATGACAATCTTTCCCCATCAGGGCTGTCCCACCTCACCCACACCTAAAATGCCACAAGAGGCTAAATGGGCCACAAGACATTCATATTTTTTTGTTCAAATCATGAAACCAATCACGAAGCTTGCTGTTGCGACTTTCGCTGTCATTTACCTTCCATTGTCCGTTGGGGCCGTGCCTTATCAGCACCCGGAAATCAGCCTGAATGGCATTTGGGATTTTCATCCGAAGGGCGGCTCCACCCGGCATGATATCCGTGTCCCCTCGTTTTGGGATGCGCCTCAGGACTACGGGTATCCGGCGGAATGGCTCCACATGCAGCATGGAGTCTATCGGAAAGCCTTCGAGCTGCCAGAGACCATGAAGGGCAAACAGGTGTTTCTCCGTCTCGAAAGCGTATCGGTAATCGCCCAGGTTTTCATCAATGGCAACCAGGTGGGCGCTGAGGATTCAAAGGGATATCTCATGCTCCAGCTTCCCTATGAAATCGACATCACTGCTCACCTCAAAGAGGCCGGTGAAAACCAAATCGAAGTGTGGGCATGGGGCGGAAAAAGCATGATTCATGGTAGCGATTCCCAAGACAAGTTGATCGAAGCGGAAGACTTCCCTCCCGATACCAAGATTGATGGCCGTTTCCTCTTCCCCTTCTGCGTGGACCACTGGGACGGACGTCGCGGCATCACGGGAGATGTGAAAGTCATTGCAAAACCCACGGTCCACGTCGCGGATGTTTTCGTCATTCCCAACCTGCACAAAAACGGCAACCCGGAAGATGATGAAATCAGCATCCGCCTTACCGTCGCCAACCATGACTTGAAGAGTCGCAAGATCCTCGTCCGCAATCGGGCGAAACAGGTGAAAGGTGAATCTGTCAAAGACTTCGAACCGCTCACCATCACACTTCCGCCATCATCCACCATGGATCTTGTGATCCACAACGCAGGTTGGCCGGATGCCGCCTACTGGTGGCCGCATGACCCGCAGTTGTATCTTCTCGAAACCCAACTTGTAGAAGCGGGTGCCACTGTGGACCTGAAAACAACCCGCTTCGGCTTCCGCGAGTTTTATGTGAAGGGCGATCACTATCAACTCAACGGCATCCGCGCCAACCTCCGCGGAGATGCCTATGAGTTTTCCTGGCATGAGGGATACCGCCACGGTCCGTCCACCGCTCCGGTGTTTTCCACCAAGGAACTCATCCCGAAGATGCAGTTGGAACTCTTCAAGGAATACGCAGCGCTCAATCACAACATGCTCCGCCCACACAAGGCATCCGCCTTCAACGGACTCTATGATCTCTGCGATGAAACCGGCATGATGGTTCTCGAAGAAGCCCCCTTCTGGGAAACATGGGTCCGCACCGACGAACGCTCCAAGCCATACTATGAAGCCTGGGTGAAACGCTGGGTAAAAGAGCGCCACAACCATCCTTCCATCGTCGCATGGATCGGCGCCAACGAATGCTGGTATGGAGCAACCGGCGTGATCGCCGTGCAGGCTATCCGCAGCATGGATACCAGCAGGCCATCGTTTCATGAGGACCCATGGGGCCCGGTGCACCACGATGACCTCAACGAACCCTACGAGGGCGACGAAGACTGCCGCCACTACACCGGCGGATACCCCTACAAGAAACTCAACACGGAAGATCTCTACGGCGTTTATCGTGCCAATCCCCGCAAACCGACGGGCGAAGGCGAATCCCTTTTCCCCGAAGGATTTCCACTGATGGATTCGGAAGGCAAACTGACCGACAAGGCCGCCGCCCGCGGCGAGTTCGGCCATCCCAACATGATATCTCAGGGCCAATGGATCAGCGCCGTTTGCCGCATGTTCCGCGCCATGCGTTATGCCGGGCTGTCCGATGCGCGCCTCTATGCAAACTGGATGTATGCCTTTGATCCCATCGCAGCCGACATTCCGCTCGAATGGGAGGACCTCACGACGCCCGGAATCAAGCCCACCGTGCTTCACCGCCCCATCATCAATGTGTTTGATCAAAGCCTTCCCCGCGTCCGCCATGCGCCGGGACATGAATACTATCGGAACTCGTTCGCGCCCGTGGCTGTCTTCGACAAAGAGGGCGACCGTCGCGACCGGATCGGTGTCGAACCGCTTGTCTTCGGAGCAAAGGAAGCCCTCGACCGCACCCTGGTGATTTACAATGACGAGTTCACAGGCGGCCGGGACATCACGGTTCGCTGGACCGCCAGCGCCCATGATCCGGCAACGATGAATTCCGAAGAACTTTCATCGGGCGAATTCACTATTCCTGTCCCCTACGGCGAAAAACGCGAGCAGCGCATCACGTTCGCCCTCCCCGAAACCATACCGCAGTGGCGCTGGCTCCATCTCACATTCACTGCTGCAAAAGCCGGCAGGCAGCTCTTCTCTGAAACCAACCGCCTCGGCGCACTCGGCGCGGCACCCGCTCCCGTGATCACCTTCGATCCCCCGATGATCGATCTTGGAAAAGCCCGCGACGACACGGCAAAGCAATGGCACACCGTCCGTCTGGTCAATCGCGGCGGCGGCGCTGCCGTGCAATGGAAAATCGAGTCACCTGAAGGCATCCGCTTCAAGCTCACCGAAGGAAACCTCCGCGGTGAACAGGATCTGCAATTCCAGATCGATCCCGCCAAAACACCCGCCAACTCCGGCGAATGGATCATCACCGCCAGCACCCAAGCAAACGCCACCCAACTCCGCATCCGGCTCAACCCTTAAACCCACCTGTCATGAAACGCCTTCTCCTCTCATTGATCATCCCGCTCCTTATCACCCATCCATCCGCAGAAGCCGCGCCCCAGCGGATTTCCGTCAAGGGCAGGAACTTCGTCACACCCGATGGCAAAACCATCGTCTTCAAGGGTGTCTCATCGAGCGATCCCTCCAAGCTCCACAAAGGTGGTGTCTGGAATGCCGCCTACTTCGACGCGGTGAAATCCTGGAACTCCAACATCATCCGTTTTCCCATCCACCCCTCCACCTGGCGCAAGCTCGGCAAGGACGCCTGTTTTGCCATCCTTGACGAGGGCATCTCCCTTGCAGCCGCGAAGGACATGCATGTCATCATCGACTGGCACTCCATCGGCAATCTCCACCAGGAGAAATTCTTTAAAGGTGCGGAAGGATACCCCACGACCAGTTATGATACCAGCATCGAGGAAACCTTCAACTTCTGGCGCGAGATCACCCGCAGATATGGCAAGAATCCCACCGTGGCATTCTTTGAGTTGTTCAACGAGCCCGCACTCGGCCAAGGCATGGGTGAGTGCTCTTGGGAAGATTGGCGCGCCCTCATGGAAAAACTGATCGCCGAGATCCGCGCCGGCGGCGGCGAGGCCATTCCCCTCGTCGCGGGATTCGATTTCGCCTACGATCTCAAACCCGTCGCCCAATCCCCCATCCGCGCGGAAGGCGTCGCCTATGTCTCCCACCCCTATCCGGGAAAAATCAAGAACCCCGAGGAATGGGTGGAAAAATGGACCCGCGACTGGGGATTCGTAGCGGAAAAACATCCGGTCATCCTCACCGAAATCGGCTTCCAGCTTCCCGGCGAGAGTGGCGGTTACGATCCGATCACCGGCCCATCCGAATACGCCGAACAGATCCTCGAATACTGCGCCAAACGCGGCATTTCCTACACCCTTTGGTGCTTCGATACCTCATGGGTTCCCAAACTGATCGCCGACTGGAACTTCACCCCCACCCGCTCCGGTGCCTTCTTCAAGGAGGCGATGGCGCGCGAACGCCAGCCCGCCGCCTCTGCCGTTTCCCTCAACCCATAGCTCGCCCATTCCAGGATCCTATCCATCATGAAAAGCACCGAATTCAAAACCCGCCTCAAGGAACTGCAAAGCACCCACGATGCATTCCTCAACCGCCGCAACCGGCCGCAGAAAGACGGCAACGGCATTTTCGACAGATATGAAAACCCCGTGCTCACTGCCGCACATACGCCGCTTGCATGGAGATATGATTTCAATCCGAAGACCAATCCCCACCTGATGACCCGCCTTGGCGTGAACTGCGTGTTCAACGTCGGTGCGATCGAACTCGATGGCAAGGTCCACCTGATGGCCCGAGTGGAAGGATGGGATCGCAAGTCCTTCTTCGCCGTTGCGGAAAGCAGCAACGGCATCGACCGTTTCCGCTTCCGCGACTATCCTGTTCGAATGCCTGAACTCGATGACAAGGAAACCAACCTCTACGACATGCGATTGGTGAAACACGAGGACGGCTGGATCTACGGACTCTTCTGCGCCGAGCGCCACGACGACTCCAAGCCCGGTGACCTTTCCGCCGCCATCGCCCGTTGCGGCATCGCGAGGACCAAAGACCTCATCGAATGGGAGCGGCTCAACGATTTGGAAACCCCGGCACAGCACCAGCGGAACTGCGTGCTCCACCCCGAGTTCGTCAATGGCAAGTATGCCTTCTACACCCGCCCGATGAGTGACTTCGCCGCCACCGGTTCCGGCGACGGAATCGGCTGGGGTCTATGCAAGGACATCACCAAGGCGGTCATCACCAAGGAATCCATCATCGATCCCCGTTTCTATCACACCATCAAGGAGGGCAAGAACGGCCTCGGTCCCGCGCCGATTAAAACCCCGGAGGGCTGGCTTCACCTCGCCCACGGAGTCCGCAACACCGCAGCCGGAATGAGATATGTGTTATATGTTTTCCTCTGCGATCTCAAGGATCCGTCCAGGCAGATCGCCGCTCCCGGAGGCCACTTCATGGGTCCCGAGAATGACGAACGCATTGGCGATGTTTCCAACGTCGTCTTTGCCAACGGCTGGGTCGCCCGCAAGAATGGCGATCTCCTGATCTACTACGGATCGTCCGACACCCGCACCCACGTGGCCGTCACCACGGTGGAGAAACTGCTGGACTACGCCAAGAACACTCCGCCGGACGCGATGCGTTCCAAACTCTGCGTGGACCAGCGTTGCGAAATGATCGCCCGCAACCTCGCCCTCACCTCAGGCAAGGGCGGCCGCAAAAAGTAAGGCTCCGCAGCAATAAACTCAATCCGGATTCCGATGTTCCACGACCCCAAGGCCGCAAAACCCGCATATCGAAGCCCCTTCCTGTGGGTTCCCACCAGTTATCTGGCCATGGGCCTCATCTACGTCACTGTCTCGGGCGTGGCGAACATCATGTTCAAGAACCTCGGCATGGATAACGCCAAGGCCGCCTTCTGGTCCAGCCTGTTCATCCTGCCCTACACCCTGAAACCGCTGTGGGCGCCTGTGATCGAACTCTACAAGACGAAGAAATTTTTCGTTCTTCTCATGCAGTTCATCCTGGTGGCCGCAGTGGTTGCGGTGGCTCTCTCATTGCGCATGCCCGGCACCAGTTACATGATGCCGCTGCTGATCCTGCTCGCTCTCACAGGCATCCTCGGTGCCACCCAGGACATCGCGACCGACGGCGTTTATGTCACCACGCTCAATCCGGCCGAGCAGGCAAAATACCTTGGAATCCAGAGCATGTGTTGGAATGCCGGCCCCATCCTTGCCAATGGCGTGCTTGTCCGTGCCAGCGGCATGATCCACAAGGATTCCGGCAGTTGGAATCATGCGTGGATGGTGGTGCTGCTGATCATCGCCGGACTGATGGCAGTCATGGCATTCTATCACATCCGCATGCTGCCACAGGGCTCCAAGGCCCCGGACGCACCCAAGAACGTGACCGACGGCCTGAAGTCCTTCGCCCACGCCTTCAGCACCTTCTTCGTGAAAAAGGACATCATGCTGATGATCCTCTTCGCCTTCTTCTTCCGCTTCGGTTATGGCTTCCTTGAGAAAATGGGGCCGCTGTTCATGATCGACTCGCGCGAGAATGGCGGACTCGGGCTATCCAACGAAGCGCTCGGCGACATCAACGGCACCTTCGGCACCGGCGCCTTCATGGCAGGCTCCCTGTTGGGCGGATGGTTCGTTTCCAAACTCGGCCTCAAGCGCACGCTGCTCACCCTCTGCCTCTGCATGAACGTGCCCAACGCGGTGTTCGTTTACTTCGCCTACGCACAACCGGAAAGCTTCGCCCTCGTCGCCACCGCCGTCACCATCGAGAAACTCTTCTGGGGCTTCGGCGCGGTGGGACTCATGATTTACATGATGCAACAGGTCGCACCCGGCCCCTACCGCACCGCGCATTACACCTTCGGCTCCGCGCTGATGGGACTCAACATGATGCTCACCGGCATGCTCAGCGGAAAAGTCCAGGAAATGCTCGGCTACAAGGCATTCTTCATCGGCGTCCTGCTCGCTGCGATTCCATCCATCATCGTCACCCTCATGGCCCCATTCCATCATCCGGATTCGGGGGAAGAACCATCATGATGCATTTACTGGCGAGCTGATGCTTCGCGCGCCTCAAGGTTTTGATGCCATCACCTTTCGCAATGCAGCCGCAAAACTTCGCGATGCGGGATGCGTTCCAAATGAGGTGCCTGCCAGCCCACTGCCTCCGAGGGGTCCCGGCAACAACAGATCCAGAATCAAATCCAAGTCTGCCTTGGCTGAATTTCGGGCTTCTGTTCCTCCTGCTGATGTTGTTGGATGTTTGTAGCAACAGAAAAGCTTCCACTCTCAAGCAGTTGCTCATGGAATGAATGAACATCTTGAAGAAAAAACTCAGATCGCATCGGCTGCCGAGAACCTTGTTATGGGTTCTCCTTCACTGCCAATTCCTTTCGCAACCACTTGCGGCCACCATGATTGCCCCTTCGCCTTATGTGGTGGATCCGCACACCTTGCATCTTTGGCATCTGGATGAAGCCCACACTCCGGCGGCCAATGCGATGCACGGAGCAAAGCAGCTCCTTTCGCTCCACAACGGCGCACTTATGGGAGTTTCCGGCGCTCAGGGCTTCGGCACCTGCCTCAAAACTTCCACCACCGCGGTACCACCATCCAACATCGCCCTGTTCCATGGTGGCATCCTGCTCGCTGCTCCCCGCCTCGCATCCAGCGGGGCTGACAACGTCACTCCTCCATTCCCCTACTTCGGTGAGAATGGGGCGTTTACCATGGAGGCCTTGGTCAAGCTCGACGTATTGCCGGAAAACATGTTGTCCCATGCGGGCATGATCCTTTCCATGGATGACGATGACGTGGACATCCGCCGCATCTTCCATTTCCGACTCGAAAAAAGCGGACACATCACCTTCTCTCCACTACCCGGTTCCAGGTCGCGGGGAGGTGGATATGCGCGGATTCCATCCACAGGCCCCCATGCGATCGCGACCGGAGTCTGGTTCCATGTGGCGGTGACCTACGACGGCAATGCCGGAAGCGCGGACAACATCCGGCTCTATTGGACAAGGCTCGATAGCCAGGTGAAGGAAGCCAACCTCATCGGGTCCGGAATTCTCTCTGCCAATCTCAACGGCGATCTCGGGGACTTCGCTATCGGCAACGAGGCCAGACAATTCCGGGGCAACGGGGAATCAGAACCCTTTCCCGGCTGCATTGATGAAGTGCGCATCAGCTCGATTGCCCGGCAGCCCACGGATTTCCTTTTCTCCAACCCGGTCGCCAACTCAGAGCGCAATGAGGACATCGCCAAACAAGCGGGTGTGACCACTCTGATCGAAACCATTCGTGTGAATGGCGCACCATTCGCCGAAGCATGGAAAGCGGATGAGATTCTCGAACTTCCCCCGGGCCAGCACCGGCTGGATATTGGCTTTCGGCATCTGACAGGTCCCGCCTCCGGACCGGTGAAAGTCATGTATCAACTCGCCGGTGCGGAAGAAGGATGGCAAACCACCGCACGAGGGATGTTGGTGATCTGCCAGTTTCTCAACGAACAGGGCGGAATCGTCTCGCAGGCGGTTTTCCCCAACTCCGGAACCAGCCAGGGCTGGGAGGGAACCATTAACGACTCCACCCTGCTGCCCCGCCGGGAACCGCTGGTCGTTCCCCACGGAGCATCACAGATCCGGATAAGGATTTCCTCAGGATCGGAAGACACCACCGGCACGTTTGTCATCGATGACCTCTCGATTCATCCTGCCGACGTCAACGCAGCAGCGGAGGCATCCCTCTGGGATAACTCGGAGTTTGATCTGGGAGATCACCTCGAGCGGCCCACCGCCACGCCGACCGGGTGGGCACGTGGAGGAAGTGATCCCAGCATTTGCCGGGTGGCAGCGACATCCCGCGCACCCTCACTCTCGCTGGTGGACGGCGAATCGGAATCCGGGGGAGATTGGACACGCAGCGTCCCGCTCCATCCCTCCGTCAAAGGCGGGGACACCCTCATCATGTCTTGGGCGGAAGCTTACAACATCATTGAGGGAAGGCAGCATGTCGCCAGTTATCTTACGGTACCTCCCGGCGACTATGTTTTCAGAGTGACTGCCATCACTCTCAATGGCACCAAAGCCGCCTCATCCTCCCTGCTCAACATCCATATTCCACAACCGCTTCTCCAACGGAAATGGTTCGGCCCGACACTGGCCGCTGGAACCGTCACTCTCCTGGCATCGATTGTTCTGATGGCGATCCGCCAACGCAACCGCTCCAAAGTCGAGAGACTCCGCCTGCAGACCGAACTCGAGCGCGACCGCACCCGCATTGCAAGGGACATGCATGATGATCTGGGCACAGTTGCCACGGCCATCACAATGACAGCATCCCTTGCGAGCCGCAATTTGAAGGACAATCCGGCCAAGGCCGCGGAGCATCTCAAAACCGTTCGCGGCTCGGCGCGCCGCCTCGTCACTGCGATGGATGCTCTGGTATGGGCAGTTGACCCCGCCAATGACACCCTCGACGAACTCGGCATCCATCTAACCCGGATGGTGGAGGAGGTATTCATGCACTCGGAAATCCGGCATCGGCTGCGGATTCCAAGCACTCTTCCCTGCACCCACCTCGGCTCCGGAGTGCGGCATCAATTGGCGCTTGCCGTCAAGGAGGCCTTGCACAATATCCTCCAGCACTCTGGAGCCACGGAGGCCGTGCTTGCCCTCGAAACCCACAAGCACCTACTCTCCATCGAAGTCCGCGACAATGGTTGCGGATTTCATCAGACAAGTCCCAGAGGCAACGGCCTCAATAACATGGAAAAGCGACTTCAGTCCATCGGCGGAACCTGTCTGATCGAATCCCGACCCGGGGAGGGCACATCGGTCCGCTTCGACATTCCATGGAGCCTCGCATCACAACAACGGAATGAAAAACACCCAGAATGAACACCCCCATGCCCCAACATTCGATTGCCCTCGTCGAGGATGATTCGATCCTCCGGGATACCCTTTCCGAAATCCTTGCCACAGCACCGCAATGGAAGCTTTTGGGCAGTTATGTGGATGGCGAATCCGCTCTTGAGGCAATGCTTCCAGAGCCCCCGGAAGTGGTATTGATGGACATCCAATTGCCCGGAATCTCTGGCATCGATTGCGTGGCACGGCTGAAAGCCGCGCATCCGGAGATGCTCGTTCTCATCGTCACTGTCTATGAGAACAACGACAGGGTTTTCAAGGCCTTGGCCGCCGGAGCCTCCGGATATCTCCTCAAACGTGACGCTCCGGAAAAACTTCTCGACTCCCTGGACGAGCTTCTGGCGGGAGGCTCCCCCATGTCCGGAGCGATCGCCCGCAAGGTGGTGAACTACTT
Source organism: Luteolibacter sp. (assembly GCA_040399845.1). Lineage (GTDB taxonomy): Bacteria > Verrucomicrobiota > Verrucomicrobiia > Verrucomicrobiales > Akkermansiaceae > Luteolibacter. Next base: position 27,822 of record JBBARN010000051.1, on the reverse strand, counting down.
CCAGACATCCGGTCCTGCACCCAGCCATGACCAGAACCTCAGCACCCGCGAGAGGCAGATCCTCGAGCTGCTCGTGGAAGGAATGATCGACAAGGAAATAGCAGGTCATCTGGGAATCTCACGGGAAACCGTGCGCACCCACTTGGGGAAAATATATCATAAACTCCAAGTCCGCAGCCGTACGGAGGCCGTGGTGAAATACTTGGGACATTGAATCAAGAACCGAGGGTCTCATGTCACCCATTCTGGTGATACCAGTATGGGGAATAGAAAAACGGGAGAGCTGGGGGTAACTTGAGAAGGACCTCATCGAACCCATGAAAACCACCAAGGCTATCCGCCATAAAAAGGCTGCATTCTCTCTCGTCGAACTCCTCGTCGTCTTTGGCATCGTCACTGTATTGGCAGGACTCATCTTTACCATGGTAACCCGCATGCGAAAGAAGGCAGATGAGGCGAAGCAAGTATCGATCCTCCATCAAATCGGACCGCTCATGGTCTTGAATACGACGGAATCCAATGGATTGCTTCCAGCAACGGTGAGCACCAAAGAAAAAGGAGGTGTTCACTGGCACCAAGCTTTGCACGGCTTGCTCAACCCCGACCTCTCAATCGACAGGGTCAAGAGCTACGATTACTGGAATAAGTCCAATCCGCTCATCAAGAACCCCCTTTACAAAAGCCCATCACCAAACGGCCTGAAATTGCAACCTTGGTGCCCCGGTTACGGTATGAACACCAGAATCGTGGATAATCTCAAATTGCCAGTGGACTATACAAACGGCGAATGGCAGGCCAACCGGCCGATCCCCATTGCTGCAATCGGTGATACCTCGAGAACGCCCCTCGTGGCTCCAGCCCCCGATTATCACTTTGGCACCATCAGAGACAAAGATCCGAATCTTGCACAGTTCTTGATCAACAAACAGATCCCACTGCTTTTTGTGGACGGGCATGTCGAAACGATCGCGCCAAAAGACTACGAGGCACGGAAGCTCCATTTGATGCCCCGTTGAGATGGTTTCTCCCTAGATCGCCTGTAGGCCCTGCCCCAACCAGAATGACATAACCCTTGCCCGGCCTGCGCTCTGTGATCAACGGGCGCACATCGCCTAACAAGGGCGACTCCAGGGACCCCTGCGCCGATGTATCCGACCCAAGCGGACGAAAGACCGTAGTCCATTTCAGCATTGCGATGCGTTCGGCCGGGCCGCGATGTTTCGAATCGTATGGCACCACGCACCATGCGAGCAGCTTGTCTTGCGCGGGATAGGTCGGCGGAGCCGCCATGGCATCAAGTGACATGACGGCGACGATTAGCACTTGAAGGAGTTTGTGGCAGACTTTCAAGGTTCGGGAGGGTTGGATAGAAGTGTGACTTGTCTCACGGAGGCAGCGGGGCGCTGCGGACCTTGAGGCGAACGAAGGACTTGGGTCCGCCGGTGGGTGGCAGGGGGCTGAGGCTGACGGTGGCGGGGTTGCCGCTGCCGTAGCTGGCGGTGAGTCCGACACCGATGGTGTTGCCGAGTCCGTTGGCGCGGATGGTGGCGGCGGTTTGCCAACTCGTGAGGTTTTCGCTGGTTTCCACGATCCACTCGACATCGGTGCGGAGCGGGAGGTGGTTGAAAGTGAAGCTGCCGTTGACGAGGGTGGGGGAGGGGCGGTCCGAGGCAACGTTGGGATCGCCGCCGAGGGCGTATTCGACAAGATCGTCGAGGCCATCCTTGTCACTGTCTGTGCCGGGTGTGACAGGAACGTTGTTGGCCGTTTGCCATTGGGCGAGGGATTCGGTGGGCACATCGAAGATGCCCATGACCTTGGTATTGTAATTGGTATAACTCGTGTAGGTGCCCTGCATCCAGAGAACGTGCTTCGAAAGTCCGTGGTTTTCCGGAACGATGGGACGGAGGTTGTCCGATGCGGAGTTTTGCGTAACGGGTGACCAAGTGAAGGTGAGCCCACCATCGAGGGTGATGCCGCGCCAGACTTCGTAGCGTTCGTTGGTGCCGAGCGGAACGTTGTTGGTGTCCACGAGCGAAAACGGGCTGGCGGCGTTGGAAGATATATAAACGACGCGGGGATCCTCGGGATCGAGGGTCATGCCGCCGCCGTAATCGTCCTCGGCGGAGTAGATGCCGCGTCCGCCCTGGGCGATGAAGGTGCTTTGCCATGCGCTGCCGGTCCAGCGGGCGTAGTGATAGTAAATGCGGTCGTGGTTCCAGCCGGTGCCGGTGACGTCGTCGCGCTGGGTCTGATAGACGCAGACAGGACCACCGTCCGTGCCGTAGTGGACGTCCCATGTCCAGCCACGTCCCCAGGCGGGATTGTATTGATAGACGACGCTGCCTTTTTCGCCGTTGTTCGGATCGCTGACGGCACCGTGGTTGATGGGGAGGTTGGCGAAGGACTTGATGAGGGTGCCGTCGGTCTTGCGGAAGTTTTGTGCCTGATAATACATGTGATAGACCGAGTTGTTCTCATTGCGCGGATGGGCGTCGGTATAGATCAGGTCGATGCGGTCGGTCTTGTTGGATGCATAGCGCGGGTAAGGGCGGGTGCCGCCGGTGCCTACATTGATGAAGTGGTTTACCGTTCCCCAGGTGGCACCGTTGTCGGTGGAAAGGGTGATGCAGGGGTTGTAATTGATGCAGCGGGAGAAGTTATAAATGGTGTTGTTTTCCCCTGCTCCGCTTCCTGACAGGCGGAAGGTGTTGGCATAGGTGTTCCCGGCGGGTGTGGTCTTGATGGTTTCCGCGCTCCACTGGGCAAGGGATGCCGGTGAGTTGGTGGTGGAGGTGCGGTGGTAGAACTGGCTGGCGGTGCCGTGTTTCGAATAGACCGTCAGCAACTTGCCATCCGGGAGGGCGGTGAAGGAGGGGTTGTTGTGGTCATCCACCTCGACGGAGGTGGCGGTGCCGAGATTGATGTGATTGGCGGTTCCCGTGAGGTGATTGTAGCGGGTGACGCCTGGGTTTCCATCGCTGCGGACGTAGCCGGAAAACAGTTTGCCCTCGTGCCAGATGGCGCGCTCGTCATTGAACCAGGTCCAGGTGCCGTTGGGAGCCACTTCGACGATGTCGCCCGGCGTGGGCGGAGCGGGTGGGGTATAGGGATAAACGAGCGAAAGGTTGGAAAGTGTGACTTGATCGGCATCCAAGCCATTTCCTGACAGGAAGCCGATGCGGGTAAATGTGGTGTAGGCGGCAGTGTCGGAGCCGGTCATTTCCGCCAGGATGGCACCATCGGACTCGCGGGTCATGGTGGCACTGGTCTGAATGTTCGCGCCGGTGCGGGTAATGACGAGGGAGAAGTCGTGAACTCCGGCGGCGATGTCGGCCGTGGACGGGTTGTTTAAAGTCGTCGAGAGGAAGGAGCCGTTCGCCACATTGCTGCTGACGTAAAGGGTGCTGGTGTTGTTCTGTCGGAACATTGCACCGAGTTGGGCCGTGGTGCCGTTTCCAGCCCAATAACCATTCCACCCAGCCGCATTGGTGGAGCCATTGTGGTTGAAGATCCCCCAGCGGAACTGGATGTTGCCGGGGGTGTTGGTGATGGTGCTTTGGAAATTGACCTTGCCACTCAAGCGGACGCTCTGGCCGTCGGACAGGGTGACAGGATTTGCTGCGAAAGTGGCCACGTTGCTGTCGATATCAGTGTGGACGGCGGTGTTGTCCGCGTTGTTGGCGGTTCCATTGCCCCAGAGGAGGCCGGTGTTGGAAGGATTCAAAAGCGCGGGCGTGCCGAAACCGGCGCCCCAAGCGGTTCCCACGATGGGGGAACCGGTGGTGACAGGTTCGTAGCCGACACCGTCATACCAACTGCGCCTGTTGACCGTGCCCGCAGTTCCGAGATCGTCCACGAACACGGCAATTTCGCCATTCACATCGGCAAGGTAGGTGCCAATGGATGCCGCACGGAGGTCGCGACCACCTTCAGTGAAAAGGGTGGGGGTGGCTCCACTTGCAAAAGTCTGGGTGCTCGCAAGAGCCGCTCCGGCGGAGGCGAGTTCGGTGGTGGCGTCCGTGGCTGAATAGAGGGTGTTGGCTCCCGGGTTGGAGGTAGATCCGGCCCGCAGGTTCCAATCCTCTGCTATGCTGGCGGGATCCCAGAAGTACACAAAGATGGCATACGGGGCTCCTGGGGTGAGACCGGTGATCGTGGTGCGGATTTCTGGAGCGTTTTCGGACTGCCCTGCTCCTTCGCCTGAGGACTCGAAGACGTTTCCGCTGGATCCGAACACCGTGCGCTGTTCCCAATTGTTGTCATTCCCGGTCGTGCCGTTGAGCGGCGGGGAGAAGGTGCTGCCGTTGGCGAGTCTGGTGTTGCCGGTAACGCCCGATGTGGCGTCGATGTAGGTGATCTGGGCACTGGCAGACCAAGTCAAGCCGGCAAAAGCGGCGAGGATCGGGAGTTTATGGGTTTGAGACATCAGGCAGTAGCTTTGAATAGATTGATGACTTCCGCCATACCAGAATACCGATTCACCATAAAAGGGGATGCCTTCAACGGAATGATCAAGTAATGCTGTTTCGTGTCGGATCAAGGCGGCAACCAACGCGGATCCAGGTGCCACGTGCATCCGCGATGGCAGTGAACCAAGAATCCATTTTGCATGAGACACATTCCGTGGCTCCTTGCTCGAAAGCACTTCAAGAACCTTATCCATGGCCTCACCACGGCAATTGTTCGCCAAAGAGCCGGGTGTGGCGCGTGCGGCCAGTGCGGTCGGATTTGACGATGTGGGTCGGAGTGGATTCGGCAATCGATGACATGGTGGGTCATCCCAAGCACTCCCGGGCCTCACTGGATGGTGGGGACTGTTGGCCGCTTATCACTTTATCTTTAATTCTAACATCTTTCGGGTTTTATCATTCGACACCTGTTCTAACCAAAGTCTTGCTGTATCTTTTTCTTTGAAGGTAACGGCATGCTCGACGAACCCTGAGATTACCTGATCGCGTTGGTTCGTATCTAATCGCGCTTGATTTTTAGTAAACCAATCTGTGGCTGCTTGATTGTCGATGAGGAGCCAGTGATTCATCGTTGAAGACGCCAAATTTGAATTGTCGTTGTCGGAGTATTTTATGGATGACTCAATTGCCCCTAGTGGATCAGTATACAAGAGCTTTGTTGCAGAATCCTTTCTTATTCTGTTCAGATCTTGAGAAGAGATGGTTTCATGCTTTCCTGCAAATGAACTGTCGATGGCAGAAAATGTTTCCTCTGCGCTGAGCATTTTCTCATCATTCATGATTGCGTTGAAATCGACTTTTGAAATTGTCCCGTTCAAAACCATGCCTGCGGCTGATTTTATGATTTCTAAGTTTTTTGCTCTTGATAAAATAGGATCGGATCCTGGAGCTCCTCCTCTCGCGAGAAGCATAGAGAGTGCGTTTGCGAGAGGCTTGGAAATAGAACCTTTCAGGTTAGAATTGCCGAGATCTAAATTTTTAATTTCATCCAAACTGCGGGCTGAAAGATAGCCAGATAAGGACCGATTCAATTCATTCTGATCAGCTATACTCGCAAGCTTTTCAATGACATCGTTGCCTTGATAAACAGCGAAGAATGCTCTAAGCTGAAAGTCCCGCGTTATGCCGTATCCATTATCAATCAGCTCCCAAGCGTCCTCAGGTTTGCCAGATCGAACTAACGTTTCGATTAGAGTCCCTGATAGCGAGGCTCTGATGGTTATGTCAGAAATCTCATTTTTAATATCTTTTAAGATATCGAGAGCTGAGTCTCTGTCGAGATTCAGAGTATCCGTAAGGCTTGCAATCTCATCAATCAAAGCAGTCTTCGTTGTTGGAGGTTCCCTTCTCAGGATTTCATTTTGCTTTAAATTGACCGCTGATGAACTGAGGTCGATTTTATCTTGATTTGGTGTTTGTTTTCCAACAGATCGCGTGCTATTATCTCGATCTGCCAGGGATGGATCATTAAATGATAAGTATGCTAGAATAAGGCATACGAGCGTCGTGGCGATAAAGATAAGAACTTGGCGCCCTCTGGATTCAAAAATACTGGTGATGAATGTTTTCATAACACTAGTTATCGAAAAATAGCTCAATCATGCTTCAGGCTTCACGGAAACACATTCCAGGCTGAAGTGTGCAAACACTTCCCAAGCACCGGTAGACCTGGATGGCATTTGCACGGATTGGAAATCGGCGGCTGCATCTGGAAGGGCCCATTGTGCGTTGCATCCGGGCGTCGCGCAACTCCAAACAGGAAGGCAGTGGGTGGCTGCACCGATTGATTAAGTCCTTTTGCCAGTAATCACGTAAGCGGTCAACAGAGCCCATCTGGCATTTTTGCCAGAGGTCTTGCATCTCTGGCTCCTATGCGGCGGGGATCTCGATGAGTCGGGTGGCGGTTGGACGGGTCTTAATCCAGTTGACGGGCAGCAGGGCTTCGAGTTCTTCGGGGTCTGGGTTGTGCATGAACTGTTCGAAGACCCTTTCGCGTGAACTTCAATTCACGAATGGATTGGGACGGCCAATGCCATTGGCTGGGTCGTGGGTTCATTCCCACGGGCGGGGTGTTTTGTGCAGTTTTATCCAAGGAACAAAGGCGGGTCGGCGTTCCGGTCACCAGATGGCGAATTTTTGGGTTGGAGGCAGCTCGGAATTCGTGTCTCGTGAGAAAGATAGAAACCCATTGAGTATGAGTATCCACGCAAAACCCAGCACCGAAGTGCAAGCCCGCTTGGCCGCGCAGCGCCGAAAAACCAGCATCAGTTCAGGCATCATCGCTGTGCTGGTGCTCGCATTGGTCGGCCTGTTGCTGGGTTGCATCCTTCTGCCGAACTTGGTCAAGGAAACCCCGGTGATCGTCACCTACGAATCCAGTCTCATTGAGGAAACCGAGATGGAAGAGAGGAAGGTCACGACAGAAGTGACGCGCAAGCCCGCCTCTCCATCCTCGTCCATGGCAAAAGTGATCGCCGCGAATACGACATCGAACGTCTCGATCCCTGTTCCGGATACAGTGGTTGAGGTCCAGTCCCTCGATTTCGGCGATGGCGAAGATTTCGGCAGCGGCTGGGGAGATGGCGACGGCACGGGTGGTGGAGCCTCTTTCTTCAACCAGAACGTCAAGGGCGAGCGGATCGCCTTTGTCATCGACTACTCGCTTTCGATGAAAGGGGAGAGGGATAAGCTGATGAGGGAAGAACTGACGAAATCCATCAGTGGGCTTTCCAGCAGCGTGAAGTTTCAGATGGTCTTTTTCTCAGGGCCGGCTTGGGTAGCGGGAAGCGAAATGCCTGGGTTCAATTATACGAAAGGAAAAGCCACAGTGGAGGGAAAAGGCGGCCACAAGTACGAGTGGACCGGTGCCGGGCTGCACGACTGGACTCCGCAAGGCAAACGACAACCGGTGGAGTGGCTCGACGCGGATTCGCGCGGATTGAAAAAAGCCAAGGAGATCATCCGCAATACTCCGCTTTCCGGTGGGACCGACTGGGAAAACCCATTGCTGATGGTTTTCGCCATGGAGCCTCCTCCGCAGATCGTCTTTTTCATGACCGATGGAGCGGTTGGCGGGCGGGATATGATGAAGCTCACCAATGATCTCGCGGCTGCGGCGATGGAAAACGGCATTGTGGTGAATACCATCGCGATGATGGAGCCCAAGGCCAACGCACCCATGGCCAACCTGGCCAAACAAACTGGTGGGGAGTTCACCATCATCGGCTCGGACGGCAAGCCCAAGTCCGGGGGCAAATCCAGGAAGTGATGCCCAGGCTTTTTTCCCTCTGAAGGGGCCAGTCGCGTTTTGATCGGGATCATCAAGCAATCGCTTCAGGCGAACCGCGCCGCTTCTGCCGGGTGCGCTGAGTGCCCGGTTCGTCAATGATACGCATGGGCAGTTTTGCCCAGTGGTCAGACCCCATGAGAAAAGCCATATCTTTTGCGTTAGCTGTCCCGCGGTCGGGAAACAAGCTAGCTTTGGAACTCAGAAACGACATTTTTCAAATCAATCGAATCAAAATTTCAAATCGAGACTACCCCAACTCGCTCCAATTTTACGCAAACCCATCATGCGAATCACCCCACCCCTCGTTCTGGCAGGCTTTGTTTCCTGCATTTCCATGGCCGCGCCCGTTCCACTCCTGAACCCTTCCGGCGAGATCAACAACGGCATCGACAAGGCACCGATCTCCGGCTCATCGGTCCTTGGCTGGAGTGCCGCTGGCGGCACTGCCCAAGTGATCGAGAAGGGCACCGACTACGGCAACGGCAAGTGGCGTATGAGCATCGAGGACAGCGCGGAAGTTTGGCAAATGACTTCCCATCCGATCGCAGCCGGAGATGCCTTCTCATTGCGCTTCGATGCGGCCATGTTCGCAGGTAGCCTCCCCGGAGGCGGCGGTTTCGTCCCGAACCTCACGCTGGTGGGAGCAGCTTTGCGCAACGGGAATTTCAACGCGGATGCATCCCTCGTTGACTCGCGATCATATACCAACACGCCAGAGTGGTTCAATCTAGCGGGCAACCAAAATGCCGAAGCGACCCGCCTGAACAACGCCTTCGACGGCAGCCGCAATGCCGTTTTGAGCCAGGACAACCTCCGGCAGCTTGCGATCGACACCGGACACACGCTTGCCACCGGAGAGGAGTTCCAAGCCAGCTTCGTATGGCGGGATGCGAGCGGATGGACCGATGGCAGCGACAGGGTGGGGGTGACGCTTTACACAACCAGCAATGACCTGATCGACGGCCCTCGAACGGAGATTCAAACCCTGCTTTCTCCGACCTCAACCTTGGACAACACCTATGAGCAGGCCACCCTGATTTTTGCTCCGGTGCCCGTTGCTGCGAATGGCAAGAGGTTGTTCGCGGTCATCAAGGGAGTGGACGGCGATGGCGTCACGGCCAGTTCCTTCGGTAGGCTGGACAACTTCACCTTGCAGCGTGGAAGCAACATTGCGGAGCGGCAAATCATTGCCGAACTCTACGTTGATAACAGCGGCGCAAGATTGCCTGTCGCCTCACGCACCTACGATTTCAAAACTCCGGTGGTCGGTAGCTGGGACCACTATCATCTTGCGGTCCCCGCCGGCACGCTCGATGGGCACGCCGGGAAAACTGTTGGCGTGAGGTTCCGCTCGAACAATCAGGCGATTGGAAACTTTCAAAGCTTCGACAACGTGAAATTGGACGTGTGGCCCTCCGCGTCACCAGATGGCTCGTTTTCCGACAACTGGAACAACACGCCGGATCAAACTTGGGCTGGCCCCGGCTATTGGGCGAACCGTCTGCAGGACTGGGAAGTGAGAAACAATCGCGTCCAATGCATCAACGGTGCGCGTGAGCGACTCACCCTGCATCGACCCGGCACCTCGATCCGCGGCAATGGGCAAAACTTTTCGTTCGGCGTGCGCACCGGATTGAACACCGGCAGCCACAGCGCCGGATCGAGGGCTGGTTTCCTGATCGGCAGCGCACCCAATGTTGAGTGGCAGGGCGCGCTGCTCGTCCACGACGGGCTCGGTCGCGACTTCGGATTGTTCCTCGGCATCACCGGCGATGGCAACCTTGTCATCGAGGACTACTCGACCGGCGCAGTCACCGCGCTTGCATCGGCCCCGGCCTCCGGCGGCTTTGCAGCGAACACCCGCCTCAATCTCGCCGCGACTTATAACAGCGGACCCGGCAGCTACACGCTGACGCTCACCGCATTCAATAGCGCCAACACCCAGATTGGCACGATCAATGTGAGCCTTCCCTCCGACCGGGTGCTCGGTGCGTTCGGCTTGCTGAACCATCCTGGATCCTCATCGGCGACTCACTGGTTTGATGATTTCAATGGCAGTGGAATCGCCTTGAACCCTGAGCCCGACCGCCACCTCGCGATCCTCGGCGCGATGCACACACTCTCGAAGGGAAAACTGAAGCTCAGCGCCCAACTCTCCCCGCTCAGCCTCGTTTCAAACCCGACCGTCGCACTCGCCACATGGAACGGCTCCTCGTGGACAAACATCGCGACAGCCCCCATTGATAACACCGATGGACTTTCCTCTTACACGGCAACATTCACGATTCCAAACTGGAACGATTCCGTCGATACGGACTACCGGCTGCGGGTGAACATCGGGGGTAGCAATCATGATTGGACTGGCACCATTCGCCGCGACCCGGTGGACAAAGAAGAAATCGTCATCGCCATGACCACGTGCCAGCGGATCAACGACGGCAACCTGCAAAACGACGGCTTCGACTGGTCGCCCGTCATGCTCTGGCAACCTCACACCGAGACTTATGCCAACATCGTCCGGCAAGATCCCGACCTGCTTCTCGCCCACGGCGACCAAATCTACGAAAACCAGCCCACCACGCCAGACAAGAGTTCGGCCACCAAGCGCCAGCTCGATTATTTATACAAATGGAACCTTTGGGTGCTGCAGGTGCGCGATCTGACACGTGACATTCCCACCGTTGCAATTCCCGACGATCACGATGTCTTCCAGGGAAACCTATGGGGCGAAGGAGGCAAGGCGACCGGCCTGGCGGATACTGGCGGCTATGTTGAGCCGGCTTCATGGGTGAAGATGGTCGAGCGCACGCAGACTTCCAATCTGCCCGACGCAGATCCCTACAACCCGATCCAGCCCGCCCCGCCGGCCAATGCCACCACCGGCATTGGCGTGTATTTCACCGGCATGACCTATGGTCGCCTCGGCTTCGCCATTCTCGAAGACCGCAAGTTCAAGACCGGAAAAGACAATCCGCCGGTGAATCTTGCGGACCAGCACCTGCTCGGGGAGCGCCAACACGATTTCCTGCGCTCTTGGAACGAAGATTGGGGCGGACAGGATATGAAATTGGTCGTTTCCCAGTCGCCGCTCGCCAACTTTCGCACTCACGCAAGCGTTGGCTACGGCTATTTCCTCAATGACTTGGACACTCATGGTTGGCCGATCCACCGCCGCAACGAGGCATGGCGGCTGTTGCGAGCGTCCCGCATGTTCCAGCTCGCTGGCGACCAACATCTCGGCTTGATCGCCCACAACGGAGCTGATGCCCCGCGAGACGCCGGGATCTCGTTCACCGCTCCAGCCATCGCCAACTTCTTTCCGCGCGTCTTTGACCCGGTCAACAATGCCAGTGGCACGACCCCCACCGTCAGCCCTTACAAAGGCGACTTCTATTTCAACGGCGTCGGCACATTGCCAGACGGGGTCACGCCCAACCGCAGCGCCAATTTCCCGCACCACTTCGCAGTCCTCGGTTCGGCCAATTCGCTCGAATACTACGAGAAAACCAGTAACATCAACCCGGCCAATCTCCATGACCGCGGGGCTGGCTATGGCATCACCCGCGTCAATCGCACGACGCGCGAGATCACCTTCGAGTGCTGGCCCATCCACTCGAATCCTGATTATCCCACCACCGGCGGGCAGTTCGCCGATTGGCCGCAGACCTTCCGCCAGTCCGACAATGACGGCCGCACGCCCACCGGTTACTTGCCACTCATCGATACCCTCTGGCGCAGCAATCCGGTTGTGCGCGTCTTCGACGAAACAAGCGGTGAGCTCGTTCATGCGATGCGCATCCGCGGGACCCGCTATCGTCCGCCAGTCTATGATAACGGCACCAGCTACCGCGTCGAGATTGCCTATGACGACGCGGCGCTTTCCGAAACCCGCACCGGCCAGACCGCCAGCGTTTCCGGACCTGCTGCCATCCGCCTGTTCCGAGCGGTACAGTCTTCGATCGTTCAAGGCGCAAGCTCAACCCTTGAGTGGGATGTCGCCATGCCCGCCACGCTCACCATCAACCAAGGCATCGGCAACGTGATGACAGCCACCGTGGACGGCATCGGCTACCTCGAAGTGAGTCCCACGGCCGACACCACCTACAGCCTCACACTCAATGGCGTGCTCACCGCACAAGCCACCGTTCGCGTTTTTCCCGGGCGTGCGGCATGGAACTCCAGCCACTTCTCTCCTGCGGAGCTGAACAATCCCGCGATTTCCGGCGCTGCTGCGGACCCCGATGGCGACGGTTTTACCAATGACCAGGAATATCAGTTTCAAACACAACCTCGGAATGGATCTTCGAAACCGCGACTGCAAGGGGAGGTTCGGAAAAACGGCGGAGCGCTTGAAATCGACTTCGAGTGCTCGGTTCCACTCGCGCCTGCCAAGACCCACATCCTTGTCGAAACCAACAACCGACTCGACGGAATCTGGACGCCGTTGCCATCTAACAGTTATGTGGAAACTGGCAGGGAAAACTTCCCGGGCGACGGAACCAGCCGGGTTTCCATCCGTCTCAATGAGCCGATTTCCCCGAGCGAAACGCGCCGCTTCTACCGGGCGCGTTGGGAGCCCGGTTCGTGAACGGATGCCCATGGACAGTGTTGCCCACAGGCGGCGACCGCGCCCCAAAGATGATTGAAGACGCAAGACGGAAAACGAAATCCCGCGAATCCACCTGACAAGAACAAAGCCCATCCGCAAAAATCGTCACCAAAAGCCCCAAAAGAATTCTTGGCAAAGCGTTCTGGGACGCTACGTTTTCGTTTATTCAAAAACCTAGCAGAATCTTCCAATCCTGCTGAAACCCGATCTCTGCGGAGACGAAATCTCTCCGGTGTCATCACTTTGAGGGGCCGTCACAGAGCCCAAATTGCTCCAGCATGTATCCTGTAAATCCCGTCAAAGCCATTCCAGAATCTCCCATTTAAACTCTCAAATCTAAAAACTCCAAAACCCATGAAACCCCGCATCCTATCCACCGCCCGCCTCTCCTTCACCCTCGCCAGTGCCATTGCCGCGCTGCTTGCCACGCAATCTATCTTCGCTGGCACCATTTGGGATGGCGGTGGGGCGAATACGAATATCAATACGGCCAACAACTGGAATGATAACATCAATCCCACACTTACCGGTGGCACATCCACGCTCACCTTTGGAACCGCTGGCAGCATCGCCACGATCAACACCGCTGTCTCCGTAGCAGGCATCACCATCAATCGGGATGCCGCCTTCACCATCGCCGACGGCGCAGGAGCACTCACCCTGGGTACCGGGGGGATCACTGTCACCCTGCCGACCACCACGGCGCGGGCCCACACCATCAGTGAGAGCAGCCTGATTCTGAACGGGAACCAATCTTGGACCGTGACCAACAATACGGGAGCCGCCTCGTTGAACGTTTCCAGCCTCATCAGCGAAACCGGGGGCGCGCGCACCCTCACCAAAGCCGGCACGGGTACGCTTGTCCTTTCCGGTGCCTCGGGCAACACATACACCGGTCTTACGACCATTTCCGGCGGCGTGCTCCGGATCACCAAAAGTGCAGCGCTCGGCACCGTCGCCGGGGGGGTCAGCTTGGCAAGCGGCTCAGGATTGGAAATCGACGGGAGTGGCGGTGCTTTGACCGTGGGTGCTGAAGCCATTAGTATCGCTGGCGGCGGCGTCACCCTCCCAACTCCCAACCTAGGTGCTATCCGCAACATCGCTGGCAATAACACTTATGGCGGCACTGTCACGATGACAGCCCAGTCGCGGATCAACTCCGACGCCGGCACGCTCACCTTGAACAACCCGACGGCCGCCGTCACCGGTGCCTTCACGCTGGTTGTTGGCGGTGCCGGAAACGTCACGATCCCCACCCCCATGACGAACGGCGTTGGCGGTGTGAACAAGGCCGATGGTGCCGGCACGCTCACCCTCTCCGGCATCAATACCTTCACGGGTAGTGTCACTGTCGGCGGCGGCATCCTTGCTGTCGGCGTGGCGGGAACCGGTGGCAACTCGGCCTTGGGCAGTGTCGTCAGCACCCGGACCATCGCTGTCAACACCGGCGGCACCCTGCGCTTTGACGTCGGCAATGTCTTCAACAACAATTTCGCATCCGCAGCCAGCAGTGTTCCCGCGTTGAACATCGCCGGTGGCACCGTGACCAATGCCTCGCCAGCCACCAACAGCGCCCTTGGCAACATCACGCTGGCCGGTGGCACCCTGACGGCGACGGCAGGCAGCGCGAGTGGCTACGGCTCATGGAACCTCAACGGCACGGTCACCTCCACCGGAACTTCGACCATTTCCTCGTCTGCCGGTGTCCCGATGACCCTCAGTGCCGCTGTGGGCACCACCACCACATTCGACGTCCAGTCAGGCACGCTCACTGCGTCTGCCGCGCTTGGCGAGGTCACCGCCGCCGGTGATGAAAGAGTCAGCGGCCTGACCAAGATTGGCAGCGGCATGTTGGTCCTTTCCAATACGAACAATTACACGGGCAACACCGCGATCAATGCCGGCGTTCTCAGCATTGCCACCACGGGCGCCCTTCCCGGATACAACGTAGACGGTCGCTATTCCGTCGCCAGCGGTGCCACCTTGGCCGTTCAGAATGCCGTGTCCGATGGGGATATCAGCACCATGCTGGGCACCACCAATTTCCTGTCCGGAGCCAACCTCGGGTTTGATACCGCTGGTGGAAACCGCACCTACGGGGCCAATCTCACCAACACCGCGCAAGGCCCGCTCGGCATCGTCAAAGTGGGTGCCAACACCCTGACGCTGTCGGGAACCAACACCTACACCGGAGGCACCATTGTGACGGCTGGTACCCTGAACATCAGCTCCACCAGCGCTCTGCCGAACTGGAGTGTGGATGGCGGTTTCTCGCTTGCCAGCGGTGCTTCGCTGGTCGTTCCCAACGCAGTGAGCGAGTCCGCGGTCAACACGATACTTGGCACCACCAATGTCGCTTCCGGAGCGTCCCTGGTATTTGACACATCCGCCGGTGACCGCACCCACAACTCTGCAATCACCAACACCACTCAGGGACTTCTCAATATCGGGAAAATCGGGGCCAACACCCTGACACTGGCCGGGGCCAATACCCACACTGGCAACACCACGTTGACCAGCGGAACCTTGAACATCACCGGCTCGCTGACCGGCCTCGCCGCTTCGAGCAACCTGGCCTACGGCAACGCAGCGGGCAACACCATCGTCAACGTCAGCGGCAGCATTGCTGATTACAAGAATTTCACCGGGGCGAACATTGCCGGCAGCATCGCGGTCATGAATCAGACCGCAGGCAGTACGAGCACTCTCGGGACGAACGGTCAAGACACCCAGTGGGTGGCCCAAAACGGTGGCTACGGTTACCTTAACATCACCGGGGGCACGTTCAACACGGGCCGCTTCGACGCGGTTGGGGTCACCGGCGGAGGAACTGCCGTGGTCTATGTGGGTGGCACCGGTACGTTCAACAACAACTCGGGCGATTGGTTGATTCTTCCCCGGAAGGAAGGTGTCGGGCAACTCACCGTTGGACCAGGCGGCAGCCTCGTGCGCACTGCGGCGGTGACCGCCAACTTGGGCATCACGATGGACGGCTCCAATGCGCACGGAGCGCTGAACATTGCGGGCGGTAACGTGGACACCGGTGTCAGGCCAATGCAATTTGGTTTCGGCACAGGCGCATTTACCAATACCCGGGGTTTTGTGAATCTCGCAGGCGGCACCTTGAGTGTCGGAGCGGCTATCGTTCAGTCTAACGCGAATGGTCAATACTCTGAGTATTTCAACTTCGGAGGCGGCACCTTGAAATCCAATGCGGCGATGACCTGGCTTCCGGCGGCTAGCGCGGCAGGTCATACCATCACCGCTACGATCTATGGTGCGGTCACGAACAACAACAACGCGAACGCCGCGTTCAACTCCCAGATTGGCACCAGTTCGAATTTCACCGGCGGCCTGACGCTCGATACAAATAACT
>JBBARN010000051.1:0-11976 GCA_040399845.1 Luteolibacter sp. | reverse complement strand
GCCCTGACCACCGCCAACACTTCGGGTGGTTTGACCAAAACCGGTGCGGGTTCACTGACACTTTCGGGCGCCAGCACCTACACCGGCGCGACCTCGGTCAATGTCGGGACCCTGAATCTCACTGGCTCGCTCACCTCGAGCGTCACCGTCGCCAACAATGCGAATCTCGGTGGCGAGGGTTCCACCACAGGAGCGCTGACCTTCAGCGGCACCAGTGACCTCGCGTTCGATCCCAGCACCAGCGGGACTTTCCTCACCGCCGGTTCTGTGAACGCGACTGGTGCTTCGGTGACAATCGCTCCGACCGTTCCAGTCACCGGCACCGGCATTGTTGTCCTTGATGCGGCCGGCGGCATCACGGGAACGGCCGGTGGAGCTGGAAACAACTTCATCTACACCGGACGCGGCAGTCTCTATTTCAATGGGGGCAATACTCAACTGCTTATCGACACCGCCCCCGTCAGCCTCGCTTGGTTCGGCAACGATCCCACCAATCCGACCCTCTGGGATTTGGATACCACGACGAACTGGCTCTCCGGAGGCGGGCAGAAGTTCTTCACCGGCGACGGGGTGACCTTCAATGACTTTGCGGCTTCGTTCGTCGTCGACATCAATGCGGCCCACGTGTTTCCCGGTAACATCGTTTTCAGTAACAATTCTCCCAATACCTATACCATCCAAGGTGCCTTTGGCATCTTCGGAGGAGCCACGCTGACCAAGAACGGTAACGGCACGACGGTGCTGAATACTTCCAATGGCTATACCGGGGCCACCACGGTGAACGACGGCGTCTTGAACATCCGGAACGCCAGCGCCTTGGGAGCCACCACCGCTGGCACCAGCGTTGCCTCCGGGGCGCTGGAGATCCAGGGCGGCATCACGACCGCAGCCGAGGCCCTCACCCTCAATGGCTCCGGTGTCCTTAGTGGGGGAGCACTTCGCAATATCAGTGGAAACAATACCTGGGGCAGCTCGGTCGCACTCGCGAGTGCCTCCTCCATCGGGTCCGATGCCGGAACCCTGACCATCCCCAGTCTGAGTGGTGCTTTCGGATTGACCAAGGTGGGAGCCGGCATGGTCAACATCACCGGAGCCACTGCCGTCACATCCACCGTCGTCGAGGCTGGCACTCTCTACATGGGAGCCCAAACCGGAACAAGCACCACCACCACCCTGGGTGCTGGAAACCCGGTCACGCTGAACGGATCGGGCAACCTCACCGTCCGCCGCACGAATACCGGTAACTCCGACGTCACGGGTGCCATCGGCGGCACCGGTTCGCTGACGCTCATTGGTGACAACCTCAGCACCAGCCAGTCGGGTGATTTCGTGTTGAACAACACGAGCACCTACTCCGGCGGCACAACAATCACCGGGGCACGTGTTCAATACAAGGCCGCCAGCGCACTCGGCACCGGCTCCATCACGACCGGTCCCAATGGGCAGGTTTTCTTCGATACCGGCATGACGCTCACAAACAACTTCACCCTCGGCAGCGGCCTGGGCTGGAATGAAAGTGCCGGCTACCTCGGCGCCCTGCGCATGAACGGAACCACGCTCTCGGGAACCATCACGCTGACGGCAGACACCCGAATCACCAGCGCCGGCACCTCCACGCTGTCCGGCGTGATCAGCGGCGGCTTCGGCATGGATTTCTTCGAGGATACCGTCATCGGCACGATCGCCCTTTCCGGTGACAACACTTACACAGGGCCTACCACGCTCGGCTTCGGAGTGCTTACCTTACAACATGCCAACGCCCTCGGCTCCACCGCCGGCGGCACCTCGGTGGCCAGCGGCGCACGGGTCGAGCTTGCGGGAATCTCGGTCGCAGGTGAAGCCATAACCGTCAACGGCAGTGGTGGAAACTTCGCTGGCGCGCTGCAAGGCCGCTCGGGCACTAGCTTGTGGAATGGAAATGTCACCATCGGCGCCGCCGCCGATACCCGCATTGGTGCGGTCGCCGGTGCCTCCCTTGAGGTTTCCGGCGTCATCGACGACGGCGCGGAGGACAACAGAATCATGTATCGTCCAGTCGATAGTACCGCGACAGTCATCGTCTCTGGTGCCAACACCTACACCGGCGGCACCTCCCTTGTAGGCGGACCAGTGATCGCGAGTTCGCTCAATAGTGTGGTCGGTGGTACCGCCACCAGCAACTTCGGCGCACCCGTCACCGCAGCGAACGGCATGCTCATTATCGGCACCGCGACGGTCAACGGCACCCTGCGCTATGTCGGTGCCGGGGAAACCACCGACCGCACCGTCCAAATCGGTGCCAACTCCCCCGCTCCCGTAGCGGGAGACACTGGCGGGGCCACGATTGAGAACAATGGGAGCACTGGTGCTTTGAGCTTCAGCGCGCCTGTGTTCAATACGCCGACCAACGCAGTCACCGGTACGAGCCCAACCCGCACACTGACGCTCAGCGGTTCCAACGCGGGTGCCAACATCATCTCCGGTATCATTCAGAACAATCAGATCGCAGGGGCCCCAACCGCCGCCGTCGCCCTGTCCAAGACAGGCACCGGAACCTGGACGGTCTCGGGAGCCAACACCTACACCGGTGCCACCATCATCGGCGGGGGAACGCTGGTCCTCACCACCGCGAGCTCCTCGCTCACCGGTGGCCTGACCTTTGGGACCGCACTGGGCAATGCGAATGTGGGCACGCTCGACCTGAGTGGAGTCGCCGCAGCGGCCACTTTCGGCGGAGCTTTGACCGTGCAGACCAACTCAGTCACGGCAAACACCATCACGCTTGGATCCGCCAAAACGCTGACGATCAACGGCGGTTTGGCGATGAGCAACAACGTGGACGATGGTGAGACTCGCTTGACGATGACGGGGGGCGGTGCCTTGGTCGTCAACGGAGCCTCGATCACGGTCGGCAACAATACCGTGGGTAACAACAATTCCAGCGAAGCCCACCTCAACTTGGCGGCACTTGATTCGTTCACTAGCACGCTGTCGGGCAACTTGATCATTCAGGCCTCTGGCGATAACAGCGGCTCGGACGCCTCTTCCTTGACCCTCAGCGATGTCGCGAACTCCATCACGGCGGCAACCGTACGGGTTGGAAACAGCGCCACCGGCTCCGCCCACCGACTCTGGCTTGGCGGCGGCACCAACGTGATCCAAACCGACCTGATCAACCTCGGCGCTGGCACCCGTGATACCGGCATCATCGATTTCGCGGGCACCGGCGGTTCGGTCAGCCTGCGCAACGTGGCCGGAACGGGCCGTGTCGCTGCTGTCAACTTGGGACCACAAGCTGCCCAGACCACGGCCTACACGACCGCGAATTTGATCGACTTGACGGGCAATACGGCAGACGTCGCCATCGGCACCTTTGCCACCTCGCTGGGTGCCAAGACTGCTGCCAACACCAACGACCTGAGTTTTGACACCGGCACACTGGACATCCTCTCGATCAACATGGCATTTGCCAAAGGCACTGGCGCATCGACCAACCGAATCACCATCGGCGGTGGCACCGTCAGGCTCGGTGGCTCGGCCGCGTTTTCTGACGCCGGAACAGGCACTCTCACGTTGGCCACCGCCGGCAGTGGCGAATTGATCATCAATGGTGGCTCGGTGACTACGACGGCCAGCCTGTTGAAGGGGACTGGTGCCGGAACTGCCACCGTCACGATCAACGGCGGCACCCTTGACATGGGTGGCACCAACATCGGCGCCGCAACGAACACGGTGGTTCTTGCCGCCCAGTCCGGCACGCTGCAAAACGTCGGCCAGATCAACAATGGCGCTGGATTGACGAAATCCACTGCCGGCACGCTGATCCTCGCGGGAACCAACACCTACACCGGTGACACAACAGTGAGCGACGGCATTCTCGAACTCGCCGATAACGCCCAGATTAAGTTTGTCCTCGGTGCAACCACCGGATCCAACAACCGCCTCACCGGCGCCGGCACGGTCACCCTCGGCGGCGATTTCAACATCGACACCACAGCGGCCAATGGACTCGCCTCCGGCTCTTGGACTCTCGTTGACCACTCGACCCTGACGGAAACCTATAACTCGAACTTCAGCGTCGTTGGTTTCACCGATGCCGGTGGTAACAAGTGGACCAAACCCAATGGCGCTTCCAGTAGCTACACCTTCGATGAATCCACTGGTGTGCTTACGCTCGGGCCTTCCGCGTCCTACGCCTCATGGATCGCTGGCTTCGGCCTCACGGGTCCCGATGCGCTGGCCACAGCCGACCCCGACTCCGATGGCATCGCCAACGATGTGGAAATGGTCCTAGGCGGCAACCCAGCCACTGGTATGGACTCCGCCCTGCTGCCCACTATCGAGTTGGTCAACGCCGATCCGGACAGCAACCTGGTGTTCGCGGACTACCTGCTATTCACCTACCGCCGCACGGATCTTTCCGTCACTGCGGGAGTCACGGCCGCTTGTGAAACCGATACGGACCTCATTGCCCCTTGGTCCACTGCGGTGGGTGGAGTTTCCGGCGTGGTGATCCTGACGGACAACAACTACAACGCATCCTTCACACCTCCAACCGCAGTCGATACCGACCGGGTGCGAGTCTTTGTGCCTCGCGGCGTGAATCCCACGCTTTTCGGTCGCCTCAATGTGACTGTTCCCTGATCGGTCCGGCTCATCGCTCCTGCTGCGCCAAGTTCAGCAAATCGCCCTGAGCAAATAAACCCAAAGTATCATACTTTCGTCCGGAATCGATTTCCGGATTCAGTGGTATGAGCTCAGGAATTCAATGGGTCCGCCGATATGCATCGGCGGACCTTTTTGGGCTTCGATCCTTTGATCTTCATCTCAGCAACCGACATCACCTACCACGTCGAGTGGTCTCCCAACTTCGTAAGCTGGTTCAGCACCGGAGTGATCGAAACCCTTGATCTGGATCCGCCGACCGACCCGGCCTACCCGCTGATCAAAGCCCGTGTCTCAAAAGGACCGGATCCCGTCAAATTCCTGCGACTGCGGATTGTCAAATAAGCCTGCTCCATGCTTGCCCTAACCGATCACTCCGCACTGCAAAAATCACCGCACGCGACTTGCCTTTAACCACTGAGCGGGTGAGAAGTAATCGTTACAATTCAAGCATCCAGCGTCTTCTGCTCGCAAAACACCCGACATGTTATACTTCAAAGGTTTCTCCCTATCGTTATCCTTACCACTGATTCCCATCGGCATGATGCTCGGATTCACCGGTGGAGCGCGCTTGGAAGCTGAGCCGGTCCTTCCCGGACTTGCCAGCAAACTGGCCCCCGAACTCAAGGGCCGGATTCTGATTGAGGAGTTGAATTGTGCCGCCTGCCACACGGGCGAGTCATCATTGACCGCCCAATCCAAGATGGCTCCGCGACTTGCCGGGGTAGGCTCCAGAGTGAACCCTGAATACCTGAAATCCTTCATCCGTAATCCCCACGGGATCAAGCCCGGCAGCACCATGCCGGACGTGTTGGTAAATCTGGGCCATGAGGAAAAAAATCAAACCGCGGAAGACCTCACCCATTTTTTGTTATCCCTTAAGGAAAATCATTTTTCTCCACAGGCACCGGATGCGGTGGCCGCGAAACATGGCAAGGAACTGTTTCACTCACGCGGTTGTTCGGCCTGCCATTCGCCACGGGATGAAAAAGGCGCTGAACTGCTAACTGGGGATTCGGTCCCGCTTGGAGCACTGGACCGGAAATACAGTTTCAAGAGCTTGGTGGCATTTCTCCGCGATCCCCATGCCAGCCGGCCATCGGGACGCATGCCGAACATGGCACTGCCGAATCAGGACATCGAACGCATCGCCCATTTTCTGCTTCAGGACACGCAGGTTCCGGGGCACCTTGCCTACACCTTGTATCGCGGACAGATATGGGAAGGAGTCGATAGTGAAAACGTCACCGCCGAACGTGCCGGCCAGGTGAATGATTTCGATCTAAGCCATCTGGGAAATCTCGGACGACACGTGGCGATTCGCTACCAAGGCTGGCTGAAGATTCCCACCAAGGGAACTTACGCCTTCTTCCTGAAAATGAACGGAGGTTCGCTGTCAGTCAATGGAATCAATATTGTCAGCCAGGAACCCAGTGACCGCCGCGGTGTGATGGACTTCGAAGGCAAAGCCGAACTCGAAGCGGGCTCGCATCCCATTCAACTCACCTACTACCACACCGGTCGCAATCCGGAGTTTTCCTTCGAAATGGACGGACCCGGCTTCGAAAGAAAGCCGATTCCTTCATCCATGCTTTCGACTTCCAAAGAGGAAATCCCTGAATTCAAGCCACTCACACTGGAACCCGCGCTCGCAGCCCGGGGCCGCCAACATTTTGCCACGCTTGGCTGTGCGAGTTGTCATGATGACCTCGGTGTCACGTCCGAACCGGCACCGCCATTGGCAAAACTCGATCCAACACGCGGCTGCCTCAGTGAGAATCCGGGTCCATCGCCCCAATTCCATCTAACAAAAGAACAGCGCGATCTTATAACAGCAGCTCTGCCGCGTGCCGGAGAACCGGATTTCACCGACCAACAACAACTCGACAAGACCCTCGTCAGCCTGAATTGCATCGCCTGCCACGACCGCAGTGGGCTCGGCGGCGTCTCTCCGGAGCGCAATGCCTATTTCACCGGCACTCAACTCGCACTCGGAGACCAAGGCCGCCTGCCTCCTCCTCTGTCGCACGTCGGTGCCAAGCTCACACCTGAATGGATCGATGCCGTCATGCTCGATGGCAAACGCCAGCGTACTTATCTCAATGCGAGCATGCCACAGTATGGCAAGGCCCAAGTCGCCCACCTCACCGAACTCTTCGGCAAGGTCGATCAACTGGAGAAAGCGGTCATCCCGAAAATCGCCAATCTCCAGGAATCGAAAGATGCCGGTTATGAAATGATCGGCATCAACGGGCTGGGATGCATCGCCTGCCATGAATTCAACGGCCAGAAATCCGGCGACATCGGCGCGCTCGATATCGCCCACACCACCGGGCGTCTCCAGAAAAACTGGTTCACGCTGTTCATGCAGCAGCCGTCGCGTTTTCACCCCACGGTCATCATGCCCAGTTATTGGCCGGGCGGCCAGACCACCCGGCCCAACATCCTGGGTGGTGACTCCGCCCAACAGATTGAGGCTTTATGGAACTATCTTGAAGACGGCACCCGGGCGAAAAAACCGATCGGACTGTCCCGCCAATCCAACGAAGTCCGCGTCGGCGATGTCCCGGAAATCTGCCGCGGCCGCAGTCCCGCCGGATATCGCGGAATCGCCGTGGGTTATGTCGAAGGCATCCATCTCGCTTTCGATTCCGAGGAAATGGCCCTGCGCCAGTTATGGAAAGGCGATTTCGTCAATATCAACTTCGGCTCCTTCCAACCTCGTGGTGCCGATCGCATTTCATTTCCTCCCGGCATTCCATTCCATCGCCTGAAATCCATGGAGGAAAACTGGCCCTACAAGGGAAAAACCAACTATCTGTTTCCACAGGACCACGGTTATCAGTTCCGTGGTTATCATCTGGATGCCGCACGCAGACCTACATTTCTTTTCAACTACGGTCAAATCGCCGTGGCGGACCACTTCGAGGATCTCCGCGATGAAAACAGCAAGGCCTATTTCAAGCGCACCATCCACTTCGAAACACCCGTCGCTCAGGAACTCTTCCATTTCCGCGCCGCCACCGGCACGAAGACCGCCCGACAGTCCGATACGTCCTTTCAAATCGACGGACTCCGCCTGCGCATCACCAGCGGACACCAAGCCATCGTTCGCGAAGGAAATCCGAACGAAATCCTCATTCCGCTCACTCTGACAAAAGGAAGCAGCACTCTCACTCTGGAATACTCATGGTAAGCATCCGATCCATCATCGCCGCGCAGCTTCTGGCATTCACCCCGTTGGCGCTTGCGGAGGAAGACCTCGGTGCCATGTGGGGCACCGCCGAGGAGGAGGCGAAGTATTACCCCATCGTCAACATCCCGATCCCACCCGGCGTGCCCATGCATCCGGGCGGCTTTGAAATCCTGCCGGATGGCAGACTCGCCGTCGGCACCCGGCGCGGTGACATCTACCTGGTCAAAGGTGCGTTCGATACCCCTCCCAGACCGGAGTTCCATTTGTTTGCCAGCGGTCAGGACGAAATCTTCTCACTCGCATGGCATAACAACTCGCTCCACGCCACAAGCTGGGCAGAGGTCACCCGCATCACCGAAATCGACGGTGATGGCAGCGCCGATCACTATGACACTTTATCCAACAACTGGGGATACGCCGAAGGCCACGAATTCGCCTTCGGCTCCAAACCCGATGCCGAGGGCAACATCTGGGTCGCCCTGGGCCTGAGCGGCTCATACAATTCGAACAACTTGTTCCGCGGCTGGGCGGTGAAAATCACCCCGGACGGAAAGACCATACCGGTTGCCAGCGGACTGCGAAGCCCCGCTGGTGTCGCCGCGAATTCCGAGGGTGAGATGTTTGTCATCGAGAGCCAGGGCCCGTGGAATGGTTGCAACTCGCTCAAACATCTCAAGGAAGGTGCCTTCCTTGGGCATCCCGCGAGCTATAACTGGTATCCTTTCGCAAAAAACGTGGAAGCACCCGATCTGGAGCCTAACAGCAATTCACGGATGGGCATCGAGAAAAAGCGGATCAAACAACTGGTGCCGCCCGCCGTGCGATTTCCCTATATCAAAATGGGCCGCTCGATTTCCGGCTTCCGCCTCAATCAAACCAACGGAAAATTCGGCCCCTTCGACGGTCAGTTTTTTCTCGGCGATTACACGCTGAGCCTCATCCTCCGCGCCACCACCGAAAAGATCAACGGCGTTTGGCAGGGTGCCTGTTATCCTTTCCGCGAAGGTCTCGCCACCGGCATCATGAACGTCGAGTTCACCCCGAAGGGCCAACTCATCGCCGGCGGCTTCACCACCAACGTCCAATGGCCGGTGCGCGGCACCGAACCCTTCGCTCTCCAGCGCCTCGACTGGACCGGACTCGTGCCCTTCGAGGTCCGGGAGATCAACATTCAAAAAGACGGCTTCCTGGTTCACTTCACCAAGCCGGTGGACACCCAGCTTGCCTCAAATACCAACGTGTATGACATCACTACCTACACCCACATCTATCATGCCGCCTATGGCAGCCCCGAAGTGGACCATACTACCGCCAAAGTCACCCGCGCCGAACCCTCCGCAGACGGCCTCTCCGTGCGCGTATATCTGGAAAACATCATCGAAGATCACATCCACGAATTCGACCTATCGAAAATGAGATCCGCCGATGCCAAACCTTTGCTTCACAAGATGGCCTACTACACGGTGAATGAAATCCCCGAAAACTAACATGCCAACCCTCTCCCATGTATTCCAAGTTCCACTGCCTTACGAGATCAACGGCAAGCCAGTCAAATGGGGCAGCGAAGTGCTTGGCGGAGAGTTCCTGGGCAACCATGGCCACTGGCAAGCCGATTCGACCCGCGGCAGCATCGTCCCGCACAAAAGGACCATCCGATTTTCATCGGCGTGGATGACATCTGGGGGAAATCCGATGTTTACCGAACCTACAAGGAGGGCACAAGCCTGCCTGCGGATTGCACCGCCTTGGTGTGGGGTCAACCCCTTTTGGGACGGAACCACGACGATGCGCCAAATCCCAAGCTCGAACCTCTGCCAGTCGCTTGGTTCAAGAACTGGCGGACACGAGTAGCAAACGGTCTGTCTGTGCTGACAAATGCAATGATATGGGTTGCTCGGTGAATGTTCAAAAGAAGGAATCCACAAATCGATTCTCCCCGCCGTGCCGCTTCAGTCGATGAAGCCGCCCGATCATGCACATTCCTCCAAATCCACCCGCCTCTCCCCTGCATTGGCAGCAGTGGGTGGATCTACATGGTGAAGTGTTCTTTTTGTATGCCCGGCAGCAGACGAGAACCGAGGCGGATGCGAAGGACGTGCTTCAGGACGCGCTGACGGAATCATGGAGCAAGGCGGCGGGTGGTTTGCCCGACAAGGCGATGGTTTTTGCCACCATTCGCCGCCGTGCCGTGGATCTCGGGCGCAGCATGGATCGGCGGCAGCGGCGGGAGCAGACGGTGGTTTCCGGCCAGGCGGATTGGTTCCTGCCGGATTTTTCGTTAGGCGATACCCGCCATGCCTTGGCGGAGGCCGTGATGAAATTGCCGCCCGACCTCCGGGAGGTGCTGGTCCTCCGGATTTGGGGTGATTTGAGTTTTCCTGCCATCGCGCAACTCACCTCGGTGCCTTGCTCCACCGCCACCTCGCGCTACCGCTATGCCTTGGAGCGCCTTCGCGAACATCTAGCAGAATTGCAGCCATGAACGAATTCGACGATCTGGAAAACCAACTCCGCAGCCTACAGCCCGGCATCCTGCCTGCCGATATCCGCCAGCGGCTCGCTCGTCCTCCGGAGCGGATCCAGGAAACTCCGATTCGCCACCGGCGCGTGTGGATTGGCAGCGGTCTGCTCGCCGCCGCGGCCTGTGCGGTCTTCTTTTCGTGGCCTTTCCGCAATGCCTCATCCGATTCCGCTCCGGTGAGTGTCTATCATCAGGAATCCACGCTGATCGCCTCAAAGCCGCTGGGCTACGTTGAAAAGGACGGCCGCATGTGGAGCCTCGAGGAGCAGCAGTGGCAAGATGAGGAAATCGCCTTCTGCTCCAACAGCCCGGTCACCGTGCACTCCACCCGCGAACGACTCGAACTCGTCTATGAACCTATTTCCTTCGATTGAGCTAACTCCAACATCAATTCATGAAAACACCCCATTCATCCATCCTCGCCACGCTGCTCGGTGTGGCCACCCTCACCACGGCCAACGCCGAAATTAAACGTGCGGGACAATCCACCGCCAAAGCCGAAGCCACTGCGACGAGTGAGAACCACGGCGGTTCCTCGTCATTCAAGAAAACCGTGACGGTCACTTCCGATGGCAAGCAAACCATCCGCAAGACCGTGACGATCCGCGATGGCAAGGAAGAGGTCATTACGGAAATCACCGACGCCCTCGGCAAGGTCACCCGCCGCAAGGGGGATGATGACAAGTCCGACAAAGCCGACTCCGGAGATTCAGACCCTCCCGCTGAGGACCCTCAGGACGGTGGCCCCTGGTTGGGAGTGCGGGTGGAGTCTGCATCGTCCGCCCTGCGCGACCAACTCGGCCTGGAGGAGGATGAGGGCGTGGTCGTGGCGGTGCTCGCCCCGGACAGCCCTGCGGCCAAGGCAGACATCCGCGTCAATGACATCCTGCTAGCCCTGGATGAAACGAAACTTTCCTCTCCCTCCGACCTCCGGAGCGAGATTGAAAAACATGAGGTGGGCGATGTCATTCAACTGAAAGTCCTGCGCAAAGGCCAGAGGAGCGATATAAGCGTCACCCTCGAAGAGAAAAAAGACGACAACAACCCGGATGAGCCCGGCGACAAACCCGACAAGCGCGATCGCAAGGGGGGGGAGGGGAGTGACAAAAATGACGTTCACATCGAGATCGACGGCGATGGGGGGCACGCAAGTGCCACCGCCACCTCGGAAGGTTCCGCTGGAAGCAGCTTCGAAGACATCCTCGACGACCCCAACGTCCCGGAAAGCTTCAAAAAGACCGTTCGCGAGATGAGGGACCGCATGCGCGAGTTTGAAGACAAGCACGGGACCAAGGTCAAAGAATAACGATTTGGATGCGGACAGCGCGCCTCGTAAGGGGGCTAGCATTACCGATGTTTGTGAAGCATAAAGAGTGCATCGTGAGTAAGCGTCCTAAAATCCACCCACTACCACTCTGCACATAGTCCTCTACCTCCGCGGGTATGACCGTCGCCGGATGCTTTTCCAAATCCAGATACGAGCCGTCCTCGACACCAACATTCTCGTTTCCGGACTGCCCCCAGAGTTGCCGCCGGATCTTCGTCACGGAGTGACGACCGAATGTAGCCGTGGGTTTCAACCCACGGATCAGGATCAGCCAAACCTTGCGTCGCG
>JBBARN010000050.1:0-41456 GCA_040399845.1 Luteolibacter sp. | reverse complement strand
GATTTATGGCCGGGCTTCATGGATACGACTTGCCCAAACCCTTCCGACGATGCATGGAGGGGGTGTGACGCGTGATTTATCAACCAACCCAGCTTGGGAGGAAAAGGACTTGGGGCTGCCGCTCCCGGATTCTCCGCACGCGTGTTCGGTATGTCTGCCGACATGGGACTCAATCATCGGCTACGAGGAAGGCCGTGAGAAGATCCTCAAGCGAATGCGAGTCGGCTATCCGCGTTTTTTCAAACACCCCACCGTCGAGCGCCTGTTTGACAACGCAAAAGCGGAAGTGGCGGGAGAAAACGAAGAGGTGATCGTCTTGCCCACCCGTGCCTCAGTTCAGCGGGCCCACCGCTGGGTGGAAAGGCGCGCGGAAACAGCAGTGAGAATCACAAGTTATCATGGATTGCAGGTATTGATCGTCCCATCCAAGGCGAAGGCCGCGGCGGATGCCTACTGGCGGTTCTCAGGAGAGGTGGTCAGCAGCAGGCAGGCACAGGATTTCCTGGATGACAAACATCGGGAAGGTAGCAAATCGCATCTGATAACTCGTGCGCTTTCCAAAACCACCGGCGCGGCTCCGGATCATACCTTTATCTTCGCCAGCGGGATGGCTGCGGTTACCTCGGTCCTCCGAGCGCTGCCTGGCCTGCAAAAAGGCAAGAAGACCTTGCAGCTGGAGTTTCCTTATGTGGATTGCCTCAAGGTGCAGGAGTTGTTCGGCCACGGCGTCGTCTATCTGAATGAAGCGGTGGGAGAATCGTTCGACGAGGCACTCAAGCGCATCCGCCAGGGAGAATTCGCGGGCGTGTTCACCGAAGTTCCCAGCAATCCCCTGCTCCGCACCGTCGAACTCGAACGGGTCGCAAAGGCCTGCGCGGAATCCGAGACGCCATTCATCATCGATGACTCGGCCACAGGGCCATACAATGTGGATGCTCTCAAGTTTGCGGATGTGGTCACCGGCAGTCTGACCAAATGGATTTCCGGCGAAGGGGATGTGATGGCAGGCATGGCGACGGTGCGGGAGGACTCACCCCTCGCTGCCACATTGCTGAGCTCGCTCGCAGTGGATGCCAGCGAAAGCGCGCCTCTCTACATCGCCGATGCGGAAGTGCTGCTTTCGAATCTCAAAAATTACTCGCAGCGCATGAAAACGATCAACGCCAACGGTGAGGAACTCGCCGCATGGCTATCGAAGCACGAGGCCGTGGCGCAGGTGTGGCACCCGTCGCTCACCAACCGTGAAAACTATGACTCCGTCCGCAGAAGCAGCGGTGGTTATGGAGGCTTGCTTTCGTTCACTTTGAAAAACCCGAAGAAAACGGGCAAAGTCTATGACGCCCTGCGGATTTGCAAGGGCCCCAGTTTCGGCACCCCCTTCACCCTAGCGTGTCCCTACACCCTGCTCGCCCATTACCACGAACTCGAATGGGCGGAGGCCTGTGGCGTCTCGGCCAACCTGCTGCGGGTTTCCTGTGGCTTGGAGTCGATAGGCTACCTCACCGCGATTTTCGAAGAAGCACTGGCCGTGGGATGATCGCCACCAGGCAGGCCATCCCGAGCCCTCTCAAAAGATCCCCAATTCCCCGAATGGCTCCTCCCCTTCACCGGGCGCGATCGAGAAATGTGAGGCCACGAATGCTTTCCAAACCGCTCGGCTCTCATCCGATAGCTCAGCGGTCATCCGGCTGACACATTCCCGACACATCAAAAGCGGCAAGGCTCCGCATGTCAGGTATCCGCCAGAATCAAACAACGCAGAGATCGCGAATCCCTCAAGAGACTCCCGCGGTTTCCGGCATGCAATGCAGGCGGAAAAACGCTCGCATGGATCGTGCATGTCCATGAACTCAGCCAAACGTGAGTTCCAATCGACCTCATTTTCCAAAAACTGCCGAACTGCCGCTTTGGATTCTTCGGAAATTTTCGATGCGATCCCATCGCGGCACGGTTTGCAGATGGCATATTCCAGCACGCACTCATTCCGGAAGTAGTCCTTGTTCACGAGCCATGGAGCATCGATCTCCAACAAGGGCAAGCGGCATTCCACACAACTCCTGAACGGCCCGCCGATTTCTTCAGATTGCAGCCAGGCATCGGTTGATCGCATGCACGAGCCTATCCTGGCGTCCCAGCAAGGCCCAATCAAAATCCGCCGCTTTCAGGGTGTTTGAAACACTTGTGAGAGAAAATCATCCAAATCCGCCTCGCGCATTGCGGCAGGCCCGTCACCTGCTAGATTCCTGCGTCTGCCACCACCCCCGCATGATCGGACTCGCTCTCAAAATGCTCTTCGGAGACACGGCCAAATATCTCATGCTGGTCGCCGGTTTGTTTTTCGCCACCTTTCTGATCGTTCAGCAGGCCTCGGTTTTCTGCGGGCTCATGATGTGGACCACTTCGACGCTTAAAAACGTGGGAGCACCCATTTTCGTGGTGGAAGAGCGGGTGGAGCAAATCAATGAAATCAATCCCTTGCGAGATACCGATGTTTCCCGTGTGCGCTCGGTGACCGCCGTGCGTTGGGCCATGCCTCTCTATTCTGGCATCCAGAGGGTGCGGCTTGAAAGTGGCATTTTCAAAACCGTGCAGCTGCTGGGAATCGATGCCGCCTCCCTCGCCGGAGGCCCGGTCCGCATGGTCGAGGGCAATCTGGAAGACCTCCGCCTTCCCAACACCGTTGTTATCGACCAACTCGCCGTCACCCGCCTCTCGGAACACGCGGACCGCCCGATCCGGGTGGGCGATCGCTTCGAGATCAATGACATCGAAGCCCGGGTCGTGGGCATCTGTGAAGCGATGCGTTCCTTCACGGGCGGTCCTTATATCTGGACGACCTATGAGCGCGCTTTGCAATACACTCCGGCTTCAAGGAAAATGTTATCTGCCGTGATCGCCGCACCCATCGCGGGAATGTCCGCGGCGGAAGCTGCGGCGGAAATCACAAGAACCACCGGCCTGCGTGCTTTTGTGAATGATGGTTTCGGAGACAACCACGATGATTTCAATACGTCCACGATCTGGTGGTATGTGAAAAACACCGGCATTCCCATCTCATTCGGGACCACCGTGGTGATCGGTTTCATCGTCGGCATCGCCATCGCCTGCCAGACATTCTATGCATTTGTTCTGGATAACCTGAAGCACCTCGGAGCCCTCAAGGCCATGGGCATGACCAACTTCCGCCTCAGTATTATGCTCATCATCCAATCCTCCACGGTCGGCATGATCGGCTTCGGCATCGGCTTGCTTGCCACCTCATCGTTTGCTTATGCCGCGATCCAGAATGAACAACCGCCATTTGTCATGCCATGGCAGATTCCGGTGGTGGCATTCCTCGTCATTCAATTCATCTGCATGCTGGCCGCCTTGATGGGCATCGTGCGTCTCAGTCTCTACGAACCCGCCATGGTATTCCGCGCATGAGCAATGCCTCCAACCAACAAGTCGTGGACGTCCGCGGCGTGGAGAAGCACTTCGGCGAAGGTGCGAACCGCATTCACGTGCTCAAGCAGGTGAACCTCCAGGCCTATGCCGGCGAAATCCTCATGCTGGTGGGACCCTCCGGATGTGGAAAAACCACACTCCTGAGCGCCATCGCCGGAACCTTGCGCGTCGAGAGCGGCTCGATTGAAGTTTTCAAAAAGGAACTCCACCGCATGTCCGGCGGAGCGCTCACCAAATTCCGAGCCCGCAACATCGGTTTCATTTTCCAACAATTCAACCTGATCCCCACGCTCAGCGTCGCGGAAAATGTCGGTATCCCCCTGCTCATCCAGGGTGTCGGCAATCACGAGGCCCTCAAACGCTCGCGCGCCGTGCTGGATTCCGTGGGACTCGGCAATCGCTGGAATGAACGCCCTAACAAGCTCTCCGGCGGCCAGCAGCAACGCGTCGCCATTGCCCGCGCCCTGGTGCACGAACCCCCACTGGTGATTTGCGATGAACCCACCGCTGCCCTCGACTCGCAGAACGGCGAAATCGTGCTCGAACTCTTCCGCAACGTCGCCCGCACCGCCAACCGCGCGGTGATCATCGTCACTCACGACAACCGGATTTTTTCCTATGCCGATCGCATCGCCCGCATGGACGATGGCGAGATCGTCGAAGAAAAAATACAGCTCCATGATCAGGCACCGAAGTTCATCCATGAACATGCGCTTTAGTTCACAACAACCCGATTGATATCAGTTATGGGAATCTTATCTTCGATCATCCGATACGGCACGCTGCTGCTGGCAGCAGGCGGCGTGCTCTGCATCGTTCTCATCTCGCGCCTTCAGGCCGAGCGGCAGATCCCGCCATCAGGAGATCCGCCGAATCCGCCAGCCGCCAAACCATTTGCCCAATCGGTCTCCGCCACGGGCATCCTTGAGGCCTTGAGCGAAAATGTGGCTGTCGGCGTGCCCGTTCCCGGCGTCGTCGCGAA
The DNA here is from genome assembly GCA_040399845.1 of Luteolibacter sp. GTDB lineage: Bacteria > Verrucomicrobiota > Verrucomicrobiia > Verrucomicrobiales > Akkermansiaceae > Luteolibacter. The sequence goes on along the minus strand of JBBARN010000050.1, from coordinate 37,027 downwards.
GGTGGCAGTGAAGGTCAATGATGCGATCCAGGCGGGCGACCTGTTATTCACTCTCGACGACCGCGATCTCCGGGCCCAACAGGTCAATCTCGGCGGCAAACTTAGTGTCGCCAAGGCCCGCATCGCCGTGGCGGAGGCTCAGCTTGCAAAACTTGAATCCCAGCTTGCCCGGCTGAGTTCCGTCAACGACCCGCGAGCCGTCAGCCAGGATGATTTGGACAACCGCAAACAGGACGTGGCCGTGGCGCGCGCCCAACTGGAATCCGCCCGTGCCGATGTCGCAGCGGCTGAAAGCGAACTCAAGGCAAACTCCATGCTCATCGAGCGCCTGAGCATCCGTTCGCCACGCGCTGGCACGGTGATCCAGGTGAATATCCGCGAAGGTGAATATGCAGCCACTTCGCCAAAATCTCCGGCCATGATCGTGGGGGAAACCCAGCGCCTGCAAGTCCGGGCCGACGTGGATGAACAGAATGCAACGCGCATCCGGCCGGGGCAAAAAGGACGAGCCAGCCTCAAGGGCGACCCGGAAGTGACCTTTCCGCTCGAATACGTGCGGGTCGAGCCCTATGTGATTCCCAAGGTTTCACTGACCGGTGCCGGCACCGAGCGGGTCGATACCCGGGTGCTGCAAGTGATTTTCTCGCTCGACCGCCCGGATGGCACGCCGCTCTATGTCGGTCAGCAGGTAGATGTATTCATCGAAGCCACAGACCCATGACTCCTCCTTCCGAAGCATTGCCTCCCTACGATTGGATCGCGTTGAGCCGCGAACTGATGTCCATCGCCGAAGCGGGTTTGAAATATTCGGAAGGCCCCTACGATCTCGATCGCTACCGGCGTCTTCATGAAATCGCCTCCCTGCCCTTGATCCACGCTGCCCCCGAATTCCAGTGGCCCCATTCCTTCGGCTATGCCACGCCGAAAGTGGATGTGCGCGCGGCGGTGTTGGATGAGAACCAGCACATCCTCCTTGTCCAGGAAGCATCATCAGGGCAGTGGACTTTGCCCGGTGGTTGGGCGGATCTCAACCAAAGCCCCGCCCGCAATGCAGCCAAGGAAGCATGGGAGGAATCCGGCATCGAGGTGGAGGTGATCAAGCTGATCGCCTGCTGGGACAAGGACCTGCAAGGCCACCCAAGGCAGCCGGAACACGTTTACAAGTTGGTGTTTCTCTGCCGTCCCATCGGTGGCATGCTTACCACCAGCCACGAAACCACAGCTGCGGCCTATTTCCCCGCGGATGCACTTCCCGAGTTATGTCCGCACCGGGCGGCAAAACATTATATCGATCTCGCCCTGGCCCATCACGCGGATCCTTCACTACCCACTTCATTCGATTGATCATGAAAACGAGTTATATCATCTTGCCAGCAGCGGTGATGCTATCTTCCTGCACGCTTGGGCCGGACTTCCAATTGCCCGGCTTGGGCGGCGGATCCGGGTGGAAGCAAGCCGCCCCGGTGGCGGGTGCAAGACTGCCGGACCAATGGTGGCGGCTGTTCAATGATCGCGAGCTCAACCGCTTGGTGGACCGGGCGCTTGAGGCCAACAACGACCTCGCCGCCGCCAAGGCCCGCGTGGAGACGGCGCGGGCACTCGTCGGCTTGGATCGCGCCCGGATGTTTCCCACCCTTGATCTGAATGGCTCTGCAGGAATCGCCCGTGCCTCACAGGATGCCACCTCCGAACAACTGCCGCCCGGCATTTCCATCGATCTGGAAAACCAGCGCTACCGTGGCTCATTCGATCTCGCCTACGATCCGGACCTCTGGGGACGCAACAAACGCTTGCTGGAAGCCTCCAATGCCGATGCCGCCACCGCCGAGGCCTTGCTCGACTCCCAACGCCTTGGCGTGGCCACCGAGGTGGCGAGACAGTATTTCCTCCTGCGCGGGCTGGATGCGCAAAAGTCGGTGCTCGTGGCAACCATCGAAAGCCGCAAGGAGACGCTCGATCTGCAAAAAAGCAAGGCGGACGCCGGATTGATCGATGGCCTCTCCACCAGCCAGGCCCGCACCGAACTCGAACTCGCCAACAACGACCTCGCCTCCGTCGAGCGCCAGCGCGGGTCCGCCGAGCATGCCCTCGCCGTCCTCTGCGGCAGCCGCCCGTCCGATTTCTCTGTCTCGATCCGTGGCACCGATGGCTCCTTGCCCGACATCCGCGCCGGCCTGCCAGCCGAGGTTCTCAACCGACGTCCGGACGTCCGCGCCGCGGAACAGGAACTGCGCGCCGCCAACGCCCGCATCGGGGTGGCGGAAGCGGCATTTTATCCCAACTTCAGCCTGAGCGCGGGCGGCGGATTCGAGTCACTCGATGTCAGCCGCTTCCTCGATTGGGAAAACCGCATTCTTTCCCTCGGTGCCGGAGTCGCCGCACCGATATTCGACGGCGGAAGCAACAAGGCCAACTTCGATGCCGCCGTCAGCCGGCGTGACGAGGCATTGGCTAAATACCGCAACTCCCTGCTCACCGCCCTGCGGGAAGTGGAAGATGCCCTGGTCGATCTCAAAGGTCTTGCCCGCTCACAGGATGCCCTGGGAAAAGCCCTCGCCAGTGCCCGCGACACCCAGCGACTCTCGCAGGAACGCTTCGACAAGGGACTCAGCAGTTATCTCGAAGTCGTCGAAGCCGGCCGTACCGTGCTGCGCGTCCAACTCGTGCTCGCCCAACTCGAAGCCCAACACCGCATCACCCTCGCCGCCCTCGCCAAAGCGCTCGGCGGCGGCTGGGATGGCAAGTAGTTGTCATTTCAATCACCTCCCTTTCAATCTGAATAGCCTCCCAGATTTCTCCCCTCTTTCATCTCCCTCCAATGATCCAATCCCCAATCCCTCATGTCCGTTTTTATCCTTCCCACCCTCCGCCGTTCCCCTAACTTTGCTTTTGGAAACTATCATTTCATCTGCTTTCCGTCTGATGCCTGGCGTCAGTGTCCCGCAATTCCTCCAAAATGGCCGCCCGTAAAACCGCTTCTCCCAAACCTGAGAAAAACAAATCTCTCGAATCCTGGATCTGGGATGCTGCCTGCTCCATCCGTGGGGCGAAGGACGCGCCGAAGTATAAAGACTTCATCCTTCCACTTATCTTCACCAAGCGCCTTTGCGATGTCTTTGATGATGAGCTGAATCGCATCGCCGCCGAGGTTGGGTCACGGAAAAAGGCGTTCCAGCTTGCCAAGCGCGATCACAAGCTCGTCCGTTTCTTCCTGCCGCTGGAACCCGCCGATCCTGAGCAGCCGGTCTGGTCCGTCATCCGCAAGCTCTCCGACAAGATCGGTGAGGGCGTGACCAGCCACATGCGGGACATCGCGAAGGAAAACCCGCCCTTGCAGGGCATCATCGACCGCGTCGATTTCAATGCCACCACCCACGGCCAGCGGGACATCGATGACGACCGCCTTTCCAACCTGATTGAAAAGATCAGCGAGAAACGCCTCGGGCTGGAGGACGTGGAGGCGGATATCATCGGCAAGAGTTACGAATACCTCATCCGCAAGTTCGCCGAGGGCGGCGGACAGAGCGCGGGCGAGTTCTACACGCCGCCGGAGGTCGGTACCATCATATCCAAGGTGCTCCAGCCCGAGCCCGGCATGGAAATCTACGATCCCACCTGCGGCTCCGCTGGCCTGCTCATCAAGTGCGAAGTGGCCATGGAGGAGAAGGCGAAGGGGAAAAAGCCAAAACCGCTCAAACTCTACGGCCAGGAATACGTCGCCGATACCTGGGCCATGGCCTGCATGAACATGATCATCCACGACATGGAGGGCAGCATCGAGATCGGCGATACCTTCAAGAACCCGAAGTTCCGAGACAAGCGCGGCAAGCTTCGCACTTTTGATCGCGTCGTCGCCAATCCCATGTGGAACCAGGACTGGTTCACCGAGGCGGATTACGATGCCGACGAGCTCGACCGCTTCCCCGCTGGAGCCGGCTTCCCCGGGAAATCCTCCGCCGACTGGGGCTGGACCCAGCACATCTTCGCCTCCCTCAAGGCCGACGGCCGCGCCGCCGTGGTCTGGGACACCGGGGCCGTCTCCCGCGGCTCGGGAAATGCCGGGGACAACAAGGAAAAGACCGTCCGCCAGTGGTTCGTCGATCGCGACCTCGTCGAGAGCGTGCTCTACCTGCCGGAAAACCTCTTCTACAATACCAGCGCCCCCGGCATCGTTCTGTTCCTGCACGCCGCCAAGCCGAAGGCACGCAAGGGCAAGGTCTTCCTCGTCAATGCCAGCCAGATCTTCGAGAAGGGAAATCCCAAGAACTTCATCCCGGACGAGGGCATCCAGCGCATCGCCGACATCCTCATCGGCTGGCAGGAGGAGGAGAAACTCAGTCGCATCGTCGATCACGCGGAGCTGAAGAAGAACGACTACAACATCTCCCCCAGCCGCTACATCCACACCAGCGACGCCGAAACCTACCGCCCCATCGCCGAGATCGTCGCCGAATTGGACGCCATCGAAGCCGAGGCCAAGGAAACCGACAAGGCCCTGCGGAAAATCCTCAAGCAGCTCGGCGTATGAGTGGAGAACCGACAGGCAATCTCGTCATCTACCAGACCGAAGACGGCCGGGCGCAGGTGGAATGCCGGCTGGTGGATGAAACCATCTGGCTGTCCCAGGCTCTCATGGGCGAATTGTTCGACCGATCCAAGAAAACGATCAGCGAACACCTCCAGAACCTCGTCGAAGAGGGCGAATTGGACCCGGATTCAGTTGTCCGGAGTTTCCGGACAACTGCCGCCGACGGCAAGTCCTACGACGTTGCCCACTACAATCTGGAGGCGATTCTCGCTGTGGGTTTCCGTGTGAAATCTCCCCGAGGCACCCAGTTCCGCCGCTGGGCCAATACCAGGCTCCGCGAGTTCATCGTCAAGGGCTTCGTCATGGATGACGAGCGGCTCAAGAATCCCGGCGGCTGGGATTACTTCGACGAGCTTCTCGAACGCATCCGCGAGATCCGCGCTTCGGAGAAACGCTTCTACCAGAAAGTCCGCGACCTCTTCGCCCTCTCCAGCGACTATCAGATCCGGGAAAAGGAAACCCAGGCCTTCTTCGCCGAGGTCCAGAACAAGCTCCTCTACGCCGCCGCCGGGAAAACCGCCGCCGAGTTGATCGTCGCCCGCGCCAATCCGGATGAGCCGAACATGGCGCTCACCTCCTGGACCGGCTCCCGCGTCCGCAAGCAGGACGTCATCATCGCCAAGAACTACCTCACCGCGGACGAGGTGGACACCCTCAACCGCCTCGTCGTCATCTTCCTCGAACAAGCCGAGCTCCGCGTCAAAAAACAACAGGACCTCACTCTCGACTACTGGCGCTCCAGCGTGGACCGCATGCTCTCCTCCAATGACCAGCCCGTGCTCGAAGGCAAGGGCTCCATCAGCAGCGCGGACATGAAAACCATCGCTGAGGACCGCTACCACACCTTCGACACCCGCCGCCGCTCCCTCGAAGCCACCCAAGCCGCCGCCGACGACTTGAAGGAAATCGAAGCCCTCGAAAAGGATCTCAAACAGAAAGGCGGGAAGCCATGAGAGTTCACCCAAAGAAGAACGGACTTTCCTGTCCGTTGTTAGAAATCAATCACGGGTTGGAAAACCCGTGCTCCAAAGCCCCAACGGGGCGGCCATTCGATAGCCCAGGGCATCGCCCTGGGTCCACCGTCCCCATAGAATCCGGAGCCCTGAAGGGGCGAAACAAGGGAGGTGCCGCGTGAAAACCATAAGGAGGGGGGAAATTCCTGTCCCCCATAAACCAGCGGAGCATGTGGGTTGGCGGACAATCCCGTTCGGCGAATTCGCCACACTGCAAAGGGGAAAGGATCTAACCAAATCTCAATTCCGAGATGGACATGTTCCGGTGGGCGGTTCGAACGGAATCATCGGCTATCATGATGTCGCGATTGCTAGCGGGCCAGGAATCACCGTTGGCCGAAGTGGTTCAGCCGGGAAAGTCACGTATTACGAAGAGGACTTCTGGCCCCACAACACCGCCCTTTACGTCAAAGATTTTCACGGAAACGATCCACTATTCACCCGCTACTTTCTCGGTCATCTGGATCTCTCCCGGTTTAAGACCGGAGCCTCGGTTCCGACCTTAGATAGGAACTCGTTCAAGATGTTGCCTGTGGTAGTCCCTCCACTCCCCGAGCAAAAGAAGATCGCGCACATTCTTTCGACGGTGCAGCGGGCCATCGAAGACCAGGAGCGAATCATTCAGACCACCACCGAGCTGAAAAAGGCCCTCATGCACAAGCTCTTCTCCGAAGGGCTTCGTAATGAACCTCAGAAACAAACCGATTATGGTTTGATTCCAAAGAGCTGGGAAGTGTTGCCACTGAGCTGTTGCGCTGTCGTTCAAACCGGAATCGCGAAGGGCCGGAAGGTTGATCCAAAAGAGGCAGTTGAAGTCCCATACCTACGGGTCGCTAATGTGCAAGATGGCTATCTGGATCTGTCAGAAATGAAAACGATCACAATCCGGCGCGCCGAACAACCACGCTTCGCTCTTGAGGCTGGCGATGTTGTTCTCACAGAAGGTGGTGATTTTGATAAACTCGGCAGAGGATTCATCTGGCACGGGCAAGTTGATGGCTGCGTTCATCAAAATCACGTTTTTGCCGTCCGCCCAGACGCACAACGGCTCTCAAGCGAGTTCTTCGCCTATCAGGCACAAAGCCCGTATGGGAAAAGCTACTTCCTTTCAGTTGCGCACAGGACAACCAACCTCGCTTGCATCAACACAACAAAACTCAAAGCATTTCCGGTCATCCTGCCTCCGAAGGACCAGCAGAAGGACATTGTGGCTGCATGCCATGGAATCGACAGGAAAATGCAAGTAGCCCGTTCCAAAAAACACCAACTCGAAGACATCTTCCGCACTCTCCTTCACGAACTGATGACCGCCAAGACCCGCGTCCCAAATGAAGCCAATCTCGGAACGCAACCAGGAAGGAAACGAAAGCCATGAGTCTTGAAAACCATTCAGCGCCCGGACCAGCAGCCGGGTACGAGATATGACCGAGTGGTTTGGACTTCATGTGAAGCTCGCGAACACCGAAATGATAGTTGCTAGGCGAAATCCGGGCGACCAGCAAACAACCACTGATCTGTATTGGGTCGAAGGTCTTGATTTGGAGGTTCCGAATCGAATCGAAAAGAATAGCCGCGTCGATGATCTGAAGAGCCGTATGGATCAAGTGGCGCAATTGCCACATTTGGAGCTGAGTGGTGATGAATCTATCGGATACGGGAGCCGTCCGAGTTTTCGGGATATGGCAGCATCCAATTTCCAGCCTCAACACATCGTTGCGAATCCTTACACGTTGTTTTTCAAGGCTGATACAACCGAACATCGAGAGAAGCTGCGCGCCATATTTCCATTGGTTCTTGGAGCGGTCAATGCATCAACATTGGCGAAACAGCGTGAGCTGAAAGATGTCACGAAAGAACACGACAAGCTGCGGCGCGAGCTGGACGCGCGGCTACAGGCGGCGAAAGCATGGGAGGCCGAGATTGAGAGCTACTACCTTCAGGCAAAAGCTCTTGGTCTCCTGCCTGACGCTCCTAACCCAGATGCGACATGGAACCTTGATCGATTTGTGCTCGAGTTGCAGCCGGTTCCAGACAACGTAAAAAAGCTCGATATTCCGGAAATTAAGGCGGGAACCGGCGAAGAGGCGGTCACCCAACTTACTGAAATCCTTGGCGAAGAGGATCGGCTTGCGCGCCAAATGGGAGCAGTTCGCCAACGATTGTCCAAGTTGGATCAACTTTCCGCATCTGTCGGTGAGTATGGCACAACACTGACAGGTCAAAAGGATCGAATGCTTGGAGTTGGGTGGCTTGAGAAAAAGCTGCAGTCAACACACCAGTGTCCAGTGTGTTCGGCTGTCCACGAGGACGGTAACGAAAGCCTTGGAGATTCACGACTAATCGTCACGGAGCACGCTGGTGAGATTACATGGCAGGGCTTGGACAATATTCATGTTGTTGCGAATTGGCGGGATGGACAGGGCGACTTCCTTATTCCGAAGAGCTGGCAAGTCGGAGACGGAACAGTTTAGGCCATGCCCACCCCCAGCGAACACAAAACCCTCCAAGCCCGGATCCTCGCCTACGCCGAGGCGGAAGGAAGGGATATTTGGAATTGGAGATTGGACATTGGGGATTCGAGGCGAGCGATTGGAGATTTGAGATTGGAGATTAGGGAGCGCAGAGAAGATTTGGATTCCAGGTCTTTGAGTTCTTTGCGCTCTTTGCGGTTAGCCATTTCTGAATTCTTCGACCACGAGGAGAAGCGCGAGAGGGACTTGATCCTGAAACGAAAAAGGCGGCTCCGAGGATTCCCAGACCGGGAAGATTCATCGCACGACCCAAACCCTTATCCAATCTCAAATTCCCATGAACTTTGACGTGTATTGTGATGAATCCGGGCCGGAACTGCTGCATTCGGAAAAGCCGAAGGCGCGCTACATGGTCATCGGAAGTCTATGGTTGCCTGAGGAACTGCGAACCGAGAGCAAGGCGGCGCTGCATGCGCTGAGGCACCGACATGGGATCGGCAGTGAATTCAAGTGGCGGAAGGTTTCTCCATCGAAAGCGGCGTTTTACCGGGAAGCGGTGGATTGGTTTCTGGAGCGCGGGAGCGACGTGCGGTTCCGCGCCATCGTGGTGGACCGGACGAAGATTGATCTGGTCAAATTCCACGACGGCGACGGAGAACTGGGATTTTACAAGTTCTACTATGTGGCTGACACACCGAGTACGCTGGCCAAGCTCAAAACCTCACCGAAATGGACGCCATGAGGGAAAAAAATACCGCAGATTTGACCAGGCTGGCTCTGCGGGGGCCTTTGTTGGTTCTACTGCCACTGGCGGAGAACGAGGTGACCATCCGTCCGGACGAGCCTTTATGCAAGCCAGAATTTTCCAATAAGCAAGCCCACCGAGCACAAAACCGTCCAAGTCCGGACCCTCGATTACGCCGGCCTACGTCGCCCTGTGGGCTATGAAGGCCAGCTCAATCCTTTTTCGCCAAGGCCACCGGACGAGTCAGGGTTGAGATGGGTTCAGTAATTCGTCATTTTTGACGACAAAATACCCGATTTTCGCTATGATTCGCCATTAATGACGATATGTAATACTATTCAAGCGAATCTCTCCGCTACAATTTGCGTTAACAAAACGACTGCTCAGTCGCAGCACATGACGATTTTTATTGAAAAATTCGCCCAATTCGCCACTTGTAGCGACATGAGGCAGTGTTCAAAGTGATTGAAGTAAGAATATGAAGTTTCAGGACATACAGCGCGACGAAGCGATGTTGGCGGAGATGGGGGTAAGGTTAGCCCAAGTTCGCATTCAACTGAACCTGACCCAAGCGGAATTGGCGAGGAGAGCGGGGGTTGGGAAACGCACGCTGGAGAGGCTGGAGGCTGGCGAAACGACCCAGACGCGTACTCTGCTACGCATCCTGCGTGAACTGGATCTGCTCGCAAAGTTGGAGGTGCTATTGCCGGAGCCGTCAGCTCGGCCGAGCCATATCGTCAAACAAGTCGAAACGCTTCCGAAACGGGCTGCTAAAAAGAGGGTGAATGACACGAAATCAGAAGAATGGAAATGGGGTGACGAAAAATGACTTCCCAAGCCACGGTTAGATTGTGGGGAACGGATATTGGATACGTGTCCCTCAATGAAGGTCAGCAAGTGGTTGATTTTGAGTATGATCGCAGGTTTATGAAAAGCGGTATCGAAGTCGCGCCGATTCGCATGCCCATCGATTCACGCATCTACCGTTTTCCTGAACTGTCGATCAAATCCTTCCAAGGGCTTCCCGGTTTACTGGCAGATTCACTGCCCGATAAATTTGGTAATGCGATCATCAATACTTGGCTGGCAACAACGGGCAGAGAACCGGAATCCTTCAATGCGGTGGAGCGTCTATGTTACATTGGCACGAGGGGGATGGGAGCGTTGGAGTTTAAACCAGCAAAGCCGCGCGGTAGAGCAATTTCATCGAAGATCCACGTTTCTCAATTGGTAGATCTTGCCTCTGAAATTCTAACGCATCGGTCATCGCTCTCCACGGTGTTTGCGGATCGCAAGGACGATCAGGCGGTGCGGGAAATTCTACGTGTAGGCACATCCGCGGGCGGAGCGAGGGCGAAAGCTCTCATTGCTTGGAATCCTAAAACGAATGAAGTGAGGTCGGGGCAAGTTGCTGCCGCGCTTGGGTTCGAGTATTGGCTGATGAAATTCGATGGAGTAAAGAACAACCGCGATAAGGAGTTGGTAGATCCGGATGGCTACGGAGTGATTGAATATGCTTACTCAAAAATGGCTAAAGACGCAGGGATCTCGATGATGCCGTGTCGTTTGTTTGAGGAAAATGATAGAAGGCACTTCATGACCAAGCGATTTGATCGTACGGACGATGGGGTTAAACTGCACATGCAGTCTCTGGCAGCCATGGCTCATTACGACTTCAATATGGCCGGCGCATATGGATATGAGCAGGCAATCATGACGATCAAGCAGCTTGGATTGGGTAGTGAAGCTCTGGAACAGCAGTTCAGGCGCATGGTGTTCAACATTGTGGCAAGAAACCAAGATGATCATGTCAAGAATATCGCCTTTCTCATGGATCGGAAAGGTGTCTGGTCTTTATCGCCGGCATTCGACGTGACCTATAGTTTTAATCCGTCGGGTGATTGGACTTCTGCCCATCAAATGACTCTGAACGGCAAGAGAGATGACTTTGTGATGGAAGATTTCGCGTCTTGCGGCAAGCTTGCTCAATTAAAACAAGGCCAGGCGAAAGCGATTGTTGCTGAAATACAGAAAGTCGTTTCCAAATGGAATGACTATGCCGATGAAGTGGGTGTCCATAACGATCATCGAAATAAAATCTACAATGCGCTCCGACTCAATCCGTTCAGATGAAACCCAGCGAACATAAGACCGTGCAGGCCCGGATTCTTGCGTATGCGCAGGAGATCGGGTGGACGTTTGTATCGCGGGAGGAAGCTGAGCGGCGGAGAGTTTTGAACCACAAAGAACGCAGAGATCGCAAAGAGGGTTTGGATTCTGATTCTTTGAGTTCTTTGTGGTCGCTTGCCCACTGGGCCGAGAGATTCCCGCAGATCCAGAAGCGCAATCGGGGCTTCCAGTCCGCCGGTTCGAACCTTATTGTTTTCCCACATTCATCATGAGAATCGACCGAATCGAGATTGAGAATTTCAAGCGCTTCGAGAAGCAGACTCTGGAATTGCATCCCAGGTTCACTCTTCTGGTGGGCGACAATGGAGCGGGAAAAACGACGTTACTGGATGCGCTCGCCGTGGCGGCGGGGGTGTGGCTGGTGGAACCACCCGACACGATGCTTGCCAACAGCCGCAGGTCCATCCTGCCCGGTGAGATCCGTTTGGGCTCCACGGAGGAAGGGGACCGGCGCCAATTTTTCCAGTGTCTTCCGGTTTCGGTGCGGGCGGATGGTTGGATCGATGGACAGAGCGTGTCGTGGTGCCGACAGGTCAAGGTGGATGGTGCAAGAACCACCAACCATGAGGCAAAAGAGGCGCTGAATATCATCCGGACTGTTTACGAGAGGGACCAGGCAGGCGAGAAAGCTCCATGTCCGGTGATCGCCTACTACGGGGCGGGACGTGCTTGGCTTCCCTCGCAGTCGCGGCCGCCCAAGGGAGCCACAGAGGGGCCTGCCCGGCGTTGGGCTGCTTTTTACGATTGTTTTGACGAGCGAATCCGGTTGGGAGATCTGCAAAGTTGGTTCCAGCGGGAGACCATCGCATTTGCCAACCGGAATGGCCGTTGGCGTCCCGGATACGAAGCCGTGAAATCGGCGATTCTGCGCTGCGTGCCGGGGGCGATTGGATTGAAATACGATGGAGACCGGGGTGAGATCGTCCTGTATATCGAAGATACGGTTCAGCCGTTTTCAAATCTCAGTGCCGGGCAGAAGATGATGGTGGCGCTAATTGCCGATATCGCCATCAAGGCGGTCACTCAGAATGCGTATCTGCTTCCCGAGGATGAATTGAAGGCTGACGATCTGCCTCTGGCACGGGTCTTCCGTGAAACACCGGGTCTTGTATTGATCGATGAGATCGACGTGCATCTGCATCCAAAATGGCAACGGCGGGTGGTGGCGGATTTGAAGGAGACGTTTCCGGCGATCCAGTTTGTGTGCACCTCGCACTCGCCATTCATTATCCAATCGTTGGAGGCGGGTGAACTCCGCACGATAGGAGAGTCGGGAGCTCTTTTGGTGGAGTATGCGAACCGTTCCATCGAGGATATTGCCGAGGAGATTCAGGAGGTGGAAGCGCCGCAGATGAGCGAGAAGGCGAAAGAGTTGGCGGAGGCAACAGAACACTATTTCGAGCTATTGCAGGGCAGCGAGGGTAAAGAGGAATCACCAGATCTTATCGAAGCGGAGACCGTCTATCGACAAGCGGCGGAGCGTTTTTCCACAAACCCGGGCCTCAGTGCGGTTCTGAAGCTTGAGGCGATGGCGAAGCAAAAGAAAAACGCAAAATGAGACCTGTCGAAAGAGGTGCCGCTCCTCGTGCTTACGCAAGCTATGGAGATGCCATCGGCGATTTGGAGGACCGGCTGGGATCGTTCATGAACTGCTTCATTTCTCAGTGCCCAATCACGGGAAGTTATGGAAAAGCTTGATGCGCGTACATCTGGGGAACTATGAAGACGCCGAAAGGCAGCTGAGAGAGATTGGAATGAGACAAGGGGCCCAGAATGGCCGGAAGGATTCCGCGAACGGATGGAACCGCTCATGAAAGCGGCGTTGGCAGACGTGACGGCGAAAGGCAGCGGCGTGGACAAAGTGATCGAGGCGGTGGAAGCTTACCAACTTCCGGCTCCGGACTTCCGGGCGGGCGGGGATGAAGCGTGAATGACATGGCGCTGAGCATTCCCATGAATCGGGCCTGGGCAAGGATTTGTGGGTGATTTATCCATCGACAATCGCAGCTCCCTGCGGCGTATTTCCGCCGTGCCGACTGTCCAAATCAAATACCAGACCTTCCACCCCTCGATTTGGCCCAAGATGATCGGGGAGGTTTCCCGCGACGCAACGCCCGGAGCCTTGGTACAGGTATTGGGCAAGGAGGGCACACCATTCGGCTGGGGCTTGTGGAATCCGAAATCGCGGATGCCGCTGCGGGTGGTGAGCCATTCACTGGAGGATCTGGACGAGACGTTCTTCGAAAACGCCATCCGTCGCGCAGCGGAGTTTCGCCGGGAAATCCTCAATCTGGATGCCGAGACCGACAGCTACCGCGCGATTCATGGCGACGCGGATTTTCTTCCCGGAATCGTCGCAGACAAGTTTGCGGATGTGCTCTCGGTGGAAATCACCAATCTCGCCGCATGGCAACGCCTGCCCAAGTGGCTCCCCCTACTGCATGAGTGCTTTGACACCAAGCGGGTCGTGGTCAGCGTGGATTCGGATCTTGCCCGGGTGGAAGGGATTCCACGCTTCGGCGGGGTGGAATCCGATGCCGTGCGATCGGTGAAGATCCGTGAACTCGGCGTCCGCTACGAGGTGGACTTCAGCGGTGGGCACAAGACGGGCTTCTTCTGCGACCAACGGGACAATCGCCGGAAATTCGCTGCACTGGCCAAAGGGCGCACGGTGCTGGATCTCTGCTGCTACACAGGCGGATTTTCCATTTCCGCCGCCCTCGCCGGGGCCGATGATGTGGTGGGCGTGGATCTGGATGAAACCGCAGTCGCGATGGCCAAGCGCAATGCGAACCTGAACAACGCACGAGTCAAATACACCCACGCCGATGCCTTTACCTGGGCGCGGACCATGATTGAAAATGGCCGCACCTGGGACCTGGTCATGGCCGATCCCCCGAAGTTCATCCATGGCCGCGAGGATGAAATCGGAACGGCGAAATATGCCGATCTCAACAAACTTGCGCTGCAACTCGTGGCACCCGGCGGTTTGTTTGTGACCTGCTCCTGTTCAGGCCAATTGGGAGCGGGCGAATTCGAGCGAATCGTCATTACCTCCGCCCATCGCCGCAACAAGCGCCTCCAAACCTTTGACAGGACAGGTGCCGGAGCGGACCACCCTACCCTCTCGAATTATCCAGAATCGCGCTACCTCAAGGTGCTGTGGTCGAGGGTGATCTGATGGTTTCTGCAATTGCCAGGCACCGGGAAATCAATCATCCGCCAATTCCAAGCGGCTGATAGAAAAAGCAGCGAGGTCCTCCACCTCAAGGATGGAAGAGACATGACATAACTTCTGTCTGAGTTCACGCGCACCGGGAAATCCTTTGCAATAGGCCATCAATCGCGAACGCATGGCGGTCAGAGTTTGTTTTTCGCTGCCATAACGATTGCTACCCACCGCCATCCGGCAATGGCGAATCACCATCTCCCAGCGCTCCTCCAAATCAATCCCGACCGGCTCCTTGCCAGTGCGCAGATACTCCTTCGCCTCGCGAAAAACCCATGGATTCTGCATGGCCGCACGACCGATCATGATGCCTGACACCGCCGTGCCGCTTTTGCGCAAAGCCACATCCGCGCCGCAGCTCACATCGCCATTGCCGATCACCGGCACGGAGACCGCCCGCGCCACCGCATCGATCACTTCCCAATTCGCCTCTCCTCCATAGCCTTGCGCACGGGTCCTGCCGTGCACGGCGATTGCTTGCATGCCGCAGTCTTCCAGAACCCGGGCGACTTCCACCGCATTGATTGTTTTTTCATCCCAACCAATCCGTATCTTGGCCGTCACCGGCACCTGATCTCCCACCGCCTTGGCCACCCCGGCCGCGACAGATGCGAGCAGCGGGCAATCCTTCAACAGGGACGAGCCGCCGTTTTTGGAGACCACCTTGTTGACCGGGCAGCCGAAATTGATGTCAATGAAGTCAGGGCGTTTCCAGTCGATGATCTTTTTGGCCGCCTCGCCCATGCGCTCGCCATCACCGCCGAAGAGTTGCACCCCGACCGGACGTTGTTCCTCGGTGAATTCCGTATATTTCCTCGTCCGCTCATCCGCCTGCATGATGCCCTCGGCGGAAACAAACTCCGTGACCATTACATCCGCCCCCAACTCCTTGCAAATCTGGCGGAAAACAACGTCGGTCACCCCGGCCATTGGGGCGAGGTAAAGCGGGAAGCGGTTGCTGGAAAACCATGGAAGCACGCGCAAGGCTACAGCCATCTCATTGCCCGTGTCCACCCCCATCCGGCCGCCACCGGAACACTCCGATGGCCGCGTATTGGCTCATTTATTGAATGCCTGCGGTGCGGTCGTCCCTGTCCAGCGGCCATTGCCTTCATTCGGGGAACGAGTTCGAGCCGGATCGGAAACAAAATGGTCAGGAACATTTCCAGATGAATCCGGACGAAGGGACATAGAGCGGTAACGAGCAATGGCCGTTGCCGCTCGTGGATCTTCTGGGGTGGCCGTGGCATGATCGAGAGTTCCACCTCGGGCGCTTCCCCTGCCACTCCTGCCTTGGGGCCTGACAGGTTCCGGAGAAAGTCCGCTGTCGGTGAAAGTTTGCTTGGCAAATCGGTGATGCAGGCTAAATTCGCAGCCTTTATAAGTCACTGAGCCTCAGGTTCCCGTTGAAACGCAGATCCACCTGGTGGGTTTGACTTCTTCGGATTCAGTCCAAGTTCAGGTCGTTTCAAGTAAACCCACATGCTCCCTCGTTCACTGCTTGTTGGCGGGTGGCGCATCTCCGAATATCGCGAAGTCTCAATCAACAAGATTGGACCTTCCTGCAAGTTTCCAGAAATCCAAATCCAGACCCAACATGAAAAACCCATTCAAACCCTTGTTTAGCGTTCAACTCCATCGTTCCACCCTCGCCGTGGTGACCGTAACCATGTGCGGGCTGTCGGCCCTCTCCGCACAGACCAATGGAACCTGGAGCGTCAATGCCTCAGGAGACTGGAACAGCGCCGCAAACTGGACCAGCAGCCAGGTGGCATCCGGTGCCGGTGCCATCGCTGATTTCTCCACACTCAACATCGATGCGGATCGAACCGTGAATCTCGATGCACCCGTCACCATCGGGGCGATCACAACTGGCGATTTAACCACTGCGAGTCACAACTGGATTTTCAGCGGCGGAGAACTCCTTACGCTCAACAACGGTGCCAGTGCGCCGGTCATTACCGTGACCAACCAGAACACCTTCATCAGCGCTCCGCTGGCAGGAACGAATGGTTTCACAAAATCGGGTGCAGGTGTTCTCTACCTCACGGGCAACAACTCGGCTCTCCAAGGAACCCTCAGCATCCAGAACGTCGCGGCAACGAATAACAACGGGGTTGTCTTGAGAGGCAATGATGCGATCGGTGGCATTACCTCGGTGAACATCGATGGCACCTTGAGCAGCGGAGGTTTCTTTCAACTCGACGGTGGCGTGACCTTGCCCAACACGGTTGGTATCACATTGAACTCGCCCGGCGGAAATGCAACCCCCCCAGGTGGCATCCGCAGCACCGGGACCGCATCCCAAATCAATACCATCAACGGCACGATCAATGTCACGCTCAACACTGCGCGTATCTCCAACAACAGCGCGCAACGACTTGACATCAACGGCGTGATTTCCGGCACGGGCACCAACATTCTGTTCCGAAATTCTGTCAATGAGGGAATCCGACTTACCGGAGCCAACACTTACACCGGCGAAACGATCAACTCAGCGGGTATCCTCTGGTTTGACTCCACCTCCGCCCTTCCGAGCAACTCACTGCTGAGTATCGCAACCTCGGAAAACGGCACGGTCCAGTTCAGCGGAAGTTTCACGCGATCCTTGGGAAGTCTAGCGGGTCAAGTGCGCTTCGGCCAGCTCAATGCCAACAGCTCCACGCGTGTGATGGGATTGAGCGCCCGCGGCGGGGATCTCACCGTCAACTTCGGCGGAGCCTCGGCTGAGGTTCCCTTCAACAACTTCACCACCAACGTCAACGGTCTCGCCACAGCCATCAACACCAACACGCTTTGGCTCAATAATTCGACTGCAACCCACAAGATTACCGTCGTCAATCCGCTCAACCTCAACGGCGCGGACCGGACATTCCAGGTTGATGCCAATGTCGCGGAGCTTTCCGGCGGCATCACCGGCACCAACAACATTACCAAAACCGGGACCGGCACACTTGTCCACACACCGGCCTTGGACGTTTCAGTCGCCCGCACGATCACTGTCAGTGGAGGAACCTTCAGTATTGCGGGAGCCATTACAGGCTCTGCTGTGCTCACCAAGGCAGGAAGCAGCCCGCTCGTCGCTTCTGGCGGCATTAACGTCGGCGCCGCGCGTGCCGTGACCATCAGCGCCGGAACTCTCGAGGCATCGGGTGGAATCAACGGTGGCAACTTCCTCTTTACAAAGAACGCCGGCGGAGGCGCACTCCTGCTTTCCGGCCCCTCCACCTGGACAGGGGGGCTCGCCACCGGCACTACCGGCACCACCAATTTTGGCGTTGTCCGTGTCAGCCATGCGGAAGGACTCGGTCCGGCCGCTACCGCGAAAACCATCCAGATGCGCGGCAACAACCAAGGTGTTTCGATCTTGGAACTGACTGGGGGCGTCACCGTGGATGCAAACAAGATCCTCGCGGTCTCGGGCAAGTCATTCTATAGCGGTGCAAGCGTCAGCGGCAGCCCGATATCGCTGCGCTCGGCGGTGGGCAGCAATACCTGGAGCGGCAACTTCGCCATCGCCGAAACCGGTGGTGCCTACGGCATCGAAGCGCTCACGGGTGCCACCCTCACCCTCGGCGCAAGTCCCGCCACCACCAACACCATCCGCAATTCGGGAACAGGCGATACCCGCGTGCTGAATACATTCGGAGCCGGAGATTTCATCTTCAATTCGAAAATTGCAGTCAACGGAACCAGCAAGATCGGGATCAACGCCAACGGCGGAGGAACCATCACCATCCCCCGCGGCGATAACGACTTCGATCTCGTCCCCAACCTTTACTCGGGCATTGTGGATATCGTCAAGCTGACCAATAACGGAACAGCCAGTTCGATTGGAACCGCCAGTTCCTTCAATTTGGGCGGAACACTCCGTTACTCCGGCGCAGGTGACAGCGCCAACCGGACACTTGGTCTGCTTCCCAAGGGGGGAACACTTGATTCCAGCGGCACCGGCCCGATTTCACTGACAAGCACCACCCTGAGCCATCAGACTGGAGTCACTACGACATCAACTGCTGCGTTCGCCAATGGAGCCACCACGCTGACGGTCGCCGAAAGTGGCGGCATCTCGGTGGGAGCTACAGTTACCGGAACGAACATTCCTTTGGGAACCACCGTCATCGCCACCAATCCTTCCGCTCGGACGATCACCCTCAGCCAGGGAACTTCGGCGGCTTCAGCCAGCTCCGTGGCCCTTACCTTTGGCGGCCAGTCCGACATCAATCGCACACTCACCCTTGCCGGCACAAACACCGGCGAAAACCAACTGGTAGCCGAACTGTCGAATCCTGCAGGTACTGGCGTTCTGGGAGTCACCAAAACCGGACCGGGAAAATGGATCCTCTCCGGGACCACCAAAACAAATACCGGAGCCTTGGATGTCCAAGCCGGAATTCTCGAACTCCGAAACAGCGGGTTCCCCGCATCGACCGCCAATATAGCCGCAGGCTCCACGTTGATCCTAAACAATCTCAGCTCGACCTTGAGTGTCACCGGTGCGGTGACCCTGAACGGAAAAATCATTGCCTCCATCCCAGGTGAGCCGACAGCGGGCACCTATAACGTGATTCAATACGGCTCGATCAGTGGAAGCGGATCCATTTCCACCGCATTCCGTGGCTCTGCCAATCTTGGACCCACCACCGGAACAATTACCATCGGCGAAGGAATTGCGATCAAATGGACGGGGGCTGCCAACACCTCGTGGGATGTGAACAACTCACTCAACTGGCAGGATGGCACCGCGAATCCGGAAACCTTCCGCTACCTCGATACCGTCACCTTCGACTCCGTCGGTGCGGCCCAACCAAACATCGCAATCACAGGAGATGTGCGGCCCGGAAGTATCACCGTCAACGAGGAAACCGTGGATTACACTCTCGGTGGCGCTGGTTTCATCAGCGGTGCCGGTTCCCTAACCAAGTCCGGCGCGGCCGCTCTTATTCTTAACACCGCAAATACATTCACCGGCAATGTTGCCATCAATGCCGGCACCATTCGGATCGGCAACGGACAGGCTCTCGGTGCCAATGGGAAAACCATCAACATTGCCAGTGGCGGCATGCTCGATCTGAATGGAGCACTCAACGCCAACCGCGACTATCAGGCAGTGATCGCCGGAACGGGCGTTGGCAATGCCGGTGCGATTGTTAACTCCTTGTCCGATATCAATTTCGGATTCACTTCTCTAACTCTGGCTGGAAATGCCAGCATCGGCGGCAACTTCCGCTGGGATGTCCGTCCGATCACCGCAGGAACCGGACTTGTCGATCTCGCCGGATACACACTCACCAAGACCGGCAGCAACATGGTCGCCTTGGTCGATGGCACCCTGAGCAGCAATGGAGCCATAAATGTTGATCAAGGAATACTCGGAATCACCCGCATGGTGGTTTCCGGAACCGGCAGCGTGAACGTCAACAGTGGTGCCATCCTTCGTTTCGAAAACAACACCACCGGTTCCTGGAACAAGCCGATCAAGGTCGATAGCGGCACCATCAGCGTGCTCGGCTCCAGTTATATACTGGATGCTGTGGTCACTGCCGATAACACCACCACCTTTAATGTCGAAAGCAGCCGCACCCTCTCTCTGACCCAACCCGTAGGTGGTACGGGCGGATTGACGATGGGGCCTGGCACCGGTGCCATGGTCCTCAGAGCGGACAGCACCTACGCAGGCACTACATCCATCAACGCGGGCACCCTGCAGATCGGCACGCAAATCAACCCGGCAGCATTGGCCCCGGGAGCGGTGTCCCTTGCAGCCGGCGCCAACCTCCGCATCAACCGGGGAGATACCGCCTACTCCCTGGACATCGCACAAATCAGCGGGGCAGGAAGGCTCATCATCGGTCAGAACGCTGCCGCAGTTTCACCGGACACCACTTGGGAATCCCGGGTCACCCTGAGCGGCAGCAATGTGGGATTCACAGGCAACGTCCTCGTTGAATCCGGGGCCTTGAGAATTCTCGGCAGCGGCAGCCTCGGGGCCGGACCCAAAACGGTCACCCTCACCAATGGAACCAATGGCAGACCCCAACTGCAACTGGATGGAACCGCTGGAGATATCATCCTTGCTCCTGACATCAGCTTCTTTACCAGCAACCTGGATCTCGCCCGCCCGGCCCTCCACAACATTGCCGGAAACAACCAGATCGGTGGCAACATCACTCTCACGAGTGGTGGTGGCAACACGGCGTTCAAAGTCGCCAGCGGCAGCCTCACTCTGAATGGCAACATCGCCTCCAATACCAGCGGACGTTCGCTTCTGCTGGGTGGCAATACCGGCGCATCCGGTATCATCAATGGCATCATCAGTGACGGCACCAATCCATTGGCCATCGTCAAATCGGAAGCCAATACTTGGACACTCGCCGGGACCAACACCTACAGCGGCACCACCACGGTGAGTGGGGGAACCTTACTGATCAACGGCAATCAAAGTGCTTCAAGCGGAGCTGTCACCGTCAACAATGGTGCCACTCTCGGTGGAACTGGCTCAAGCGGTGCAGTCGTCACCATCAACACCGGCGGCACGATCGCCCCCGGGGCAACCAGCGTCGAGAGCCTCGAAACCGGCACCGTCAACCTGGCCGACGGAGCCACGCTCGCCATCGACATCCACACCAACTCCGGCACGGCCGATCAATTGGTCGTCACCGGAAACATCGACCTCACCGGAACCGTCAATCTGGTTCTCAATGATCTAGGCTCCAACGTCGCGCTTCCTCCCGGCACCAAGCTCGTCATTGCCGATTACAGCGGTATTTGGGACGAGGCGGATGTGCTGACCTTCGGCGGCAACCCGGTTGCAAACGGATCCACGATCACTTTCGGAGCCAACACCTTCATCGTCGATTACAGTGACGCGACGCTCGGCGAATCCGCCATCACACTGAGCATCGCTGGCACGAGCAATCCCTACTTGGGTTGGGCGAATTCCTATTCACTCACCGGTGGCGACATTGCTCCGACAGCAGACCCTGACAATGACGGCCTCGACAATGGAATTGAGTTTGTGATCGGCTCCAATCCCACCACCAACACTCCTGCCGGCAACCGTCCTGCGGCGAGCGTGATCGGCGGCAACCTTGTCTTCATGTTCAAGCGCAGTGATGATTCCGAGAGCTTCGATGTCTTCGTCGAGCACGGCACCACCCTCGCCACTTGGCCTGGCCAGATCGCAATCCCGGCAGGAGCCTACAGCGACGCGAATGTCACGGTGACCAACAATGATCCAGGTCTCGACGACGTCACCGTCAGCATTCCGATCGGCACGGATGAGAAGAAATTCGCCCGTCTTCGCGCTGATATACCGTTCACCCCTTGAGAATCGCTGATTTGCCTGGATTCCGGTCGTTCACATCGGGATCCAGGCCACTCCAATAGGAATCATCTGACGCGACTTGGATTCGATTGATAAGATAACATTTCGCATATCATGCGATTGATAATTCGATCAGTCGAAGAAGTCCATCTGTGCCTCCTCTTTCGGATCCTCGAATCTGACGCCCACCCCGAGCAGGCGGACTGCACGATTGTTTCCCCGTTTCCAGGCTTCTGTTAGAAGTTCCTCGAAAATGGCGGCATCCAATACGTGCCATGCCCGCTCGGCAGTGGTGCGTTCGAAGTCGGCAAACTTCAGCTTCACCACCAAGGAGCGTACCGTGCGATCCGAATGTTTTCCAGAGAGATCCTCCGCCAAGCCTTCGATCATGCCTCTCATTGGAGGAATGAGTGCGGGAAGGACCTGGATGTTTTCGGTAAAGGTCATCTCGCTGCTCAACGACTTGCGGGTGCGATCCGCCGTCACGGCGCGATCATCGATTCCACGGCAAAGTTGCCATAACTCCAGCCCCCACTTGCCGAAGCGGCGGGCGAGCTCAATTTGATCGAGCTTTTGGAGATCGGCGCAGGTTTCCACACCGATGGCCGATAGCTTGGCGCGCATTTTCCCACCCACTCCCCAGAGGCGTCCCACCGGGAGGGCGGCCATGAAGGCAGGGACGCCCTCAGGTTTCACCTCGTGCTGGCCATTGGGTTTGTTCCAATCCGATGCGATCTTTGCGATCAGTTTGTTGCACGAAATCCCAGCCGAAGCCGTCAGCCCGGTTTCCTCAACAATCTGAGCCCGGATCTCGCGGGCCACCGCTGCACCGCTTGATTGGAGATGGGAAACATCAAGATAGGCTTCATCCAGAGAAAGCGGTTCGATCATCTCGGTAAAGCGTCCGAAAATCGCGCGGATCCTGGAACTTTCCGCCCGATAGGCATCGAAGCGAACGGGGACGATCTTCAAGTGCGGGCAAAGCTCCAAGGCCTTGAAAA
This sequence comes from Luteolibacter sp., assembly GCA_040399845.1. Taxonomy (GTDB): domain Bacteria; phylum Verrucomicrobiota; class Verrucomicrobiia; order Verrucomicrobiales; family Akkermansiaceae; genus Luteolibacter. The sequence goes on along the minus strand of JBBARN010000050.1, from coordinate 14,463 downwards.
CCGGCATCGCCGAGCGGCAACCGAATTTGCGAGCCTCGTAGTTCGCCGTGGTGAGCACACTGCGGCGGCTCTTGCCTGCCACCGCAAGCGCCTTTCCACGGAGCGAAGGATCGTCCCGTTCTTCGATGGCTGCATAAAAGCAGTCCATGTCGATGTGGATGATTTTTCTCATTCAGTGGTCGGCGGAGATTGACGAGTGAGAAGCAATGAGGGCGCTTGGGAGGTGAGAAGCAAGACGGAAGACTTCAAGATTGAAGAGGAACTCCAAGGTCCCAGAGGTATTCAATGGCCCATTCAACGATCATTTCAGGCACCGATTCGGGGCCGAAAACTCGACGGGATTTTGAGGAAATCCAGACTGTTGAGCAGGCATTCCATTCGCCCGTGCCTCATTTCCCTTTTTGCACTGAAACAAAAACCGCTTCCCGCAAGTCGCGGAAAGCGGTGGTGAGTTTGGCGAAATGACGAATCCGCTCAATCAGCGGCTCTTGTTTTCCGAGTGGCCCAGCACCTCCACCTTTACTGGGGCGATGCCACGGCTACGGAATCCGAGTCGCTCGGCGCTGCCGATGGTGAGGTCAATGATGCGACCGCGGATGTAGGGGCCTCGGTCGATGATGGTCACAATCTCGGACTTGCCGTTGCGTTCATTGGTCACGCGGACTTTGGTGCCCATGGGCAGGGTCTTGTGCGCGGCCGTCGGGGCTTGATTGCAAAGCCGTTGGCCACTGGCGGTGCGGGTGCCGCGGTTGGTGGCAATGGAATACCAGGAGGCTTTGCCGTGCTGGACGGATTTCACCGCCAACTGTGGCCCACTGCCATTGCTTTCATTCTTGGATCGGGCGCTTCCAGTGGTCGCACAACTGGGAAGCAGCATGACGCCGGCGATTGCCAGGGCCACGGATTTTAGGTTCCGGGTCAGGTTCATCGTGTTTGGTCGTAAGGTTTTCCCCGCTCGGTCGCCGTGTTGCGGCCTTCCGGGGCAGCCCTTCCTAAGAGCCTCGTTATGAGGGTTCAAGAAAAAAAGACCTCGTCAAAAATCGGGGAAATCTCAAGTTTTTCAATGGTTGGACGGGAAGTGTTTCGGATCTCTTAACAATTTTTCTCGATGCTTGGAACGGATTTCTGATAAGGAAATGGCTTGAGATTGGTCAGCAGCCTGCCTTTTGGCTGCATCGCTCACCACCGTTTTCCTCATGTCTGCCCCTGGCAAATCCCCCTTCCCGCTCCGTGGAACCGCACTCACGGCGGCCGTGGATATTCGCGATCTGCCCAAGGTTCTGCTTCACGAACATCTTGATGGAGGCTTGCGGCCAGCGACGGTGGTGGAGCTTGCGACCGAGCACGATTACCGGGATCTGCCCACGACCGACCCCACGGATCTTGCCGCTTGGTTTCATCGGGGAGCCCAGAGGGGAAACCTTCCGGAGTATCTCGAAGGATTCGTGCACACCACCGGCGTCATGCAATCGGCGGAGGCGCTGGAGCGGGTGGCTTACGAGTTCATCGAAGACATGCACCACGATGGAGTGGTCTATGCGGAAGTTCGTTTTGCTCCGGTATTCCACACCGGACTCGGCCTCACGCAGGATGAGGTGGTAGCCGCCGTGGTTCGCGGATTGCAGCGCGGCGAGCGGAAGTTCGGCGTGCGATGGGGGCTCATCCTCTGCGCCATGCGGCACATGCAAAATTCACTCGAAGCCGCGGAACTCGCCATCCGCTGCCGCGATCTGGGCGTGGTCGGCTTCGACCTCGCGGGCGGCGAGGATGGTTTCCCTCCGAAGAAACACGTGGCGGCCTTCCAAGCAATCGAACGCGCCAACTTCTACATCACCATCCACGCAGGAGAAGCCTACGGCCCGGAGTCGATCTGGCAGGCCCTCCAGTATTGTGGTGCACACCGATTGGGGCACGCCACCCGGCTCCGGGATGATATCGAGGTTTTCCCGGATGGCACCCTGCACCTCGGCCGGCTCGCCCAATACATTCTCGACCGCCGCATTCCCTTGGAAATGTGCCTGCTGAGCAACCTTCACACCGGGGCCTGCAAGAGTCTGGAGGAACACCCTTTCGGCCTTTTCTTCCGCCGCGGATTCCGGGTTTGCCTCAATACGGACGACCGCCTGATGAGCGATACCTCCATGACTCAGGAAACCCAACTCGCGACCGAACTCTTCGACCTCAGTCTCCAGGAACTGGAAAAACTTTCACTCAATGCCATGAAAAGCGCCTTCGCCCCTTATGACAAGCGCCTGAAAATCATCTTCGATACCATCAAACCCGGCTTCGCCCGCATCCGCGCCGGACTGAATCCTCACGAGTGAAACTCATCGAAATTCCTAACAGTTAGCTTTCAGCAAACTGTTAGACTCGCCCCTCTGAGATTCATTCCTTGAGGTGCTTCACCGCTTCCAGAATCGCCGGGATCAACATCGGCAGGCACTCGCCGATCGCTTTCGGATTTCCCGGCAGATTCACAATCAAGGTCCTGCCGCGGGTGCCCGCCGTTGCGCGGGACAAGATGGAAGTGGGCACTTTGGAAAAACTCATCACCCGCATGATTTCACCAAAGCCCGGAATCTCGCGATCCAGCACGGCCCGCGTTGCTTCCGGTGTGACATCTCGCGGCGCAGGCCCCGTGCCGCCTGTCGTGAGGATCAAGTCACAAGCATCCCGATCACATAACTCTCGCAACAGCACGACCATCGATTCGTAATCATCCGGCATCAACAAGCGCAGCCACTCGCTGATACCGATTCCCGATTCCCCGAGAATGCGTTCGATTTCCGGACCACTCCGATCTTCATACACGCCGGCGCTTGCCCGGTCACTCAGGGTCAATCTCGCTACTTTCATGGGCTATTCCTTGATCTTTTCCACCACGCGGATCCCGCCGATGACCATTTGTTTGTCCACCGCCTTGCACATATCATAAATCGTCAAAGCCGCTACGGAAACCGCCGTGAGGGCCTCCATCTCGACACCTGTCTTGGCAGACACTTTTGCAAGCGCCCGGATCGATACGCCGGTATCGAGAATTTCGAAATCGATGTCCACCGTGTCGAGCGGCAGGCCATGGCATAGGGGAATCAGGCGATCAGTCATCTTCGCCGCCTGAATGCCAGCGATGCGGGCAACGGTGAGCACATCGCCCTTCGGCAAGGCCTTGTCTCTGAGTGCCCGCACGGTTTCCGGAGCACAATGGACGAATCCCTCTGCCAGTGCCGATCGACGTTGCACAGGTTTGTGACCGACGTCCACCATGCGGGCCGTGCCTGCGGAATCGAGATGCGTGAAATCAGATGACATGATCTTGGGATGGTCTCAGGGGAGGTCTAACAGCAGTGTTTGTGCAAATCCATTCGAAGGCGAATCGGCATTCACCAGGATCAATGCATTGGTTGTGGCGATCGCAAACGAATCCCCCGATGACGACCACATTTGCGGACGCACCTTCAGTTTTCCACCCTCGATGAATGCCTGGGCGGGCCACAAGGTTTCGCGCGGATTGGGTTTGAGCCGACCCTCATCCACCACTTCGAGATCGATCCACTCCCACCCGCGATCCATTCCACTGAGAATCCCGATCGCCCGGCGGATCACTGCGTGAAACGTCACAAAATGGGATAACGGATTTCCTGGAATCACAAACGCAACCTGTGGGCCACGGGTGGCAAAGATCAGTGGTTTGCCGGGACGGAGATTGATTTGGTTGAAGTGAATCTCAAAGCCCAATTTCACCAAAACCTCCGCTCCGAAATCATAATCGCCCACGCTGGCACCACCGGAAATCAACAGCAGATCGAACGCGGAAGCATCAATGAGCTTACACATAACTTCCGGATCATCATTCACGCGGAAAGAGTTTTCAAAAGGCAGCCCCATCGCGTTCACCAATCCACGGAGCAGGCTCGAATTCGAATCGCGGATCTGGCCGGGGCCCGGGCTGCATTCGGGAGCCACCAGTTCGTTTCCGGTCGCAAGATGGAGCAGCACCGGCGGCTTCACCACCTCCGGGCGGACCGCACCCACTTGAGCAAGAATTGCCAATTCCGCAGGGCCGATCCGGGTTCCTTTCCGGAGGACGACATCCCCCGGCCGCGCCTCACAGCCACGGGGACGGATGAATGGGTTTTCGGAAAATGATTCAATGTGCAACTCATCCCCCTCGCGCCGGACCATTTCCTGAGGCACCACCCTGCGCCCCCCCTCAGGAATCAGCCCGCCCGTGAAGATCCTGAATGCTTCGCCATCCCTGAGAGCACGCTCGGGCACATCCCCGGCACGGATTTCTCCGACCACCTTCAGCACCACCGGTGCCTGTTCCGCCCGCACGACATATCCGTCCATGGTGCCTCGATCCCCATCTGGAAAAAACTCCTTGGCCAATATCGGAGAGGCCAGCACTTTGCCCATGGCATCCACGAGATCCACGCTCGCCACCAACCCGGGCCGAACATGAGCCTTGACCATGTCGCGGGCTTTATTGAGTGGAATCATCGCCACCAAGACTGCATCCATCCTGGCACCGGAATCAAGACCCTCTTCTCGCCTTGGCTGAGGAAAGTCCGCCGATCAACTTGGAACGGCGGAGCTCGATGCGGTCATACTCCGGCACGGTAGCCGTTAGATAATACCAACCATCTTTGTGCAGGAGCACATGCGGGTCAGCCCGTTGTGGGAGGATGGGATTGGTCCAGGACTGGGCGCAGAGGCAATGGATGCTCCAGATGACAAGCATAAGCAGGGCGAAGGGTTTCATCTGAAAAAGAAGGGTTATTCCTTGAGAAGTTTTTCCACCACGGATCCGGAAACTTCGAAGGCGGTGCCGTGCCGGATGCCTTTGGGCATCTCCAGTTCTGGGGTGACATCGGTCCATGACTTGAAGTCGGTAGTCGAAAGGGCCGCATAGTGATGCTTGGTATAGGCATCGAAATAAAGGATCACACGCTCCCCCACTTTCAACGCGCTGGGGCCTTCCATCCATACGCCGGGCGGATTGACCGGTGTTTCCTCCACCACGTAGGGCCCGGACGGTTCCGGAGCGATGGCGATCCGGAGGTTCTTCATGGCCTTGGGATGCTTGGTCTCGTCCTTGAAAATCATCACCGACTTGCCCTCGAAGGGAATGAGCGTGGAGTCGATGGTATTGAAGCCGGGATCGAAAAACAAGCGGGTGGGTGAATATGTCGCAAAGTCCTTGGTGGTAGTGGCATAGATGCGGTGATTGTTGTCATTTTTCCCACCCAATTCGGTTTCGGGGAACTTGCCTGGTATGGTAGTCGCCCAGAAGATCATGAATCGCTCCTTTTTCCCGTCATAGATTATCTCCGGTGCCCAACAGTTGTTCGCGGTCGGCTCTTCCTTCATCACATGGAGCGACTTCTGCTCGGACCATGAAATCAGATCCTTGGACGAGGCATAACCAATGGTCGTGCCGTGCCAGCTATCGGTCCAAACCATGTGGAAGGTTCCATCCGGACCCGTCGTCACGCAGGGATCGCGCATCAGATTACCACCAACCTTCGGAGTGAGGAAGGACTTGACATCCTTAAGCGCCTCCCACTTCAAGCCATCGCGACTCCATGCGAAGTGCAATCCATCCTCACCATTGCCAACGAAATAGGAGAACACATAACACTTGTCAGGCAGATCCACCGCGCGGGACATGCCGGCAGTGGCGCAGAGGATGCTGAGGAAACGAACGATGGTTTTCATGGTTGGGAAAGTGGTTGGGATGGAACGGACTCAAAAACATCTACGGGCAGGATCACATTTTCGGGAAAGCGGCCTTCCACATCTGACGCCCAATAGATCAGATATTGGTTTCGATGACTGTCATGGAAAATTTCAGGTGCCCAACAGTTCTGCGTTCCAGGCACATCTTCCATGAGAGGAAGAACCGTGCCATGGGTATGCGACGAACCCGCTCCGTCGTGCTGGGAACAAATTGGCGTTAGACATCTGGCAATGCCAGCAGCGATTCGCCCATCCCCATAAAGGGGTATTGGAGTGATTTTCAGAAAGATTCCGCGGCAGCTTTCTCAAGCTTTTTGTCGTCCATTCCACGGCAGGAAGTAGCGTTGAAATCATTCACCTCCTTTAGCACAAAACCCTTCACGCCCTCCGCACGGCGGACGTCCACGCTGTGGAGCGTGAGCTGGGAGGATTTTTCGATCACCACGGCCGGGCGGAGATCGTCCTTAAGGAAATCCAGCTCGACATTGTGCATGCGCAGGTTCTTCGCATGACGGATGAAAAAGCCATAACTTGGCGTGATGCCGAACATCGAAGGTTCCGGGTAAGCTTTTTCATTTTCCGGCAAAACCAGCGCCGCCTGGTCGAGGGTGCCGCCGCCCGCAGCGTGGATGCGGATGTTGCTGAGCGAAACATCCTCCACCGCGCTGCCTGGAATGCCGGCGATGATGGAGGCATAGTGGGGGTCCGCATTGAAAACCGTTAGATTGTCGATGCGGATGCGGCGGATTTTCCCCAACGGCACTCCTTCCGGTCCGCGCATGCGGGCTCCGATGCGAAGGAAGATGGGAGAGGTGGTGACTTCGCGCATGGTGACATTGCTGATAGTCACATCCTCGAGCATTCCGCCGTCTACGGTCTCCAGCGCGATGCCGCGGCAGCGCTCGAAGACGCAATTCGAAATGGCAATGTTGCGGAAGCCACCATTCGATTCCGTGCCGAACTTGATGCGGCCGGTCACGCGGTCGCGGTCCGGCGCGAGTTCCTGAGTGCGGCCATAGGTGCCATCGAGGAAGGTTCCGGGATCGAAACCACTCACCTGGCAATTCGTGATGGTGACATTCTCGGTAGCGCGGGCGAATCCGAGACCGAAGGAACTTTTCAACACGATGGCATCGTCGTTGGCAGTGTTGACCACGCAATTCGACATGCGGACGTTGCGGCAGCAATCGATATCAAAGCCATCGCGGTTAGAATCGACCTTAAGGTTGTCGAGTGTGAGATCGTCCACACCGGTGGCGAGCAGGACAAAGTGGCCGGCATTGAGCACGGAAAAATCGCGCAGGATCACCTTCCGGCAAAGCTTGAGGGCGATCGCCTTGTTTCCCTCGCCCACCATGCTGGCGAATTCATCGCCCTGGGTCCCCTTCCCTTCGGGATCGACGGCTTTCGAAGCATCCGCAGCATCCTTGAGCGTGGTAGGCGTGTCGCCAGGTGCCTCCTTGCGGCGCGGACCGGGACCGCGGCGGGTGAGTCCCTCGCCGTGGATGAGCCCGGGGCCAGTGATCGAGATGTTTTCCAAGCCGATGCCCCAGATCAGGCTGTTCTGCCAGTGGCTGTGGCCGAAGTCCTGATACATGTCCCAATCATTGGGCTCCGGGTCGTCGTAAGCGCCCGCGTGTTTTCCGGGCGTGGCAGCGAGAAGGACGGAGCCGTGATCGAGGTGGAGACCGATGTTGCTTTTGAGGCGGATGGAAAACGAAAGGTAGGTCCCGGCGGGAAAGGTCACGGTGCCACCACCTGCGGCGGAAGCGGCATCGATGGCTTTTTGAATGGCGGCGGTGTCGAGTTCCTTGCCATCGCCCACAGCTCCGAAGGATCGCACGTTGTAAACTCCTTCAGCACCGCAAACGGACGCATGAAGACAAAGGGCTGCAAAAAGATAGAAGGCGAATCGTTTCAAAACTTTCATCGGAGGATGGTGACCGAAATCACCGACTTAGGGAAGCCCGGGGAGGTCCTCCAAACGGGTAGTGCTGCCAGACATGATTCCAAAAATTTTCCCGCTGGATGTGGTGGCGAAATGCCGATATCCTGCCCGCATGAAATCGTTTGTGGGCATGCTGTTCACCCTATTAGTCTTCACGCTTGTAGTGGGTGGCGCTGCGTTGATCTGGTATTTGAGTGACACTGCTGAGTTCTCACGCGTGGATTCCAAACCGACACCCAGAGGAACCCCTCCAGAGGCTCGCCGGGCATCACCATAGCATCCGACCATGGAGGATTGCATTTCACATCCCCCTACGCAGCCTGCTTGACTATCAAGAACTCAAATCTCCAAGCAATTTTGGTGTGACGCTGAGCCGACTTGTGGAATTTTGAACTTGAACGGACAAAGGCGTCCGTATCCAAACATTTTAGTTCCCAGCTCAAAACCCACTAGCGCTTGGATCGCAATATCCCAACCATTTCCATTTTCGTCGAAACCGCCACTTCGTGGGGACGGCGCATCGTGGCTGGTATCCTGTCCTACGCGAAGGAACACGGCCCTTGGCACATTCAGGTCGAGCCGCGGGGCCCGGATGAGATCAACCAGATCCCGAGCCGGTGGAACAGCGATGGCATCATTGCCAGAGTCTCATCCACAGCATTTGCCAATGAACTCAAGGCTCTCGGAGTGCCCGTAGTCAATGTTTCATCGATCAAACTGCCCGAAGTCGATTTCCCAAGGGTAACCACCAACAACGAGGCAGTCTGCCGGATGGCGGTCGATCATTTCACTGTTCGAGGGTTCAGAAATTTCGGTTACATCGGAAATCTCGATCAAGAGTATGTCCACGGGCAGTTCGAAACATTTTCAGAGATACTCACAAAATGTCAGTTCACATGCAGTGCGTGCAGTCACAGCGGTAGCCGACAGGAGATTCTTCATTGGCTGAGGGAACTCCCCAAACCCGCTGGCGTGCTTTGTTGGGGACCGCGCATCGGCCGCCTTGTCATCGACACCTGCCTCGATGCCGGGATCGCGGTCCCGCATGATGTGGCAGTCCTTGGAGCAGACTATGACGAGTTGCAAAGCGAGGCATCCTACCCGCCCCAATCCGGCATCCGCATGGCATCGGAACAAATCGGACTGATCGCCGCAGGTTTGCTGGATGACCTGATGTCTGGCAAGGCTCCCGAAAAAAACTACTGGGCCATCGATTCGGGCGGAGTGGTGGCCAAGCTTTCATCGGATACTCTTGCGGTGGATGACCCGAACATGGCGAAAGTCATGCGCTTCATTCAAAGTCATTTCCGAGAGTCGATCGGTGTCCCTGAAATCCTGGAATCTGTGCCAATGGCAAGACGCTCGCTGGAACGGAAATTCAAGCAGACCTTCGGGCTCACGGTGGTGGACCGAATCCGACAGATCCGCATCAACGAGGCCCGCTTGCTCCTCGCGGGCTCCGAGGATCCCATCACGCTAATCGCCGAGAAATGCGGATTCACATCCTATAATTACATGGGCCGCGTTTTCCAGGAAGACACAGGCATGACACCCCGCGACTACCGGGCCCAATTCCAGCCCAGGAAACGCGGATGAGCCTTCGACAGCGAGTCCATTCAAACGCTTTCCGTCATTCTGTTGCATCGAACTCCGGGAGCACACTCGAATGGCGCAAAAGTGAACATCAAATACGCAAGGAGGGCTTTCGCCGGGCCATCCTTCCATTCCACCCTGCACAAAGTAGCGAGAAAATCCAAAATCGAATCTCAATACCCCATCAACACATGAAACCAAAAACCCGCCTCTCTATCCGCCACTCCGTCGGCACGCTCCTCCTCATCACTTTCTCGGCCACCACACTCCAGGCTGGCACCAACTGGGACGCCGGTGGTGGATTAGACACCAACATCAATACCCCGACCAACTGGGACCTCGACACCCTGCCCGACCTGACCGGCCCGGCAACCGTCACCTTTGGAATCGCCTCAGGCACCGCCACCATCAACACTCCCGTCGAGTTCGTCCGCACGGTAATTTCCAACTCCTTCACCCTAGCCGACGGAGCGGGCTCCCTCACCTACCGTGGAACCAGCAGTGGCACCAATTCATACGGCATCCAGGCAACAAGCACTGCGCCCAACGTCCAGATCAACGAACCGATCCTCGTCGAGTCAGTCGCCACCGCCAACCCGCTTGGAAACCTCTTCCTGATCTACAACAATCAGACCACCTCCGATACCACAACTCTCAGCATCAATGGTGGTATCGCTCTGGCTCTTTCCAGCACCGCCACCTCCTACAACCTCCGCTACGGCAACAATACCAGCGGCAACGCAAGTACTTCCAACACCCGCATCGCCGGCACTATCAGTGGCATGGGCACCCTGCAAAACAGCAGTGCGAACGGCGCATGGGCAGGCGACCTGATCATTGCGGGCGACCAAGCCTCGCTTGCCAACACGGACATCACTATCTCGTTGAGCGGCTCGGGCTTCCTGAATCCAACCGCCACCGCACGACTGGTCCTTGGGGAATCCTCCACCGATGAGCAGACATGGCGGAACATCACGCTCAACAATGTGATGAACCTAGCGGTCGGTGGAACAATCACCGCAGGCACCTTCAACGGCAACGTCACCGGTTCCAGCATCACCGGCTATGGCTCCGGCGGCACGATCTCCTTCACTGGCGGAGAAATCGGTGTCAATGTAGCCCTTGGCGGTGGAGGCACCGATCAAAACAACCTTTCCCTCACCAAGAAGGGCAGCGGCACCCTGATTATCCGTTCGAGCAGTGCAACCTACACCGGTGCCACCACTGTAGAAGCAGGCACCCTTTCGATAGCCAGCACGGCGACACTCGCCTCGCCGATCAAGGTCAAAGCCGGAGCCACCCTCAGCAGCGAAGGGCGCACTACCTCGTCGCTCACCTTCGACAAGGGAACCAGCACCCTCAACTTCGATACCACCACCCCGGGCTCCTTCTCTGCTGGCAGCGTCATTACCACGGAGGCTGCCATCGTCGCCAACCCCGTAGGTGCCACCATCGAAAACAACTCCTACACCGTCCTCACCAAGACCTTAGGCACCTTTAGCGGAGCCGACGTCGCCGCCTTCATCGCCGGAGGCCGCGGCACAATGGGCGGCGCGGGCACCAGCTCCATCACCTATACCGCCACGGCGCCTGCCTCCCTGACATGGAAAGGCACCGATGGCACCAACCCGACTTTCTGGGACGTCGGCACCACTTCCAACTGGGACAACTCAGGAACCGACCGTTTCTACTCGAACGACTCGGTCACCTTCAACGATACGGCGTCCTCCTTCGCAGTTGCAATCCAAGGAGCCTCAGTCACCCCGGGGAACATGGTGTTCAATCATTCGAACAACTACACCATCAGCGGTGGCACCATCGTCGGCACGGGATCTCTAACAAAAAGCGGCAGCGGCACCCTCACCCTCGCCCAGGCATCCGGTTCCAACTCATTCAGCGGTGCGCTCAACATCAACGGCGGAACACTTAGCATATCCAGCCTCAACCGCATCGGCGGCGGCGGCGGCACCCGCGCCATTCAACTTGGAGGTGGCACTCTTGAATACACTTACACCACCTCCAATGCGGAAACTACTGACACCGTTCCAGTGATCCTCAACACGGGCAACTCCGGCATCAGCATCACCGGAAGTTATATCACAGGAAGCGTGAACGCGCCTACAGCAGCCGTCACCCTTCGCCTCGGCGCACCCATCACCGGTAGCGGAAACCTGATCAAGTCTGGCTCCGGCATTCTCTCTATCGGCAAGAACAGCGCCACATATCTCGGCAACACTTTCACCGGAACCCTAACCGTCACCGCTGGCGCCCTCGACATCCGCAACCCGGACTCGCTCGGAGACACCATCCGCGGCACCACCCTGAACAATGCCCAACTTGAGCTCTTCTCTTTCGGCCAGAACGCAGGCGTCAGCTTCGACCCGGAACCCATCACCGTCATCGGTTCCAGCTTCATCCGCTCCAAGAACGAGGACACCGATAGCGACATCCGGCATGAACTGACTGGCTCGCTCACCCTCAGCCCAAGCAGTGTCGTTGGCATCGCTTCGCCGAAAGCTGTAGCGCTCTCCAGCACTGTTGCAAATACGATCAACTCGATCTCGTCCAACATCTCGTCGCTCGAAATCAGCGGACAGGTCTCCACCGGTGCCGGTTCGATCATCAAGCTTGGTCTGGCCCCCTCCGTCGTGCTTCCCATCGTCCAGAGCAATGCCCCGCAGACCGTCACCCTCAGCGGAGCCATCACCGGCACAGGCGCTGTCGAAACGCAGGGCGAAGCCACCTCCCTCTACACCCTCGCGAATCCGGAATACTCCGGCAACACGACCGTCAACGGCGGCATTCTCTCGCTCGGTGCGGACAACTCGTCCAACAATGCCTCCTCGATCAGCATCGCCGCCACGGGAGCCACACTCGATTTGAATTACACAGGCACGGACACGGTGAACACCCTGTTCATCGGTGGCGTCCAAAAGTCCGCAGGAGTCTGGGGATCTGTCGCATCCGGAGCACCGAACACCGATCCGGCACTCACCGGCACCGGCACCCTGACCGTTGCCAGCGGCCCTGCTGGCGGCTATGCCTCGTGGTCTGCCGCAAATGCACCGGGGCAAAGCATCAACCAGGATCACGACAACGACGGAGTTGCCAACGGCATCGAGTATTTCATGGGTTTGAGCGGCAGTTCCTTCACTGCCAATCCGGTCCTCAATGGTTCCAATACCATCGTCTGGCCGATGGGAGCCTCCTTCGCGGGCCTCTATGGCACCGATTACAGCGTGCAAACCTCGGAAAATCTCACCACTTGGAACAACGTTGTGGCAGGCAATGTGACCATCGTCCCCGGCGTCTCACTCACCTACACCCTAAGCGGCACAGGAAAACGCTTTGTCCGTCTTATGGTGAATGATGATTGAGCCCTGGCTGCCTGCAGTGATTTGAAAGCACTCGCTTAAATTGACATCTCCACCTCGTTCCTCCAATTGTAATAGAGGAACGAAGTGGGATTCATTCGCATTTTTTGTGACCTGGGCCGCGTTCATGGAATCACCATTGCAAGGCGATGACGGAACCCATTCTCAGCACCCCGGACAGCCGCTTCATTGAAGCTCTCACCCGTAACCAACCGGTTCTGGAAGCGTATTGTCATGCCAATCTCGCCCGCCGCGAAGACGCATGGGAAGTGCTTCAGGAAACCAATCTCAAGTTATGGAAGAAATCCGCTGATTGGAATCCGGAGACCGAGTTTCTCCCTTGGGCCTTTGCGGTCGCACGTTTCACCATTCTTTCCCACTTCCGCGACCAGTCGCGCGATCGTCTCGTTTTTGATTCCGATGTCATGGAAGCCATGGCAATCGAAGCGGAAACTGTGGCCAACGAATTGCCGGAACGCCGCCAAGCCCTCGGCAAATGCCTTCTAAAACTCAGCCAGGATCAGCAAACCCTGCTTCGCCAGCATTATATCGACGGAGTCACACTGCGCGACATCGCCGCCGCCACCCGCCGTAGCGAGAGCGCCCTCAAGATGATCATGCTGCGCATCCGCCGGGCGCTTAGTGATTGCATTCAACACGAACTTGGAAAGGCGCAGTCATGACAGTTCCGGAAGAAACCCGTTTGCTGGAGCTGCTTTACGAGGCACGTGATCAGGACAAGCGCAGCGCCAAGATTCAACTAAATGAATGGTTGCGTACCGACCCCGCCGCCCGCCAAACGATGACTCGTCTTCTTGTGGATGAGCACGCATTGATCACCAAGCTGCGCGATGATGTCCTTTCCGCCATCCTCACCCCCCTTCCCACCCACTCCCCCCAGCGGCGGACCTCAATCCGAAAACAAAAGGAAAAAACTTCCATCCCCGCCATCGCAGCCCTGATCGCGTTCTGCGCGTTTCTCGCGTGGCTCGCGCTCGGCAGCCGGCCGGAAAAGCAAGGCGGCCACGCGCCCGCTCCCGTTGCTTTGCTGAAAGAGGAGCTCGACGCCATTTGGAGGGATCCAGCTCCAGCCTCCGGCACATCGCTGCTCCCGGGAACCCTCCACCTAGAATCCGGCATGGCCTCGCTCGAGTTTGCCAGCGGAGCCCGCCTCCTGCTCGAGGGACCGGCGGAAATCGAAATCATCTCCGCCATGGAGGCATCATGCAGCTCGGGCAAGCTCCTGGCCACCGTCCCCCCACCCGCGCGCGGTTTCACGATCGCCACACCTTCCTCCCGCGTGGTCGACCATGGCACCGTCTTCGGCCTCCATGTGCGGGATTCCGGCAGCGCGATCGTCAAGGTGCTGCAAGGGGAAGTCGATGTCGTCACCCCGAAACGCTCGCTCAAACTCACCGACCACGAGGCCGCTTCCGTGGATGGAGCAGGCAACCCGCAACCGGCCAAGGCTCCCGACTCGCTCTTCCCCTCGATCGAGAACTTCAACGAAAGCATCGCCGCCGGACGCGAGGCCACCGCCACCCGGTGGCAGGCGGCATCGGACGCCATCGCCAGAGATCCCTCGGCACTCCTGGCCTATCATTTCCGTGAAGCCGACCGCTCGGCACGCTCCGTCAGGAACCACGCCCGCAACGCGGGCAACGCCTCCCACGGATCGCTCGTCGGCACCGGATGGGCCGATGGCCGGTGGCCCGGCAAGCGCGCCCTTGAGTTCAATGGCCGCGGCGACCGCATGCTCCTCCGTCTCGAAGGAAGCAACACGGCCGTCACCCTCATGGCCTGGGTCCG
>JBBARN010000049.1:0-42164 GCA_040399845.1 Luteolibacter sp. | reverse complement strand
GTCGTCAAAATAATTGGCGGGGCGGAACGGGGCTTTCCGCTTGTTGATGTGATTGTCGGGAAGCTTGGCTGCCACTGAGGCCAACATAACGTCTGTTGGACGCCGTCAATCATCCGCCCACGCCTTTCAAAAAACCTCCAGCACACAAACCTATCGATGAAAATCAACAAGACCCACTTGATGATGGGATTCCTGTCAACTTCGGCGCTGCTGACCGGTTGGTCGTCGGCCGCGCTTCTCGCCCATGAGCCATTCACCATCGGTGGCAATGCCGCCGCCGGGGAGTATGCCACCAGCACACTCATTGGTCAGAATCCCACCACGCCCGGGTATTCAGGAGCATGGGACAAGCCTGGCTTCGCAGCCAATCAGGGTCCGCAGAGCAACGGTCTGAGTTACAGCAACAGCTCCGGAACCCTCGCAACCTCAGGCGGGGGAGTGTATGTGAGCGATAACAATATCCGTTTGGGCCGCAATCTCAGCGCCCCTGTCACCGCATCCACCAACGCCACCATCTACCTTTCGTTTCTGATGAAAATGGACTCCGTGGCGGGTGTTTACAGAAGCATCGAGCTGCACAATGGCGGGTTTGACGATGGGCCGAACCGCGTCCTGCAAGTCGGGCATGGCAGCGGCGGCGACTTCATTGATGGCAATTCCAATTATGGACTCCGCCTTTTCAACAGCTCGAGTTTCAGGGTCGATCTCGGAGCTGCGGACGCCGCCGTGAACCTGTTTGTTTTGAGATTCGATCTGTCCGATCAGAACAACGGGGATTCGCTCACCATCTGGAGAAATCCAACTTTGGGAGTGGAACCCGGCTCCAGCAGCGGCAGTTTGTCAGGTTTCAATATGGAATTCGACCGCACGAGCTTCTCGCGATTCGGTGCGACCGCTCCTCCGGAAGGACCCTACACGGGCTACGACGTGGATGAATTCCGGTTAGGCAGCACATTTGCGTCCGTCACTCCGATTCCTGAGCCCTCCGCCGCCATTCTTTTTTCCATGGTTGCACTTGGAATGGGGCTTCATCGCCGCCGTTAAAATCCACCGTTAGCCGCTTGATTTCCCCAAATAATAGGTCTTCACAATCATACCATTTCCAGAAAACAATCCCCAACCCCGCTGTCATTATGAAAACCCGCCATCACCTTGTCGTCCTTGCCGCTGCTATTGCGACCAGCACTCTTCACGCCAACGAAGTCACATGGGACGGCGGGGGTGGAGGCTCCTGGGACTGGGGCGTCGCTGAAAACTGGACCGGAGATACCGCCCTTGAAACCAACAATAACTCCATCATTCATTTTGCCGGAGACGGCCTCACGACAGGTGGCAATTGCTGGAACAATACCGGTAACTACAATTCCTTCCACCAAATCATCTTCGATGCAGGAGCGGCTTCATTTGTGGTCCAGGGCGATCCTCCGATTTTGTCTCCCAATGGAAGCACTGGCTCTTTCGTCGTGAACAATAGCAGCAACGATCAGACATTGAGCTTTTACCGTCTGGTCTTCAGTGGCGCCACGCTCAATGCGGCCGAGGGCAATCTTTACTTCAACCCGCGGACCAGCGAGATCAACAATGAATACATGTATATCGATCCCAGCTCGCTGGGCGATGACCTGCGCGTCACCGGCGCCGCTGGAAAGATTGTTGCCATGAACGGAATCATCACCAATGGCAGTGGCAGCACGGGGAGAATTCTGCAAGAGGGGCCGAATATCCTCAAACTCGGACGGACCAATTCGTTCAGTGGCGGTGTGGTCATTAGCAATGGGGTCGTAGAGGCCCAATCATCCGGTGCCCTCGGAAGCGGCACATCCGTAGTGCAAACGAACGCTTGGCTCAGTCTTCAGGAGTCCAGCGTCGAGACAAACCCGGTGACTCTCGCCGGTGGAACACTGGGATTCCATTTCAATAACGGAGGTTCCGGCAACTATCAGGGGCCGATCAACGTCACTGCCTCCAGCACGGTCAGCCTTGCGAACTACTATGGCTTTGGTAACGCAAATGGCGTCATTTCGGGATCGATCTCGGGAACCGAAGACATCACGGTGAACACCTTGGACCGAAGTGGAACGCCCCAGCCATTCGGCAAGCTCTTCCTCACCGGCGTCTCGACCCATTCGGCCAACCTGAACATCGCGGGTTCCAGTGTTTTCATCAATGGCACGGTCGATAGCAGCGTTTCGGTCACCGATGGCGGGCAGCTCGGTGGCAGCGGAACCATCCAGGGCGCGGCCAGCGTCGGGGCATCTTCCTTCTTGTCACCGGGAGTTGACAATTTCAACACAGACACGCTTTCGTTCACTGGCGGGATTACACTCGCAGCGGGTGCGACTTATTATGCCGATATCAATTCTGACGATGCGTCATCCGACGTTCTGAATGTGACCGGGAATCTCGACATCACCGGTGTCGTGCTGACTCCGACCAATCTCGGCACCGCCGCCCCTGCGCCGCCGGTGGTTTACACGCTGGCAACCTACACTGGCACGTTGACCGGGATCTTTGCAGGCCGCCCTGAAAACTCGCTGGTCATCTTCGGAGGACAGCACTTCAGGATCAACTACGCGACAGGAGGCAACTCGATCACCCTCACCTCGGTGGTGAGCACCACAGCTTTTCAGGACTGGGCGAACAGCGAAATCGCCGCCGTGGACCCTCTTGCAAACACGACTCCCGGCGGTGATCCCGACAAAGATGGCAGCAGCAATCTGGCGGAATTCGCATTTCGCGGCGATCCGCTTTCCGGCTCGGATCAAGGCCTTGTTCGCATGTTCACGGCAGATACCAGTCTCGACGGCGACACAAGTCCAGAGCTTCTGCTCACCATTGCCATCCGCAAAGGAAATCCGGCTGCATTCTCTGGCGTTCCTCTTGAATTGGCAGTGGATGGCGTTGTTTACCAGATCCAAGGCGGAACCGATTTGGTGAGCTTCAATGGCTCGGTAACCGAGGTTTCCCCGGTAACAGATGGAATGCCGGACCTCTCGGCGGACCCCGATTATGAATACCGCAGTTTCCACCTCGACTCCTCCAATGGCCTCGTTGGCCGCGGGTTTCTCCGCGCGGTCGTTCAGAACCCATGATCCGGCCCGATCTGCCGGAAAGGATCGTGTCCGGCCCAATGCGCGGAACACTACTTGAAGCCGGTCGGCAATTGCGTTAGGAGTTTCGCAGTGAAATTCTGAGCTGCCAATGATTCAAAACCCTCCCCATGGCACCACGCCACAACGTGCTGGAAGGATTCCGCCTATGAAGGCGGGAGAAATTCCGCGTTTTATTCGACAGCCGCACCACTCCACCGGCTTCACTCTTGTGGAACTGCTTGTGTCACTTTCAGTTCTCTCCGTGGTGGTGCTGATCGTGGTGCTCGCGGTCAATAATGTGAAACAAAAGGCCAGCACCACCCTTGCGCTGAACCGGCTCAAGGGCCTAGGGCAGGCCAATGCGGCATTCGCGGATGACAATGCCGGCAAGTATGTGCCCGTCTTCGGATTCGATGATCAATTGAACTCCAAGCCTGCTTGGTTCTACAACGAGGAGTTTCTCAGGAGATTGACCGGTGACACGGGTTTCATCAGAAAGGTGGAGGATTACGAAGGCATGGATGGTTATCCGGAGTGCATTCTGGATCCGGTCACGGTCGAAGCGAAACAGCGTTACTGGAGCCGGCTCTCTGCAAGCTTCGGCTACAATCAGGAAAACATGCCTGGCGGCGATTGGGGGCGGCCCAACACGGAGCGGAGCCATTCTACCTACACCATCCCTTACCCGGCTCGCACTTTCCAATTCATCACGGCCACGGATTGGACCGCGAAATACTCGGGCCGCAAGCTTTGGAAAACCAAACCCAACGAAGGGCGCACCCAGGATGGCAAGATTGCATTCCGCCATGATGGCCGTGCCATCGCTGTCTTTTATGATGGCCACACGAAGGCTCTCACTCCCGAGGACATTGATAAGATCGATTCCGAGGGAGGCAAAGACCATGTTTTCTGGGGTGGACCCCTCCGGCCATGATGGAAGTTTCAAGCCCCCCATTTGATCCTGTTTTCGAGTAGAAACCCGCGTCTTGATGTCCTCACCCGATAAGCCTGAAGAGCCATCTGAATCCGCTTCCACCAATGAATTGCTGGAAATGGTATATGACGAACTCCGCTCGCTTGCCGCGAGGCAACTCGCCAAAGAGGGCCACTCGAGCAATCTTCAGCCCACCGTGCTGGTGCATGAAGCCTGGTTGCGTGTGGCTGATCGGGACGGCAGCGAGTGGAAGGACAAAACCCACTTTTTTCGCGCCTCGGCCATGGCAATGCGGCGGATCCTCGTGGACCGTGCTCGCGAAAGAAAAAGCCTGAAACGAAGCGGAGATCCGGTCGAGTTCATGCTGCATGGGGTCGCCGGAACAATGTCGGTTCCGGACAATCATCTGCTGCTCATCGACGAGTGCCTGGAGCGCATGGAAAAGGAAAATCCGGAGAGCGCCCGGATCGTGCATTTGAAGTTCTTCGCCGGACTGAGCAATCAGGAAACTGCTGGCATGCTCGGGATGCCGCTCCGTTCCGTGGAGCGCCAGTGGGCGTTTGCGCGCGCCAAGCTGTTTCAAATGATCCGAGAAAACGACCCGGACATCGGCGAAGACCATGGAACTTCCAGATGAGATCGAAATGGCGGTTTTTGAAACCGCAATCCAACTCGCGGATGAGCGACTGAGGAAGACCTATCTGGATTTCACTTATCGGGATTGTCCTGAGGGGCGGGCGAAAATGGAGGCTCTTCTGCGAGCCGAATTGGAATCGCAACCATTCTTCCATGATGCCTCGTTTGCCCGCAGCGAAGTCGCTGGCGAACTGCTTGCTAGCAACCAGGGAAAAGTGGCTGCTGCCTTGGCCCAGCTGGAAGTGCTGGATGGTCATCCGGTCGCTTTGGGTGGGCGCTATCAAATCATCAGGCACATCGGGAAAGGAAGTGGCGGTCTTGTTTATCTGGCGGAACAACATCAGCCTGTCTGCCGCCGCGTGGCAATCAAGGTGCTCCGTTTCGGGATGGATTCCCCTCAGGCAATCGCCACATTCGAGCGCGAAGGTCAGGCGCTTGCTTTGATGAATCATCCGCACATCGCGCAGATTTTCGATGCCGGTGCCAGCGAATCAGGATTGCCGTATTTCGTGATGGAGTTGGTGGAGGGCGAAAAAATAACGGATTTCTGCGACGCCCGTCACTTCAGCATCCGGCGCAGGTTGGAATTGTTCATCGAAGTTTGCGGCGCGATCCAGCATGCCCACCAGAAAGGAATCATCCACCGCGATATCAAACCATCCAACGTTCTCGTCGTGATGACGGACAACCAGCCCATCCCAAAGGTTATCGACTTCGGCATTGCCAAAGCCACCGCAGAAGGGATCTCCGGACATGGAGTGGATATCCGCGCGGAACCTTTTATTGGTACTCCCGCCTACATGAGTCCGGAACAGACGGAAAATGGTGGCGAGGATGTGGATACACGCAGTGATGTCTATGCACTTGGGGTTTTGTTATACGAACTATTGGCAGGTGCAACACCTCATAATCCGCAATTGCTGATGCGGGATGGAGTCTCTGGACTTGCGCGGGCGTTGAGGGAGAATCTGGCGCTTCCTCCATCGGAACGAGTTGCAATGCTGGATCACTGCTCACTTGTTAGACTCGTCTCGGGCCGCAAGACCGCTAAGCGCCGTCTGCTCAAATCCTTGCGTGGGGATCTGGATGCCATCGTGATGAAGGCGCTCAGCGTGGACCGTCAGGCGCGCTACGCCACGGTCAACAACCTCGCCACCGATTTGCGCCGTCATCTCGATTGGATTCCCGTCATGGCACGCGAGCCGGGAAATCTCTATTCCTTCGGCAGATTCATGAGGCGGAACCGACTAGCCGTTTTCTCGGTGACTTCGGTTGCCGCCGCGTTGTTGCTCGGATCTGCGGTATCCTTCTGGACGTACCTGCGCGAACTCGACGCACGCGAAAAGGCGGCATTCGTCCGCACCAGCGAAGCCGTGCTACGCCAACAGGCCGAAGCGCGCGAGATCGTTGCCAAGGTTTCGATCCTGCTCAATGACGGCAAGATCGACGAGGCGGACTCCTTGTTGCAGGAAATACCTCTCGCCACCATCCAACCATCGCTCGAAGCCGCGAATGTTTTCCGTTTCCTGGGAGATCGCAATGCCATGCTCGGGCGTTGGAAAAAAGCGACCGAATGTTATGTGAAACTCATGGAGGCGAATCGGCTGGAATCGCCGGAGAAAACCGCTCCCGGACTCGATCTGCTGACGCTGGCCCTGCTTGAGGAGGGGAACACGGAAGGCTACGAACGAATCAGAAGGGAAATGCTCGGACGCTTCCCGGCACCGAGCGATGTGATTGCCGCCGAGCACATGGTGCGTATGAGCCTTTTCCTACCTGCCGATGATGCAATCCTAAGCCACTTGGAACCCATCGCCGCCATCCTTGCGGAATCGGTGAAACGACGCACTCCAATGTCCGACAAGGAAAAACACTTCATGGCGTGGAATGCTCTCACACTTGCGTTGTTCGAATACCGCAGAGGCGATATCGTGGCATGTAAGCAAATGGTGGAACTCTCGCGCTCGCTCGACAGTTTGCTTCCCGCCCGGAATGCCTCAGGCAAGGCGCTTGCCGCCATGGCGATGCACCGACTCGGAAAACAGGAGGGAGCCGTCGCGGAACTCGCCGCTGCCCGAAAAATCACGGACGAACACGCCTCACGGATCCATCTCAATATTGGCGATTTGCCGGGCAATGACTCGAGCAGTTGGAACTCCTGGGCATTCGCCCGAATTCTCATTCGCGAGGCCGAAGCCCTGTTCCTCGCGAAGTAGACACAAATGCGCAAAAGAAATTGGCGGGTAGGATCATCGGATTTCGCTTTATATGAATATGACCCACAGTGCCATAAAATGCTCCGGATGTCTTGTTTCATCCGAATCATCCATCACCCATTCCACATCATCAGCTCACCAAAGAGTGCGTGTGCGGTCTTTTTCGAAACCTGGTTTCACCCTCACCGAAATCCTAGTGACCATCACCATCATCCTCGTGTTGGCAGGCACGCTGTTCGCCATCACACGGAATCTGAAGCGGAGCGGGGAAAATGTCGTCGCGATCGGCCGCATCCAGAGCCTCGCACAGGCGAACGCCGCCTATGCGGTCGAGAACAGCGGGAAATACGTTCCTGTGTTTGCCTTTGCCGATGACCGGAGTTTCAAACCCGCATGGTTTTACAACAAGGAATTTCTGGAGCCGATCACCGGCAATACCGGATTCCTTGACAACCCGGTGCAATACGAGGGCAACGATGGATACCCGGAGTCCGTATTGGACCCTGTGGTGGTGCGGAGCAAAAAACACTACTGGAGCCGCCTCTCGGCAAGTTTCGGCTACAATCAGGAAAACATGCCGGGGGGCGAGTGGGGCGATGCCAATACCAACCGAAGCCACACCATCTACTCGGTCACATCGCCCAACCGCACCTTCCAGTTCATTACGGCCACGGATTGGACGGCCAAATACTCAGGCCGCAATCTCTGGAAAAACGCGCCTGTCGAAGGAAGAACCACCAACGGGAAGATCGCATTCCGTCACAAGGGAGACAAAGCCTTGGCCGTCTTCTATGACGGTCACGTCGAGTCGATATCTCAGGAAGATATCAAGAACTTCGATCAACGCGGTGGAGTCAACCACGCTTTCTGGGGCGGCAGCCGCCAGTGAATTCCCCTCCTTGGTGTGAGTCTGAGTCCGGTCCCTTTAACGCGGCCCATTAGCCTCGGCGTCCCATTTCTTTCTGTCCTTAGTTTCGATCCAATACATGAAATTCAAGACCCTCCCGATCTTTCTCGCCTTCCTGCTGATGGGAGTGGCCGATGCCATGGGGCCGCTGTCCGATGCGGTGAAGAACAAGTTCCAGCTCTCGGCCTTCATGGCCGCGTTGATGCCGTTCTTCGTATTCATCGCCTTCGCCATTTTCAGTGTGCCCGGCGGCGTGCTGGCTGCCCGCATCGGAAAGAAGAAGGTGCTTCTGCTTGGCTTGGGAATCAACACGTTGGCGGTTGCCGTGCCGGCGTTCACCAGTCCGGCTTACCCTTTGCTGTTAGCTTGTATCTTTCTGTTGGGGGTCGGCACCACCTTCCTGCAGGTTGCTGGAAACCCGATCATGCGCGACGTCAGCGAGCCTGGCGACTACAGCCGCAATCTCGCTCTGGCACAGGGTTTCAAGGGACTGGGCAGCGCCAGTTCGGCCTTTCTTCCATCCGTCGTCATCACCATTGGCTTTCTTGCCGCGATGGGGTGGCGCGGAGCGTTTCCTATTTTCTTCGTCCTCATGGCCGTCGCGTTCCTGCTCGTGTCGATGATGCGCATCGAAGAAACCCGCGCAGACACGCCGCCCAGCATCGGCAGCTCGCTCGCACTCCTCAAGCACCCCACCTTCGCCCTCGCGGTGATCGGCATCTTTGTTTACGTCGGCGCGGAGGTATGCATGGGAACCTTCCTCAAGCCCACGCTTGTGACTCTTGGTGTTTCGGAGAGTCAGTCCGCTCTGTTAGGGCCCTCACTCTTCTTCGGAGTGATTACCATCGGTCGGATCGTGGCAGGCATGGTCAAGGTGAATCCGCGGTTGTTTTTCCGCCTTTCCGCGATCTTCGGCCTCATCGGTGTCGGGCTGATCATGACCGGTCATCCAGTAGCTGCTCTGACCGGCGTGGTCCTCGGAGGCTTGGGGTTTGCCAACATCTGGCCAATGCTTTTCTCCATCACCGTGGAAGAGAAGCCCGAATCTGCCAGCGAACTCAGCGGCCTGATGTGCATGGCCATTTCCGGTGGCGCAATCATTCCGTTAGTTATGGGTAAGTTGCGCGACAGCGGCTCCACCCACCTATCCTTTATCGTTCCCGCCGTCTGTTTCGCCTACCTGCTCCTGCTCTCGTTGCGTGGCGGAAAATCCCCTAAAATCAGCAACTGATCCATGTATCCCGGTAATGATCCCCGTATCGTGATGACGCTCGACGCGGGCGGCACGAGCTTCCGTTTCTCCGCCATGCTCGGCGGCAAACCTGTCACCGAAACCATCGTGCTGCCATCCGATGGCGACAATCTGCCCCAATGCCTCGCCAACCTGATTGAAGGCTTCACCCGCGTCAAAACGCTGTGCCCGGAACCACCTGCGGCCATCAGTTTTGCGTTTCCAGGTCCTGCCGATTACCCAATGGGAATCATCGGTGATCTTGGCAACCTTCCCGGCTTCCGTGGAGGAGTGGCGCTTGGCCCGATGCTTGAGGAAACATTCGGAATCCCCGTGTTCATCAACAACGATGGCGACCTGTTCACCTATGGCGAAGCGATCGGCGGTTTCCTACCACATGTGAACGGACTGCTGGAGAAGGCAGGAAGTCCTAAACGATTCAAGAACCTGTTAGGCATCACCTTGGGCACCGGTCTTGGTGGCGGCATAACGCACGGCAATGAACTGCTCATCGGTGACAACTCCATCGCCGGTGAGGTTTGGCTGCTTCGCAACAAACTTGATCGGCAGCTCAATGCCGAAGAAGGAGCGTGTATTCGCGCCGTTCGCCGGGTTTACGCACGCAGGGCCGGCATACCCATCGAAGATGTGCCGGAACCGAAGGAACTTTTTGAAATCGCAAACGGCAAGCTCCCGGGAGATCGGAGCGCCGCAATCGAAGGCTTCCGTCGCCTCGGCGAGGTGGCGGGCGATGCCATAGCCAACGCACTCACGCTCATTGATGGCCTGTGCGTCATTGGTGGAGGCGTTTCCGGCGCTTGGCCGCTGTTTCTCCCCGCGCTCACGAGTGAGCTGAACTCGAACTACATCTCTCCGGACGGGAAACCCTTCAATCGGCTTGCCTCTGTCGCCTTCAATCTCGAAGACCCCGCACAACTCAACACCTTCTTTCAAGGTGAAACCCGCAGCATTCAGATACCCGGCAGCGGCCGCAGCCTCGTTTATGATCCGCTCCAACGCATCGGCATCGGCATGTCCCGCCTTGGAACCAGCGAGGCTGTCGCACTCGGGGCCTATGCCTTCGCCATCACCCGACTTGGGTGAACAACCAGCTTCCAACCTACATGATTGCAAAATACATCGCGTTTCTTTCCGCTCTGGCACTCTTTCCCTTGTCAGCAGAGATCACCGGCAAGTGGGAGTTCAGTGAATTCGGGAAAAACAAATGGCTCGAAGCCAAAGTGCCCGGTGAGGTTCATTCCGACCTCCTCAGGAACCGGATGATCGAGGACCCATTCCTGTTCAACAACGACAGCAAGGTGCAGTGGATCGGCTACAAGGACTGGGAATACCGCACCCGCTTCGATGTCGATGCGTACACGCTCGATAAACAGCATGTCGAACTCGTTTTCCCCGGCTTGGACACTTATGCCGACGTCTATCTGAATGAAAAGCTGGTGCTTCAGGCGGACAATATGTTCCGCAGCTGGCGGATTGATGCCAAGAATACGCTCAAGGCAAAAGACAATCAACTCAGGATTCATTTCAAATCCGTCTACCGCGTCGATCTTCCCAAATACCTCGACGCGCCATTCAAGCTTCAAGCGTGGCCGAACAATGACCAAAGTGACATTTGGCTAAGCCTCTATGCCCGTAAGGCTGGCTATCATTATGGCTGGGACTGGGGCGCCCGATTCCTCACCTGCGGGGTATGGCGCAAGCCATTCATCGAAGCATGGGATTTGAACCGTTTGTTGGGAGTTCATCTCGTCACCCGTTCGCTGAAGGACAACAAGGCGCAAATGACGGCCACCTTCGAAACCCAATCAGCCGAAGCACAATCCGGCATCAAACTCTCCATTCACACGGAGTGCGGTTCGCTCGCTTCAAAAACCGTCGATCTCGCGAAAGGGACGAACCGCATCGAGGTAGGATTCGAAGTGGCCGATCCCAAACTCTGGTGGAGCAACGGATTGGGGAAAGCCCATCTCTATCAATTCGACTGCCGCCTCGATGACGGACGGGAAGTCATCCAACAGAAAATCAGAACCGGCATCCGGACTCTCGAAGTCGTCCGGGAAAATGACAAGGATGGAAGAAGCTTTTTCATCCGACTGAATGGCATCGACGTCTTCATGAAAGGAGCCAACTCCATCCCGATGGACAACTTCGTGAACAGGCTCACCGAGGCGGACTACAAGCGTCTGATCCAATCTGCCGTCGATGCCAACATGAACATGCTTCGGGTCTGGGGGGGCGGTATTTATGAGGATGAAATGTTCTACAATCTCTGCGACGAGCACGGCATCCTCGTCTGGCAGGACATCATGTTCGCCTGTGGCATGTTCCCGGCGGATGCCCGCTATCTCGAAAGCGTGACCCATGAAGTCGCGGACAACGTGCGCCGCCTGCGCAACCATCCGTCCATCGCGCTCTGGAACGGCAACAATGAAAACGAAATCTCCTATTTCGAGTGGGGATGGCAACGGCGGATGTCGGATGAGGCCGATCAGATCTATCAGAAAAACCTGAGAAAGCTCTTCTACGAGACCATCCCTGCCGCCATCCTCACGGCGGACACATCCCGCTACTACCACCCGACATCGCCAGACACCGGATACAACGGCATCGGCCACAACATGGGGGATGTGCACCTCTGGACCGTATGGAAAGGCGCGGACGTGGAAGACTACCTCAAGAGCGTCGGCAGGTTCATGAGTGAGTACGGCTTCCAGGCATATCCCGACCTGTTCACGATCAAAAAATACGCGGGTGAGAAAGACCGATGGCTGGGTTCTCCTGTGATGTTGTCCCACCAAAGGGCGAAGAACGACGAGACCCGCGATCCCCATTACGGTGATAAAATGATGACCCGCTACATGGACAAATATTTCACCACTCCCAGCGGATTCGAGGACTTCATCTACATGAGCCAGTTCCAACAGGCGGAGATCGTGAAGGTCGCCATCGAATCCCACCGCCGCAACAAGCCTTTCTGCATGGGAACGCTCTATTGGCAGATCAACGACGTCTGGCCTGCCGCCTCATGGTCAAGCATCGACTACTACGGACGTTGGAAAGCCCTGCACTACTATGTGAGGGAGGCTTACAAGGAAGTTCTCGTCTCTCCTTACATCGCGGATGAAAACCTGAAGGTCAAAGTCGTCAGCGATCGGAATGGTGAAATCGACGCGGTGTTGGACCTGAAAACGATGAGCATGGATGGGGCCGTCCTGTTTCAGAAATCCATCCCCGTCAAGATCGGCACCAACGCTTGCGTGGACGTTTTCGGAGAGTCCTTGAGCACTGTCTTTCCGGACTCTTCAAAAGAGAAGGGCTTCGTGGTCGCAAGCCTGAAGGAAGCCGACACTGAAATCGCGTCCAATGTGTTTTTTACCAGCTATGCCAACAAATACACCTATGCGGAACCCAAGCCTGAAATCACCGTGCAGGCGGTGGACAATGGCTTCAAGCTGCGGATTCAGTCCAAGCACCTGATAAGAGGACTCTATCTGCACACGGACGAGGAGGCTGATTTCTTTGAGTCAAACTACATCAACGTGTTGCCCGGCGAACCGGTAGAGGTGATGGTGCGCTCATCATCGGACATTGCCGAATTTGAAAAACAGCTCAAATTCAATTCTTACAACAAGATCTGGCTGGCCTTGGAACCTGCTCTTGCTTCAGACTGATGCTTGTCGCCCACCATTTAATGACGAGCAGAGTGTTTTATTCCTTCAAACATCTCCTGATCGGCGTTTGTTTCCTTCAATTGGGCGCTTGCGAAAAGAAAGCTGACAATCTCCATGAGGCTGCTGGGGTGCCTGTCCACTGCACGATATTGACATCGCAGCCAATCTATCAGATGAGGTATGGCTACGGTGTGAATGTGACTTCGATCACCAGCAGCCTCGCTGTCGAGGCCTACGGAGTGCAGCTTGGCAGTTCCCATTGTCCGATGCCCGAGCCGGACGACGAAGTCCGCTGGCAGGAGATGTTCAAGTTCATGGACTGGTCCGGACTTGATTGGATCCGGCTCAAGGTTGAAATGCACGCTTGGGCGCCTGAGCGGGGACGCTACACTTGGGACAGCCCGGACATGAAACGGGCGCTGCGTTTTCTCACTTGGGCCCAGTCACGCGGCGTGGATGTACTTCTGCAACAGCAAAGTCATGCCACTCACTGGAACTCGCTGCCCGGGCAAAACCCGGGCAACAGCGCGCCGCTCGACCTGAATGCTTTTGCCGAGGCCTTCACCGCACTGGTGAATCACTTGGTCCGGGAACGCGGCTTTACTTGCATCCGCTCGCTCAACATCGCCAACGAACCCATGAATCATTGGGGCTGGTGGAAGGGCGGTGACGTGCGCGATGGCTATGCTGCGGTCCGTGCTGCGCTCGACAAGCAGGGCATCGGATTGCCGCTCGCAGGCACCGAGTATTTCGATGGTGTCAAACAAGACGGCCGTGTGGTGGACTGGTGGAGGCACAACTACAACTGGGAACACTGCAAGCCCTATCTCGGAATCTGGGAGAACCACGAATACGCATACTCCCAACAAGGCATCTACTCGCCCAGACCGATTCCCGATCGCGAGATACCCGTTCTGTGGGGAGAATTCGCCGGTGCGGATAATACCAACTACGACTGGAACATCAACGTGGCGCGCTGGCAGGTTGGCAGTCCGCAGAATGGCATCGATGGATTTGCACGATGGAGTTATTACAATCGCGATGATCTCGATGGCAAATTCGCCTTCGTCCGCACGCTGGATCTGGGCAGCGGAAAACTGTTGGATCGCTTTGAGCCAGCGCCCAATCTCTACTGGATGGATGGCGCACTTTCCCGTTACACGGCCAAAGGTTCGAGGGTTTACTCAAGCTCTGCTGACCATGAGGCGCTCACCGCCACGCTGTTCCGCAGTCCAGCCGGCCATTGGACCTTGGTAACGGTCAACAACGATCCTGTGATGGCTTTGGATGTGGAATTCGACTTCCAATCTTGGTCGGAAAACCGGGTTTTTCACCGCTACACAGTGACCACCGACAACGTCAAGGATCGAACCGAGGGCGTGCGCCTGGAAGCGGACGCCGCTTTTGAGATCACTCCTCAACGCAATCGCCTCTCCGACCGCCTGCCTCCTCTCAGCATCGTGGTCTTCAGTGACCGCTTGCTGGCCCATGACGCGCCCGGCCTCACTTCGGACGGCGAAGCGCCTGCCTTCGATCCGGTGGTGGTTCTTCGGCCTGACGAGGAAATCATCGATCACCGGAATCCGATCATCAAGTGGCAGGGAAAGTGGGCGGAAACGGCGAATTCCTCGTATTGGGATGGAGTGTCGAAGCACAGCCAGCAAACCGGAAGTGAATTCACTTTCGAGTTCGAAGGCAGTGGCTTCCGCATGTTGGGCCAACAGGACAACGGCTCCGCCTGGGCAACGGTTGAGCTGAATGGTGAGTTCATCGGCCACGCCAGCGCTTTTGCTCCCGTCACGATTCCATCGACCAGCCTGTTTGACAGCGGTCCGCTGCCTCATGGCCGTCACCAAGTGAAAGTAAGGCTGGACGGCCGCCGCAGCATGACCGGCGGTGGTCCCTATTTCAACCTGGACGCCATCGCACTGCGCCCCGGGGATAAAAGTGAGTAAGGGTGCGATGCCGCCCCGCAACGTTCCGTCGTTTCCCTTACAACCTCACCAATTCTCGGGAGGTGACACCGGGTTGTTGGACTCCCAAACTTTATGGGTGTTCTCATTTCCTGTTCCTAACCGTGAGTGCCGTATTGCTTCCAAAACCCAAATGACCACTCTCATTCATCGTAAGTCGTGGATGAAAAGGGGAATTGCCCCTTCCATGCAATCGTCCGGAAATAGCCGGTGATGGTAACCGATGCCGTGACTTGATTTCGACTTTCATGAAATTCCGAACTGCATGCACCTTGTTCTTGTGTTCTGCTTGCGCCTCGACCTGTTTCGCACGCGACTACAAGGTTGATACCCAAGCCAAGTTCGACCTGATCAGCACAACCGAGCTGAAACCCGGCGACAAGGTCCTGTTGAAACGCGACATGCGCTTTTCCGGAATGCTTGCACCGAAGGGGAACGGAGTCGAGGGTGCGCCCATCCGGATCAGCGCGTTTGGCGCTGGCAAGCCGCCTCGCATCGATGCCCAAGGCAAACATCCGGCAGCAGTATTCCTGAAGAACCCTTCGTATTGGGAGGTTCATGGCCTGGAACTCACGAACACCAATGGCAAGGATGTCGATCAGGGCAACTTGTATGGTATCCATGTGCTGGCGACAGAAGTTGAGGGTGTTTATCGTCACATTCATATCGATGGCTGCCATGTCCACAGTGTGAATGGAATGGTCGCCGGAAAGAATCGTGGCGGAATTCACATTGATGTGAGAAATCTCAAGCAAACGATTTTCGACGATCTCCGGATTACGAACAACCGCGTCGAGAATGTCGGTGGGGTCGGGATATCAAACTCATCATCGTGTGGACGGGTGAGGATTCTTCCGGATCGCGAAGAGACAGAGAACCTTTGGACCCAGGTGTATGTCGCGGGAAACACTGTGGAATTCACCGGACGGAACAACATCATCGCACGGGTCAGCAAGGATGCCATCTACGAGCGCAATGTGCTCGCCAATAGCAGCAGGCGCGATACGGGGCACAGCATTTTTTGTTTTCATACCGATGGGATCAAGATCCAATACAACGAGGCATACGGCAATGTGGGCGACGTAAGAAACAAGGACGGCCACGGGGAGAGCGACCGGGGCGGCTTCGATGCCGACTACAATTGTGTGAACACGTTCATCCAATACAACTACAGCCACGACAATCTGTGGTTCTGCGGCATCATGAAGAAGCCGGGGAGAAACTATGTCATTCGCTACAATATCAGCGAAAATGATCGGGAAGGCATCTATTTCTACGGTTTTGATCGCGAGAAAAGCGTTGAGAACGTTCACATCTACAACAACACCCACTATGTTCGCAAAGGGCTCGACGTCACTGTCTTTGCCGAAGGACGAACACCGGTGAATTCGATTTTCACGAACAATGTTTTCTATTTCGAGGACAAAGGCGGGTGGGGCAGGATGGCTAAGGGCATCAACACGGTGTTTCGCAACAATCTCTACTACAACATCGAGCCCCATTCTTCGGAGACCAGTCCTGTTCTGGCAAATCCCGGTTTTTTACGGCCGGGCATCACAGGACAGGGGATCGATTTGAGAACCATGGCAACGCTGCGTGGCTATCAACCGCAGGCCGGTTCTCGCTGCATCGATGCCGGGATCGTCATCAAGGATCACGGAGGCTTTGACATTTTGAAAACGAAAGTTGGATCCTCGCGCGCGGAGATCGGAGCCGTGGAGTTTGTCGATCCGGATCTGAGTTCGAAGAATTGAGGTGTGGCTTTGACCCCGACATCTCCCTCGCTGCTTCAAACCTCCGCAGCTTCAGGTAATCACAAATTCTTGTGAGGTGACGGAACCAGAACGGTTCGCTATCTAGAAGAAACGACTGGGTGAGGTGCCTCTTGGAGGCCGGAGCGTTTCCAAACAAACTCACTAATTTTGGTGAGGTGACGCCACGGCACTTCCGAGACCAAACTCTCCACGTTGAAAACCAAATGAAGCCAAAATCCATCTCAATTCTCCGTCCAGCCGCCCGAGTCACCGCGACTTCCGGATTTCTGCTCGCAGCTGCCGCCCTGCCAGCCTTTGCCGCTAGTGCCACATGGAACGGCACGACGGACGCCACTTGGGCCACCGGAACCAATTGGTCCGTCACTCCGGTCCCCGGCATCGGAGACGCCGCCACCTTCAACAACGCAGGCGGCGCGGTCGATGTCATTGATCTAGTTGCAGGTGTCACCGTGAACTCATTGCTCTTCGATACCACCAATGTCGCCGCCTATACCATCGGCTCCGGCGCAGTGGGTAGCCAGACGCTTACCTTGAACGGCACCAGCACGATCACCCTGAATAATACGATCAATGCCAATCAGTTGATCAATGCGAATGTTGCCCTTGGAACCGGTGTTACGATTACCAACAACGACACCGGTAATACGCTCACAATCGCGGGTGGCATCTCAGGCTCGGGCTCCAGCCTCACCAAAGTCGGCGCAGGCACGCTAATCCTATCCGGTCTTAGTTCGACTGCGGCCAACAACTACACGGGGCTGACAATCCTCGGTGGAGGAACGACCACTCTCACGCAGGACGCGTCGTTCAGTGGTGGGTTGACTTTTGGTGCTACTGCTGGTGCTACTGTCGCAAGCAACCTGAATCTCAATAGTGCCAGTGCCACATTTGCTGGCCCGATGTTGGTTCAAACCGAAGACATCATCAATACCATCACGATCGGTGCCGGAGAAAAGCTCACGATCAATGGAAACGTCACTTCTGGCACAGGTAACCAAGGTCGACTGACTGTCAGCGGCGCAGGCGGATGGGATGTTATCTCCAGTAACGCAACCTTTGGTGGCGGCGGCACAGCCAATAACAACGCGGATTTCATTGTTGATATGAGTGCTCTCGCTGAGTTCAACGCCAATCTTCGCACCGGTGGTGCTGGCAGCGACGGGGGGCTCTTTCGGATTGGCCCCATTTCCAAATCTGGCACGAATACCAGAAGTCACACTGTAACTTTGGCCACAAACAGCACCATTAGTGCGGATACGATCCAACTTTCAATGGCTGGTGCGCCCGGGACGTCCACACTGAGTCTCGGTAACGGCACGCAGATCATTAATTCCGATAACATCTCAATGTCCGGAAGTTCTCGTGAAAACTCCTTGATCAGCTTCAGGACCGCGGACGGCACTCTCAAGATACGCGGCACCGATGGCAGCGACTCTTCACGCAGCAACCTGACGATGCTATCAGGGACAACCGTCGGAGGGAGCGTGACCAGCACCTTCGATGTCACTGGCCACAACGCAGACTTGCTTTTCGACAACGTCAGGATTTATGACTCCACGGCCAATACCACCGACAGCGCGACGAACACTTACACCGCTATGTTCAGCTTCGATCGTGGCACCTTGGATGTGACCACGTTCGAAATCGGTAGAAAATCTGCTGGTGCCATCAATAACGCCGGTAATGCCATTGCCAACATCGGGAGCTCGGCCGACCTCACCAATTCAGCAACACTTGGTACAGTAAATCTGGGTATTCTCACTACCGGTTCCACTATCGCAGCCAACGGTGTTCTCAATTCCACCCTGAACATCACTGGTACGGCGACGACCGCAAACTTCACCACGATGAGCATGCTAAACAGCACCTCTGCTGACATTGACGCAAAAGTCATTAGTTCGGTGAATATCTCTGGCGGCACCACGACAGGCACGGGTGGGATCAACATGCTCGAAGCTCTTACTGCTGGCACAGCCACCAGTACGCTGACCATTTCCGGCGGCAGCCTTTCCGTCGGCACTTCTGGCGTGAGTGCCACCAACGGGATCTACCGCACCGCCACCACCGGCACGACCACTCTCCGTCTCAATGGTGGTTCGCTCGACCTCAACGGCAACAGCATCGGAGGGGCCAATGCCATCACCACCCAGTTCGAATCCGGCACGCTCACCGACGTTGGTGAAATTAACGCTGGCGCGACAGGTCTCACCAAAACAACGGTTGGCACGCTGACCCTCAATGGCACCAACACCTACACCGGAGCCACTTAGGTTTCCGCCGGCACTTTGCTCGTCAACGGCTCCATCGGCAATACGGCAGTCTCCGTTTCCTCGGGAGCAGCCATCGGCGGCAGTGGTTCACTCAGCGGCAGCTTGGGCTTGGAGGCCGGTGCATTTCTCGATGTGACCGGTGCCACGCTCGGCTTGACCAGCACCGGTATCCTGACCGCGATCTCCACCATCACCCTCACGAACTTCGGGTTCTCAAGCATCATCGGCTGGGACTACACGACTGCTGCAAACGGAACCTATACCCTCATCAACGGCGGCAGCAGCATCACTCTCGGCGGCACCACCCCCACGATCTCAAACCCTTTCGATTTGGGCGGTGGCAGGCAGGGCTATTTCCAGGCCGGTAGCTTGCAGGCAGTCATCATCCCCGAACCCAGCGCCGCGCTTATTGGTAGCATCGGCATGTTAATGCTGCTGAGGCGTCGGCGGGCTTGATTCGCCGACTGGAGTGAACCCACGTTTCCTCAATTTCAGCATCCCAAGCGAATCCAAAACCCTGATTTCCGTCTTCAAACTCAAACTCAACGCCAATCCCAAAATCACAAACCTCATGAAAACCCATATATCCAACCCCTATCTTGCCTCGCTGATCTGCCCACTGGTGCTCGCGGTAGCTGTTCTCCCTGCCGCGGCCGCTCCCATTTATTGGGACGGAACCGGCACCAACCCGGGCAGCTGGGACGATTTGGACAACTGGTCGACCGATCCCGGCAACTCGACCTCCAGCCCTTCATCGAAACCCGGAAATCTTGACGATGTATTCTTCAACGTCACCTCGGCGAATGCCAGCAATCGGCTCATTCACCTCAACGGTCTTGCTCAAGCCGCCAAATCCCTGACCTTCAGTTCTACCGGCACCACCGATCTTAACAATGCTTCGACTCCTTCGGCTACCGCGACAAACCTCTCGCTTGGAAGCGGTGGGTTGACGGTGAGTTCCGGTGCAGGTGCTGTCAGGATCGGTGGCTCTCTTGATACAGGCTCCACTGGCACGACCTTGGTGCTGACGGACAGCGCAACGATCACCCACAATGGAGCCAGTTCGCTGACTTTCTCGAAAGCAATCACGACCTTGGGTTCCCTCGGCGCAAAAACCCTCAGTCTCGCTGGAACAGGAGTTGCGGAATACAATGGTATCACCCAAGGGGCGGCAGGTTCTGGCACGAGTCTTACGCTCCAGGTTGATGGGGGCATTCATTACTTCCGTGCGGGTTCGACACTGACTGCCCTTACGATCAATGGAGGAACCATATACAGTCATGGCAGCAACCAGTTTGGCACGGGCACTGCCGCCATCCCATTTACCTTCAATGGTGGAGTCTTTTCAGCAGCCGGATCAGGAGGCCGCTCTTATCCTAACCCGATCACGATCAACGGTGATTTTCAGATCGGTGCTGCGGGTGTCGCGGCCATCGGCAGCATTGGGGCTATTACCTTCACCAATACCACTTTCACAGGCACGGTTAGCTTGAACGATGCCATTCGGACCATTACCAACATCGGCAACAACACCATCAGCGGGGTGATTTCATCGCCAGTGTCTGCAAATGGCGGACTTACCCTTGGGGCAGGATCGTCCGCAACGTTGGCCCTAACAGCTACCAACACCTACACCGGCCTCACCACCGTCAGCGGTGGCACGCTCCGCTTGGGCCACGCCACGGATACACTCAGCGGAGACATCACCGTCAGCGGTGGTACGTTGAGCGTCACCAACTCCGATTCGGTTGGTGCCGTTACCCTCACCTCCGGCACGATTTCAGGTGCTGGCACCTTGACGGGCAGCAGCTATGCCGTCGCGAGCGGCACCATCAGCACGGCGCTGGCAGGCAGCGGTGCCTTGACCAAGGCCACCACCGGCACGGTTACCCTCAGCGGCATCAACAGCGCCTACACTGGCATTAGCACCGTAAGTGCCGGCACGCTGCTTGCCACCAATGCCACGGCCCTGCCGGGCTACAACGTGAATGATGCGGTGGTTTTCAACGGCGGCACCGTCGGTGCTGGGATCGGAACCAGTCCCACGAACTGGAGCATTGCTGAAGTGGACACCATCCTCTCCAAGGCCACCAAGACCGCAGGTGCTCTGGGCATCGATACCACCAATGGAAACCTCACACAGTGGACTGCATTTACCACTTCCAACTTCGGCGGTCTTGGTCTCAACAAACTTGGGGCAAACACCCTGACACTCGACCAGGCCAACACCTACACTGGCCCGACCACCATCACCGCGGGCACCCTCAGCATCAGTGCCGCGAACAACCTTGGCGACGCCGCTTCCAACTTGGTGTTTGACGGAGGCACCCTCCAGATTACCGGAACCACGCTCAATAGTCTCGCCTCCCTCGGTCGTACGAATCCTGTCGTCTTCAACTCCGGGAAGGCCGTCAGCTTGGATATCGCGGATGCCTCAAGCACCTTCACGGTGGGGCAAGACTTGAATCAAGGCACCGGCGGCTTCACCAAGCTCGGTGCTGGCACGGTGGTTCTCAATCAAACCAACACCTACACCGGCCTCACCACCGTGAACGCCGGCACGCTCACCTTGGCTCATCCCACGGACACCCTAACTGGCGATATCACCGTCAACGGCGGCACGCTGAATGTTCAGAATCCAGATACGGTTGGCACTGTGACCCTCATCTCCAATACGATTTCCGGTGGCAGCGCCTTGGCGGCGGGCAACGGTTACGCGGTGCAAAGCGGCACATTCAGCAGCCCGCTGGGAGGCAGTGGCAGCTTGACCAAGACCACTGGCGGAACGGTCACTCTCTCCGGACTCAGCACCACGGCTTCCAACAACTACTCGGGGACAACGATCCTCGGTGGCGGCACGCTCAGCATTACACAGGACGCCTCGTTCACCGGCGGCCTGACTTTCGGTGCCACTGCCAATGAAAATGTGGCAAACACGTTGGATCTCGACAGTGCGAGTGCCACCTTTGCTGGGACGATGTTTGCTCAGACCAATACAGCACTCAACACGATCACGATCGGAAGCGATCAAAAACTCACCATCAACGGCAACGTCTCATTCACAGCGCCTGGACAAGGTTCTTTTACCAGGCTCACCCTCAGCGGTTCAGGCGGCTGGGACGTGATCAGCAGCAATGGAACTTTTGGTGGAATCAGTGCTCAAAACGGCAATCGCATGGAAGTTGATATGAGCGGTCTCGCCGAATTCAACGCCGACCTCCGCACCGGCGGCGCTGGCAGTGATGGGGGCGTCTTTCGAGTTGGCGGTCTGGGCGGCAGCACGAATGCAAGGGCGAATCTTGTCAGTCTGGCGACGAACAGCACAATCAGTGCGGATAGCGTTACACTTGGAGGGGCGGGGCAAACCTCAACACATACGCTCTCTCTTGGGAATGGTACGCAAACCATCAATTCTGATAGCATCGTGCTGGGTACGGGCACTCGCGATACCAACTCGACAATCAACTTCCGGACTGCGGACGGCACACTCAAGATTCGCGGCACCGACGGCGGCAACTCCACGCGCGGCAACCTGACAGTCTTTCAGGGCACGAACACGGGTGCGGTTTCGAGTGCTCTCTTTGACGTCACCGGGCACCAGGTGGACTTGCTTTTCAACACCTTAGCCGTCTTCAATTCCACCGCTGGCACTGGTCAAACTTACACAGCCACATTTAGCTTTGATCGCGGTGACTTGGACGCGACGACTCTCCAGATCGGCAGAAAAGCAACTGGCGCCCTCAATCACGTCGGCACTGGAGTCGTCAACATTGGAAACTCGACGACCAACCATCCGAACATGTCCACCTTGGGAGCTGTGAATATGGGGATTTTATCCACAGCAGACGTCGCTACCGCAGGAAGTCTCAATTCCACACTCAACATCACAGGCGCAAGCACCGCTGTTGATTTTGGGGCAATAAGCATGGCCAACAGCACCTCAGCGGATGTTGACGCAAAGGTCGTTAGCGCGGTGAACATCTCGGGCGGGACTGTGACCGGCACGAGCGGGATCAACATGCTCGAAGCTCTTACAGCCGGCACAACCACCAGCACGCTGACCATATCTGGCGGCAGCCTCTCTGTCGGCACCTCCAGTGTGAGTGCCACCAATGGTATCTATCGCACCGCCGCCACCGGCGCGACCACCCTCGAGCTCGACGGTGGCTCGCTCAACCTCAACGGCAACGCCATCGGCGAAGCTGGTGCAAATGCCATCGCTACCCAGTTCGAGTCCGGCACGCTCACCCTCACGGGGACAAACACCTACACAGGCACCACCGCCGTGAACGAAGGAACGCTCAGCCTGAGCAGCCCGAGCCTGGCGGATGCGTCTGCTGTCACCATTGCTATCGGAGCAGTTCTCAACCTGAATTACGTCGGCACCGATACAGTCGCCAGCCTCACGCTTGGTGCGACCACCCACACCACCGGCACTTTCAACTCGGGCAATTCGGGTGGCTTGATCACTGGCACCGGCCAGATTACTGTGAACGCCGTAGCGTCTCCTTACGACCCTTGGGTCGCGCTTTATCCGGGCTTCACCAATAACCTACCAGGACAGGACCAGGATGGTGATGGCATGACCAACCAGGAAGAGTTCGCCTTCGGCCTGAATCCGACGTCCGGCTCCTCGGTTAACCCCATCACCACGGGTATCGCCCCTGCCACCGGCAACTTCAGCTACACCCGCAATGCCAACAGTGGCCTCACCTACAAAGTCTGGTCGTCCTCCGATTTGGCTGTCTGGACGGAAAGAACCGGAGCAACCCAGACGCCAATCGGCATTCCGGATTCGTTCGGCACGCAAACGGTGAATGTCACCACCCTCGGAGCCACCGCCGTCGGCGGAAAACTTTTCGTCCGCGTCACCGCTGAGTAAACTTCCAACCCTAACTTCCGCCGCAGCGACTCATCCGAGTTGCGGCGGCGGAATCCTTTTCTCCTTTTCTCCTTGTTCCTGAATGGGCGTTTGCCAGAGCGAGTTTTCCACTCTTGCGTCTTGCGTCTTGCGTCTTG
The DNA here is from genome assembly GCA_040399845.1 of Luteolibacter sp. Lineage (GTDB taxonomy): Bacteria > Verrucomicrobiota > Verrucomicrobiia > Verrucomicrobiales > Akkermansiaceae > Luteolibacter. Next base: position 18,419 of record JBBARN010000049.1, on the reverse strand, counting down.
GGTCTTGCAGTCTTGAGTTTGAGGCGAATCCTAATCAGTATGCATCTTTCATTGATCACTGCCCTGATCGGGTTGACTGCCTCAACAGTTTGCGCCCAGCTTCCCCAAGGCGAAACCCAATCGGGTGAAGAATGGATGCCTCTCGACTGCAAAACGCTGGATCACTGGCCCGACTACGCGGTCGATCCGGCGAACTTGGAATTGAGCAAGTACGGCGGGTGGCTGAATGGGCCCAAGCAAACCGCAACGGGCTTCTTCCGGGTGCAGAAGGTCAATAGCCGCTGGTGGTGTGTCGACCCCGAGGGATACCTCTATATCCACAAGGCCCTCAACTCGGTGAATTTGGACCATAATACCGCCGATGAACTCTACACCAGAATGCGTGAGTATGGGTTCAACGGCTTCGGCAATTGGACCTGGAATGGCCCTATTGGGGGTGGCCCGCCGGATCGCAGCATCATCACAGAGTCCACGGTGAAAGACACGATTCCTATGGCCTACACCCCTAGGTTCGGCATGATCGGATCGTACCGCAACGAGCGCCTGCCGGCCGGTACTCCTCGGATCGAGTTGCCGGTCTTCGATCCAGGCTTCGCACAAATGGCACCCGTATACGCCCAAAATGCAATCACCAACGAGTTAAAGAACGATCCGCACTTGTTTGGTTACTTCACTGACAATGAACTACCATTTAACACTGCGCTTCAAGATCACCTGAAAGTCACGAATCCAAGCGACCCAAACTATCTTTCTGCCGTCAACTTCCTCGCCAGCCGTGGCAAAACGCCGCCCGCTGACCCCGAAGCGGTAGAGGAAGAAGACGCCAAAGCCTACACCGCGCTTTGTGGAGAGCGCTATTACTCGTTGGTAAGTCAGGCGATCCGCGCCGTTGATCCCAATCACATGTATCTGGGAAGCCGGCAGCACAGTGGGGAGAAAGGCAACCAGGCCTTCATGGAAAACGCGGGCAAATACGTCGATATCATGGCCGTCAATCACTACCACCACTGGGGTGACCGCCGGTTCAGCACTAACAAAATGGCGGAATGGCTCGGCCGCCCGCTGATGTTCACCGAGTTTTACGTGAAGTCGCTGGAAGATGGGGATTCGGCAGAAAATGGCGCGGGATTCAACGGCAGAAATCTGACCTCGGGTGCCAACTTCTATCAAAACTACGTCACCACCCACTTGGAATCCGGCAATCTGGTCGGCTTCCATTGGTTCAACTACCGGGCCATTATCGGAGAAGCAGGTGCTCTCAGACAAAGTGGTTCTTTCAACAACGTGTTGTTCGACTCGATGAAGAAGATGAACACGCAAGTTTATAACTTCATCGATTATCTGGATTCAAGACCGGCACCCGATGTGGCATTGATTCCAGAGGCGGATGCCTACTTCGAAGGCGGGACCAATCGGGGCACCTCCCCCGAGCTTGCTGTCAAATACGCCAGCTCGCCCTCAATCAGCACGTTCCGACAGACCTACATGCGCTTCGATGTTTCTGAGTTGGGTAACCAGATCGAGTCCGCGAAGATTGTCCTGCGTACCGTCCAAGCTGGGGGATACGGCTACTTCAGGGTCGAGTTGGTGGAAAATGATTCCTGGGGAGAGACCACCATCAACAATGGGAATGCCCCAGCTGGCTCAACGGTGATCCGTACCTACAGCGATGGCCGAAGTGATTTGGAAATCGATGTTTCATCGGTGATCCGCCGCGAGATCGAGGGAGACGGCAAATTCTCGATTCGCATCATCGGAGTTCTCAGCCCAGGTGGAGCGTCAAGTGGAGCAGTTCCGGTCTATGGATCAAGAAGACATTCCAATCCATTAGACAGGCCGGTCTTGAATATCGAATACGCGACACAGCCTTCCCCGGGGCAAGTTGCTTGGGACGGAAGGAATGGCAAATGGAGCGAGGTGGCCAACTGGTCGACGGCTTCGGGTACCATGACACCTGACCCAACCGCCGCCCCGCGTCTATTGGACGACGTGACCTTCAATGTCACAGGCCAGAACGCAAATCAGATTGTGGACCTGGACGGAGTCAATCGGTTTTCCAATTCCATGACATTCCGCTCCCCTGGGGGCACGTTCTTCCGGAGGGACTCGGTGACGGCCGGATCCAACCACATCACTTTGGGGGCGGGCGGGCTGACCATGCAGTCCACTTCAGGGGCAGTCACTTTTGGTGACGCCAATCAGAGAATCGGACTCATTGCAAAGGCCAGCCTGAGTCTAACCAATAACTCTCCCTCTCTCTTGCAGTTTAACAGCCCCGTTTCGTCAGGAGGCGCATCCGACACCTCCATCACACTGGAAGGCTCGGGTCCCGGTGGCGTTGAATTCGCCTCCACCATCAACAACGGTTCTTCAGCCAATGCGGTGACTTCCCTGAACGTCAACACCACGGGTGGCTATACCCTAGTCCGCAACAGCTCAAGCAACTTCAGCGGCGGGCTCACCCTCACGCGAGGAGTGCTAGCCGCTCGTGCCAGCAATGGGCTGGGCACAGGCACCTTCACCATCAATGGCGGCACCTTCGGCTCGGTCGTCAGCACTCGCTCATTCAGCAACCCGATTGTTATCAACAATGACTTCAAGCTGGGCGGGGCAAACGTGCCAGGTCTTGGCAATTCGGGCAGCACGTTCTCAGGTGCCGTGGATCTCGGGGGCGGCACGCGGACGATTACCCTTGCTGACAGTGCCACCTTCAACGGTGCGATTTCCAATGGTGGTCTCGCGATCAATGCAAACCCGGCCAGCCGCGTTCTCACTCTTGGAGGCAATTCCAATTATGAAGGTCCTACCAACCTGATTGCGGGCACGCTGGTTATCAATGGCATTAACTCGGCAGCCACCGGAACCATCAGCGTGGCAAGCGCTGCCACGCTGGGCGGCAAGGGCAGCATCGGCGGACCCGTCGTGTTTTCACCTGGCGGGGTGCTCTCGACACGCATCACCGACTGGACGATCGCAGCAGGTAATGACCATGACGGGCTGGAAGTGGCTTCCCTCCATGCAGGTGGGGGATTGCTTAACTTGGTCGTTACCACTACGGGCTTGGTGAATTTCACCGAAACCAGCAAGTCCTTCACCATTCTCAATGCCAGTGGGAGCATTACCGGCTTCCTGTCTGCGCAGGCCAGCATCACCGCCCCGGGTTTTCCTGGCGATGGCGCATGGGCGCTCGTTCAGGACGGCAGCTCGTTGGTGCTCAATTACACGGCTGCTGCCAATGCGTTTCAGTCATGGATCGACCGCTTCAGTTTGACTGACAAGTCGGATCATGGGGACCCCGACAACGATGATATCAGCAACCTGATGGAATTCGTTCTCAACGGCAATCCGGGCACTCCTGATAGGGAGATTCTCCCACGCTTGGAACCCAACTCAACAGAGTTTGCATTCAGATTTGTTCGCCGGATGGATTCGCTGGCCGTGCCCCAGCTTTTTCAATATGGTTCTGACCTGCGTGGTTGGACGGACCTTGCCATTCCCAATATAGTTGGCACGACCACAGTCGGAACAGCTACCGTCTTCGTGGGTGCGCCAGAGGGTGCCACGCAAATCATCTCGGTAAGGACGCCATCTGTCGAACCTCGCCCCGGCAAATGGTTCGGACGTCTCAAAGTCGGCCCCTGATCTCTCGATACAAATTGTAATGAATCACATCGCACTTGCTTCGGGAGAAGCCATTGAATGAGCCTTTTGAACACCGGGGTTTCGTGAGTGTCAAATACTAGGATACGAATAGAAGATAGGCTTGCGTTCCGAATTTTTCGTTATTTTCCGAATTGTAGCGCTCGGGGCAGGTCCCTCCCTGCTGGCATCTATCCGGCTTGGGCGATGCACTTCCTGCGCCACTGCCATCCCAACTGGCATAGTAGTAAATCGCATCTTGTCAAATCCTGCTTCGGGCTTTACTAAATTCGTGTAAAAATCTCAGCGACTCTGTTCCAGAATTCTGACCGGACCAAGCAAGCCCGAGGGCAGAAGCGGAGATTTCGAAACAAACTTGCGCATGTTCGTCTCGGTAAAGCGCTCGCTTGCCGGCAGCGAATCATCGCCGATCAAGCGGTTGGGCCAAAGATTGACGACTGTCACTTCCAGAACGTTTGCACCCACTTTGATTGCGCTGCTGATGTTGACGCGCGCAGGTTTTGTCCAAACAACACCCAGGTCTTTTCCATTCAATTTGACCTCGGCAACCTCGCGCACCTCACCGAGGTCAAGAACGAGTTGGCTGTTGTTGTCAGGGGTTGCTGAAAGAGTGAATGTCTTCTTATAGATTGTTGTTCCCGAGTAGAACTTGATTCCTTTATCCGCGTGTTTGGTCCAGTCCGTTAGTTTTTCGAAACGTATCTTCTCCGGGCCACCCCATTTGGGATCAAATGACACATCCCAGTCACCACCAAGGTCTAAGTGAAGTTTGATGGTCGGTTTGTTGCTGGCAGTGGTTCCATTGGTTTTCGGATCGATCGCATTGCGGAAGATGACAAACGTTGACCCGCAAGGGTCGAAGTCCAGAGGCACCGAGGTGCAGCTGTTTTCCTGGCGAAATGCAGTCGCGTTGCGCGTCTCGCCCGTCACCGGATTCCATAGTTCCGGTTGTTTGCCGGAGACGCGAAACGAGCAAGTGACAGATTCCGGGGTCGTCCATCGACTGGTGATGAAATAGATTTCCGTGCCATCGGACATCGTGCGGTGGATCCAGTCGATGGTGCCTGCATCACTGAGTCCTTGATGCTCGAAATCCGGTGGCACACCGAGTTCGGTGAGAACCTGCCTCGCAGTTTTCCCCCAAACCAATCGGCCGGAACCCAGGTGGCTTTCAATCGAGCTTGAGCTTGTGTCACCCCAAAGACGCTTGACCAAAGAATCGAATTTTTCCGAGTCGCCCGGCTTCAAAGCCTTGCCGAACATTCCTGTGGGACGCGGACCTACCACCGTCGCGCCGGCATTGATGAGAGACTCCACTTTCTCCAAAGCGGCTAGCTGCATGGGAAGATCATCGGGAAGAACAAGCACGCGATAGCTCATGCCATCCGGCAACACAATGCGTCCGTTTTTGACACTCAGGCGCGTCAAGACGACCTCGGTGTTGCAGTGATCGTAGTCATACCCTTCTCCAAGGTTTGGGAAGACCGTTTTCAGGACAGGAGTGTAGCCGGATCTATCGCCCTGATAGAAAAGGACGTCAGCAGCGAACAGGCCCTGCTGTAACAGATGGGAGCAGCGGGCCAGATAGGTGTTGAATGCAGGCGTCTGATTCCACCAAGTCATGCCCGGTTCATAATGGGTTCCAGCCCACATCGTGTAGCCCGGCTTGGCAGTCATGGAGGGTGAAAGTGATGCAGTGTGGAACTGGACCCGGTTCAGCCCGTCGCAAAATGCCTGGTCGCCGGTTGCCTTCAACGAGAAAGGAGATTCCTCCCAATGCGGGCCGACAGAAGTGAACGCTTCACACAGTGTGATCTTTTTGCCATAGATCCGGTTCGCACTCGCCGTCTCCCTGACTAAGAATCGGCGTTCGAACGATGAGCGATGCGGTGAAGGTGCCCAGAACTCGGCCATGGCTATATCCACCCGACTGGAGCTTTTGAGGGCGTCCCCTTGCTTTTGGTTTGGCCCAGCGGCTTCAGCATAAAAGAGGAAACCGTCTTTGTGCGCCAGCTTCCTCCTGTATGCGTAATGATTGTCGGCTATCAAATCGTCGATGGTCAGTTGGTGATCTTGTTGGATCTGATTGGACAACAGTTCGTCGCCAACAACACGCCCGGCCAGTGCGGGCAGGTATGGCAGCAAGTCATATCCCCGACGTTTTTCAAACTCCTCCGGAAATGTCTTGGTCCACGTTGGAGTCCCGGCCTCCCAGCTATCCTCTTCAATAAATTTCAGTCCTTTGCGTTCTTCCGGTGTCATCTTCGCCAACAGCCGTTTTACGGTCACTTCCCAGCCTTTATCCATCGCTTCCGTGCTGAGACCATCCAGGACAAGGGTTTTCTTATTACCTAACATCGTGGGAACCTGAACGAACCGCATGATGGTCCATTTGCCCTTTGGAGCATTCCAACGCACCCGACCGCTTTCATCCATATCACGACTGATATTGATCACTTCCTCGGCTTTGATCTGAAGTCGATCCGGGAACGCAAGTGTGACGATGTCCCGGTGATATGGTTCGCCATAGACCTCATCGCCTTCTTTCTTTCCCTTACCCTTGGGAGTCGGCAAAGTTCCTTCGAAAAGTCCGGGGCCCTGAAATGAAGCCACCGACCAGTCGATGACCTGCTGGGAAGACTCATTTCCAAGATACTCGCGAGGGGCACCGGTTCCGATGGCCACCCCGAGGTCAAGTCCGAGACGGTTCGCCTCCTTTGCGGCGTGGCGAAGGGCGACAATGTTTTCGTCGCTCCAAAATTCAGTGCGTCCATCGGGCCTCTCAGCGGATTTGCCCCCGTATTCATCTGTCTTCACCTTGCGGTATTCTTTGTCTTCCAAAACGACCTTGTGTTCAGGATACCAGACTGGACCCAAACTGCTGGGGTAGATCAGGACGCCGACAATGCCTTTGTCACGAAACTCCTCCAAATCGCGAGTGATGGCATCCAGCGGGTTCTTGGTTCCCAACCACATCCAGTAAGTATAGGGTCTGGCATCTCGTGGCGGTGTGATGAATTGCTGATCCAAGCCCGGGATCTGAGCATCGGTTGGTAAACCGGCAGGCTTGACCGGATCCGCATGTGCGGGGGACAGCCATGTCAAAGGAAGCAACGCAAGTAGCAGATGGTCTTGAAGTTGGCGGAGTGGCCTGGGTTTCATGGGCTTACTGAAAGTCGGTCGGCTTTTTGAAGTGATCAGGTCGACCTCATCGATTGGATGAAATGATCCTGTGAGGCGGATTCAGCGTCGCGGCTTTTTGAGATTGCTGGACTGCGGATGCCCTTCGATTGCAGACGATTGGCCGGAAACAAAAGCTACCAAGCGTGGAGGCTTTCCTCCCTGCCTTTCCCTCGACCCTATATTTAAATGTGCGGGCTGTGTATCACCCTTCTCCAGCGTGGGCAGCGAGATGTCCCAGCGGTGCTCCTGAACGATCAGAAATGTGGCCACTCCATCCTTGCGGTTGTGTGTGAAATCGGTGACATCCACCGCCAACCGATTCATCGAAGTTGAATCCGTCGCAATCTGTCCGAGCATTTGTGCCGAAGTTCCATGACTCTGCACCACGTTGTTCGCGATTTGATTGCCTTGTGGAACTTTGGATTTGAGGAACGCATCTGCTTGTTTCCAGGTAAAGGAATCTTCAGACCAACCGTTGTCTTCAATTCCATAAACATGCGCCTGCGCCAAGGTGCCTTGCAAACTGGATGCCACATCCATTTCCAAAAGCACTCTTCGATTCAGTGAGCCTCCACTGCTTGGAACAGGAATCCGGATCAACGCAACGTGTCGGGGATTCTTCGATGCATCGGAGCGGACCATGAGAGAGGCAAGAGAACCTCCCCCGGCAGTCATCGACTTGGCACCGTCACGGACTTGGGTATCCGCCACGGCGTCCCGGCTGATGGTGACAGCCTTTCCAGAGGGCACGCTCACCAGCCAAACCGAGAGCGGTGGCATTTTGACGGGGCCGGTTTTTCCTGCCTCCAGTTCTCCCTGAGCCACCACGGCTCCGAATTGTTTCGCATCCACCTGCTCAATGAAATACGGGTTTCCACTCGGGACTCCGATTGCTGAAAAGTCGATATCGAGGGGGATGGCCCGCTCATCCCGATTGGCAAGAAACAAGTAACTCATGCCGGATGCTTCGTCCCGCGTGGCCAAACTCCAAAGGCCTTTGTTCATGCCCGGTGAGGCACCCGCGCTGGCTGTCACGCGATGAATCGGCCGGGCCCCGCGCGCTGCCTTGATGAACAAGCGGTATGCTTCCGCGGTGCGTGTCGCTCCGCCATAGTTGTATGGCGATGAGTTCTGCACGAAATGGGTGCCGTTCTTCTTGACGCCATATTTCGATTTCCAAGCGGTTTGTCCGAACTTGAAAAGATACATCTGTTGCATTCCCTGTGCGCTCAAACCGGCGAGCGTGGCTCCCAGGGAGCTGGCATCGAACGGGTTGTCAGGCGAGTCATCCGAACGATCATAGTTCGCTGCGGTTTGGATATTGAACTCGGTGAGCGCTATCGGCAACTTGGGTTCACCTTTCATGTCCGCATCGATCCATGAACGCAGCGAATCATAGTCGGTGAGAAAACCGGAGCGTCGATCTTGGTCGAACTGCCGATGGGTGTATTTCTGATAGTTATAAACATGGAAATTCATCCAGCTGGAATCACTGCTTCCATCAAGCCGCAGATGCCGGTTTCTCATCGGGGTTTTTCCCCATCTCCCCGCGGATTTGTCGTTGTATTTGGATGCTCCTCCAGCGGTGTTCGGAGCGAAAATTTCTGGTTGGAGATTCAGATTGTGGCGCTTGTTGACGTCCTGTATCGCCGATTGGATCGCATCACTGCAAACAAGCAGAAGGTCCATCCAGTCATCCTCCTTCATCTTGTTGCCGTGGTTCGGTTCGTTGAACATCGAATAGCGCCTCACCTTGAACTTGGAGGACATGAGATATGCCGCAGTATAGTAGTGTTGCCAAAGCTCCCAACGTCCCGCCCAATCGTTTGCTTGTACGGGTTGTCCGGCCGTGATGGTGGCAAGAACGTCGATGCCTGCATCTTGGAGGGTTTCCAGTAGATAGCCGTTGCTTTCCACCAGGCGGGTGTCGAAGGCGCTCCAGTTGACAAATTCATGAGAGAGCGCGACGGATGGGTTTGACGCATTCGCCCTCAAGAGCTTGCAGCGGTCGAAGAACGAAGCCTGGTCGGTGACCCCGTCGCCCCATGGGGGGGCATCGTCGGATTTCTCCAAATCCTTCCGCGCAATGAACAAGCGGGCCGAATCGGCACCCGAGTAACGGAGCCAATCCGCCGCGTTCGAGTTTTCCGCGAAATGTCCGAGATTGTAACCCAACGCCACAGGCGTGGTGCCGACCACCTCCGACTTGACGGCTATCGTCTCGACCGCCTGTGCCGCCTCAGATAGGGCCAATACGATCACGCAATGCTGCCAGTGAAACCATCTCAAGAAAGCCATTTCCGGTAACCGTCTCAGGCTCCGGCAGCTCCCGCCACTCACGAATCTTTGTGATGGCCCTGGCCGTCAAGGAAGGCGGTTCGCGAGTTGGATTTGTCGCTAGGGGACGGGGTGGGAGGATGGCGGGTCACTTGGCCCGGGTCAGCCACTTGCCGATGAAGCGGCCTAGCACAACTCCTACCAATAACAGGAGAGGGATAAGGTACAAGTATTTCCCTTTGAACACGATCACCAGAATTACGCTGGCTATGGTGCCAGCTATGAAGCCGACGGCGATTCCGATGAGGGTGCCAAAAAACTGCGCGGGTCGGAATCTGTTCTCGAGGATCAGCGCCTGAAGCGGTGCTTCCCTTGCTGAAACCGCAAGCGCATCGAGGAAGTCGTTTGCGACGGTCAGCAGACTTTCGCGGTCCCTCCCTTCGAGAATCGTGTGACTTTCGCCGGGACCGATGATTCGGGCTTCTTCCGGCGCGCGTATTGCGAGGTAGGGTCACTGCCATCATTCCGAAGAATTCGCCAATGAAAACAGGGGTCTATCATCGCTTCCAGCTACCACCGTCCGTGTAAAAGACTTCCACGATCTCCACCCGGGCGTTGCTGACATCACTGGGTGGGGCGCTTGTCACGCAATCTGCCAGACCGGAACCGCTTTCCATGATTGTTTTACCCTCATTGGTATCAGTGACACCCCAGGATACATAGCTATATGATCCGCTTAGGGTATCTCCGTCCTGATCGAGATGTTTCACGCAAAAGACAAGCCCCTTCACAGGCCTTTCCCCGTGATTGAAAAATGCGATGGCTGTTTTGGACAGTGATCCCGACCCATGGAGCCCTATGATTTTACCTACCACTGGTTCATCGTTGATACCCTCAGGAAACTCCGCAGGCATGGGCGGCCAGGTGGTTTTGTCAGCATATGTGATGCTGGTGACCACTCCCTTAAGCTCTTTGCTAGTCTGGGCCACATAAGGAAAGTTCTCCTCGATGGTATGGCTTTCACCGGGGTTAAGCGTATCGCCGGTCTCTCCTTCCCTGCTGAAGTCGCTGAGAGAAAACGTCTTCAAATAGTTGCCATGGGGGTTCTCACAGCGCAAGGTGCCAGCAATCCTGGAAATGGCTTTGCCGCTCTCGTTCTTCAGTGCAAGTTTCCCTTTGCGATCCCTGTCTGAGCCTTCCAATGGATATTCAGTGATGGTGATCGGTGGCGTCAATTGCCTGAACAGCCCGGAATCCATCCGGCTGATTTCCGACGGCTTGAGTATCTTCAAGTCTTTGCGTTTCGCGAATTCCTCCCCGCTCATGCGCTTGAAGGACGTCACCCGACCGTCGATCTTCAGGGTGAGCTCTCTCCCCTTCAGGACAGCCTCCACCTCCGGATTCCTCTCGGTTGCCAGGCTTACCCTATTTGATGCCTTATCCACGTTCATGACGGTATAGAAGACAGAGTAAAAGTTACCTTCCATGAGATCTTCGGGTAGGTGCAGGGTCATCTTGCCATCCTTGAACTCAGTCACCGCCTTGGCTTCGACAGCCTCTTTCACGGGGTCGATCTCCCGCTTGGCCTGGTCACGGTTCTTCTCGATGTCAGCCTGCCAGTATCCCAGCAACTGTTCGTCCGGGCCCATGAGTTTGACATCCTTGACGGTCACCCGCACTTCCACGCAGCCTTTGGGAGTCCGGCTGTCACGCACGATGTATTCCGTGCCACTTTCTATGGAGATTCCATTGGGAGACCATTCGCCAAACCTTCCCGAAAGCACACCCCCGCGGGCATCAATATAATCGATCCAGTAATCGAATCTCTTCACGCTCTTGTCCGCGTGATTGTGGTAGGCAATGACGGTCTCGGCCTTGCCGTCCACCCCCTGGATGGCGGTCACTGTCGCTGTCAACAGCTCGTCATTCTTACGTTCCGGCGGGGTTAGTGGTTTAAAAGGATCGGAATCCCTTTCTCCTGATGATGATGGCTCTGCCAAGGCCATGAAGGCGCAAGCAGCGAAGGCGATAGCAGTTAAATAAATTTGCATTTTTTGAGGTGGTTGAAATCCATGATTTGGTGCGTAAATTCTTGGCGTAAACTGAAACGGGCGGCCCTTGTGTTTCGTTCAATTGATCGGGATGCTGCGTTTGTCTTCGGCAATATCCCGGATGATTTGATCGCGCATGGCTTCGGTAAGTCTGAAGAGACGGCTCCCGGCATTTTGCTCAACTGACAACGCAGTGATAAATCCATTCAGCCTGCCGTGCTTGAAGCTGGCATCGACTGTCTTGATTGCGTGGTTTGCGTTGGCTACGAAGTATTCCTTCTTTAGTTTCTCGGTGTATTCCTCGTTATCTGCCTCGATTCGTGAGCCCACCGCGAAGACACGGATTTCATCCATGCCCTCGGGGACACCGAAGCTGTACCCAGTTTCGTCCTTCAGGAAAACCGGAACCACCACCGTGTCTATGACTTCATTGGCAGGGTTGCAAATAACAAGGGTGAGACCTGTCGGTGTGATTGCTTTCAATGCTTCCGCAGAAGGCTGGGCTGCACTGATCGCCTCGTCGACAGACTTGCGCTGCTCCTCGCTGAGCCCTTCCGGGAACTCAATCAAGGGCTGGCCGTTGGCCCTGAGTAGTGGCAACAGGGGCGACAAGTCGGTGATCTTCGTATGACTGAGATCGAGCCGTTCCAGCGAAGTTGCCCCGGCAAGGGCGGAAATGTCCGTGACTTCGGTTCCGCTGAGGTTGAGTTCCCTGAGTTTTTTCGAGTCCTTGAGAAAGCCGATGTCAGAGACCGGAACCTGGCTCAGGTCGAGAATCTCCAACTCCGTGAATGACGCCAGGGCATCCATGTCACGGAGCGCGCAGCAGGCTGAGATGTCAATTTCCCTGAGGCCTTTGGAATTGCGGAGGAAGTCGAGGCTCGTGACTTCGGTGCACATTGGCATTCTGAACTTCTCCAGTGTGGTCAGGGATGTGAGATCTTTCAGGTTTGCATCGGTCGCTTGCTTGTTCGCAGTTATATCCAGATCGCGGAGGTTCTTCAGGTGGAGCAGCGGCTTGTAGTCCTTGATGTGATCGCTGCCAAAGAGATTGAGGCTTTCGATGGCGTTGGTTTGTTCCAGGAAGCCCAATGTATCCAAATTGGAATTGGAGATTGTTAATTCCTTCAGCTTTGGCAGACCCGCCAGGGCATAGATGTTGATGAGTCGCTTGCCATAAAACGCGAGCCTTTCCAATTCCTTCAGCCCTTCAATGGCGGCGATATCTGTGGGAGGTACTTTTGCCTCCTTCTCCATTCTCGCAATCCTGGCGGCTTTTGCCTCTTCGTGGAGCTTGGCGAATTCCCCGAACTTCTCGGCACTCATGCGGACGAAGACGACCGTATGTTCTCCCATGCCCATGGTGAGCGTGTCCCCCTCGATCAAAGCGCTGCTCGGCCCGCCTTCGTCACCAGCGAAGTCCAGAACCAGGGATTTGTCGGCATTGTCCCGTTGCTTGATCGTGAAAGGCTTTGGCGGATTCTCGGCGAGATTTCCCGGAGGGCCGTGGATGATCATTTTCCCGTCTCGGATCTCGAAGACGGATTTGTGGAGGAACGCTTCCTCGATGAAATCGAATTCTACGCCGGTTTTCTTCGACTGCTTGCGGGTCTTCGTGGTATCGGTCTGCCAATAGCCGGTCAATTGTCCTTCCAGAACTTCACGCAGGATTGCTGCAAGCGATTCCGCATCAGCCAATCTTTGTTCCGCCAAGCCCTCGGCATCGACCGCGCGTTTCATGCCGGCGGTGGCGCGCGCTGCCTGCCAGGCGGTGGCGGTGATACCGGCAAGGAGCAAGGCCAGCATCGCCGCCGCAGTGCCTAGTGCCACTTTGTGACGACGGGCGAATTTGCCGAAGAGATAGACCGCGCTGGGAGCGGCGGCTTGGACCGGTTCGTTGGCAAGGTAGCGGCCGATGTCCGCTGCAAAGGAACTTGCTGACTCGTAGCGGCGGGCGCGGTCTTTCTCGATCGCCTTCATCACGATCCAATCCAGCTCGCCCTTGAGAGTGCTGGCGGGGACGGGTGATTTGCGCATGGCGGCCGCACCGTTTTGTGTCCGCATCTGGCTGATGCGGGTGCTGGGAGTGAGCGGTTCCTGTTCGCGGATGATCCGCAGCATCTCGTCGTGAGCCACGGAGAGAAGTGTTTGCTGATCGAAAGGCGGCGCTCCCGCCAGCAGTTCGTAAAGCAGGACACCGAGGCTGTAGATGTCGGAGCGGGTGTCCACGTCGTGCGCACTCATGGCGGCTTGCTCGGGGCTCATGTAAACGGGAGTGCCGAGGAACTGGCCGAAGCGTGTGAAGAGGGTTTTCTCAACGAGCTTGCTTTGCGTGGCCTTGGCAATGCCGAAGTCGATGATCTTCACCAGCGGTTTGTCGTCGGCGAGGGTAACCATCACGTTCGATGGCTTGAGATCGCGGTGGATCACTCCTTTTTGGTGGGCATGGTGCACGGCGGAGCAAACATCGCGAAAGAGTTCCAGTCGTTGGCGGGCATCGAGTTGGCGTTGATCGCAAAAATCGGTGATGGGAATGCCTTTCACCAACTCCATCGTGAAATAGGGCCGCCCACTGGAGGTGGCACCGGCTTCTAACACCTTGGCGATGTTCGGGTGATTCATCATGGCGAGGGCCTGGCGCTCGGCCTCGAATCGGGCCAGCACCTGCTTGGTATCCATGCCCGCCTTGATCACTTTGAGCGCGACCATGCGTTTCACCGGTTCCATCTGCTCGGCCATCCAGACCATTCCAAAGCCGCCTTCACCGATCTGCTGACGCAGGATGAAATTTCCCACCCGCTCGCCCTCCACTTCGGTGTATGGTGTTTCGAGGTGGGTGGCGAGGATGGTTGAACCTTCGCCATCGGAAAAAAAGCTATCGGCTTTCTCGGAGTCGGCCAGCATGCGCCTGACTTCCGATTCCAGTGCGGGATCACCAGCACAGGCTTCTGCGAGGAAAGAATCGCGGGCATCGCCCTCCAGATCCAAGGCGCGGATGAAAATCCCGCGGCTGTTCGTGTTATCTCTTTTCATGGTATATCAGGACATGCGTTGCGGGTTCCGGAAAACCGACACAAGCAACGGAGTTCTCTCCATTATTCTTCATTCGCATCATTCAACTCACGATAGAGCCAAAGCTTGGCGAGTTTCCAGTGGCGTTCCACTGTGCGCTCGCTGACTTCTAACAATGTGGCGATTTCTTCGTTTCCGAGGCCTGAGAAAAAACGCAGTTTCACGATTTGTGCATCCATGGGGAACTCCACTTCGAGACGATCGAGAGCTTCATGCACATCGAGAAGCCGGTCGTCATCCATCGGCGCGGCCACCGGCAGCTCGTCGTCGAGGGGAACGACCTCCTCGCCGCCGCCGCGTTTGGACGCCAGCCTGCGCCGTGCCGCCTCGACGAGGATCCGACGCATCGCTTCAGAGGCTGCTGCGTAGAACTGCTTGCGATCGCGCCATTGCTCCGGGGAGGATTTTTCCAGCCTCAGCCATGCTTCGTGAAGCAAGCCGCAAGTGTCGAGCGTGCCGCCCTGACGCTCGCCTGCCATTTTCGAGCGCGCGATGCGGCGCAGCTCCGCATACAAACTGGCGAACACCTCATGGTCGCGGGTTTGGTCGGAGTTGTTCAGCCAAAGGGTGTAATCAGGCATTTTCTCATTTTTCAGGTTTCTCCGCACTGCCGCAACTTAATTGCCGAAGTTCTGAAAGACCTCCGGCCCGGCGTCCACACGATTTTCAAACTCCTCCTTGCTCATCCGGGTGAGAATCATACTGCCATTTTCCCCATGGTCCAAAGCCATCTGTTCCTCGTCGAACCTGACTTTCCCTTCCTTGCCGTCGATGCGCAAGGTCAGCGTCTTCGCGGCATTGTCCACTGCGGTGACCTTGTATTCGCTGGGGGATGCGTCGGTTTGCATTCCCTTAGGGGGGTGGATGATCATCTTGTCCTTTTGGAACTCAAAAACCGTCTTGCCCATAACGAGCTTGGTCATCGAATCCATCTCGGGATTCTCCTTCTCCGCCAGCGCGAGGGTCTTCTCCATATCGGGCCTCCAGTAGCCCTGCAATCGGCTTTCGAGATCGGCATCCTGTGCGTCGAGGCCCTCCAAGGTCGAGGCATCGATGGATGACCCTGCTACCGCAACCGCCCCGAGTGTGGTGACTAACGGGGCGAGCAAAAGGAAAGCGGGTGCAACAATCAAGCTTACCAGCAATATGGAAACGCCTTGTAGCTTGCTGCCCTTTCTGAGTGTCAGAATCCCCATGATCAATGTGGCGAGGAGGACAGGAAACGCAATCAACCAAGTCAGGAACCCGAATCCCGGTATCAGAGCAACCAGGCAAATTGCTCCAATCATGATCCAACTGGCCAGAATCAGCTTCTTCGGATCGGACGGAGTGTTCTGGGGGGCGGCTTGTTGCTGTGGCGGTTGCGGTTGCGACATCTGTGAGGTCTGAACGGGTTGTGCCACAGGCAATCCCAACATCTCCGAAACGGGCCGCCAATCGTCCGCACCCTCAACCCATCCCAGAATGGAAGGTTCGATTCTTCCTTCATCCAGGTAGCGCCTGATCTTCTCCTCGGTGAAAGGTCCGACCTGTTCGTTGTTGTGATATACATATATGTTGTCCATGGGATTGAATGTTTGGTTAGTGCGATGGGGGATGTGATGTGGAAAAAAGGGGAGCGGCAAGGTATGGGCCATTTCATTTCCGCTTCGAAGGAGTCGGCCAGGTCAACGATCCATGCGGTGGAATGTTTCTTCATGACAATCACACACGCGCGGAAATGCCGGAAGAACCGACATCGCCGCAGAAGAAATTTTGCTTTTTGAGTAATCCACTGGGCTCCGATTCGCATCGTTCGCCAATCGACTTAACTGCCTGGCATGCCCACACGCGTCGAACTCGCCCTCGATCTGACCATGTGAAACATCACCACCAAGCCGATAACGAGCGCCATCATCCCCAATGCCATCCCCAGCCAGGACAACCCGATTCCCTTGATCAACACGCTCTGACTGGGAGTCTTCGGATCGTAATACACCTGAACTTCCTTTCCAACCGCTAAGAGTGACTGCTCCTCCCTAGCCGATGCCCGGGAATCGTGGGACTCATTGCCATATCGTAGCCGGTCACCCTCAAACCTCCGACCCTCAACTTCGTAGGAGTATCGGACATCGACCGTGTAGTCCCTTTCGGAAATACGACTTCTACTACGCCCGGAAGAACCGTCGACTTTCTTTTCGACGATTTTCGATTCGACGATTCTTCCCGCTGCTGCTGGCCAGTCATTCGTCTTTAGGCCCTGACGGAACTCGAATCCCCCGATCATCACGAAGAGGAGGCCCAGAAGGGTGAAACTTCCGCCAAAAGTCCATCCGACTACTGTTTGCAGTTGGCCTGAAGAGTGTCTGTTCATGTAGGACTTGATCGGACAGGCTATTTGATCTCCGCTTCAAAGCTACCGACGACGAAGCTTCCAGCCTCGTCCGGCAGGCGAAGGTGGATCTTGCCCGGGATTTTGCCATTCTTTGCGGTGCCGAATTCGAGTCTCATGGCGAATCCGCGATTGTGGGCGGAGGTGCTGATCGATCCTGGCTCTTTCGAGAATGCCAGTTGGATGCCAAAGCCGCTGTTCTGCTGATCCGGTTTCACCGTGAATGTTTTCCCGGCGTAATTGCCAACATTCTCGCCCCGAAATGTAATTTCGAACTCCTCCAGGTGGGTGGCGAAACCTTCGCCCTGCCGCAAGACCAGGCTGCCATCCTCGAGTTTGGCCATCTCGATCTTGAATTCCTTGCCACGGACCTTGCCTGCGGCAGGCTTGTCGGGGATCGGTTGAGCGGAGATGTCTTCAAGCTTCTCCGCTGCCGGGTCATCTTCGCCGCCTTCCTTCAGAATCTCCGCCAAGGCGGGCTTACGTTTCGCAAAGTCTTCTTTGCTCATGCGGTTGAGGATCAACCAGCCACCTTCTTTCTTATCGGACATGGCCATCTGTTCCTTGTTGAATCGGATCTTCGTTTCTTCGCCACCGATACTCAGGGTGAGCGCCTTCGCTGCCTTGTCCTCCGCGATAACCTTGTATTCAAGAGGCGGGGGGGCTCCGTCGAATTTCGCTCCCGCAGGTGGATGGATGGTCATTTTGTCGTTTTGGAACTCGAAGACCATCTTGCCCATCAATGCCAGCGCCATTGGATTTTCCTCGGGATTCTCATCACGACCTGCCTTCTTTGCCAGCGCGGCGGTTTTTTCCATATCGGGCTGCCAGTAACCCTGCAATTGGGTTGCGAGCTCGGCAGCTTGGGCGTGAATGGCCGCCGTGGCGGCAACGATCAGTGTGATGAGATGCTTTTTCATGTCGAATACACACGCGCAGGACCGGCGGAAAAACCGACAACGCCGAGAATTTTTTCTCCAAATTCCGCGCCACCGGTCTTCGTTACGGGGAAAATCCGGAGCGAGGGCAAAGAAAAGCCAAGGTCCTCTGGCTTGGGCGGCCTCTGGGTGTTCAATCCGGACGCACCAAGGCGAACCGCGTGATGGTCTCGCGGGCTTGAGCGGTCGGGATGCGACGATCTACAACAGCCGGCATAAGGCTGGCCTCGTGGATATCCCTGTCCGTAAGACCCGCCGCTTTGAGCAACTCCAGGGCCCCCGTGTCGCTGCCAGCCGCTCGGTTCTGCGCCATGGTCAGGAGCGTCTTGTGCCGCAGGTCTTCATCCGGGATGGTCTGAGCCCACGCGATGGCGGCGGCTGGATCCATCCCGACTGTGGCCATGGCATAGCTGGCGGTGATTTCCGGCGCGGCCTCGCCGCGGTGGCGAGCATCCAGCATCCAGGAGCCGGCGGCGGCAGGATCAATGGCGGCCCAGGACGCCACGACTTCGGCGCGGGCCTTCGTCTTGTTCTCCACTGCCACCTCGTCCAGGGAGTCCAGCCAATCCATGGCTTTCCGCGAGTCGTCGCCGGCCACACGGGTGGCAAGATACTTCAAGTCGTATGAGTCAAGTTCGGACTGGAACCGGTTGACCAAGTCGAAGGCCTCCTTCGAGCGGTATGCGTCGACGAGATGGCAGAGAAGGCCGGTACGGATGATCCGGTGCGACCCATCCGCAGGCAATTGGGCGAGCATCCTCTCCGCTTTGCCGTATGCATCGACACCATTCCAGTCGCGTGCGATCCATTCCGCAGCCTGAACGGGCGTCACATGGCCTGCCACCGCCTGCGCCACCAGATAGTCGC
>JBBARN010000048.1:0-42421 GCA_040399845.1 Luteolibacter sp. | reverse complement strand
AGAACCGGGTGACTACAAAAAACTCATCCAAGACATGACGGACAATGGCTGTACTATCTCGGTGATCGGGCTTGGAACGGACAAGGACGTGGACTCAGCCCTGCTTGTCGATATCGCAAAACGCGGCAAGGGTCGGATCTTCTTCAGCAACGAGCCGATGGATATCCCAAAGATCTTCGCTCAGGAAACAGTGACCATTGCACGTTCCGCCTTCATTCGGGAGCCGGTATCGAGCCTGGCAACCGGTCGATGGGCTGAAATTTCCCCCAAGCCATTTGATTGGATGAAAGAGGTGGATGCTTACAATCTATCGTATGCACGAGACGACGCAACGGTGTCACTGGCATCGATGGATGAGTATCGAGCCCCGCTTGTGGCCCATGCCAGGAGGGGGCTTGGGCGGAGTGTTGCCGTATCTTTTCCCCTTGGAGGAGAACATTCCCAACGGGTTCGAGAGTGGAGCGGTTATGGTGATTTCCTCCAGACGCTCAGTCGTTATCTGATGGGTAACGAGGTACCGCCTGGGATTGGATTGCGCCATCGTCTCGAGGGCACCCGGTTGACCCTGGATTTGTTATATGATCCTGACCTTTGGTCCGAAAAGCTTGCGTCGTCACCACCTACAGTGCGTTTGGCGGATCGTTCAGCAGGTCAGACAGCCGACATTCCATGGCGCCGGATTGCTCCCGGGCATTTTTCGCTCACTCACGAACTGAGTGAGGGCGGGTTCGTGCGTGGCGCGGTGCAGTTTGCTGGACAAGCGCTGTCATTCGGCCCTCTCGGTGTGGGATCTTCAGCCGAATGGGCATTTGATCCCGAGAGGCTTGCCGAACTCAAGGAAGCCTCCCTGCAGACTCATGGTCGCGAACTGCTGGACCTTTCATCCGCTTGGTTGAGGCCTCCATCAATGACGGAAACCTCATTGAATCTGCCACTCGGAATTCTGCTGGTCGTGGCTATTCTAACCGAAGCCTTGCTTGCACGCACGGATTGGAAACGGCCCGAATGGTTTCAAGCGATGACCTTTAAAGATCACCCGCGGAAGACAGGCAATCCAAGGCCACCAAGAGTTCAAGCCGCTCTTCTAAAGTCCCCCGTGGAAACAAACAACGACACTGACTTCCAGCAGTTTGAGCCCCCTGAAAACACAGACCGCAAGTCGATTTTCCAGAGAGCCAAGAACCGCAGGTGATTGAGAGCAAATCTCACGAATTTCCTGCAACCGTCACGTCGAAGAATTGCGAAACCTTGTTTCCATCAAGGTCCGTAGCCTCCACGGTGATTCGGGAAGTTCCTGCTGCAACGCCTGTCACCACGACATTGCCGTTGCTCACTGCAACCGTCGCAATCGCCGGCAGCGAACTGGTTGCCTGATACTGGAGTGGCAGCAAGGGAGCTATCGATGTGATCTTGACCAATTGGGTGGGATCCAAGGTTGACGCCGCCGAACTTGCATTCACAGGTACATCCTCCAAGGCCCGATTCGTTCCATCCACCGATAGGGTGTAGGTGCCAGCTGGCATGTCATCGATTCGATTGAACAAGGTCATTCCGGTTCCTGCAATGCGTCCGAACACGCTGAACCCCTCATTCTGGAAGTCGAGGTTCGAAGCGTTTGAATTGCTCAAATTCACAAAAAACTCACAGGTCGCACTATCAGGATTCCCCCCAACCTTGGCCATTGCCACGCTGCCTGCCAAATTGGAGATTCCGGGTTCATTTTTGATGGGTGCTGCGGCCACTACCTTTTTGTAGCCGGCTGCAGTGGTATGTTTGTAGCCCCCGCCCTGAACGACGAAATTTCTGACTGAGCGGTGGAAGAAGGTATCGTTGTATGCACCGCTGCTCGCATATGTGAGGAAATTCCTGACAGTGCCCGGAGTGGCGAGCGGATAGAGAATCATGTCGAATTCACCAAGAGTGGTGGTCACTCGCTGCGCACTCAGAGTATCCGGATCGGCAAACTTATCGGCGAGCGCGAACGAATTGCTTGCACCAACACCTACTTGCATGACCGGGAAGGAATTGCTGATCACGGGAGAAGATGGCGGGCGGATGATTCGAAGAACCAAGGATTGGGAAACCACTCGCCCGGATGAGAAGACAACCCTAACCGCCGCTGTTCTCACTCCTTCATCAGTTGTCGTGCCACTGATCGAACGCGTCGTTGAATTGAACGACAATCCGGGAGGAAGTCCACTGACTGTGACCGATGTGACAGTCTGGGGTCGGGACACTGCAATGGCATGGACGAAAGATGTATTCCAGAAAATCTCCGGGTGGGAATCACTGGTAATGCCGTCAAGTGTTGTTACCGTGGCCAAAGGAGCGTATGAGGAAGCGGACAGGCTGGCGACTGCCTTCACGCGAAGTTCATAAGTCGTCCCTGCGATCAAACCAGAGAGAGTAAGCGTCTCCACACCCGCCGCAACGCTGCCTGCGGACTTGAATGCAGTTTCTCCCTTCTTGCGGGATTCGATCTGAAAGCCTGCCTCCTGAGCAGAGTTATCCTTCCATGTAAGACGGAGTGAAGTTTCACCCAGCGGAGTTCCTGTGAATTCGGTGGGCGTTGCAAGGGAGGCAGTCAGGACGTTCGCAACATTCGAATAAGCCGTGTAAATGCGCACATTGTTTACCAGCCTGAATGCACGCACCCTGAACTGATAGGGAGTGTTCACCGGGAAGCCGCCAATCGGCTCGGTCCTCGTCATGTTGGCTCCGAGATCCCCAAGCTTCACGAAGGCTCCATCTCCGGTTTTTGCTTCCAACTCGAAGCCAGATTCGAAGGATGACTTGTCCTTGAACGAAACCACAACCTGCCCCTCTCCCTGCGTTTTGGCGACCAAAGCCTGAGGCGCTTGGAATGGCTTGGTTTTTACCTTCGCACCATTTGAGAAGGCGGTGAACTTCAGCGGTGGATTCCGATATGCCCTGGTTCGAAAATGATAAACACTGTTCGGATTCAAACCTTCCACCACCTGATTGAATCTCGAACCCGGGTTGACATATATCAAATCCTCCCATTTTCCAGCAGCTCCCTTTTTGAACTGAATATTGTAACCATGCTCGGAACTTGCCTTGTCAAGCCAGGACAGGCGACAGCTACCATCATCGATCGCAACAGCCTTCAGGCGGGTTGGAGCACCGAAACTGGTCGTATCGAGAGCCTTCTTGGTCACGGCGGATGAGGGACTGGAAAAAACCTCCGATCCGGATTCACCACTAAATGCCGCGATTTGGAATGACAACTCACGACCGGGGAGATCATTGGTAATGACCACGTAGGACGTCGAGTTCGGCATTTTCAGAAGCTGAAAGCGGTTTGGGGTGTTAGTCCGCCCCATCGACACACGGATCTCCCATCCCTTTTCGTTGTCCGAGTTATCCTTCCACTCCATGAGGAAGGCGTTCACGCCGAGAACAGTCACCCGCAAATTGGAAGGTGGTGCTGGCGCGGGGACTCTTTGTGCAGAGGCGATGCCAGCTAAGCCGATCCCGATGGATAGTGCATTGAGAAATTTCATCATAGTTGTGGTTGGTGGAAAGTTTGAATGAATGTTGGCCTCAATTTTCACGGAGCCAGCAAGCGGCTTGTTTGGCGAAATAAGTGAGAATCATCGAAGCGCCTGCGCGTTTGATGGCGAGAAGCGATTCCATCACAATGGCCCTTTCATCCAGCCATCCTGTTGCGGCGGCGCTCTTGAGCATGAGATACTCGCCACTGACCTGATAGGCGGCAACCGGCAGCACGGTGGCAGCACGAACCTTGGCAATCACGTCCAGGTAGAGTCCTGCAGGTTTCACCATCAGGATATCTGCGCCCTCACTCTCATCGAGCCTCGCTTCGCGCACCGCTTCGATCTGGTTGGCAGGGTCCATCTGATAGGTCTTTTTATCACCCTCTTTGGGTGCCGAATCCAAGGCACCCCGAAACGGCCCGTAGAATGCGGAGGCATACTTCGCCGTATAACTCATGATCGCCACTTCGGCGAAGCCCGCAGCGTCGAGCGACCTGCGGATCGCCGCCACACGGCCGTCCATCATATCGGATGGAGCCACGATATTCGCTCCGGCGCTGGCATGGCAGACCGCTTGTTTGCAGAGAACCTCGATGGTTTCATCATTGAGAACCACCAGATCGCCACGCTCGTCACGCACCACCAATCCATCATGACCATCGGAATTGTAGGGGTCGAGGGCCACATCGGTGATGACACAAAGTCCGGGGAAAGCCGCCTTGATCGCCCGCACGGCTCGGGGCACCAAACCTGCATCGTGATGACACTCATCCGCATCGCTGCTTTTCAACGCTTCATCAATTTTGGGAAACAACACCACGGCGGGTATTCCGAGCGAGTAGGCAAGGCCAGCCTCCCGCACCAATCCATCCATCGACCATCGCGTCACGCCCGGCATGGCCTCAATGGGTGTGTCCTCGGCGCATTCGTGGAAAAACAAAGGCAGAATCAAGTCCGATGGACTCAATAAGGTCTCCCTGACCATCGCGCGGATGGCGGAAGTGCGTCGGTTGCGGCGTGGGCGAATCATGAGAAAAGTTGGGCGCGATCCTGAAAACGATGAAAATGATCAATCCGCCAGCGCGATGGCATTCGCGGCGGCATAGTCACGTGCATGGGTAAGGCTGATTTGGATTTCGGTGATTTGATGTTTGCGCGCAAACGCTTCCGCCGCCCCGGACAAGCGGATCCTGGGCGCTCCTGATTCGTCATTTACGACTTCCATTTCAAGTAATCCGGCATTTCCACCGATTCCGGTTCTAAAAGTTTTCGAAACCGCTTCTTTTGCTGCAAACCTGGCGGCGTAATGCAAGGCAGGCCGCTTGCGGGACTCGCAGTATTCTCGCTCGGAGGGGGTGAACAGCTTCGCCAAAAATGCTTCGCCATGACGCTCAATCGCTGAAGCGATGCGATCCACCTCCACCACATCGATTCCTATTCCGAAAACCTTCATTCGCTTTGGGGCACTCAGGCCCGGTATTCCTGCATGAGCTCCTTCATCTCGCGCACGGCTGTCGTCATCCCCACCCTCATCGCACGAGAAACGATGGAGTGGCCGATGTTGAGTTCCGCGAGGTGAGGAATCAACCATAAGCGATTGATATTCTGATAGTTGATGCCGTGCCCGGCATTCACCTGCAGACCGGCGGCATGAGCTGCTTGGGAGGCATGAATCAGGCGATCCACCTCCTCATCCACGGCCGTCTCCGTCGCATTGGCAAAACAGCCGGTATGCAACTCAACCATTTCCGCACCGGTGTCGCGTGCCGCCGCGATCTGATCGAGATCAGGGTCCAAGAAAATGCTCACCTTGATCCCGGCTTCCTTCAAGCGAGCGACGGTCAGCCGGATGGAGTCGAGCCCCCCCACCACATCAAGGCCGCCTTCGGTGGTGATTTCCTCGCGTGATTCGGGGACCAGACAGACAAAATCCGGCTGGAGTTTCAGCGCAAGGTCGAGCATTTCCCCGGTTACTCCCATTTCAAGGTTCAGCGGCAGGGGCACTTCCGCACGAATCCGGAATGCGTCCGCATCCTGCATATGGCGGCGATCCCCTCGCACGTGAATCGTCAGCGAATCCGCGCCTCCAGCCAGTGCATCGTGCCCAGCCTCCACCGGGCAAGGCTCGGGACGAGGCGCGGACATACTCAGTGCGTAACGCGCCTGTCTGACCGTGGCGACATGGTCGATATTGACTCCCAACAACAAAGGCATGGGGTGCAGATAGCCGCTGCCGTGCCTTCCCGCAAGACCCACTTCTGTGAAACCCGTTCCGCCCCCCCATCACGGAGGTCCGAGCCATTTGAAAGGCCACAGTGGAAGATTCCGGAAAAACCAGAACGCCAGGACAGCACCCAGAACCCACCACGCAAACCGCGCACGGATTTGGGGAAATGGCAAAACCCGCTCTCGGCGAACCCAGGAAGGGAGAAAAAAGGCCACCATTCCTCCCAGGATCGGCAACATGACGACACCGACAGGATGAAAAGTCATGGCTTCCGCCAAACGCCCGTTTAACACCGCGTGGGTGGCTCTTGTCATGCCGCAACCGGGGCAAGAGAATCCAGTCAATCGATGAAACAGGCAAGGCGGCAGAAATCCAGAGCCTTCATGCCCAGCCGCCCTGAGCCAAAAAGCAGCCAAAGCGAGTGTCAGCACCACCATGGCAGCGGCTATTCCTCGATGATTTGACATGTCAAACACTCATGCCCAAGAGAGCCAGAACGAAAATCAGCACAAAACCAGAGCAAACAACCACGCCGATATAGCCCATGATCAGGCCAGCGATCGCCAGTTCCCTCCCCTGCAAGTTGGCTCCTGGATCCGCCATCCGGTTCAATGCCAGATGTCCGCAGATGACCGCCGGAATTCCTGGCAGAAACAAACAAGTCACCAATCCCAAGATTCCACAAATCAAACTCGCGATCGCCAGCGCAGACGTCGGTGGTGGCGGCGTATACGGGAATTGCCCACTCGGTGGCGCATAGGGAGAGTTTTGCGGAACCCCAAGCGGCGGCGATGGTGGCGACCCAATCCCACCAGCCGCCGGGATCCTGATGGAAGAGCTCAGTTCGGGAACACTCGAGGCCGCTGCCCAGTCACGCATCCCTTCCCGCCACACCAACTCGGATGCGGCAACTTCCCCGGAAGCAAGCTTGACCCGCAATTGAGCATCGGACACGGGGCCATGCTGCGTGGAGTTCTGCGAGTAATACCATTCCATGGATTCCGGCATTAAAGCCACCCGCTTCTTGCCAGCGTGTTTCGATGCCGTAAATCCAAAACTCTCCCGCCATCCGGATTCACCCACCAAAACAGGATTGCCACACCGCCCCGGACCATTACCCTCCGGCCCAACCATGATCGTTGCTCCCAAAATTCGCGGATTCATTTGCACCACTGCCCATCCGGATGGCTGTGCCCGACACGTCGCCGAACAAATCGCCGTCGTCAGATCCCGCGGACCCATCGAAGGCGGGCCAAAAAAGGTTCTCGTGATCGGTTCCTCCACCGGCTACGGCCTCGCTTCCCGAATTGCCGCCTCCTTCGGCTCCGGAGCCTCGACCATCGGGGTCTTCTTTGAGAAACCCGGCGAATCCGACAAGTGCGGCACCGCCGGTTGGTACAACTCCGCAGCCTTCGAAAAGGAAGCCACCGCCGCAGGAATCTACGCCCGCTCGTTCAATGGCGATGCCTTCTCGGATGCCATGAAGGCGGAGGTCATCGCTGCCATCAAGGCTGACCTCGGCCAAGTGGATTGCGTGATTTACAGCCTCGCCTCTCCCCGCCGCACTCACCCCAAAACCGGCGAGGTCTTCAAATCCGTGCTCAAGCCCATCGGCCAAAGCTACACCAACAAAAACCTCAACACGACTACCGGTGTCGTCGATGAAATCACCATCGCCCCTGCCGAAGCGGATGATGTTGCCCAGACCGTCGCGGTCATGGGCGGCGAGGATTGGGAAATGTGGATCGATGCCTTGCTCGCCGACGATTTGATCGCACCCGGCACCCAGACCTTTGCCTATTCCTACATCGGGCCGGATCTCACTTGGCCGATTTACAAAAACGGAACCATCGGCAAGGCCAAGGAGGATTTGGAGCGTGTCCAACGCGCCCTCGACACCAAGCTCGCACCACTCGGCGGTAAGGCATGGGTTTCTGTCAACAAGGCCCTCGTCACCCAAGCCAGCTCCGCCATTCCCGTTGTCCCGCTCTACATCTCCCTGCTCTACAAGGCGATGAAGGCTGACGGCACTCACGAGGACTGCATCGAACAAATGGACCGCCTTTTCCGCGAACGGCTCAGCAACCCGCAACCTGACGAAACGGGTCGGATCCGCCTCGACGATTGGGAAATGGCTCCTGCTCTTCAGAAGCTGGTGATTGATCGCTGGCACGAAGTGAACACGGATAACCTCAAGGACCTCGGCGACCTCGCTGGATACCAATCCAGCTTCCTTAGGCTTTTCGGCTTTGGCCTCGAAGGCGTCGATTACGGTGCGGATACGGACACCGGAACGAAGGTGCCATCCATCTCCTAACCGAAAAATCCGGAGGGACAGTGGAATTCAAAGACAAGTAGCTTCGGCAGCTTCGTTAGCTGAGCAACCTCATTCTGGCCACACGGGCCACCTTGGCTGCCATGTTCTATCTCACTCGCCCTCTCACCGCCATCGTTGTGGCGGTTTCCCTGTCGTTTCCCATCGCATCCGCTGCTGTCGATCCTGAGATCGAAGCAGCCGTAAAGTCGGTGTATCCTGCCTTGGTAAGAATTCACGTCGTATCTGAGGAAGGCGGCGCGGGACGCATGCAAAAAGGCCGCAGCAGCGGATCCGGCACCATCATTTCCCCCGAAGGGCACATCCTGACCAACCACCACGTCGCTGGCCGCGCCACTCGCATCACCGTGCGTCTGGCCGACCGCCAAGAGGTCCGCGCCACGCTTGTTGGCACCGATGCACTCTCCGACCTCGCGGTGCTCAAAATCGACAAAAAGGATCTCAGAAACCCCGAAGCACCACTCCCGGTCGCCACCTTTGGCGATAGCTCGACTCTCAAGGTTGGTGATGTGGTCCTCGCCATGGGCAGCCCCGCCGGCTTGTCCCAATCGGTCACCCAAGGCATCGTCGCCAACACGGAAATGATCGCCCCCGGCGGTGCCATGCGCCTCGATGGCGAAGCGGTCGGCGAAATCGTCCGCTGGATTGGCCACGACGCTGTGATTTTCCCAGGAAATTCCGGCGGCCCACTCGTGAACGTCAATGGTGAAATCATCGGCGTGAATGAAGTCGGGATTGGCAGCCTCGGCGGTGCCATCCCTGCCAATTTGGCTAAAAAGGTTTCGGAAGAACTGATCGACAGCGGCAGCGTCCGCCGCAGTTGGATTGGTCTCAGTGTCCAGCCACTCAACAAATCCACCCAATCCGATGCCGGCATCCTCGTCGGCGGGGTGATTGCCGGTTCTCCATCCGATAAGGCCGGCCTCAAACCCGGTGACATCCTCACACGCATCAACGGGACCGAGATCGCCGCTTCCCGAGCAGCCGAGGATGTTCCAGTTTTTAACCGTCTCCTGCTGGAGTCCCCGGTCGGCTCGGAAATCGCCTTCGAAGGCACCCGCGGCGGCCAGCCCCAATCCTGGAAGGTCCCCACCATCCAACGCGAACCCGCCGAACCTCGCGAAAAGGAACTCCTCTCTTGGGGCATCACCGCGCGGGACCTCACTGATCTCGGTGCAAAGGAACTCCTTCGCGCCGATAGCGATGCCGTCGTCGTGCAAAGCCTCCGACCTGGCGGCGCATCGGCTGCGGCCAAGCCAGCCATCGCTCCCGGCAACCTGATTCTCGCCGTCAACGGTCGCCCGACCCCGAACCTGGATGCCCTGATTTCCATCAGCGCGGAGATCACCAGGGACAAAACCGAGCCAGTCCCCGTGCTTGTTTCTTACGAACAAGACGGAAAAAGCTACCTCACCGTGGTCGAAGTCGGCCCGGAACCCGATGATGACAAACCCGGCATCGCCAAAAAGGCATGGATTGGTGTGGATACCCAAGTCATCTCGGCCGATCTCGCCGAAGCCCTCGGAATCCCCGGATCCAAAGGCGTCCGCATCACCCGCGTCCACCCGGGAACCCAAGCGGAAAAATCCGGCCTGAAGGTCGGCGATCTCCTGCTCCAACTCGACGGCCAAGTCATTCCCGCCTCCCGCCCCGAGGAGTCCGATGTGTTTTCGTCCCTCATCCGCCAATACAAGATCGGCACCGAAGTCAGTCTGAAGCTCCGCCGTGGCAGCGAGGAACTCGAAATCAAGATGCCGCTCGAAATGGGCCACGAAGGCACCGCCGATCTCGAATCCCATGAGTCGGAAACCCTCGAATTCAATGCCCGCGACCTCGGCCAGGAAGACCGCGTCTCGCGGAAACTCGGCGACGATTTCAAAGGAGTGCTCATCACCACCATCACCCCGGCCGGCTGGGCAGCTCTCGGCGGCTTGGGCACCGGGGACATCGTGATTTCGATCGATGGGAAACCAATTGACTCCATCGCAACCCTCAAGACCACCCTCGCCGAACTCGAAAAGACGAAATCATCTCCCATCGTCTTTTTCGTCCGCCGGGGCATTACGACACGCTACGTTGAGCTCGAACCCACTTGGTAATCGACTCCTTAATCCTAAATCATTGCCATTGAATCCCATGAAACATTTCCTCACCGCTCTGCTCCTTTCTTCATCCCTGCTCCCTGCTGCCGATGGTCCCCTCAAGGAAAAGGCCATCGCCCTTCAAACCGCTCACAAGGATTCCGTTCTTTATCTCACTGCCGTCGTGGAAATCGAAGTCACGGCCGGGGAAAACCCGACTCGCAAAGAAGAACGCAAGGTCGAAATGATCGGCACCGTGCTTCGCCCAGATGGTCTCATCGTCGTCCCCAACTCGACCCTTGATGTGGCTGCCAATGTCGATGGAAGGACCGTCAATGGCCCGCAGGGCCCCATCAAGCTTTCCGCCAAAGGCACTACCAAGGAAGTCAAAATCCTCATGCCCGACGGCAACGAAGTCGCTGCCAAGGTTGCCTTCAAGGACCCGGATCTCGATCTCGCCTTCATCCGCCCGGAAAAAGCCGCTGAGGTGAAGTTCACCCCCGTCAACACCGCTGATTCCGCACCACTTGGCATTTTGGACGATGTGATCATCCTGGGTCGCATGGGCAAGGACCTCAACCGCGAGCCGGTCGTGCTCACAACAGAGGTCATTTCCATCATTAGCAAACCGCGCACCTTCGCCAAAGTTGGCAGCCAATCTCTCGGCATGCCCGCTTTCAATACAGCTGGAAAATTCGTGGGCGTCGGCATCAACCGGTTTGGTGCCAAAAGCGAAAGTGAAAACCAAAGTGCCATGCCCAACAACGTGATCCTCCCCGCAGCTGACTTGCTTGAGGCTGCGGCTCAGGTGAAGTGAGCTTGGCCGACAACATTAAGCCCGTTCACTTTTAATCCATACCAACTAACAATCGACATATCCGGTGATTCGACGCCTCCATCACGCGGCTATCATCGCTTCGGACTACTCCCAGTCGAAGCGCTTCTATCATGAGGTGCTTGGACTGCCGTTAGTGGCTGAGTTCTACCGTGCCGAGCGGGATTCCTGGAAAATCGATCTGGCACTTCCAGATGGCACCCAAATCGAATTGTTCACATTTCCGGAAGCACCTCACCGCTTGAGCTACCCGGAAGCCCAAGGTTTGCGTCACCTGGCATTCGAAGTCAGCGATATCGATGAAGCCATCTCCCGCCTCAACGCCCATGGAATCGAGGCCGAAGCCATCCGGATCGACGAGGCTACCAGACAGCGCTTCACCTTCTTCAAGGACCCGGATGGGCTCCCGCTGGAGCTTTACGAATCCCCACGCTGAGTCCAGCGAGGGCGAAACCAAACGGTGGATCATCAAATGGCTCCGAGGAACATCCACCACCCGCATGAACTCCCGTTATCTATCGATCCAAGTTTCTACGGAACTTTGTTTACATCGATGAATGCGGCCGATAGCTTACTTGCGTATGAAAGGATTGCCTGCCGTAAATCGGTGTCGCACCGGATTTGCGAGTTACCTCATGGTGGGGTGGCTCAAGAAATTCCGGGGGGGAAACATCCGTAATTCGAGCTAACTGCAAGCATGCCTTGCAGCACCTTTCCTGCTAGATTCCCAATCGAAAAACCAATCGGCTCGGCAGCGTGCAACCGGGGCTGATTCAACAATCCACCATCCATGTCTTCCCTGTCGAGTCGGCCACTTGCAGCGAAAGCCTTCTTTTTAAGGCAGGGGCCAAGGCTGATGATGATGGCGATATCAATCGCGTTCGGGGGCTTGTTGTGGGAACTCGCGATTCTGACTGACCGTGAAATGCGGGTGGAATTGCTCGCCAGAACCGAGTTGGCAGCCAGCAAGGTCGGAGTGGGGCACCTCCGGGAACTTTCAGGCACGGAATCAGATCTCCAAGCCCCTGCCTACAGGAAACTTGAGGAACAACTCGTCTCCATCGGTCAGGAAAACCCAAAATGCCGATTCGTCTATCTGATGGGCCGACGCCCGGATGGAACCGTTTTCTTTTACGCAGACAGCGAACCCGCCGGCTCGAAAGATGATTCCCCCCCGGGTCAGATCTATGAGGAAATCACCAGCGGGGAACTGCAAGTCTTTGAAAATACAACTCGACTTGCGTTGGGCCCCTTCGAAAACCGATGGGGCACCTGGATCTCCGCCCAAGTCCCATTGATCGACCCCGAAACCGGCAATCTGATTGCCGTATTTGGAATGGATGTGGACGCCCGCGAATGGCGGCAGGACGTGGTGACCCAACTCGTCATGCCGACGGGTTTCATGCTGATGCTGCTCATCGTATTGTGGGGCGGAACCTTTTCGAAAATCCGCCGCCCTTCAGCAGAAGTCAGCAAATGGAGTTGGCATGGACTGGGAATCCGCGGAAAAACCTCGCTTGCGATCGGCATCGTGCTCGCTGGACTCATCGCAGTTCTCCACTTCGGAGCCCGAGGCATCATTGAAAACAAGTTCTCGGAGATCGAAGAAATCGAGGCCAAAAAGGATGCAGAGCGGGTGATACTCGCCCTGAAAGACCAGCGGGCAACCATCGAATCCACCGTTCAGGATTGGTCGTATTGGGACAGCATGTATCAATTCACGCTGGATCGTAGCGAGGCATTCATCGCCGAGAATTTTACGCCTCAACCCATGAA
Source organism: Luteolibacter sp. (assembly GCA_040399845.1). Taxonomy (GTDB): domain Bacteria; phylum Verrucomicrobiota; class Verrucomicrobiia; order Verrucomicrobiales; family Akkermansiaceae; genus Luteolibacter. The sequence goes on along the minus strand of JBBARN010000048.1, from coordinate 29,649 downwards.
CAACCTCCGCATCAATCTGATCGCGGTATTGGATTTGGACGGCAAGATTATTTGGGGCGGAGCCGTGGATCGGCGCGACCCGACAAAGCTACTTCAGAATGAGATATTCATGCGGCAATACGCCCAGCTCCCCTATGCGTCATTTTCTCAAAAAGACGGCGAGGTCAGCTCAGGAGTTGTCATGACCAGCGACGGCCCACTGCAGATCGCATTCGCTCCCATTCTCAACAGCAAGAAACAAGGACCGAAACGAGGCACTTTGGTGATGGGGCAGGTCTTCGATGACCAGAAGGTCGAACAACTCGCCATGAATCTCAGGTTGCATGTGGACTTGTACCCTGCGGACCGGACCGACAACGATCCGGAGCTCTCCGAGATCATGCGACATCTCAAGCAGCACTCGAAACATGTTCTGAAAGTTCGCGACGAGCAAATTCTCGATACCTACGATCTCATTGAAGATGTCGAAGGAAAACCCGCACTGCTGGTCAAAGTCAGCCAAACAAGGGACATCCAGCAGGAAGCGGGAAGAACCACCGTCCTCGTCGCGGCACTGCTCACCGCCACCGGTATTGTCGTACTTCTGAGCGTGCTCGGGGTGCTCAATCGGCTGGTGGTCAAAAAACTGGAAACCCTGAGCGCCAACATCAATAACATCGCTCTAACAGAAGACTTTTCCCGGAAATTGTCCCATGAAGGGAATGACGAGTTGGCAGGAGTGGCACGCGATGTGAACCACCTCCTCGACGCGGTCACCCAGTCGCGAAGAAAATTGACGGCCAGCGAAAGCCATCTTGCAGCCACCCTCCGTTCCATCGGCGACGGAGTCATCGCCTGTGACACAAGTGGAAACATCGTGAGCATCAATCATGCAGCAGAACAGCTCACCGGATGGACCTCGGCCGAAGCCACCGGCCGACCCATCCAGCAGCCCTTCAGGACACTCGACTGCGACAACCGTGAAGAAGCTGTAAACCCTGCCTGCAAAGTGCATGCAGAGGGACAAAGCCACGATCTCTCGCATGACAAGATCCTGGTTGCCAGAGACGGAAAGGAATACCTGATTACCGATAGCTGCGCGCCGATTCGTGACTCATTGGGCAACGTCATCGGAGCGGTGATCGTCTTCCGCGATGTCACCGAAAAACGCCGTGCGGAAGAAGAGGCACGCCGTTCCATTGTTAGAAGGCAAAGGGCATCCGAAGTTCTGGTCTCTCTCGCCTTGAGCCGCAATCTGGCGAATGGCGAACTCCAGGATTTGGCAATCGAACTCACAGAGGCAGCTGCACACAGCCTCGCGGTCGAACGCGTCAGCGTTTGGTTGTTTGATGAATGTGGCACTCAATTGGTCAGCCTGGACCAGTTCTCAGCCTCCGTTGCAACGCACTCATCCGGAGCCATCATCCATGAAGCTGACTACCGCAATGAGTTTGAGGCACTCAAGACATCCAATTATGTGGCCGCGGACGATCCCTTCAATGATCCGCGCACCGTTGGCTACATTGACAACTACCTCAAACCCAACCGCATCACCTCCATGCTCGATGTGGTCATCCGAAGCAGGGGACGAAAGCTCGGCTTGATTTGCTTCGAACATGTCGACCAACCTCACCGCTGGGAAGAAGATGAAATCCAGTTCGCATGCCATCTATCCGATCAAATGGCCCTCGCCATCGCCCACCAGGAGAGACAGAAGGCTGAACAGGAATTGAAAATCGCGAAGGACCAATACCAGTCTCTCGTCGAGCAAATCCCCGGCATCACCTACCGCTGCAAGATGGATAGCAATTGGACCATGATCTTCATGAGCAATGCTGTCGCGCCACTGACCGGATATCCGGCAAGCGATTTCGTCAACAATGCGGTGAGAAGCTACGAAAGCATCATCCACGCAGACGACCGCGAGGAAGTCGCCACATGGGTGCGAAAATCATGTGCCGACTGGCTCGCATGGGACATTGAATACAGGATTCTTCACAAGGACGGAAGCATCCGTTGGGTAAACGAAAAAGGCCGTGCCGTCAAAAATCAGGAAGGAAAGGTGGAATATCTCGACGGCTTCATTCACGACATCACCAAACGCAAGGAATCCGAGCAGGACCTCGTCGAACAAACAGCCCTTCAGGAATTGTTGATGAACATCTCCAATGATTTCATCAATGTGAGACAAGATAAAACCGACGAAGCGATTCATTCGGACTTGGCAATCCTCGGACAGTTCAGCAAGACGGACAGGGCTTATGTTTTCAAATATGACCATACAGCGGGGATTTGCATCAATACCCATGAGTGGTGTGCGGAAGGGATTACTCCACAGATAGAGGAACTTCAGGCAGTGCCGATCGATTCCATTATCGATATCACTCGGGAGCACATGGCCGGCAAGGCTGTCCACATCCCCGAGGTTCAGGCGCTTCCGGCAGAATGCAACATGCGAAAACATCTGGAACATCAACGCATCCAAAGCTTGCTGGCGTTGCCAATGATGTCGGACAACCTGTGTGTCGGTTTCGTTGGCTTCGATGCGGTGAAATCGAAACACTTTTTCTCCGACAAGGAAAGGAAGCTGCTCAGCCTTTTCGGAATGATGCTGGTCAACACATTCAATCGAAACACCGCCGAAGCTGAACTGAAACTCGCCAAGGAAAAAGCCGAGGCTGCCAGCAAGGCGAAATCGGAGTTTCTTGCCAACATGAGCCACGAAATGCGGACTCCGCTCAATGGCGTCATCGGTTTCACCGACCTGCTGCGGGACACCCCACTGACTCCGGTCCAACAGCAATACGTCGATAATGCAAATGTCTCCGGGCACACCTTGCTCAATGTGATCAACCAGATCCTCGACCTCTCCAAAATCGAGGCCGGAATGATGGAACTGGAAACCATCAAAACCGACATGGTCGAACTCTTCGAACACAGCGTGGACATCATCAAGTTCGCCGGAGGACGAAAGGATCTCGAAATCCTGCTAGACATTGACCGATCAATGCCTCGCTTTGCCATGATCGACCCGATCCGGATCAAACAGATTCTAGCCAATTTGCTGGGAAATGCGGTAAAATTCACCGAGCAAGGCGAAGTCGAGCTGAAGGTCCGCTTTACACCACTCGACTCGCATCACGGGTGTTTCTCTGTCTCCGTCCGGGACACTGGAATCGGCATCACGGAAGAGCAAAAGGACAAGCTGTTCAAGGCATTCTCCCAAGCCGACAGCTCCACAACCCGCCGCTATGGTGGCACAGGTCTCGGACTCATGATTTCAGACAGCATCATCCAGAAGATGGGGGGCAAAATCCAAGTGCTGAGCCGTCCCTCCGAAGGCTCCACGTTCTTCTTTGATTTGCATGCCGAAATCGAGACCGGAGCAACGGCCCAACCCGCCACCATCTCCCACGTCAGACAATGCCTCCTCATCGATGACAACATCAACAACCAACGAATCCTCCACGATACCCTGTCCCACTGGGGCATTGCCTGCATATCGTGCGGAAGTGGTCGCGAGGCATTGAACCTGCTTCAGACAGACCGATTCGATCTCATCATCTGTGATCACGAAATGCCAATCATGGATGGCCTCGAGACCATCCGGGCGATCCGCAAACAACACCGAATGACATTGGCTCAAGAACCGATGATCTTCCTCCTCTCCTCATCCGAGGACCCGGAACTGAATCAGGAATGGGATGCGCTCGGAGTTCGGTTCTTCATCAGCAAACCGGTGAAACAACAGCAACTCTTCAACTGCCTCACCGGGATTCGTGAACGCACGGATGGCGATTTGATGACTCCTTCTGCCGATTCCTCAGCAACGCATGCTGAGAGCGAGATAACACAAAATGACGATGGCGGACTACTCATCCTGATTGCGGAAGATGTGAAGATGAATATGGTTTTTGTGAAGTTGCTTCTCACGAAACTCTCACCGGGTGCGGTGGTGATCGAAGCTGAAAATGGCAGGGCAGCTGTCAAAAAATACCTCGAATTCAAACCGGACCTGATCTTCATGGACGTTCAAATGCCCGAACTCGACGGGCAGGAAGCAACAAGGGAAATTCGGCAAATCGAGGCATCGACAGGTGGACATGTCCCTATTGTCGCATTGACTGCGGGAGCGCTCACAGAGGAGATGGAACGTTGTTACGATGCCGGAATGGATGAGTTCATCACCAAGCCAATCGATGCCAAGAAGCTGGCAAGCATTCTTCAAAAATATTCGAAATGTCGTTCTTTGCTGGGCGGCACTCCATGATCTCAATCCCATCCAGCCCCCACTGGAAAGGCTGGCATTGATGACATCATGTGAACCGGGACCTTTGTAGTTCACAGCGCTGGCATTCTCTTGCTCTGGATGTTAAGGTCGCTGCGTGTTTGGATTCATCGCCACTCCCTGTTCGCGCTGCGCCAGCGGCTCCATCCCTGTTTGGAAAGGAACCTTCTGCGGCTTGTCCCGTTGTCTCGCCCGTGAGTTCGGGCAGACGTCCCGTTTTCTGGTAAATCGGGACGCGGCGTTTGTCGGTCTTTTGGGAATCTCCATCGATCCCAAGGTGCCCGAATGGAAACAGGCAACTTGCTGCAATCCGCTCTCCTTACCGTTCCCTGTAACGGACGAGCATCCGGCCGTATTGCACGCCGCAGCCACCACCATCTGCGGTTTGGCGGCAAAATTGAATGACGATGCATGCGATGAGGGAATCTTCCGTCGCGGATTGGCGAGGCTGGGCGGCATCATCACCAATCCGGCGACAGAACGGGCGGTCGCACTGTTGAACGGAAGCTCATTTCCCACCGAGGAGGTTCTCGAATCACTGGCAAAACAGGAAATGATCGAAAGCACGGCACCGATTCGGGCGGATGAACCCACAGGCAACGCCTACGGTGCCATCGTTGCCCATCTCGCGGTATTGTTAGACACACCCGCACAGAAAGAACCGCTTCACCGCATTGGTTCATCCCTCGGCTCTCTGGTCTATTGGCGCGATGCGTGGCAAGACCGTCGTGAGGATACCAGGAACAAGCGATTCAACCCGTTTCTATGCCTGGATTCTGGCGAAATCCAGAATCGAATCCACGAGGCATGGAATGGATTCTCCGAAGGTCTCGGTGAGCTCAGGATTTGCAGAAACTCAGCGTTAATCTCCAGCGTTCACGACACCACAGAGAGGACACGGCAATCATTTCTCCACTTGCGATCTGATGAGGACAAAGAGAAGGAAAAACGGAGATCCAAGGAACGGAAACGGCGCACTTCATGGTGGGATTATTGCGACTGCTGCCAATGCTGCGATTGCGGTTCCTTGCCAACTCCACGCAGGGGCGGATGCAGCGACGCCATCTTCGACTGCGGACCTGGCGACCGCGGTTGTTGCGACTGCAATCCTTGCGACGGATGCGACTGTTGCCCATGCCATTGATCCACTATTGCGCCATCTACCAACGAAAGAATTGCGCCCAGACGCCTTGATGATAGTCTCTACCCATGAACTTCAATTATCTTCACGGCTTCGTCATTTCATCGATAATCACGTCGAGCCTCAGCCACGCCACGCCCACCATCCTTTCGCGCACGCAGGCCGCGATGAAGAAGGTGGATCCGGAGATCAAGGCAGACCAATATGACATCGCCCGCACCGATCTCGATGGTGATGGCAAGGAAGATGTATTGGCCCTTATGAATGGCAAAAGCGGCTACTGCGGCTCTGGCGGCTGCACCTTGTTTGTGCTCAAGGGCAAGGAAGACGGATTCTCCAAGATCTGTTCGATCGCCGTGGTGAATCCGCCCATCTATCTTCGCAAGGCCTCCACCAAAGGCATGCGCGATCTGCTCGTCACTGTGAGCGGCGGCGGGGCCACGCCCGGACTTGCCGTGCTTTTATTCGATGGCACCGCCTATCCTCCCGCACCCGGTGAGGCCACAGCAAAACAGGAAGAAGGAGACAGCATCCTCTTCGCCGAGCCCTCGACCGCTTTTGCAAAGTCACTCACGCTGCAAGACATTACGTTCAACATCAGCAGCCCCAACAGCGCGACCGCCAACACCCTCACCGTCACTCCCGCAGGGCTCAGTGGTGACAACTCTCCTCAAAAAACAGATATCTCCGCCAAGGTCACCGGCGCCGAAGTAGCGGATCTCAATGCCGATGGTTTTCCGGAAATATATATCTATACCCAAGATGATCGCAATCGGGCGGGGCTCATCGCATGGAGTTCAAACAAGAACAAATCGATCAGCCAAATTTCCCTTCCCGATCTCGGCGACGCGACCAAAGGCTATCGCGGTGGCGATGAATTCGCTGTGATGGAAGGCATCCTCGCTCGCCGTTTCCCCATTTATCCGGAAGACAACACCCAGACCGAACCAACCGGCAAGATCCGCCAACTCCAATACAAACTCCACCCCGGCGAAGCTGGTTGGCTTCTCAAGGTGGATCGGGTCACGGTCTACTGAAAACTTACGGAGCGCCCCAGAAAGTTTGCTCGGTGTTGACGGAAGTGTTGAATGAGGAAATTACCGATTGCAGTTCCATAACAATCCCGGGTTCCTGCGCGCGGCGGTCGATGCGTTCATGGGGGCCTGTTCGACGGTGAAAAGGAGCGGCGTGCTGGGAGAAGCATTGAAACCATAGTTGTTTCCGGTTTGTGAATAGAGGCCGATGTGGAGTTTCCACGGCCCCTTGCGCGCGGCGAAGATGGCGTTGCCGTTGTTGCCAGTGTAGATGTGTTCGAAGGCTGGAACCGCACCCGAGAATGAATTGGAATTGAGGAAAGGCCGGATGTCACGACCATCGAGGGTGCGACCGGTGGGCAGTGTTTCACCGGCGAGGGCGAAGGCGGTGGGCAGCAAATCCATAGTGGAGGCCGGAGTTCTAACAACCGTGCGCGAAGCAATCACTCCCGGCCAATACCAAGCACCAACGACGCGCACGCCGCCTTCCCAAGTGGAACCCTTGCCATCACGGAAGGGCAGCGCCGAGCCTACCAACAGACGGGCTTCGTCATAGAGCGGATGCTTTGCAGTGCTCTCAAAACGAATCCATGGCCCGTTGTCCGAACTGAAGATGACGAGTGTGTTTTTGGCGATACCTTCGCTTTCCAACGTGGAAATCAGCGTGCCGAGCATGGCATCGATTTCCTCGATGCAATCGCCGTAAAGTCCACGTTGGGATTTGCCTTTAAACTCATTGCCCGCATGAACGGGAAGATGGGGCATGTTGGGTGCGAGATAGAGCAGGAAAGGTTGATCTTTGTTTTGCCGGATGAAATTGACCGACAAGTCACGATAACGGCGTGTGAGATCCTCGTGCACGGGCATGTTGGTAGCGAGATTGTCCACGACGATCTCATAACCGGGAATGGGAGTTGTGCCCTTTGGATTGCTGCGGATGAGTTTTACGGCCGGCGTGGTGTAATCGTTGGATTTCCAGTGTGGGAGAAATCGCCATAACCACAATCATCCAGGAACACAACGACCACATTGGGCTTCTCCAAAACAGGGCGCGCAGGAAGGAGTGAGGAAAGGAGGAGTAGCGCGAGGAGGGTTTTCATGGAGGAAACAGTGCGGACAAATCTAAAGGTAACGCTGCCAAGTATTGGCTTATTTACGAAGACTTCAAGCCCATGGCGGGCGAAAACCTGCCCAATGGCCGGACCCTCCCTGACAGACACCCGCGCGGCAGCACAACCCAGTCGTGGGCTTCAATCCCCCGACATCATCCAAAACCGACTACCGAAATCTTACCGCTCTCAAATAAGAACGCGTCTTCCGGACCTTTCCGAAAGACGCGGCTGTGAATCAAACACAAAAATATCCCTACACCTTGATTCCCTTCACCTGAGCATACTCCGCGCTGGCGGTGCCGTATTGGGACTTGGTGGCTTCCTTGGCGGCGAGCATCCGAGAACGGAGGCAAGGTGAATTTGGCAGATCGATGTCATAGGCGGTATTGCGCGGGCCACGAGCGGCGGCGAGAGCTTGTTCCTTGCCTGCTACCATCTGGTTGAGTCCATCGAGCTGGGTTGCCAGGGATCTGAGGCTGGCGATGGTGATGTCCACCGGCGCGCCGGTATCATAGCCGGATACCTTGCCCAGCGCAGCGATGAGTTTATCCAGCAGGTTCTTGATGTCGCCAAAACTCTGATCCGTCTTGGCACGGCTGCGGGCGGGGGCGGCGGGAGCATCCGATTCCGGTTTCGCGGGGAGCTTTGCAGTGGCGGTGCGATAGCCGCGCAAGTTGTCCGCAGCAGTTTTGACGGCGGCCACCTGAGCCTTCCAGGCGGTGTTGCTCTTTACCCGGGAATTCGCCCGCAGGGCACGGGCCTTGATTTCGGTGACCAGCGCGCTGCGGTTGGCGGCGGCATCCTTCCATTCCGCCTCCGCCGTGGCCACCGCCAGATTCATGCCGCCAAGGCCTTCCAAAAAGGTGGCAAAAGCGTCGGCTAACAACAAGGGATCCGCAGAGTTCACCCAAAGAGTTCGGTAGAAAAACCAGAGAATCAGGTTGAGCTGAAAACAAATCAGGAAGCTCACCCTATACGTCAGGAGGCTTGTCCATTGAATAAGGTTGCCAAGAAAATGAATCAGAAATCTTGGAAAATTTTTTTCTTTGCCACCTGATTCGCAAACCCCGCCTCCTCACTCTCTGGATCAGCCTCCCAACCTGCGAGGCTTCACTCGGGGAGCGCTGGCAAGCCCAGTTCCTTGAGAAAGGCGTTCTGCGTCCTCGCTGACTTGCTGATCGCCTTTTTCGATATCAAGCAGTTGCTTGTGAGTATTTCCCAGACTGATCTCCATCTGCGCGAGTCCGGTAGGCGGGCGGAGCCACGAGGAGAGCAGTTCCGCCGCGTGTTTCTCCTCAGGTTTCGTGGCAACGATCGGGGTCGCTGCATCCAGTTGAAACGCACCGGTTCCAGGAACCACCTTGGCAGGCAAGGGCACCAGCGGCCCCCTCAGTTCCGGCGGCGGCGGAGCAGGATGAGCAGGCCGAGGCCGCCGAGCAGGGCGGAAACGAGCAAGGTGCCTGCGGAAACCGTGGTGGAGCCGGTGAATGAACTGCTGTTTCCGGAGAGGGTAAGCGTGCCGGTGTTGTCCTTGATGAGTGAACCCGCGCCAGTGATAGCTCCGGAGAGGGTTTGGTTGGCGCAGGTGTCAATTGGAGTCTTCCGTCAGGTGGATACGAAAGAATCCGGATGTAAGTTCTGCCTCGCTTAGGTGGAATCCACGGTAGGTCCAACCAGGATCGAGGGCGGGCATGCCGGCAGTGATAGGGCTGGTTTCGACCAATGGTGCGGCGAAGTCTCCAAGGGCATGACTGCCTTGAATCTGATAGACCACGCCGTCAATTGCGGCCGATGGCGAGGGTGATCCCGTGAATACCGCTCCGCTGCGTGCCGGACAGGTGAAGACGAACGCACTGCTTTCGGTTCCGGCAGTTCGCCGAAGTTGGGTTTTGCCGGAAGGTTGCGGGCTTTCCGGGTCATCATTGAGGGCGAATTCGAAAAGGTTGATGTGTCCGTCGCCGTCCGGATCCCCATTCCATGCAAACGCGGGGTCGCTGGTCCCATTCACCGGGAAATGCTGGTTTCGCCATGTGGAGAATGCATGTGCCGCGTCATGGATTTGAATCTCCCAGATCGAGGTGGCGTCCGTGGAGGAATCGACGAGCAAGCGGATTTTACTGGTTGTCTGCTGCGAAAAATCGTGCAGCGAATATCTGCCGCAGGTGCTGCCGGTATGGAAGGTCTGCCAATCGCTGCCGTTCCAGGACTGGAGGCGAAATGCAGTAATTCGGCTTATTCCCGGGCTTGATTCGAACTCATCGATGAGGATGCGGCTGAAGGTCCGGGGCGCGCCGAAATCGAGTTCGAGCGAGGCGGTGGTGGAACCGGCGGGGCCACTGGCCCAGCGGGTCGCAGAGTTGCCGTCAAACGCCTGGAGCGGGCCATAGTTGGCAAAGTCGTTGGCCCAGACGGATGAGGCAGTTGGAGTCAGGGTTTCTGTGACATTGCGTGGCAGGCGCATACCCGGCGACAGGCCAAGTTTGTCGCGGAGCTGGAAGAGTGTATTCCGTTCGGTTTCGCGGATCCGGCCGCTGCGGTCCGGTGGCGCATTGAGCACGAGAATGTTGTTCTGGGCGGTGGCGAGATAGTATAACTCCGTGAGCTGGGATACCGACTTGTTGAATAAGTCACTGGTGTTGTAAAACCAACGGTTCTGGCTGCTGAGCGTGATGGTGGACTCGAAAGGGAGATAATACGACTGCCCGTCATATGAGAAGATCTTGGGGTCCGACAGTTTTGGCAAGGCAGGGTCCCCTAAGCGGAAGTCAGACGGAAAATAGCGGATGGGATATCCCTCCTGTTGATCGGCGGGTTGGACGGTGGCTTGATCGGGATTTCCCGGTGCGCCGATGGTCCAGTTGGTGCTTACGAGGCAATCCGGTTGGAGCCGCCGGACAAGATCGTAGATTTCGATGGATGGCCAACGGCTGTTCGCTTTGTCCCATCCTCCATCAAGCCAGAGCTCACAGACCGGGCCGTAGTTCCCAAGCAGTTCCGACAATTGGCGGAGCATGTATTGATTGTAAGCAGAATCATTTGAATAACTCGGCTCATGGCGATCCCAGAGGGAGTAGTAAATTGCCAACTTGATGCCGTATTTCTGGCATGCGGCCGCAGCTGCGGCAATGATGTCGTTCTGCACGTTGGTGGATCCGACATCGTAATCGGTCCATGGCGAGTCCCAGACGCAGAAGCCGTCATGGTGCTTGGAAATGAGAAGCACATAACCCATGCCGGCTTCGTATGCGGTGCGCACCCATTGTTCGACATCAAGGGCGGTGGGTTGGTAGCTGGAAACCGGCTTGGTGCCATCGGTCCATTCCTCGTTGTGGAAGGTATTGATCCCGTAGTGGAGGAAGAGCCCGTAGCGGCGGTCGATCTGCGCTTGCTGGCGGGCGTTGGGCGTGGTGGCGGGAGTGGCGCTGATGGGCTCCTCGACTTGAAGGCTGCCAATCTGGGAAGCGTCTGCAGAATCTCCCAGAATTCCGGTAAAGCGCAGGGTGGTGGATGCCGCGTCTGCGGTGAATCGAATGCAGTAGGGAACCCCCGTGGCGAGGCTTGGCAATGGATCAAGCAATGATGACGCTTGCCGCAGAGCTTGGCCGTTGATGTCAAGACGCATGCGGGGAACGCTGGTTTCTCCCGGTGCGGGATGGATCTGGAACTTCGCGAGATAGGTTTTTCCGGGAACGGTGGTGAAGCTTTCCTCACGGATGATCGTTGGGGGCACCGGAGTGACCAGTAGGTCGGTGGAGGGATCGAAAGCACCGGGCTGGAATGTGAAAATGCGGGCCTCCGCAATATCCCCGTTGAAGAGAGCACCTCCACCGCTGGTTACCGCCATGTGCAGGGCGCCAGTGCCCGTCGCGTCGTGCGGCACTTCCATCGATGTGCCATAGGGAATGCCGTTCGCATAAAATATCGTCACGCCTCCGGAGCGGACGACAGCAAGATGGATCCATGTTCCGGCGATGTAGGTGGCTAGCCCGGTATTTCCGACGAATGCCCGGCCCGCTACCGCACCGAACCAGCCGGCACCGTTGGATGCTTCGAATCCGAGATTGATGCCTGTGATATTGGCAGCGGTTCCGAAGATGTGGCGATTCGTCTGGGCAAGGTTGGAGGTGCGGACCCAGGCTTCCACACCCACGTTATCCTCGGGCGGATTCCATGCCGTGGCTGTGCCGTAGAAAAACTGGTTGCTACCGTTGAATGTATAATAAGCATCTCCACTCGGCCCTCCGCTGGGCGTTATCACAGGATTACCCGGGGCGGAGTTTGCCATGTGTCGCCCGCTGCCGCTGAAATCGTAGGGCAGGTTTTTTCCTCCGTTGGTGGCGGGGATTCCATCTCCCATCGGGTAGTGGGCGAACGGGGTGACAGCGGCGGGCGAACTGCTGGAAGCGAACAGCAGACCTAACAGAATCGTGGGAATTAAACGGGGCGTGGCGGAAAGGATCATGAGTGACCGATGACGAAGAATAGGCGCGCAGGGAATGGGCGGCATATGAAGTATGCCGCCCAGGGGGATCGATACGGGTATCTGTCTGCCAGGGACTCAGCGGCGGCGGCGCAGCAGAGCTAGCATGCCAAGGCCGCCGAGCAGGGCTGAGGAAGGCTCCGGAATTGTAAGCGTACTGAGGATGTTGGCTGTGGACTCGCCAGATGTGAAGGTAACCACTCGGGCTTCATCCAAATGGCCGTCAAAATAGGCCGTACCATTTGGATCTACGGACAAATGGGGAGTGTTGATCACCGGTGTCAAAGCGGTCGTTCCTGCCTGAGCGATGCCGTTGATATAAAAGGTTGTCGTCCCTCCAGAGCGAATCAACGCGAGGTGCGCCCATTGGTTGGCGGTGAATGAACCGACAGTGCCATTAGAGCTTCCAATCCAAGCCAGCTCATGTACGCTGGCAGCCCATCCGTTGCTTCCCAACGACAACTTGAAGGATCCATTGCTACCACCAATCGTGAAAACATCTCCTCTCGTGGCCGCAGTATTCGCAGCTGCTCGCACATAGATGCCGAATGCAAAGTTATCCAGAACCAGTGTTGGGGCGGAGCTGTATAGGGTGTTGCTATACCAACCTTGGTTCCCAGTTCCCGAGGTGTCGAGGTAGTGCGTCGAGCCGGGAGCAGATACTCCGGCGGTGCCGGTGGAGGTTGTTGCTCCACTGATCTCATTGGCCATGTTTTTTCCATTGCCGGAACTATCGAGGGGTCTGTTGCTCGCGCCCAGACTGCCCGTTTCCCCGAGATGGTATTCCGCATAAAGGGTGACTGCTGCATGCGACGACGCCATGCCCAGTAAGGAAATGGCCAGTAGGTGGTAATATGTTTTCATCATTCTTAATTGGTTCTTTTGAGGTTTGATATACCGGGGGGGCTCATCATGGGCGGCTGAGCTTCAGACGAGCGAAGAGCTTGCTTGTGGGCGAGAGACCGCGAGGGATGGAGACCGTGACTTGATGGAAGCCACCGCCGAGGTCGGTGCTGTCATCGATGGTGACGCCGTCAGTAACGCCGTGGTCGGCGGTGTTGCGCCAGCCGACGAGATCGCTGCCGTATTCGACGACGATCGTGGTGCCAGGATCCGCAGCAGCAGCGTCGCGGCGGCGGAAGGTGAAGAGGAAGTCGGATGGGTCGGTAGTGTTATCGAAAGTAGGAGTGACCCCGGCATCGTCGCCGCCATTTGAAGGGTCGCCGCCGGTCACCCACTCGATGCCGGTGGGCAGTCCACCGTTGTCGAAGTCGACGCCAGCACCAGAATCCGTCAGGCCTGCGAAGTCATTGGCCCAGTCATCATAGGGGTCGCCCGATGGTGGTGCCGGATAGAGGAGATAAGAGGTATTGAACTGGCCCGCATCGAAGGTGAAAATCCGTGCTTCTGCCACATCGCCTCCGAAGTAAGCACCGGCAGCCCCTCCGGCGTTGGTAGCGAGGTGAGTGACCGTCGCGTTGTCCGGGACGGAGGTAGACGTGCCACTGGCCACGCCGTTGACATAGAATGTCGAAACCCCGTTGTCGCGAATCACGGCAAGATGGATCCATTGGCCAGCGGTGTAGTTTGCAGCACCCACCGAGCCGACATAGGCCTTGCCGGCGACCGCGCCAAACCATCCGATCGAACCGTTCCCCGGATTGGCATCATAGCCGATGTTGATGCCATTGACATTGCTGCCGGTGCCAAAGACATGTTTGTTGCTCTGTGAAACGGCGCTGCTGCGCACCCAGACTTCGACGCCGACGTTGTTTTCAGGGGCGTTGTAGCCGTTTCCGAAATAGGCCTGATCGACGCCGTTGAAGGTGTAGTGGGCATCATTGCCATAGCCGCCGCCGTTGGGGTTGACGGTGGGTGCGCTGGTGGCATTTCCGGTGAAGTTTCTCGCATTGGGGGAACTGTCAGTTGGTCGATTGTTCAAACCCTGACCGGCATCTCCCATTTGATACCAAGCTTGGACAACGATCCCGGGTTCAGCCGCGTTGGTCGTCGCAATCACAACGGCGGATGGATCCGAAAGACCTGCTCCGTTCTGCGCAGAGACGCGATAGAAATAGGTGGTGCCGGGGAGCAGTTCACCATCGTTGAAGAATCCGGTGTTGGCGGCTGCCGTTCCCGCTTGGGTCCATGAGTCGGTGCCGTTGGGCGAGCGTTCGATGACAAACCCGGTTTCCGTGTTGAAGACATCGGTCCAGAAAACGTCAATTTCGGTTTTCGAGAAGGTTGTTGCCTCCGGATCGGTGGGCGCAAGGCCGGTCAGGGCGGTGGCGAACGATGTGCCTTCCGGGCTCCACGCTACCGTATCGGGTTCGGCGGCGGTGTTGATCGCTTGGAAGCGGTAGAAATAGCGGGTGTCTCCGACGAGACCTGTGAGGTTACCGCTCACCGGACCTACGACCTGCGCACCAAGCGAACTCGTGTTGCCCCAGGTGCCTGTGCCCTGATCCACGGTGTCCCAGTAGAGAGTGACGTTGGAATCGACATTGGATAGGGTGACCGAGGCTTGGGCACTGGTGGTGGTGATGGTTCCTACCGAAGGATTTGTAAGAGCGGGTGTTCCGGGAATGAATTCGTGCACCAGCAGCGCATTGAGTTGACCGCTTCTGGAGGAGGCCCCGGCGAATGCCTCGATGGTAAAATCCTGGGTGGCGGCATCCGCCGTGAAAGTTCCGGTGACGAGCAAACCGTTGCCCCAGGTCACGTTGAGGACGCCATTAGCATAAACGCCCTGATTGATGCCATCGAAGCTCACGGTGCGGCCGGGAATGCCTGCGTCTCCGCGGCCATCAAACACGACGGCTTGCACGCGGTAGAATCGGCCACTGGTCAAGCCGGGCAGGGTGACGGTACTTGGCCCGCCAGAACCGTAGGATCCGGCCCTGGTGAGAAGGGTGCCGGGCGAGTTTTGGTGAAAAACACTCGCGCTGTTGCCCAAGCTGATGGTGCCTGCCGCGAAGTTGATGCCGTCAAAAGTGAGCGCGGCACCTCCGGTGTTTTCAGCGAGGATTTGCGTGCCAGTGGTGGCAAACTGCCCGGGGTTCAAGTTTTGGCCGAAGCTGCCACTCACGGTGAATGGGGTGCTGGACCACGTGATCGGGGCTGCCGTTAGGGAAGCCATGCCGAGGACGGATGCCACCAGAAACGTGGCAAATGACAGAGGTAGGAACGGGGATTTCATTGGGGTAGGATCTGGGAAACGAGGGATCATCGAAACGCGACAATGCAACTTGAGCGCCATACTCCGAAAAGTCAGTGGACATTTTGGGAATCCGGGGTCCACAAATTGACCCCCACTCCCAATTCCGATATGGCGACATGAAACCACTGGTGCGTCAGAACCCGGCTCAACAGACTGCGGATCATGTCAAGGAATTGATCGATTCCGGATTGTGGGGGGATCGCCGGCCCTTCAGGCAGCGAACCCTTGCCGATCACTGCTTGAGGAGCGGCTTTTTCGCCGTGAATACTTCCACCTGATGGATCGAGTAACCCCACACGGTGAGCGGTTTGCTCATCACGATGCGGACCTGGCTGGCATGAATGTCGGGGAAGCTCGCCGTCGTGCGGCCGGGCTTGGCTTCGCCGGTGAAGACGGATACCCATTTCGCGCCGTCTCGGGACAACTCCACACGGTATTCGGCGGGCACGGCGGTTTCCCAATCGATGGCCACGGTGTTGAATGAGACGGATTTCCCGAGGTCGAGCGCGAGTGACTGCTCGGCCTGTGTGGGGCCGGACGACCAGCGGGTTTTCGGATCCTCGTCGGTCGCCAGTTCCGGTGTGAAACCATGTGCGGCATCCGAAGCGGTGGCGCTGGCCTTGGCTCCCGCGGCGAGGTTGTCCGGAATGTCGAGGCCGGCCAGGCGGCCAATTTCCTTCGGGGTGAGAGCGCGGTTGACGACCTTCAGCTTGCGGATGGTGCCAACGAAGGACTCTCCTGCTCCTCCGCCGAGCTGGCGCAGCGGGCATACGAGCTGGTTGTTCGATTCGCCGATCTTCTCGCCGTTCAGCCAGATCGAGTTCCGGCCGGACTCGCCGACCACGGTGAGAGTGGCCCATTCATTGGCGGGCAGTTGTTTGTTGGACGACATCGCCATGTCGTGGGCGAAGTGCGATTCCGCCGGTGTGCCATCGCCATCGCGGGTGCCTGCGGCCCGCAGGGTGGAGATGCCTTGGAACGAGATCTTCTTCTTGCCCGACTTGCCGTTAGGATCGGTGACGGTGATTTCCTCCTGCCGCGAATAGTTCGCGCAGATCTCGGCAAGGTCGGATGAAATGATGACTCCGCGTCCCTTGGTGTCGCTGCGGCGGCGGATTTCCATTGTGAGCGTCCACGGAGATTCGAGATCGGCTCGCTCGTATTTGGCCGCAGTCAAAGGGATCACTGACGATTCATCTTTCAACTCCACCTCACCTGGCAGATCGAGGATCAAACCGTTCTTCTTGCCGGTCAGGCGGTCCAGCACGCTTACCGCTGGAACCGGCAGGGTCTTCGCGACGCGCGCGGTGAATGCGGCATAATCCGGCGAGCCCTTTGTGCCCCACAGTTTTTCGGAAAAGGCATGAATACCGGTTAGAGTCGTTTCGGCGGTCTCAGTCAGCGTCCAACCGGTCGGTCCTAGATCGAACCAGACGTGAAGCTTGCCACCCATCAGATTCGGATCGTCCTTGCCAGGGTTCTTGCTGGCATCGCCACTGACCATCCACGGCTCCCAGCCCTGATAGATCCCGGGTCGGCTGATTCCGTAGTAGTGGGCGCCCGGGACGATGTAGGTGCGGCCGTGGTTGGAATTGATGATCTTGTGGCCCTTCGCGATCGCGCCCTTGGCGTCGTCCGTCTCCCACATGTCGATGATGACGGTCGGGTCGATCTCGGTGGTGCCGCCCATGTGTTCGAAGCCGGACCAGATCCGGGTGTTTTTCCCGCGCGAGCGGACGTGGGCGTTCATGGTATTGATGAATTGGCGGAAGCTCTCATGCAGCTCGTCCTTGCGAGGGCCACTCACGCGATACTCGTCGGTCCCGATGTGGAAGTCCGGCGCATCGAACAGCGGAATCATTTCATCCAACAGTTTCTTCATCACCTCGACTGTTTTCGGATGGGTGACGTCCATGTAATTCGGATAGTCCTTCAGCGTGATCTCAGGCCAGTAGTTGGTGAAACAGCGGGCATGGCCGGGCATGTCGATCTCCGGTGTGATGACGATGCCGCGGGCTTTGGCGAAGTCCTGCAAATCCCGCAAGTCGGCGGCGGTGTAGAAGAGGTCCTTGGAGGCAAGCCCGGGGAAGGTCTTGCTTTCCACGCGGAAGGCGGCGTAGGTCCCGCCGAAGGCTTCATCGCTGAGGTGAAGGTGCAGCTCGTTCATCTTATACCAGGCCATCATGCGCAGGAAATCTTTAAGCACCGGCAATGGAAACGGCTTGCGGCCGACATCGAGCATCAGCATGCGGCCTTTGTAGTCGGGCCAATCGAGGATGCTGCCCTTCGGCAGGGTCGTCGATTGACGCAACAGCTGGAGCACGGTGCGCGAGCCGAGAAACACCGCCGCCGGAGTCGTGCCGCCGATCGTGATGCGATCGGAAATTGAGATCGTATAACTCTCCGGTCGCGCGGCATCGCCACCGTCAAGGGTCAGCAGCAGCGTGACCGGTTTGCCTGTGGGCTTCCGGTCAATCCGCAGCGCCGCGAGGTCTTCGCGAATCACAGCCGCGGTGGCTTGCAAGGCGGCGGCATGCTTTGGCGCGACCTCGAGCATGATGCCCGCCGCATCGAGCGTCCCTTGGGCAGGTGACCAAGAGCGCGCGGCGGGCACGACATTGAGATCAGACGCCATCGACATTGACGGCAGTGCGAGGCAGAGGAGGAAGCGGCGGATGGACATGGCGAAAAAATCTTACGATAAGGTGGGGATGATGGCTGAGAGCGGCGAGTCCGAGGTCACTGTCCTGGTCGATTTTCGGCGATGGGCGCTACAGCTTGAGCGCCAAAGCGCGAAAAAGTCAGTGGACATTTTGTGAATCCGGGGTTCATAAATTGACCCCCACTCTCATTCCGATATGCCGACATGAAACCACTCGTACGTCAGAACCTGGCTCAACAGACTGCGGATCACGTCAAGGAAGTGATCGATTCCGGTCTTTGGGTGGATCGCTTGCCCGGCGTGGTGGAACTGGCGCTTCATTTCAAAGTCTCCAAGCACACCGTGCGCGGGGCGCTCGGGATTCTGGAAGCCGACGGGGTGCTGGAAAGTGGCGGCAGTCACCAGCCGCGGAGAATCCTCGCCCCCGGGATGGAAAAGCCCTTGAAGAAACTTCGCATAGGCATCCTGCCGTCAACTCCGGTGCATGAAGATTGCGCACATTTTCAGAAATTGGTGGCCGATATCCAATTGGACATCGAGAGTTCCGGGCACATCGGCGCCTTGGTGCCGCAGACACTGGCGAAGCTCAAGTATGACCCCGGGAAGGTGCTTTCCTACCTGAAATCGCATCCCATGGACGGCTGGATCGTCGCCGGTCCGCCGCGCAATGTCATGGAAGCGCTCTCCAGCCAAAGCCTGCCGGTTTACTCGATCGGCGGAAATTTCGCCGGCCTTCCCATCGCCGGCTCCCGGACCACGCTCGATGCGGTGTTCCACGAAGTGGTTGAACTCCTGGTCCGGGGTGGCCATCGCCGGATTGTGGTGGTCTGCCCCTTCTTCTGGAGAAATCCGGCTCCCGGCCCTCCGGCGAAGGCGTTTCTGAACGCCCTCACCTCCCACGGCATCGCGGTCGGGAAATACAATCTGCCGGATTGGGAGGAAAGCCCGGAGGGCTTGGAAATCATGCTGGACTCCCTGTTCCGGACCACGCCACCCACTGCCTTGTTCGTCGTGGAGCCCGCCCACACTTCCGGTGTCTTGTCCTTTCTGGCCCGGAGGAAGTTGGGCATCCCGGAGGATGTCTCCGTGCTCGCCACCTTGCTCGATCCCTCCCAGGAATGGCATCGCCCGCGGCTCAACTCCCTGGAATGGCGGGAGCATTTTCACACTCGGGGTGTCCACCGCTGGCTGGAGAAGATCGCCCATGTGGGAATCTGTCACGACCAGTCCCTCGTCCCCGCCTCTTTGAAACCCGGAGAAACCCTGGCACCGGTATCTGCCAAGCTGGGGTGATGGGACGGGAAAGTTTTCTGATAGAACAGGCCGCCGATTCCGCGGCGGAGATCGGCTTCAGTGATTTGTCATCCAATTCCCGATGGTTCACGAAACATGCGGGCTGCTCGCCAAGAGCGTATCGGGAACGATTTTCCGCATGAGCGGACTTCGCGGCAAACTCCGCTGGTTTTCACACGTAGGCTGATCCATCGCATGCATCGGTTCCTCTGGCTCTCACTCTTCGTTACCAGCCTTGCGCTTGGGGCTTCGGATCTTTGGGACCTGCCTCCCTTGCGGTATTCGGACACCGCGTCGAAGGATCCCATCGCGCGGCTTGCCGAGGGCGGTGGCATCGAGGGGAGGACGCCTTTGGAGAAACTCCGCTTTGTTCTCAAGTTGCTCGATGTCCCGGAAGCATCGCAGATCCTGGTGTTTTCAAAAACCAGCAAACAGAACGGCCTCATCCATCCGGGAAATCCACGGGCGATCTATTTCAACGAAAACCATTACGTCGGCTATGTACCGGGTGGAGACATTGAGGTGATCGCACAGGATGATTTGTTAGGTCCGGTGTTCTATCTTATCCGGGCGGGTAAGGGTGAAAAGGCGGTCGTCATGCGGGATACCGCTGACTGCCTCTCCTGCCACGGCACGGCCCGCACGGAATCGGTTCCGGGCGTTTTGGTGCGTTCGGTCTTTCCGGATGATTCCGGCCATCCTCTTCTGGCTCTGGGGACCTTCCAGATTGATCATGCCAGTCCCATTGAGGAGCGCTGGGGTGGATATTATGTGACAGGGCGAAGTTCGCTCCCCCACCTTGGAAACCGCACTTACCATGAAAGTGACGGCCGGTCCTTGCCCGATTCGTCTCCGGAATTGCACACGCTTGAGGAGAAGATCGATGTCTCGAAATACCTGCGCCCGACCAGTGACATCGTCGCCTTGATGGTGTTGGAGCACCAATGCCAGGTTCACAATCATCTGGTTGCGGCCACGATGAATTACCGGCGGGTCCACTGGCTCCAATCATCCCTGAACCCATCGGCGGATCCCGATCAAGGAGCGGCTGGCAAGTTGGCCGACGATGCGGCCGCGAAGATCTTGGATCTGCTGTTGTTTCGATCCGAGGCATCCATCGGCGTGGACGGCATTGAAGGGAACGGCGAGTTTCAAGAGGCGTTTGCGGCACGTTTCCCCAAGTCCTCCGCAGGCCGCTCGCTGGCCGACTTCCAGCTCAACGATCGGCTTTTCAAACACCGCTGCTCGTTCATGGTCTATTCGCGAGCCTTCACCCACCTCCCCCCGAGAGTCAAATCCGCCGTCATTTCACAACTCCGCAAAGCCTTTGAGGAAAAGGATGGGCATCGCAAGTCTTTGAATATCAGAGACAGTGAGCAGAAAAAGATCCTCTCCATCCTCGCCGAAACGCTTCCGGGCTGGACCGGAAAATGACAAGGAATTCATCGCGGATTTCTCTTCACTCTCCCCCGCCCCGGCCCTAAGAATGCGGCCCCGTATGTCCGACAACCCATCCCGTCCCGGAAAACTCATGGCCGCGAACCGCGGCGAAATCGCGATCCGCATCTTCCGTGCCGCCAACGAGCTTGGCATGCGCACGGTCTCGATTTTTGCGGAAGAAGACCGCTTCTCGATCCACCGCTTCAAGGCGGATGAAGCTTACCAACTGGATACTTCCAAAGGACCGGTTGGTGCCTATTTGGACGTCGAGGGCATCGTGGCCCTGGCCAAGCAGAAGGGCGTGACGATGATCCACCCGGGGTATGGATTTCTATCGGAAAACGCGGCGTTTGCCCGGGCCTGCGCGCGCGAGGGAATCATCTTCGTCGGTCCATCTCCCGAGTTGCTGGAAAACATGGGCGACAAGACCGCAGCGCGCACTTTGGCGCACAAGTTTCAGGTTCCCACTCTGCCCGGCACCGAGGATCCCATCACCGATCCGGATCAAGCGCTGACCGTCGCGCATGAGATTGGATTTCCCCTCATCATCAAGGCAGCCTTCGGTGGAGGTGGACGTGGCATGCGGGTGGTGGAAAAGCCATCCCAACTCCCTGCCCTGCTCGCGGAAGCACAAAACGAAGCGCTCAATGCCTTTGGTAATCCCGCGGTTTTCCTCGAACGATACATCTCCCGCGCCAAGCACATCGAAGTGCAAATCCTCGGCGACCAGCACGGCAATGTGGTGCACCTTCACGAACGCGATTGCTCCGTGCAGCGCCGCTATCAAAAAGTGGTCGAGGTGGCTCCGGCAATGCACCTCGATCCGAAGATCCGCAAAGAGTTATGCGATGCGGCGGTAAAACTCGCCCAAGGAATCGGATATAACAATGCGGGCACCGTGGAATTCCTCTATGACATGGATCAGAACGACTGGTTCTTCATCGAGATGAATCCACGCATCCAAGTCGAGCACACGGTCACCGAGTGCGTGACAGGCATCGATCTCGTCCGTTCGCAAATTCTGATTGCCCAGGGAGCCCCCCTGTTCGGCGAGGAAGTGGCGATTCCAACTCAGGATGAAATCCCCTGCAACGGCTTTGCCATCCAATGCCGGGTCACCACCGAGGACCCGCAGAAAGGGTTTTCGCCCGACTACGGCCGTATTCTCAACTATCGCTCCGCCGCTGGCTTCGGCATCCGTCTCGACGCCGCTTCCGGCGATGCCGGATCGGTCGTGACGCCGTATTATGATTCCATGCTCGTGAAAGTCACGGCCATGGGCCGCGATTTCCCGATGGCTTGCCAGCGGATGGACCGCGCGCTCCGCGAGTTCCGAATCCGTGGTGTGAAAACCAATATCCCGTTCCTGGAAAACATCATCGCTGATGATACATTCCGGTCCGGCCAAGCCCACACCAAGCTCATCGATACCAAGACCGAGCTGTTCCAATTCCGTCCCCGCCGCGATCGTGCCACCCGCACGCTTTCCTATCTATCCGATATCACACTCAATGGCAATCCCACCGCCAAAGGTTGGAAACCGGCGGCAGCCTTGCCCAGGGCACACGTGCCGGACTCGCTGGTGATTGAGCACCAAGCGAAAGTTCCCAAGGGCACGCGGGATCTTTTGTTAGAGATGGGACCGGATGCATTTGCCAAATGGATTCTGGATGAAAAGCGCCTGCTGATCACCGACACCACCCTGCGCGATGCCCACCAATCGCTCATCGCCACCCGCATGCGCACTTATGACATGCTGCGCGTGGCGGAAGCCATCGCCCACCGCGTGCCGCAGCTTTTCTCGCTGGAAATGTGGGGCGGTGCGACCTTCGACACGGCCATGCGCTTCCTCAGCGAGTGCCCCTGGGATCGCCTGCGCCGCCTGCGCGAGAAAATCCCGAATCTGTGTTTCCAAATGTTGTTCCGCGGTTCCAATGCGGTCGGTTATTCCAACTATCCGGACAACGTGGTCGCCGGTTTCGTGAAACATGCGGGCGATTCCGGAATGGATGTTTTCCGCATTTTCGATTCCCTCAACTATCTTCCCAACATGCAGGTGGCCATGGAAGCCGCCCGCGATCATGGCAAGGTGCTTTGTGAAGCGGTAATTTGTTATACCGGAGATATCAATGATGAAAAACGCGACAAGTATTCGCTGAAATATTATATCGCCAAAGCCAAAGAAGTGGAACGCATGGGTGCCCACATCCTCGCCATCAAGGACATGGCCGGACTTTGCAAACCGCTCGCAGCACGCAAGCTCGTCACCGCCCTCAAGGAGGAAATCGGCATTCCCATCCATTTCCACACCCACGACACCTCCGGCCTCAATGCCGCTTCGGTGCTCGCTGCCTGCAATGCGGGCGTGGACATCGTGGACCTGGCCATCGCCTCGATGTCCGGTTCCACCTCGCAACCGAACCTCAACTCCGTTTCCGCCGCCCTTGCCAAGACCGAGCGCGATCCGGGGCTGGACTTTGATTCGCTCAATGAATTTTCCGATTACTGGGAGGAAGTTCTTGGTTTCTACAAACCCTTCGACTCCGCACCACGCGCCGGCACGGCGGAAGTATATGAACACGAAATGCCCGGCGGCCAATACACCAACCTCCGCGAGCAGGCCAATGCCATGGGCCTCGGCCACCGCTGGCGCGAAATCGCCCGCACTTATGCCGAGGTGAACCAACTCTTCGGCGATATCGTCAAAGTCACTCCATCGTCCAAAGTCGTTGGCGACATGTGCATGTTCCTCGTCACCCGCGGCATCAAGGCTGCAGATGTCCCCAACCTCAAACCGGGAACCATCGACTTCCCGGAATCGGTCATCGACATGCTTTCCGGCGGTCTCGGCCAACCGGACGGCGGCTGGCCAGTGGACGTGCAGAAGGCGGTCCTCGGCAACAAAAAGGCCACCACCAAGCGCCCGGGAGAACTCGCGGAACCCGTCGATCTCGAGGCGACCCGCGCCGAAGTTGCCAAAAAGATCGGCCGCCCTGCCACTGATGATGACCTCTACTCGCACCTGATGTATCCGCAGGTTTTTGCGGACTTCGTGGCGTTCCGGAATCAATACGACGACCTCAGCGGCCTGCCGACTCCGGCGTTTTTCTACGGACTTCAGATCGGAGAGGAAATCGAGATTGAGATCGATCCCGGCAAGATCCTCATCATCAAGCTCATCTCCATCGGCGAGGCAGACAACGCGGGCCGCCGCGCACTGTTCTACGAACTCAATGGCATGCCGCGCGAGTCCGTCGTCTTGGATAACTCGCTCAAAGCAACCTCCAAGGCCAGCCGCGTCAAAGGCGATCCCAACAGCACGGCCCAAGCCTGCGCACCCATGCCCGGCATGGTGACCGAGGTCGCCGTTTCCGTCGGGCATGAAGTCAAGGCAGGCGACAAACTCGTCGTGCTCGAAGCCATGAAAATGCTCACCACCGTCAGCGCTGGAGCCGATGGCACCATCGCCGAAGTCCTCGTGACCAAGGGCGACCGCGTGGAAAGCGATGATCTCTTGGTGAAGATCACGCCAGCATGAGTCGCAGCTCAACAGGCACACACCTATCCAAAGATTCTTCGAGTTGAGAGGAGATCCGATGTCTCCTCCCCCATCGCCACGACCTCGTTGCTTGAGGAACGCCGCTTTCGATCGCGCAATTCAAGCAACTTGTTCGTGACATGGATGCCCGAAGCGCAATTGCCAGCGACGCTTCACCCCTCCTTCGCCAACATTTGTGGCAATGCAGGAGTTTGCATATAATGCGTAGGATCGGTCAACCCGGCGAGGAGGAAGGCTTCGCGGCGTTCGACACAGGTGCCGCAAGTGCCACAGTGGGTTTGGCCGCCCTTGTAGCAGGACCAGGTTTCCGCAAAATCGATGCCGAGATCGTGGCCGCGGCGGGCGATGGCGGTTTTGTCGAGATCGATGAAGGGACGGATGAGCTGGATTTTCGCGTAAGTCCCCTGCCCCATCGCCTCGCCCATGGCTTGCATGAAAGGCTCGCGGCAGTCCGGATAGATCGCGTGATCGCCGGAATGCGCGGCGATGACCACGGCATCCGCTTCGATGCTTTCCGCATAACCGGCGGCGATGGAGAGCATGATGCCATTGCGGAATGGGACGACGGTTTGTTTCATCGATTGCTCGGCATAATGGCCATCCGGAATATCCCCGCCGGAGCGCAGGAGATCGGATTTGAAAAGGGAGTCCATGAAATCCAGCGACACCGTATGATGCGGGATCTGATGGCGCTCGGCATGGAGTTTTGCGAAGGGAATTTCGCAGGCATTGTGCTTCGAACCATAGTCGAAGGACAAACACGCCACCACCTCATGCGTTCGGAGCGCTTCGTAAAGCACCGTCACGGAATCCATTCCGCCGCTGAGGAGCACGCAGACTTTCATGCGGGCTCCGGGTAGGTGGCCTCGGTGGTGAGCTGGATGCCGCCGCGCGGGGCGAATTCGCCGCGAACGATGAGTTCCCGGGGTTGGAGAGCGGCAACCAGGTCATCGAGGATGCGGTTGACGATTTCCTCGTTGAAGGCCGGCTGGTTGCGGAACGAGGCGAGGTAAAACTTGAGGCTTTTGGTTTCAACGATCGTCTCTCCGGGAACATAACGGATCAGGATGCGGGCGGCATCCGGTTGGCCGGTGACCGGGCAGAGCGAGGAGAATTCCGGGGCATTGAGCGTGATCCAGTAACGGCGGCCGGGGCGCTGGTTCGGAAAAACCTCCAACTGCGCCTCTTCCGGGCAAGATGGGAGACGGGTGTCGGGTTTTCCCAGCAGGGAAAGGTTCTTGAGATCCTCGCGTTCGGCCATGCCGGGATTCTTGAAATCTCCGCCGCGAGGTCGATTCGATTTTTCGACAATCCACAAAAGCTCAGATTCATGGACTTTTTGCGCTAGCGTGAAATCATCCTTTACCAAATCGGGTATTCGAGGAATCTCCAGCATCGACCTATGAAAAAAATCCCATTGATCCTCGCCAGCCTCTTCTGCTGTGCCTTCACCAACCTTTCCGCACAAGACAAGGATTTGACTCCACTTTTCGACGGAAAAACCCTGAATGGCTGGAAAAATCCCTACTCTTGGGGCAAGGCCGCCGTGGTCGATGGAGAGATCCATCTGACGGGCGATAAAAAGTTCTTCCTGGTGACAGAGAAAACCTACGGGGATTTTATCTTCGAGGGTGAGGTCCTGCTCCCCTCCGGCACCGCCAACAGCGGCTTCATGTTCCGTGCCCATGCGGAGCCAAACAAGGTTTACGGTTACCAATCCGAGGTGGATGGCGATCCCAAGCGGAAGTGGTCCGGCGGACTCTACGACGAAGGCCGTCGCATGTGGTTCATCAGCCCGATCAAGGGCAACGCCGAGAGCGAGGCGGAATTCCGCAAACGCGCCGGCGACACCTTCAAGCGGAATGACTGGAACACCTACCGCATCACCTGCAAGGGCAACAAAATCAAAATCGAAGTCAACGGCGTGGTCACCACCGATATCGAAGACGACAAGGATGCCAAGGGAGTGATCGGCATCCAGCACCACGGCGAAAAAGGCCAGACCTACAAGTTCCGCAACCTGCGGATCAAGTCGCTCGACTGAGGCTTACTGTCACTGCATTTTGCAAGCGGCCGGTTTTTCAGCGCTGTTCTCCCAGCGCGGAATCTCCGGCTTCTTTGTCTTCTCGAATCCGACTTCAGCCCCCCACCCGAATGGGGAGGGGTCAGCTTTTGCGGTTGTAGCGGTGGGGAGATCAGACTCAAACTCGCTCGCTCCCAACCCGCAGCAACTCACCAAGGCCACTCCGTATTCGAAGGATTATCCAGGAATCACGTTAACTTGTTACGCAGGTGTGGAATTTGTAGCTCAAAGGCCGGTTTGAATCGAGGGATGTTTCCTCTTCTGGAATTCTGTGGTCAGCAGCTTCTTCCTGATCTCAAACCAACCCCTTCAGAATTTACTTTGTAATCTCATTGTGAATGTGTAGATTGCCGTCAAAACCTCACTGAATGAAAATACCGCATTCCCAAAGATCACAGGCAGGCTTTGCGCTCATCGTCACCCTCTCGCTGATGATTCTGCTCACAATCATCGCAGTCGGTTTGCTCACGCTTTCCAGCGTTTCCCTGCGTTCATCCGCCCAGGGCGAGTCCATTGCGATCGCAAAAAACAACGCCCGACTGGCGATGATGTTGGCACTTGGCGACTTGCAGCGCTATACGGGGTCCGACACGCGGGTCACCGCAAAGGCCGATATTCAGAACCCTGCCAATCCGCCCATTCTCGGAGCTTGGAAAAGCTGGGAGGGCACCAACCATACGAACGACGGGGCCATGGCAGGAAGGCCGATTTCTCCGGGCGACTATGCTGCAAAGAAAAAGGATCGTTTCCTGTCCTGGCTGGTTTCCGGAGATTCAAGCACCCTCCCGAATACCGAACCCGGCACCAGCAAAGTCCCCTTGGTCTCGGTGGGCTCGGTTGGTGAAGGCCCGGAACGGAGCAAACTTCAGGTTCACCTCGCACCGTCCACGATCACGGCAGCGGGAAAACGCGGAGCATTCGCTTGGTGGGTCGCCGGTGAGAACCAAAAAGCGCGGATTCCCGTTCCCTATAAACCCACCAACGACACGGTTGCAGGCTGGTCGGTGCTGGCGAAGTCCCATTCCATCGCGGATCCCAAATCCTTCGGGATGGAGAAATTGCTGACAGATGCAACCGATGCCCCAAAAGCGATCAGCCTCAATCAAGGCAATCTCATCTCGGAACCCACCAATGGTCTGGTGGCCTCCAAAGCGCACTTCCACGATCTCTCGGCCAGCTCCGTCGGACTTCTCACCAACACAGCCACTGGCGGCTGGCGGAAGGATCTATCTCTTCTAACGGAAAACTGGAATGCCGTCCCGAAATCCAATCTGCCCTTCTTCCAGGTCGCGCCTGGGAAGGATATTGCCTTCACCATTCCGACCACCAGCAACCACCGGACCGATCGCTCGATGCTTTATCCCTGGTCAACCTATCGTGGAAGCGCTGGCCGCATCCCGATTTATGAACACGGAGCCGTAAGCAGTTGGGAGAACCTCAAGGACTGGGCGACACTTTACAAGACGATGACTGGAAGCGGCACCCAGCTGGCATCCCGTTCTTCTCGGATCGATTCCACTTCATCGTCCGAGAACTTCAACTACCTTCACCGCACACGCGTGATTCCGGTGATCGCGCGGGTGCAGTGGGTTTTCTCTCATTGGGCGGGGGGCTCAGGGGCCGGATTTGAGCCAAGGTTATTGGTCACGCCTGTGATTACGATTTGGAATCCCTACAACGTCACGATCACCTCGTCACCACTCAGTTTCCGCCTCGTCGGATGTCTCCCCAATGCATTCCGTTACACGGTGAACGGCGTGCAACATGCGAAATACAACAGCACCACCGCCTCGACCAACAATCAGCCCCCCTTATCACCGGCAGGCGATCTCAAATTCCGCATCGATAGTGGCGCGACTCTGAAGCCCGGAGAAACCCTCCTATTCAGTCCTTCGGGAGCGCCGGTTGCCGCTACTGGGGATTGCGTTCTTTCGCCTGGTTTCCGCAAATCCGGCGGGCACTTCTTCCAGGTTCGAAAGGACGACAATACAACTTACACCGCAGTTCCCGGGTCGGCATCCGTGAAAGCGGACGCGCGGTTCAATTCAACTTACTCCGACGTCTCCGCTCCAGGCGTGGGAATCTATTTGGACATGTCGATTAGCGGAGCCCGCCACCTTGTCTATCGGATGGTCTATGAAACCGCCGTAGCAGAGCAGGTCTATCCGGAACTCAAAGGACTGGCACCTACTACGCTTGCAGAGGCGGCTGCCTCACCGCAGCCATTCCTCACTACCATCTTCGGGGCACGCACTGCCTCGCGCACTCACCTTGCAGCGAAGGGATTTGTGCAAACGAGTCCATTGGTCAACTACACAGCCATGGGAAGCAAGGATACTGTGGAGTCCACCATTCAGTGGGACTATCCTGGAACCGCCCACCCGGTGAATTCACCGTTCGACTACAGCTTCGCCCCACTTTCGGCCGCCGGCGGCAGTGAGTATCCCAATACCGACGCCAACAATCGCGGCTTCATCGTCACCGGTTTCCAAAGCGCTGATGGCCTGTCACGATGCATCCTTGCAGAACTGCCCACCAAGCCCATCCAGTCAATTCCCGAGTTGCAACACTGGGACATGCGTTATGAAAACCCCATCCCCCCCTACGCTTACAACATCATCGGCAATAGCGACGCAACTCCGCTGATTCCGACCAATGCCACATTCAATTCCGGCAACTCTGCTAAAGGTGGTGAGGACTTGCAGAATGATGATTTCTATTGCGCCAATCACCTACTCTTCGACGACTGGTTCGTATCGTCAATCGCTCCGAAGTCCTCCGATCTCGGACGGCCGCTTTCCAATGAGAATCTGAAAAATACTTTCATTGATTTTGTAACCAACGCCGACCCGCTCCCCAATCGCGCCTATTTCCCGATTGCCGAAGACATGGCCGCAAGCGTAACACCAAGTGGTGCGGAGTCGATTTACACCAAACACGTGAACAAACCCGATTCATGGAGAACCATTGCCTCGAGAATCGAAGTGCAGGGCATGTTCAATGTGAACTCGACATCCTTCACGGCATGGCGTGCGTTGCTCGGCCACGCGCGCGGGCTCAAGATTCCCTACGTGACTCCAACAGGCAACCGGTTGTCGTCCACGGAGAACCATGCGGTGTCGCGCTTGTCCGTCTCGGGCGATGTTGAGGCGAAGTCCCCCGGAACATCCGGATTGTTTTCGGGGTCGTCAGAGTTTACTGGATATCGCAAGCTCGATGAAACATTGCTCGATGAGTTTGCGAAGGAAATCGTCAATCAAGTCCGGGCCCGTGGACCGTTTCTATCCCTCGCCGAGTTTGTCAATCGCCAGCTATCTTCAGGGGATCTAGCCCTCGCAGGCACCATCCAGGCTGCCTT
>JBBARN010000047.1:0-43657 GCA_040399845.1 Luteolibacter sp. | reverse complement strand
CGCTTTGGAAGATGCCCAGACAGCGGCGGACCCCGGCCTCAAGCCAGAGGGAATCATCGAGCGCAGGGCAGTTCCGGCGGTGTTTTGCGGTCTCGAAAAACTCAAAAAGAGGCTTGAAGAATTCGGCGCGAATGATTGACTTGCAATGAGTTGAGTAGGCCATAAAAATTTTTTGGCCTGGCAGACAGGAAGCAAGCGGAAATGCGCGAGATTGCGGTTTAAATTGATCGTTCTCGCGCGGGAGAGTGATTTCGATCTAGGGAAACCGGAGCCGATAGAACAGCTTCAGTGGCCATGGCGTGGGATTCAGCGGGACAAATTTTCGCCTAATGTTGGTCACCGTTGCGGACATGACAGAGGGACGGGCCATTAATCAAAGTTTCGCGTGACATCTTTTTCCGGCGCGGGTAGCTTGCCTCCATGAGAAAGGCCCGTTGGTTAGCGGAATGGCGGATGGCAGCTGGGAAGCCGGTGCTTTACCACGTCCATTCGCGGGTGGTGGATCGGCGCTTTGTGCTGGGGACGGAGGAAAAGGAGAAGTTCCGGACCTTGATGCGGATGCAGGAGAATTTCACGGGGTGCCGGGCGCTCGCTTACTGCTTGATGGACAATCACTTTCATATCTTGCTGGAGGTGCCGCCGATGGCGGAGGGCGGGATTTCGGACGAGGAATTGTTGAAGCGTTTGTCTGCGATTTATGGCGAGGATTTCGTGGCGCGTGTTGCCCAGGAACTTGCGGATGCAAGGGCGAAGATTTACACGAGCGAAAGCGGGATGGACGAGGCGGTGAATGCGATCCACAAGCGTTTCACTTACCGAATGCAGGACCTGGCCCAATTCATGAAAGGGCTGCTGCAACGCTTTTCCCAATGGTTCAATCAGGCCCATTCGCGATCGGGCGTTTTGTGGGAAGACCGCTTCAAGAGTGTAATTGTGGAAGACGGCGTCGCGGCGAGAACGATCTCGGCTTATATCGACTTGAATCCGCTGCGAGCCGGGATGGTCAAAGATCCGGCGGATTATCGATGGAGCAGTTATGGCGAAGCGATCGGCGGTCCCGTAAAAGACTGTCGTCTCACGGGATCAGGGAAGAAAGGGGACGGAAAGAAGGCACGCGAAGGCCTGGTGCGGGCGTATTTCTGCGATCAGGGAGTGGGATATGATGCGGGGAGATGGGATGAAGTTTCGCGAATGTATCGGCGCATGATGGGACTGGCGATTGGGAGGAAGTCCGGGCGTTCGGAAGTTTCCCAATCGGCTGAAGGACTCGGCCAGACAACCAAGAACACTGCGGAACTGCTGGAAAGTGAAGACAACGAAACGGCTTTGAAGGATCTGGGACCCGCTAAGATGTTGTATTGCCGGATTCGCTATTTCACGGACGGCGCGGTGATCGGCAGCAAGGAGTTTGTGAACGAGGCTTTTGCCAGTGCGAGGGATCGCTTCGGCCCCAAACGCAAGGATGGCGCGAGGAAATTCAAAGGAAACGCCACGCAAGCGAACCCGGCGTTGTGGAGCTTTAGAGACCTGCGAAAGGGAATCACCTGAACGATAAGGGTATGCAGACCCTCCTGCCGAGGACTTGCATGATGTGGACGGATGGAAGGATGGCACTTTACCGGAACGTTGGCAGATGTCCTCAAGTATCCTGTTGGCAGCTCCCTCCCTCTTGATTCAGTCTTGGTGCATGAATCGCCGCCATTTTCTGAAGACCACCGTCGCCACCGTCGCATCCAGCAGCATCATTTCCGCGCAGGAAGAAGCCTCCGGCAAAAAACCTCGCTTCGGCTTCGACAACTTCTCCATCCGCTCCCTCGGCTGGAAAGCCGGCCAACTCCTCGACTACGCCGCCGGGCAAAAAGTCACCGCCATCCTTTTTTCCGATCTCGACGTTTACGAATCCCATGACGATTCCTACCTCGCCGAACTCTCCCGGAAAGCCCAAGACCTCGGCATTCAAATCTACGTCGGCACCGGCGGCATTTGTCCGAGCGCCCACCGATTTTCGGACAAATGGGGCGACGCCCCAACCATGCTTTCCCTCACCCTGAAAATCGCCAACAGACTCGGTTCCCCCGTCGCGCGCTGCTATCAGGGATTTTCCGAAGACCGCCGCTCCCCGGGCGGCATCGCCGCACGCAACCAAGACACGCTCAAAGTCCTCGCCTCTGTCAGGCCACTGGCGCTCGATCTCGGAGTCAAAATTGCCATCGAAAACCACGCCGGCGACATGCAGGGCTGGGAGCTCGCCCGCCTCATCGAGCAGGCTGGCCCCGAATTCGTCGGTGCCACCATCGACCCCGGCAACGCCACCTGGACCCTTGAAGATCCCATGGACAACCTCGAGGCGCTCGGCCCCCACATCCTCTGCTCCGGCATCCGCAATTCCGTCGTTTGGGAAACCGGGGAAGGAGCCCAATGCGCGTGGACATCCCCCGGCGAAGGTCTAATCGACATGAAGGCCTACGCACAACGTTTCTTCGAGTTAGCTCCAGATGCCCCCTTCATCGTAGAGACGATCTCAGGATTCTCCAGGCCCTTCCCCTACCTGCTCCCCGGGTTTTGGAAGGGCTATGAGGAAATCCCCGCCAAAAACTTCGCCGCGTTCGTGGCCCTCGCCAAAAAAGGAAAACCCGTCCCCCCGTTCGAAAAACCCGCCGAAAATGCCAAGGAAGCCGAGCAGGCCTATCAGAAATCCGACCTCGAAAAAAGCCTTCGCTGGTGCGAGGCGAACCTCAACTCCTAATCACCACGAGTTGGAGGGGAAAAACCTTGTGAGCATTTGAATCCGCTTTCGAATACCACGGGCAGGATATCCGATTGGGGATATCGAAGGGCGGCTGAGGGCCGCTCCGCCAATATGCTCCATGATCCAATCGACGCGAGGATCAACAGCTACTAATCAAACCTGATCGAGGGACACAAAACCCTGCCCCGCGACATTGAACGGGCACTGCGGGACGATTTCTCGGATCTGGAGGAAGATCGCCGCAACCAACTTCTGAGTGTGGCCCATATCCGCACAGAAGCGGCGATGAGGCAGCGCTTGGCCGATGAGCCGGACATTGGGGTTTTTCAGCTGGAATTCATCCAATGGTTGCACCACGAATTCTATGCGGCTCTGCCGGCGGAAGAATGGTTCACTACTTCAATTTCGGGGAAGCGCCATCCTTTGGTGCCTGGGAAAACGTAAGTTTAAGACTGCATCTCGCGGGTGATAGATCGGCGGTTCTTATGATAGATGTCTCGAAGAGCTCCCTGAGCTGGATATCTTATCTGTTGAATCCCTTGTGGTTCATGAACTCCCAGATGCGTCCCATCCAAGTGTGGCTGCCTGTGCCCGGGGCGGCAGTCCTCTGGAAGCAGTGACCGCGGCCGACAAGCGTGTGGAGATCGGATTGGATTCCCATCCGGCGAAGTTGCTCCCAGCACTTCACCGAATTCATCGCCGCCCAACCGTCCGCGTCGCCGTGGATGAAAAGCATGGGACAAGTCGCCAGGTCGAACGAGAACTCAGGGACTGGCCTCGCGTCGTCCTCATTGCCGCCCTTTGCATTCGCTACATTCACGCCGTCCGTGAGTGCATACGCCGGATAAATCGCAACCGCCCACTGCACGTGGCAGGAAAGCTTGTCGAGGTTGTCGATGGGCAAATAGGATTGGCGTTTCGAACTCGTCGCACCCATGAGTGTTAGATGGCCGCCGGCTGAGGATCCCATGATGCCGATGCGCTCGGGATCGAGACCCTTCGCCACGGCCTCGCTGCGAACGATTCGGATGGCACGCTGAAGATCCTGCCAGGCCGTGGTGTGTTTGGCGAGGTCACCCTGTGGACGTGGCGTGCGGTATTTCATCGTCACGACTGTCATCCCCTTTTCGTTCAGGTAGCGCCGCGCTGGGGCGACCTCGAATCCGTCCGGATCATTGCCATTATAGGAACCGCCAGAATAAATAATCTGGATCGCCTTTGTCTTGAGCTCCTTCGGCATGTGCCACTCGATATACGGCTGGCACTGGCCCGCCTGCACATCCGGCATTTTCCCTTCCGGCCAGACCGGCTCCTTGCTGTAGCTGGCGCGGGCATCGTTGTGAGGATAGCGGGTCATCAGATCGACTTCCGCACCGAGATTTCCATCATAATTCATCTGCCGAAGGAACTCGGCGACACGCTCAAGCCAATTGTCGTAGGCAGTGCCTTCCTCGCCCTTGCCTGGGGTTCCCATGAACCCGTGGGGGCGGTCTGCGAAGAGATGGATCTCCGCCGGGATTTTCATCCTGCGGAGCTGGCGGTAGATCTGCGTGGAGCCGTTAGGAGAATAGATATCCGTCCCGCCATGAAAGAGCGCCATCGGACACGTTTTCGCGTCAAACTTGAAAACATCCGAAAGCTTGACGTCGGTCGCGTCGCCATCGCGCGTATTGGGGCCGGTGAGTCCGTCCGTGAGTGCATAGGCGGTGTAAATCGGCACCGCCCAGTTGACGTGGCACGGAAGCCGTTCGAGATCGTCAACCGCCCCGTAAGCAGGGGTGAGCGAGCTGGTCGCAAGAAGGACAGTTAGATGCGAACCTGCGGAAAATCCCAGCGCACCGATCTTATCCGGGTCGAAGCCGCGCTTTTCGGCCTCATTCCGGATGAGACGGACAGCGCGTTGCCCGTCCTGCCACGCGCTCTGATAGATCGGCAAGCCTTGTGGACGCGGCGTCCGGTAAGTGAGGCTCACGCAGACAAACCCGAGTTCCGTGAATTTCTTCACGACCCGGTCAATCCAAACACTATCACAACAATTCTGATAGGCACCGCCGGAAATGAGCAACATGCATCCGCCGTTTTTTTTCGCTGGTGCCTCATACCAGTCGAGATGCGGCATCACGTGATCCGCCGCCTTGAATCCCGGCGCTTTCACTTCCTCGGTGGTCGCTGCGATCTGCCCGGGCTGGAAATCAGGGATCTTTCCTTCCGGCCACAGCGCAAGCCGCTCTCCTGCGACCGCAAGAACGGTCAACCATAACCAAGACCCCAAAATCAAAGTTTTTCTCATTGTATCGCTCCTTGTGTTTTTCCGAGTCCAAAGCAGTGTGAACCACCGCGCGGCCGATCTTTACGGGCTTCATCCGGGCAAGTCAGGCTTTTTAGACAATCGCCTGTTCGGGCCCGGTCTGAACCGACGCCAGTCCGGGCCTTGACCGTCATTCGATGGGAGCTGACGGGAGTGGGGCATGATCCGATGGGGATCCTGCTGGCCTTGGGACCTGCGAACTGGCGGTTCTGCCGGGCGCTTTCCCGCTTCCCGGCTTGGCCAAACGTATCCATATCCTTGGTATCGATTTCACTTCATGCCTTTCGTCAACCGCTCCACGACTTCCGGTCGAACGCTGGAATTGCCGAGCCATGCTGCCGCTGCGTCCGGGGCGTTTCGTGACCAGACTTTCCACGTGTGGATGAGCGTGCGCTCGCGCAGAATGGGATCGGAAATTCCATTCACCATTTTCATCGCGCTTTCCGGCTCCTCCTCAGCGAGCATTTCGCTGGCCACTTCCCGGAATTGGTCGCCCGCCCCGCCGGCCGGCTGCTTGTCCACCCATGCGCCCAACTCCGCGGGGGCCAGCGTGGCCCAGGTCCTGAGCGAGGCATCCACGGCTTCGCTTTTTTCCTCGGACTCCGGCAGGCCGAGGCTCCATTCCACCGCCTTAGCTGGCTCAATACCCGCCCACGACTGCGCGAGCGCGGGAATGCCACTCGCACGCAGTTCTCCATCAGGAAATCTCGATATCCACTTCGCGGCGACTTCTGGTTCATTCGCACCCCACAGGGAAATCAGCGTGGCGACGGCGTCCGACTGATGGGCCTCGTCCAGTTGCATCACCCACTTCGATGCCGCGGCAGGGTCCTGCTCACCCCACGCGCCGACCAGCGCCTCCACGATGTCCGCCGCCTGCGGCGTGGCCATGCGGCTATCAGCCCAGCGCGCGGCATCCTCCGGCGCTTGCGCGCACCAGCCGGCGGCGAGTGCCGCCAGCGATGCACTCTTGCGGTCCTTGTCGGAAAAAGTGTCGATCCAGCCTGCCGCCGCCTGCGGATCCCGCGTGACCCAGGCGTCGATCACCGAGGTGACAGCCGCTTCTGACAGAACGCCTTCCGGGAGGGAGGAAACCCACTCCGCCGCCTGATCCGGATTCTGCATGGCCCACTCCTTCGCGATCATTCCGAATGCTCCAGCCGCCAGCGGCCCTGATAGATTCCGCTGCGCCCATTCCGACGCTTGCTCTGGATGGAGCGACGCCCAACCGGCGCAGGCTGCGCCGAGCGCTTCCTTTTGCAAGGTGCCTACCGGCAGTGCCCTCGCCATTTCGATGGCGGCCTCGGGATCCGATTTCCCCCATTCCCGCAGCAGCTCAGTTAGGTGGTCGAGGCGTTCGGTGAAATCGGAAATCCCTTGCGCCTGTTCCCACGCCTTTCTCAGATCCGTTTTCGAAAAGTCATACTTCGGGCGGTCCACTTTCTCCCCGGACGCGGCGGAAAAGATGCGTGCGCGTTTGCCGGATCGCGCATTCGCTGAAGGTTCCAGTTCCTCCGCCGGAGTTTTCGGCCGTGTCGCCATCAGCCACCCGGTTTGCACGAATCCACCGCCAAGGAGCACGCCTGCGGCCAGCATGACAAGCGGCTGTTTCATCGAGGATTTCATGGTTTCCGGAGAATAAGAAAAGGCCGGAACTCCCGCGTTTCACGGAAGCCCCGGCCGAAGTTATCCATCAAGCCCGGCGATCCGAGCACTTTGAACTCCACTCTCGGAATCGCTCAAGGGTCCTCTGGGGAATCATCGTCTTCGTCTTCGTTGTCATCAAGGCCGTCATCGTCTTCTTCGTCTTCGTCTTCGTCGTCTTCGTTGTCATCAAGGCCGTCGTTGTCATCGTCATCGTCGTCTTCGTCATTGATGTCATCGCCGTCATCGTCATCGTCTTCGTCGCGATCCTTGCCGTCTCCGTCGCAGTCATCGTCCTCCGAATTGAGAGAATCATCGCCGTCGCTGTCGTCGTCTTCGGTGTCCGGTATGTCGTCGCCGTCAATGTCGTCTTCCTCGGCATCATCGTCGTCGCGGCCGTCCCCATCAATATCGAGTTCGTCAGCGTCGTCGTCTTCACTTCCGTCGCCATCGATGTCGAGTTCGTTAGCGTCGTCGTCTTCACTGCCGTCGCCATCAATGTCGACTTCGTCAATGTCGTCGTCTTCACTGCCGTCGCCATCAATGTCGACTTCGTCAATGTCGTCGTCTTCACTTCCGTCGCCGTCGATGTCGAGTTCGTTAGCTTCATCATCGTCACGGCCATCGCCGTCGATATCGAGTTCGTTGGCTTCGTCGTCCTCGCGGCCGTCGCCGTCGATGTCGAGTTCTTTCGGGGCATCATCGCCGCGACCGTCTCCATCGATGTCTTTTTCGCCTGGCGCGTCGTCATTGCGACCGTCGCCATCGATGTCGCGCTCGTTGTCCTTGTCATCGCGTTTGCCATCGCCGTCGATATCAAGTTCTTTGTCCGAGTTATCGTTCAGCGTGTCCGCGTCGATATCCTTTTCGTTAGGATTATCGTTAGGGAGTCGGTCTCCGACGTATTTCCCTTTGAAAGGCCCTTTTTTGCAAATACCGCCGTCCACGTTGCGGTCGTTGCCGTTGAGAATTCCATCGCCGTCCACGTCAGGATCGAGCAGGTTGGAAATACCGTCGCCGTCGAGGTCAGGCTGTTTGGCCATCGCCGGGCTCGCGCCGAGAGCGGCCATGGCGGCGGCAGTCATCGCGAGGCTCCGCAGCGGGCGGATTCTGAGATTTTTTTTGGGCTTCATGACATTGGGTGTAGGGTGAAATTCCAAACTCCTTATGGCTAGCGCTGGAATTGACATGGTAATTACAGACTCACTGAGCTGGCGTCGAGGCAAAATTTGTAACGGAATGGTAGGCATACTTCCGCCCAAGTGGAATGTCACTGCATACCGCTGGTTCTGTTGCGGAGCAATGGGATGCACGGTGCGGCCATTTGAAAGGCCTGATCCCCATCCAACGTCCAAGCTTCCATCCATGATGACCCGATCCTTCCTCCAGAGCCCTGCCGTGGTTGCCTTTCTGATGACCGCAATCAGCGCCACGCTGAAGGCTCAGGTTGATGAAAGTCAGGGACTGGAGGCGATCCGCGCCGCCCACCAGCTTCCCGGGCTTTCGGCGGTGATGGTCAAGGAAGGACGGATCGTGGCCAGAGGAGCGGCAGGCAGCAGGCGGGTCGGCAACTCAAGGCGGCTTGCAAGCACGGACCTGGTCAACATGGACTCATGCACCAAACTCGTGGCAATGAAGGTTATGCCCAGGGCGTCAGCGCCGTGGTCCGGAACTGGGCCTCGCCCGGAAAAGCCCTGACCCATGCCGGTGAAATCTTCGGCCACAACAGCGTTTTCTGGGCATCTCCGGGAAGGGACGTGGTGGTGGTGGCATTCACCAATTGCCGGACTGGCGATGGCAGGGTTTCAACAGGTCTCGACCAGGCGGTTTCACTTTTGCTTTCAAATCATCTCGACCCGCCGTTTCCATATCCTCATCCCATCATGAAATCCATCGCTCTGCTTCTGTTTGCTGTCGCCTGTCCGGCTCTCGCCGCCGAGCCTGTTCGTGTGCTCGTTTGGGACGAGCAGCAACCGGAGCAAAAACAGGGCTATGGTGAAAAATTTCTCGGCGAGACAATCGCAGCGCACCTGGCCAAGCTGCCGGGGCTCTCGGTCACGACGGCGAAGCTAGATGACCCGGATCAAGGCTTGGGCGATGCGGTGCTGGATGCGACGGATGTGCTCATTTTCTGGAGTCATCGCCGCGGCAAGGAGCAGAATGATGCGCGGGCGGAAGCGGTGGTGCGACGCGTGAAGGAAGGCAAGCTGGGCTTCATCGGGCTGCACTCGGCGCATTGGGCCAAGCCGTTTGTGCGGCTCATGCAGGAGCGGGCGAAAGCCGACGCGCTCAAGCAAGTGCCGGAGGCGGAGCGTGCAACGGCGACATGGGAGTTTGTGAATGATGCGCCTTACTATCAACTCATCGGCCGCGATTCGCCCATCACGCCGCATGTCGAAAAGGTCGGGGGTGCGGTATGGCGTCTCACGCTGCCGCAATGCGTGTTTCCCGTGTATCGCAACGACGGCCTGCCCTCGCATGTCACCACGCTGCTTCCCCAGCATCCCATTGCCGCCGGTTTGCCCGCGCAGTGGGATATTCCGCGCACTGAGATGTATGGTGAGCCCTTCCATGTGCCGACGCCGGATGAAGTCGTGTTTGTGGAAAAGTGGGACAAAGGCGAGCGCTTCCGCAGCGGCTGCGTATGGAGCGTGGGCCGAGGCCGCGTGTTTTACTTCGGCCCAGGCCACGAAACCTATCCGATTTTCAGGCAAGCCGAAACGCTGCGGGTGCTTGAAAACGCGGTCCGGTGGATGGGGAGCGCCATCAAGCGGTAAGCCGGGACAAGCCCGAACTCGCCTGCGGAGCTGACGGGAAACAGAGACCGAGGTGAAGATTCCATTTTCCCCGCATCCGCAAAGACAGTCCATGGCGAGCCGCAAACGCAGGGTGAAAATGGTGCCTCGCCCCGGCTTGCGGCGAACGGTGAGCAGGCAGCAATAAATCGCCCGCCGTGCTTCCGCGCTCCGGGAAACCGCTGCCGAAAACGATCTTGGCAAACATGCCCGTCTATCCAATATTGCTGTAGTTCACTCTCTATACCTTCTGATCTAC
Organism: Luteolibacter sp.; assembly: GCA_040399845.1. Taxonomy (GTDB): domain Bacteria; phylum Verrucomicrobiota; class Verrucomicrobiia; order Verrucomicrobiales; family Akkermansiaceae; genus Luteolibacter. The sequence goes on along the minus strand of JBBARN010000047.1, from coordinate 33,902 downwards.
CCGGTTCTCTGCCACCGGTGTCATTTCGCTTCTTTTCCTGGCAGCCTTCTCATCCGCTTGCACCATGAAAACATTCCCGGTCCTTTTCCTTTCCCTCCTCGTCACGGGCCTCCAAGCCGCCACCACTTGGGACGGCGGCGCGGGCGATGGTTTGTTCCATACGGCGGGAAACTGGGATGATGACCAAGTTCCCTCCTCGCTTTTCGTCAATCCGCTCTTCCCAGCCGCCGCGCCGAACAAACAAGTGGATCTCGGCGGCAACGGCGTCGCCCACGAACGCATCATCCTTCAAGGAGGCTATCGAATCCTCAACGGCCGGATCGGCGTTGCTGGCGGTGGCCCAAACTCCGAGATCGAAAGCAGCGGCGACAACACCCTCGACGCAAGCTTCGGCACCTTCGAATGGGGCAATGATGTGAAGCTCATCCAACACCCCGGCGGCAACTTCATAGTCAACGGCGGCACTTCGGGTTTCATGAAAAGCCTCGTCATCCGCGCCGAAGGGACGATCACCCTCAATGGCACGGTTGCGCCTTTCAATGGCTACGCCTTCTACAAGGAAGGCACCGGTCTGGCACGCGTGAACGGCCAGGTGAACGGCTCAAACGGCGGACGCTTTGTCACCCGAGGCACGCTCCTCTTGAACGGCAGCTCCAGCGCCGACGCGCCATGGACTGTCAACGGCGGCAGGCTCGGCGGCACCGGAACCTTCAACTCGGACGTCACCCTCGGCGCCACCCTCGGCAGCGTCGTCTCGCCCGGCGACCCGGCCAGCGCAGGCGGTATCGGCACCCTCACGGTGAATGGCGCGGTCAACTTGGGTGAAAACACCACGCTCGAAGTGGACCTCGGCGCAGCCGGCACTTCCGACCGGCTCGCCATCAGCGGCGCTCTCGCCATCGGCAGCCGCACCGGACTGTGGGTAAAAACCGCCACCACTCCCGGCGGCAGTTACACCATCATCACGCACGGCGGCCCCCGGACTGGCAGCTTCGTCCTGCTCGACGCCCCCGCCGGAGCCCGCATCGACGAGTCCGTCGCGGGGGAAGTCCGCATCGTCATCGATCCGCCGCCCCTTGCGGAAAACATCGTTTTTCCCGCCGGGGCCAATGTCGTGAATGTCACCCAGCCGCCCTACAACGCCATTCCAAACGACGGCCTCGACGACACCGCCGCAATTCAGGCCGCCCTCGATGCATTCCCGAACGGACGCCGCATCATCTATCTCCCGAACGGCGTCTATCATGTCAGCAATACGCTTTCATGGCCCGCCGGCATTCCGGGCTGGACCGACTACAAACATACCATCCTCCAAGGCCAAAGCCGCAATGGCGCAGTGCTGCGGCTCATCGACAACGCGCCGCTTTTCCAAAACCCGGCCGCCCGCCGCGCCGTCCTCTACACCGGCCCCGCACCTGCCCAGCGCTTCGGCATCGAGATCCGCACGCTGACGGTCGATACCGGCAACGGCAACCCCGGTGCGAGCGGCATCCAGTTCAACGCCAACAACTTCGGCGGGGTCAAAAAAGTCCTCATCCGCAGTGGCGACGGCCAGGGCGTGAGCGGTCTCGACATGCATTTCACCGCTGAAATCGGACCCCTGCTCGTGCAGGACCTGGAGATCCATGGATTCGACCACGGAATCCGCACGGCCGATGTCATCAACGGCATCGTGCTCGAACGCATCATCGTCCGCGGGCAGAACATCGCCGGCGTCCTCAATGCCGGCCAAGTCTTCTCCATGCGTGGCTTCACCAGCATCAACTCCGTCCCCGCCCTCATCGCCGGCACCAACCCCTTCGGCGGCCTCGACACCGGCGGCGCGACCACCCTGCTGGACGCCCGCCTGATCGGCCTGCCCGGTGCGGAAAACCAGAATGCCATCACTACCGCCGCCTTCTTCTACGGAAGAAACATCATCTCGACCGGATACGCCAGAGTCCTCAGCAAGCCGACGCTCAATGGCAACGCCAACCTCGACGCCGCGAGCATCGACGAATATCAATCGCGCTCCATCCTGAGTCTCTTCCCCTCCCCCGCCCGCTCCCTGAACATGCCGGTTGAAGACCCGCCCCTCATCCCTGCCGATCCCGTGGCAGATTGGGCCAGCATCACGGATTTCGGCGCAGTCGGCAATGGTGCCACCGACGACACCGCCGCCTTCCAAGCCGCCATCGATTCCGGCAAGCCGACCGTTTACATCCCGCCGACCGGCTTTTTCATCATCAACGGCGACGTGATCCTGCGCGGCAATGTCCGCCGCCTCACCGGCACCCACGCGAACATCGGCGGCAGCGGCAGGATCATTTTGGGAGAAGGAAACGCGCCCGCCGTCGTCATCGAACGATCCGGCTATCCGAATCTCGTCCACCAGGGAAACCGGACGCTCATCATCAGCAGTTGCGAGGTCTCCAGCGTGACCAGCACAAGCGCCGCGAAATTGTTCATCGAGGACCTTGTGACCGCCAAGGTGGACCTCCAGAACCCGCGCCAGCGGATCTGGGCCCGCCAGCTCAACACCGAGAACGGCGAAGAGACCAACGTCATCAATGCCGGTGCCGCGCTGTGGATTCTCGGCTACAAGATCGAGCGCGGGCAGGTGAAAATAGAAACCCGCAACGGCGGCTTCACCGAGGTTCTCGGCGCCCACATTTATTCCACCACCGGCCCCAAGACCACGCCCCTCTTCACCATCGATGATGCCTCCGCCAGCTTCGCCTGCGTCGCCGAGACGAATTTTTCCTCAAGCAATTACATCGACTGGGTTCGTGAAAAACGCGGTCCCACCACGCTCGTCCTGGCCGACTCGGCCGTTCCGTTCCGCACATCCGGCAACGGTCGTGCCACCACCCTCTTCACCGGCTTCGACGGCGCGCCGAAGCGCCCGCTCGACCTTGCCGCCAGCGCAGTCCCCAGCGGCATCGCCCTCGCATGGAACGACCAGTCGTGGGACGAGTCCGGCTTCCAGATCGAACGCAGCCCCGACGGGACGACCTGGAGCCCGCTCGCGACAGTGGCCTCGAACTCGACCTCCTTCATCGATACCACCGCCGCGCCCGGCACCCCTCTCCACTACCGGCTCCGTGCGCTGAATCCGACTGCGGCATCCGCTCCCACGGCAAGCGTTCAAATCACGAGCCTCAGCTTGTTTCAAATCTGGCTGGACCAACAAAGCCTCCCGGTCAGCAGCAACCCCGCCGACGACACCGACCGCGACGGACTCCCGCTGCTGCTCGAATACGCGCTCGGCGGCACCCCAACGCTCAACGACAGCAGCCGACTCCCGGTCGCCGCACGAAGCGGCAATCAGTTCACCCTCTCCTACAGCCGCCTCCGTGGCGACTTGCTCTATCGGGTTGAGAAATCAGCCGACCTTTCACCCTCGTCCTGGAGCGAAGCCGGTGTCGATCAAGGCCCGCCCGGCCTCAACGCCGTCGCAAGCGTTCCCCTCGGCCCGATTCCCCACCAATTTCTGAGGCTGCGCATTTCCTTCGCACCCTGAAGCTTTGATCCAACAAGGCGGGCCTGCATTCGCGGATCGGAGGTTCATGGTTCTTACATGACAAAGGGATGCATGACTGAGGGATGGGGCATTAACCTCTTCATCATCCAATTCGAAGTTCTTAAAAAACGCTGAGGCATTTCTCGATGACTTCGGTTTGGAACTTCGGAGGGAAGAGCCAGCCCAGAGGGAGGATGACGGAGATGAGTGTGGGGATTTTTCCGAGGGGCTGCTTGAATCTTGTTTCGAGCAGGGTGAGAAGCCCGTGGAGGGTGAAGTAAAGGGTCGGGAGGCCGAAGCCGGACATGACGGGTAGTGTGATGGCGATCTCGTGAAGCAGGCCGGAAGTGATAAAGACGGCCATGACTCCGATTGGTTTTCCGGCGATGGATTCGATGGGACGGCCGATGAGGCGTTGCATCATTTGTGAGTAGCCTATGTTCCAGCGCCGGCTCCAGAAATCGGCGATGCCGGTGGTTTCCAGGGGATTGGGGAAGAGGGTTCTTACCGGAAAGCCGAAGGCTCTGAGAGTGCCTTTGAGGATGCGGAGGAAACCGAAGTGGAAGGCGAGGCTGAGCGGAAGAAACAGGATGAAGATGTTTTGCCACCCGAAGTTTGCGACGAGCCAAGATCCGGCGAGGCCGATGACGGTGAGCAGGGAGCCAATGGCGATGTCGTGTTTCCAACGGAGCCTCGGTTTCCTGAAGCGGAATGTGCCCGGATCCATGCCGAACCAGAGGAAGGAAAAGATGGCGTATTGGCGGAGGCTGAGTTTTTCCTTTCCTGCCCACTCGGCATAGACGAGGCCTTTCATGGCACCGAGAAGCACACAACAGATGCCGACCATGCGCATGAATGCTCCATTCTCCAACAACATGAAATGGGATGCGGTGGTGATTGAAATCAACAAAAGCCAACCCGCTGATCGGCGGATATAGGTGGAATTCACGCAAGCCAGCACCGGACCAGCGGCGATGCCCAAGAGGACAAGAAATGGAATGCCAAGGATCATGGAGATTTTCAAATCCAGCCCAGGTTCCAGCAGATCAAGCCCGCGAAAAGAGTGACCAAGCCGATGAACAGGAGAGTGAGCAGGTGTTTGGCGATGCGGTTGAATCTGTCTTTTGTGACCTCGCTGAGATCGAAACCGAAGAATTGCAACCCGAGCCGCACCAACCACCAGAGGAGCATGAAGGCATTCATGGCGATGGCTGAACCGGAACCACTCATGAGCCATTCACCGAAGCCAAGTGTCAGGACGGAGAAAAACAAGTGGCTGCTCCACACATAGACGGAGTAGGTCCACCACAACTCGCGCATGAGTGGAGGAAGAACGGCAATGTGTTCCTTCCAACGAAGGATTTTGGGAATCCAAAAGCTGCCGATGCATAACAAGAGCAGCGAACAACCGCCGATCTTCAGGCCGATTTCCAAGAGTTCTTTCATGGAAAAAATGTAGCTAGAGCAAAGATGCCACCGAGCGTCAGGAAGACGCCGAGGAAAAACAGGTCCCAGTATCGGTTTTCACGCCGGATCGTGGGATCGTAGTAAGTAAGCTGCACGATGACCCGGCTGAACCAGAAGAGAGCGAAGAACGCACTAAGGACTTTACCCATGCGGTCATTGATGAGCAGCTCGGGCCAACCAAGGCAGAGGATTGCCAACCCGCCGAGGATGGAGATGAGATAGGCGGCGTGGACGTAAAAGACTTGCCTGACGAACACGGATGCGCTGGCGAGATTGGCGCTGTAGTTGAATCTTTGGGGAGCAACGAAATTTGCAACCACAAGCCCGGTTAAAATAAGTCCGGCGATGCGGAGAGCTGCTTCTACGATGGATGGATTCATGATGGATTATTTGGTCAGGCAGAACCCGCTGTCGCATTCGGGAGCTTGCATCTGGTGTAGGGTTTCACGGACTTCACGGTCTTTTCCCCTGAAGAACACTTTGCTGAGGGAATGGCGATTGGCGGCAAGGAGGCGGCAGGCTCGGATGGCAACCGACAGCAAACGCGGACTGGCCAGCTTTCTGGCGAGGGTCTGCTGATTGGCACAACTGTAGAGGCAGAGGACCCATGCTTCCGCGCCGCGATAAATCTCGTCGCGGCTGGTTCTCACAATCATTTCACGGGCTGGGTCGAGCGTGCCGATGCCCGGAAATCGGCGCTCGGCGGCAGGCGATTGGTAGGGAATGAAATCAATCCGGTAGGCGCGTGGCTGGCGGTTGATCCACTCATGGAAGCTGCAACACATTCCGCAGCGGCCGTCATAGAAGACTTCGATTTTCTGAATAGGGTCGGGCAATTTCATGGCTCTTTCCTTTCGGCGTTTTCAGTCTTTCCTGAAAGTCCTGAATCTGCAAGAATAAATTTCACTTCGGGCCCATCAGCCGAAGTTCACTGGCCCGCAACACTCATCAGCCGACCTATTGTCCGGCCGGAATCGATGCCCACAACTGAAGTATTTTCAGATGCTTTTCCAATTGCCATCCGGCAATTCATCGAGAAGGACCTGCGAAACCCCTTTCATACGGAACCAGCCCTTGCGATATCCACTGGTTTTGAAGGGCGAAGCCGTGGCCAGGATGACCAGACCCAAGACCAGAGCGATGAGCGAGGCAAAAATCAGGAGGCCCATGGTCGAATCGGAACCCGATTGCGAGATCCCTGTCGCCAAGATCAATGCAAATGCCAATAGAAAGCCGCTACCCATCAGTTGACGTTTTCGAATCCTTGATCGGGCTTGTTGGCCGAGGCTGTAAACAATGTTAGCCTTTTTCTGGGTGATGAGCATCAACAACAAAATGGGTAGAAGGCCGCCCAAAAGGCCGATGAATATCCAGGGCGGACTCCATGAGATCTGCTTGCGCTTCCGCCATGCATCCGCTGTCACCACATCGCCGTTGATCAAGCAACTACCGCACCACGAATCAGGGCTTCGCGTGCTTGATGACAAAGTCCACCAGTTCCTGGCACTCGAAGAATCCGGGAGAAATCTCATGACCACCTCCCGGGATGATTTTCACATCACAAGTGCCGCCTGAAGCTTGATATCTTTCTTGGAGCAGACCGGTGTTGTCGATGTAGGGAACCACCTTGTCATTGTCGCCGTGCACGGCGAACATCGGCACCTTGTGTTTTGCCAAACCCGCGAGATGCTCGATGGGATTGTATTCCCGGATGCGCGAACGGAATTCCTCTTCGGTCATCGCAAAATCATCCAGGGTTTGTTGTTTGGATGATTTCAGCGGCCAACTGTCATAATTGCACACCGGGTAAATCCCTGCCCAGGCACGAACCTTTTCGGGATTCCGGAACGCCCACGCCAGAGTCATCATGCCGCCACGGCTCTGGCCTAACAGAATCGGTTGTTTCGAGTAACCCCGCCCGACCATCGCATCGTAGAATTCCGTAAACTTCCCGGTGCTGCGGGGAGATCCTCGCACTTCACCGATGTCATAGCCAGCAATTGCGATGCCCGCTTCCATGAAGGCATCGAAATACGCTTTGTGCCTCACGATGATCACATCACCCTGAACGACAGGCGCATACCAAATCCATGGCTTGCCCTTCGCGGGACGCGGTGACGGGTAAACATGGGCTTTGTGGCCATCGATATCGAAAACCTCCGCTTTCTTCGGAGTGCCGGGCTCGCGCTTCCACGCTGCGGGGTTATAGATTTGTTTGGCTGCATCCAATTTCTTTCGCAAGCTCCCGTAGGGAACCTCTTGCACGCTCGTTGCGCCATCAATGGCTAGTCCCGCCGCGATCGCGGCGCTTTGACTCATCGCCATGAACACCGGTTCCATGCGAATGGAGCCGTGCGCCACGTGACTGGCGGAGAGGCAGACCGGGGCGAACAGGTTTTCACACTCGCCTTTTTTGGGAATGATCGAGCGATACGAAATCCCGTAAGGCCGAGGCGGCGTGCGCCAGATCACTCCTTCGTTCTGCACGGTTCCCTTGTGGGTGACAATGTGCTGCACCGCATGGGAATCCATGCCAAACGACCCCAACGCGATCGGATCTGCGGCCTTGCGGTCGCCCATGCAATCGTGCTGGGTCATCACATAGTCGCTCACCATGCGTCGTGCCTCGCGGATGTATATCATCCACGGCCAGCCACCGTTGTCGGTGAACTCATCCTTGGGCAAACCAAATGCCGCGGCGCGTTCGCGTAGGTTTTGGGGCACACGCTGGCTGTGGGACATCGTCCACAAGAATCCGCGAATATAAGTTTGGTGTGCCTTCTCGATTTCGATGCGCCGCTCATAGCTGGCTTCAGGATACTCGTAATTGGCACCCACGTAATCCGAACCCACGGCATGCATGTTGTTCCAATCGACCTTTTTTCCGCTGCCTGCAAGTGGCTCGATGAGTGCCGGCATGCGTGTGTCTCCGGAATCAAAATTCCGCAGGAGCAACTCATGGTCGATTTCACGATAGCCCTCAGGCTTTCCGATCGGAATGCGATTCTCGGGATTGCTGGTAAGGCAAACGCGGTAGTTGAATGCTTGAATCTTCCTGTCTCCCTGACCATTCACCAATCCCTTGCCATCGACCACGTGCGGCAGCAAGCCACTGCTTGGGTCACCCGCCTTGATATAAGGGTCGACCTCTTTGACAAAATGATCCTTGTCTTTTTGTCCATAGTGCACACGCGGATCGGTGTCGCCACGACGCACGCCAGCCAGATCTTCGCCATACTGACTTTCCGCTTCGCGCCCTACCGTATAACTCACACCCGCAGCTGCCATCAGATCGCCGACGTAGGTGGCATCAATGAACATTCTTCCCCGATACGTCTTGCCATTCAACGTGGTGATGGCCGTGATGCGCTTGCCTTCCATGGTCACCCCCTTGCTGGGAGTCCGGTCTAACAATTCGTTGTAAACAACCGCAACACCGGAGTCGGCGATCAATTTATCAAACACCTTCTTGCCCACATGCGGCTCAAAGCTGCGCACAAAGGAAGCGCCATACTCATTTGCCACGCCATCGTAGAATTCGGACGCGATTCCTCCAAAGGTATTGCGATACCCCAGGAAATCCGTAGCGCCAAGACCACTCGCACTCATACCACCGGGAAAGCCCGTGGGATTGATCCAGATGACCGAGCGCCCCTCGCGTTTGGCGGAAATGGCGGCCACCACAGCGCCCGAGGAATCGCCATACACAACGACATCATGAATGGCGGCTTTTTCCGCAGGTGGCTGGGCACTGACAGCGATCGAAAGCGATGTGATGATGCCGAGCAAGGTCGCGATGGTCTTTTTCATGGGTTGTTAGCCTGGGTTCTTGAAAATTGTGGCCACGAGTCGAGCAAAAAGTTTGGCATGCGGTCCTGCGGTGAGGTTGAACATGAAGGTCGGGCACCCTGTGGGCCACCTCTACTTCCACCCGGCGTTCATTGCTTGCCTTTGGCGATTCCGATTTCACTTTCGTCGGATACACCCAAGTTCGCGATCACTCACGCGGCGTTCGACACTTCCCCAAGATCCCGTCAACTTCGTAAACCTTTGCGAATCCGAAAGAGCTACCTTGGGAGTGGAATCAGGGTCCGAATGCTCATAAAGTGCAAGATTTTGCATGGACCGTGCAACCGGGTTCGGATGTAAAAACACGGTCTTGGCACCAACCTCTTGTCACGGAGTGGCCGTGAACTTGGCGACAGGCATCTCTTAACCTCTGAGCTGCCCATGCCCCCAAGGAATGAAGTCTTTGAACGAATCAGATGAGAATGATGAAAAACCCCGGATCAAGAATATGTAAAGAACCCCCGTAAGCCCGTGACTTCACCTTCCGCATCATCAACCTGTCCCGCGACCATCAGAAGAAAAAACGCCAATCGTGGAATGCATTCCGATGGGCAAGAACTCGAAAATCTGAAACGATAGGTTCTCCATGAAACTTTCTTTTATCCGATCCATCATTCCGCACATTCTTGTGGGTATGAGTGCATTGATGATGATGGGTTCCGCCGAACCGATTGTCACTGTGCATTCCGAATTCAGCCCCGGTCAACCATGGCCCGACAGCCGTGGCGTTCACATCAATGCCCATGGATTCTGCGTTCTCGATTTCGGAGGTCGTCACTACTGGTATGGGGCGCACAAGATCGAGGGCAAGACCGAGGACGAGAAAAATGAGGCAGGGGTCCGTTGTTATGTGAGCGATGATTTGATGAACTGGCAGGATCAAGGGCTCGTGCTTTCCGTTTTTGAAAAGGGTGCCCATCGCGATCTTGCGGATGCCTTCATCCTCGACCGCCCGAAAGTGATCTATCAGGAATCCAGCAAGACCTTTCTTCTCTACTTCAAACTCTATCCACCTAAATCGAAGGGCGGTAAAAGCGGCAAGGACTATGCCTGGGTCGGTGTGGCCACATCGCCAAAACCCACCGGTCCGTTTGAATACAAGGGATACTTCCTTGGCAACCACGACAAGTTCGGCACCGGGGACTTTGCGATTTTTCAGGACACGGACGGCTCGGTTCATCATATCGCCGTTCGCAAGCCGGACAAGGCCCTAATCCATGGCCGCTTGTCCGAGGACGGACTGAAGCCGGTGGGGGAATACAAGGTGATGGAGGGAGTCACCGTCGGAACAGAGGCCCCTGCGTTTTTCCGGCGGAATGGAAAGGTATATCTCCTCGGATCGGGGACTTCCGGTTGGAAACCGAATCCCGCCCGGATGTTTGTGGCGGATCAACTCGCAGGACCCTACAAAGAGCTGCCCAATCCATGCCGTGGCGTGAATCCCATCCACCAGCTTGGGCCCGATAAAACCTTCGGCGGGCAGAGCACTTTCGTCTATCCCGTCGCGGGCCGAAAGGACGCCTGGATTGCGATGTTCGACATCAACAAGCCGGAAGACCCAATCCATGCCGGCTACATCTGGCTGCCCATCGAGTTCGAGGCGGAGCAGCCGGTGATCCGCTGGCGCGATTCATGGAATCTGTCTGTGTTTTCAGAACCCTGAAGATTTGAATCCAGACAGAAGCCGGGAGTTTCAGTATGGAGTTGAAAATCACTGCGGATTGAATAAGGAGTCGGCGTTGGACCAACAGATAATCAAGGCCATTCTTACCACCGTCACTCTCATTGGAATGGGGGTTGGGCTGTTGGGTTTCGGTTGCAACAGGGTTCGGACAGATCGTCTCCTGGATCAAAGTTCCAGCGCGACGGAAGGCCGCGTCGTCAATAGCTGGGTCCACAAAGGATTACTCCATTTTCGAAGATGACGACTGTGAATGAAGCCATGTGCGTTGCACCGTGTTTGCCTTTTGGATGAATGCGCTGAACTCCTTCTTGTCGGCTGATGGATTCAGGATTTCGAGCATGGAAGCGAGTTGTGATTTGAAAGCCGGCTTGAGGACATTTTCATTGCGGGTCTGCTGCACCTTTGCCACCGAGAAGGTTTTTTCGATATCGCCTTCCAGCCATCCCAACTCGCTGTTCCAATCATCCATGAGAAGCGGCTCTAGGGTTTCGACACGGCTGCGGATGGCTTCCGGGTCCGCAGCGAGCGCGCCGGTAGCGAGTTCCTTCGCAAGCATCTGATAGAGATCGCGGTTATCAGAGCGGAAGAAGACTTGCAGCATGGCACGCTGGAGGGCTTCGCCGTTGGAATCGGAGAAAACCGGGTTGAGGTAAACTCTCAGGGCAGGCAAGGAGGCGGCTTCTTCCGAGGCATAGAGCGCTTGAAGGGTTTTTAATAGAGCTCTTGTTTCGGCATCGGACCAATCGTGCACCCAGGACACATGCACCGTTCGCAGCACATTGGCACCGACAATGATGCTCGGCACCTGCCCGCTTGGAACCGGAATTTCTCCGCCGTCCAAAGCCACGGCAATTTGATCGGCTTGAACCAAATAGGGTTTGATCAGAAAACGCGCTGGATCCAATTCGGTGGTAGAAGTCTCGGCTTTTCCACTTGGGGCCGGCGGGCTAGACTGCGGATTCATCCATACCACTACCAACAATGCCAGAACGGCCAGTGGAACCAGAGACTTGATGACGGCGAATCGCACTTTGGGAAGTTATGGGTTCTGGAAACACATTCAAGTGGATAAACCCATGTCTCAAGGCCGAGTGATCACGGAACCAGGACTTTGAGTCGTCCAAACTGCGCGGCGTGCGCGACCCGTGGCACATAAACTCTCACGCGGTCGGTGGGTGAGGCAGCGGGCGGGGTGAAGTTGTAGTTATCGTCCACCTGAATCACTACGCCTGGAGCTCCGGCGGTCGGGGTCCATGGCTTGGAAAAGTCGCTGTTGGTTTCACAAACTGCGGTGACGCCGGCGGTGGTTGAGAGATCGCTTCTGCGATAGGTGAAGAGCAGATAGTTTCCTGCTGGGATGGCGGGGACACTGACGGGATTGGTCACGACTTCGATGGTCGGAAGCATGGCGGTATCGATGCCAAGCTGAGGATTCCCGCCGATGACCATCTCCACACCGTTGGCAATGCCGTCCTTGTCTGGGTCTTTATCAGCACCGATGATCGCCTGGTCACTTACTCCGGGGAAAAAGCTGTTGAGCCAGGATGTGTAGGAAGCGGCAGAGCTTAGTGTCAGGGTGCCGGTAGCCTCCGTGAAGGTATATTTTTTACTTCCCACGGTTTTGGTCCAGACATTGGCGGACTCCGACCATCCGGCACCGATGATCGTGAACGACGCACCGTAGCTTTCTGTTAGAGTTGGAGCATCGACGATGCTCCACGAGCCGGAGTTCAGGGCAGATGATTCTGTGAGGGCGGTGTCGATGATGAAATCCCCATTGAGGATCAAATTACCTGTGCCGGAAATGCGGTTGTTGGTGCCGGAGCTGCTGCCGATCACAAAGGCGAGTTGGGCGTTGTCGGCGAGTGTGAGTGTGCCGTCGTTCACGGTGGTGTCGCCGGAGTAGCTGTTATTGCCTTGAAGAACCAAGGTGCCGGTCGAGGTCTTGTTCAGGCCACCTATGCCGTTGATGCTGGCGACGTTTTGCAAAGTGCCGGATTCAACGGTGAAAGTGAGAGTCCCATTTCCTGCTGCACCAAGGTCGTGGCCGTTCATGTTGAGCGTGCCACCGCTGAGATTTACAATGGCATTGCTGGTTCCGGTGGCGGCCCCGCGGATGATGTCGCCCGCGACACTGAGAGTGCCGCCATTGATATTGAGGGTTCCGTTGGCAGTTCCCGAAACTGTGGGTGCATTTCCGAGGCGGATGGAGTTTCCGCCACTTGCAGCCACGGTCACGCTGCCGCCGGAAATGTTGATCGTTCCTGATGCGGTTCCAGAGCCGAGTGTGTTCACCCCGAGTTGGATGGGGTTGCTGGTGTTGTTGATGGTGACCGTGCCACCGCCGATAGAGATGGTCCCGGTGGCACTTGCGGCGGCCCCGGCTGTGCCCGCTCTGCTTCCTGCGGTGAGATTGTTGGCATCGAGTGTGCCGGCGTCGAATTTGAACTGGGCCGTGGTGGGGCCAGTCCCCAAGGTGCGGGATCCGAGGTTCATGGTGCCGAATCTCAAGTCGGCGCTGTGGCCGGTGGTATCAAAAAGGTTGCCGGTTTGGGGGACGCCGGTGTTCATGTTGACGACCCCGACATTGAGGTTGGGGCGTCCGTTGAGGGGGTCGGTCTGACTGCGGATTTTCAGCGTTCCGTCTGCTCCATTGAAAGTGAGGCTGCCATTGCTGCGACCGTCGGCGTTTCCGATACCACCGAGGTTCAGGGTGTCCACGTTGATCACGGTGGCACCGCTGCCGAGCTTGAGCGACTGGACGGCAGTGGCACCGTTTGCCGATCCATCGGGTGATCCCAACAAGAGAGTGGCGGCCTGGATGGTGCTGTTAGATGCGAGAAACACAGTGGAGCCGCCGCCGTTGGCGCTGCCGACGTTGGTGGGACTTCCCACCCGGAAGATGCCGGTTCCGAGATTGGCATAGAAATTGGAAAGCCCGCTCATGTCCAGGATTCCCGCGTTGCCGACATTGGTGGTCGAACCGTTGGCGATCTGAATGTTCGCGTTGGTCGGAGTGGTGCTGGTGCCGATGGAAAGGGTCCCTAAGCCTGTGACATCAAGCGCTGTAGTGGAATGTGGCAGGGCGGCGGGATTGTAACCTACAGTGAAAGCACCAGCAATTTGGAGTGTCCTGCCACTGCCAATTGTGATGATGCCGGGATTGGTGGAGTTCGTTCGCGCTTGGAATGCGCCTGCAAAGGTGGCGCTGGCAGCGGACAGATCCAGATTGCCGAGATTCGTGCTTCCTACAGCGGCACCTAAGGTGAGGTTTCCAGTGAGTGAGGGGTTGGTGGTGATGAATCGCAAGGTTCCATTGTCGATGGTGGTGGCGCCACTGTAATTGCTCGCGGCGGTGGCGCTGAGGCCGGAGAGCACCCAGGTGCCAGTGCCGGTCTTGGTGATGGAAGTCAGGCCGGTGTTGTTTCCGATAACGGCGGCGAGTGTGTTGGCTCCGGTGTTGTTTCCGGTCAGCGTGAGGGTTTTGTCCGCCGTGCTGCTGTTGAAGCCCATGGCACCGGTGTTGGTGAAATTCACTGCGCCCGTTCCTGAGGCGTCGATGCTGCTGGAGGCTTGAAGCGAGAAAAGGCGGTTGGTGCTGACGGCGGCACCCGTGTAGCGGAGCGTGCCGCCGTTGAGAATGAGATTGCCCACTGCATTCGGAGAGGCGCCGATGCTGCTGTTGCTGCCGCCATTGGCAAGGGTGGCCGCCTGAAGCGTGCCGCCGCTGATGCGGGTGATGCCGGTGTAGGTGTTGCTTGCATTTAACAGGAGACTGCCGGCACCGGTCTTGGCGAGGCCTGCGGTGCCTGCGACGATGCAATCCAGTTGTGCGCTGTTGTTCACGACCTCGATGGTAGGCGTCGTTCCGTCCAGTGTCAGCGTATTGCCGCTGTTGACGGTCCAGTTCTGGGTGCCGGAGGTACCACCGAATTTCCAGATTTGCGCGGTGCGGTTCGCACCGAGGCTGAGGGTGGTATCGGCGACGATGTCAACGCTACTGAAATCCACCGTCGAGCTGTTTGAAGGATTCGGAATCGAACCGGCTTCCCAGTTCGTGGCGGTCGTCCAGTTTTGTGCACCGCCAGCGGTCTGGGTCCAGACAGGGCCTTGGTCTAACAATTCAACCATGGCGCGACCCAAGGCATCACCGACGAGCATATAAGTCCCGGCACGCTCCTGATAGTGATCGTTGGAAGCACCGCCCTCGCTGAGCGGATGGGAATAGACGGTTTTTACATTGCCGGCAAACTGTGGATACTTTCCGGTGCTTCCGTCCACGGCACGTTGGGCCTTGTAGATCGCCACATCGGTTGCCGGACTGGTGCTTCCCTGCGCCGTCTGCCCGAGCGTGGCGAGGACGAAGGGCGCGTTGGGAACGACTTTGCCTGGATAACGGTTGGAGTAGTAAGTCCTCAACTGAGTGATGAGCTTGACGAGGTTGGCTTCGTAGGCGTTGGCGTGGTTGGTATTGTAGCGATCCTTATCGCCTTGCCACCAGACGAATCCGGCGATCTCGAATCCCTGGGCGGCCCAAGCAGGGTATTGCGTGCCGAAGTTATCCAGCACGTCCACGACATTGGTGGCAGCGGCATCCGGGTGGGCCCACTCGCTTTCGTGCATGAAGAAACGATCATATTCCTTTCCGGCATACCAGTCACCCTGAGCCACTGGAGTCGGATTGCCATAGCCAGGGCTGCCCTTCGGCAAGATGTCCCAGCCGAGGCTGCGGTTGCCGGTGCATGACTTGAGCAACAGGACCGGCTCATCGTGGAACCAGCCCATGACATATCCGAATCCAAGCTCGGGGCCGAATTTGTCGCCCAGATTTGCGGGCGAAAGCTCTGCATTGGTGATATCCGAAATCACTCCGCGATAGCGCACATCCTTCCTCGTCGTCCATCCGCCGGAAGCATTCACCAGATCCGGAAACTTTTTTCCGCTACCTGTGTAGGTTGCTAGAGATTTGTCGATGGTTCCGTTCGTCGTTCCCATGCCCACCATGTTGGACTGGCCGGACATGATATAAACTTTAACCCGTTTGTTGGTGGCACCGGTCGAAGTGTTCGGATCCGGAAGCGGATAAGGGACGCGGGGTTTGCTACTGGCCTGGAGGGGGTTGGTGAAAGATGCTTTCACTTCATACCAGTCCCCCACCCCGTCGCCGTCTGTGTCGGACAAATTCGGATTGGTGCCGGTGTTGGTTGGGCTGACATAGGTCCCGGTATTCGTTTCGACGGAGTCGGCCAGTCCATCGCTATCCGTGTCCACTTGAGCCACGGCGGATGCGCAAAGGCTGAACATCAAACAAATGATGCGCAAGGCGACATGGCCTGTGATTTGTTTTCTGCGTTGCATGAGAGGATGGGATCACTGGGGGCCTTGCACCTTGAGCCGCACGAAGCGTCTCGTGCCGGAGGGGAAAGTGTAAGTGATGGCCTTGGAGTTGATGATGACATTTTCGCCAACGCTTTCGGTTGTCCAGGTGCCGGTGAGAGAGTCAGAAGTTTCGACCCAGAAATGGGTGCCGTAAATGCCTGGGTAGGTGGCGGATTTGGTCCAGGCGACGCTCAGGGTGCCGCCGGTTTTTGTAATCCCTGGCAAAGGAGTGTGGCCGGTGGTATTGTTGTTGCCACCGATGAAATACTCGATGCCATTGGAAACGCCGTCGTTGTCGTGGTCGGCAGTGAAGGATCCTGCGCTGCTGTTGGCGGTTTGCCAGGACGTGAAGGAGCCTCCGTTGCTGCCGACGAGGAAGCCGCTGCTGTTCAGTGAGAAACTGGTGAATCCTCCTCCACTGATCTTGGCGAGTTGAGTGGTGCTGAGCGAGGACGAGCTTGTGCCAAATCGTAGTGAACTGCCAGAGACGAAGGTGCCGGTGATGGAAAGCGTGCCGCCGGTCCAATCGATCGCGCTGCTGTCTGCGAAAGCGAGTGAGGCACCGGAGCCGAGTTGAATGACGGCGCTGCCGGTGATATCCAGCGTGCCAATGGTGTCGGTGAATGTGGCTGCATCCAAAGTGGCACTGCCGATCGAAAGCGCTGTGGCAGGAAGGGCATTGCTTGTGCCGAGTGCCATGGTTCCGCTGCTGATGCTCGTGCTGCCGCTGTAGGTGTTTGTGCCGGAGAGGGTCAGCGTGCCGGTCGTGGTCTTGATGAGACCGCCGGTGCCGTTGATGCTGGCGACGTTTTGCAAAGTGCCGGATTCGACGGTGAAATTGAGTGCTCCGCTGCCCGCTGCGCCGAGGTCGTGGCCGTTCATGTTGAGCGTGCCTCCGTTGAGTCTCACGGTGGCGGTCTCCGTTCCGGCACCACCGGTCCGAATGATATCACCGCTCAATGCGACAGTTCCGCCGTTGATAGTCAGGGCTGAATTGGCAGTGGCCCCGGCTCCCGCGTTGGCCATGTTGATGGCTGTGCCAGTGCCCGTGCCGATGCCCACGTTGCCACCCGTGATGTTAAGGTTCACCGTGGCGGTGCCGGTGCCGGAGCTTGCGGCCATGGTGATGTTTCCGATCGTCGCGGTTGGCACACCGACGGCCACACTGTCCCCCAGGTTCACTGTCGCCGTGACGCCGCCAGCGGTGCCGCTCCGGTCGGCCATTTGCAGAGTCGTGATGTCGAGCAAGCCCTGATCAAAGGCCAGTGTCGAGTTCGCTCCACCAGCGCCCACGGTTCGTCTGGCCATGGTCAGGCTACTGACGTTCGCATCGACCGTGTGGCCGACCCAGTTTATGATCGAAGTGAGGCCAACCGCTGTGTTGCCGGTGGTGTTGACCATGTTGAGGACGGTGCGAGTGGAGCCACCCTCGAAGCCGCGGAGCTTGAGCTTTCCTGTCGTGTCCAAAGGATTGAAAATCATCGAACCACTTGATCGGATGCCAGCTCCGGCAGAGCCGATGTTGGTAGTGGTGGCATTGATGAAATTATCGCCATCGCCCAAGGTCAGAACGTGGATGGCTTGCCCCCCGCTGAAGTCGCCGATCCGGAAATTGCCGACAGTGATGGTGTTGTCGGAAGCGAGTTTCAAAGTTGAGGGCGAAGGCAGATTCGAACCCGTAGTTGCATCACCGAGGCGGAAGGTGCCCGCCGATCCATAGTTAACTGTGAATGATGAGAGGCCGGAGAGGTCAAGCGTCGTGGTGCCCGCAAGCGTCGAACCGGTGGCACCTCCGATGATAAAAGTGTTGGTGCCGCCAGTGCCCACGACCATATTCCCGCCGCCGGAAGCCACGAGCGAGGCGACCGCACCGGCGACATTGGCTCCGACGGTCACGTTGCCATTGATGGTGAGCGTCCTCCCCGAGCCGATGATGATGTTGTTAGCATCGGGCGAGTTGGTTTGAACCGCGAGGTTGGTGGCAAAGGTGGCGCTGGCGGCATTGAGATCCAGCGTGCCGGTGTTCGAACTGCCAGCCGAGCCTCCGAAAACGAGGCTGCCAGCGAACGATGGGCTGGTGGTGGTGATTCGCAACGTGCCGTCGTCGATGGTCGTGCTCCCGCTGTAATTGTTTGCTGTGATGGCACTGAGGCCGGAGAGGGTCCAGGTGCTGGTATTGCTTTTGATTAAGGAAAGCGTGCCAATGCCGTTGGATATCGCCCCGCCGATTGTGTTGCCGGTGCTAGCTCCTCCGAGGTTGAGTGTTTTGGTGGTCCCTCCACTGGGAATGGTTACTCCGCCGACGATGGTCAGATTGGCAGTGGTGGGGTTGAAAATGGTGGTGCCGTTGACACCACCGCTGAGGTCGACGGTGGTAAACGATACTCCACCCGTTCCGCTCGTCACATTGGTGCCGCTGGTGAAGTTGTAGGAATTGGTGCCAAAAAACGCCTCGCCGAGCACATGAGTGAGGCCTGCGCCTGAGGTCGCCCGATTCGAAACGATGGTTCCTTCAGCACCTGAACCGCCACCGATAATTGGGAACGTGGCAAACGCCGTATCGGTCGCCAATTCGAGTGTGCCAGCGTTGGAGCCGGTGTTGATGTTTAACTGGCTGGAGTTTTGAACCGCAGCCGTATTGGTGAGCCGGAGCGTGCCGCCATTGATGATGGTGCCGCCGGTGAAGGTATTTGCTCCGGAGAGCACCCATGTGCCGGTGCTGGACTTGGTCAATGAAGTTCTACCGGTGGTGATGTCCTGATCGCCAACGGTGACAGTTGTTAGGTTGTCACCGATGATCGCGGCGAGTGTGTTAGAGCCGGTGTTGTTTCCAGTCAGCGTGAGGATTTTGTCAGCCGTGCTGCTGCTGAAGCCCATCGCACCAATGTTGGTGAAATTCAATGCACCCGTTCCCGAGGCGTCGATGCTGCTGGAAGCTTGCAGCGAGAAGAGGCGATTCGTGCTGACGGCCGCGCCTGTGTATCGGAGCGTGCCACCGTTCAGGATGAGATTGCCCACCGCATTCGACGAGGCACCGATGCTGCTGTTGCTGCTGCCGTTGGCGAGGGTGGCGGCCTGAAGCGTGCCGGCGCTGATGCGGGTGACGCCGGTATAAGTATTATTACCATTGAGGAACAAGGTGCCCGTGCCAGTTTTTGTTAGACCCGCGCTGCCGGCCACGACGTTGTTGAATTGAGTCGTGTTGTTCTTGACCTCGATGGTGGGCGTGGTGCCGGCCAGCGTCATCGTGTTGCCCGAGTTGATGGTCCAGTTTTGAGTCCCGGAGGTATCGCCAAATTTCCATATCCGCGCAGTGCGAGCCGCGCCAAGCACGAGACTGGTATCGGCAACGAGGTCCACAGTGCTGAAATCCATCGTCGTGCTGCTCGTCGGTGCCGGCACGATGGCGTCTTCCCAATTCGTGTTGGTCGTCCAATTCTGGGTGCCGCCTGCGGTTTGGGCCCAGATGTTGGGTTGTGGTGGTTTCGCCGCAAACTCGGCTGCAGCGAGGTTGATACTATATCCACTTCCCGTCGTGGTGGTGAACGCCGGGGTGACCGAACTGGGCGCGGCTACCAAACGATAACCCGAGGCATGACCGCCAAATCCGCCGCCCCATGATCCGGAACTGACCTGGGTGAGGGGAGTGGTAGCGGCTGCGTTCACCGTGGGCGTGCCTGAAGAGTTTGGATTGCCCGAATTTTCCAAAACGGCGATCACGACCGAATTCACTCCGGCGGTGGTGAAGGTCACGGAGTTCGCGGCATTCCCTGTTCTGCTATTCGTCACAGCAAATCCGGGCATCGTGTTTGACAAGGCATAAGCCGCTCCGATCCCGCCATTGGGGCTTTCTGCCGAGACCTCGATGGTGCCGGCGCCTTTGGGGCCGGGATTGTCGAGATAGAAAATGGCAGCCGTTCCATTGCCGCTTCCCGCCTCCTCCTGGATGACTTCGGTCATCACTTTGCCATTGTAGCGGACGTCATAGACATAGCCCGTGCCACTGTTGTTTTTGTCCTCGGTGGAAACGACGACGACGAGTTTGTCCGCTGTGCCCGCATCAAAAGTGCCAAGTCCCGTGACCGGTTGAAAGCCTTCGAGGTTCGCCGGGAGGCTGAACTGCTGTGTGGAGTTAACTGTTACGGACTTGTTCGTGACCGCAGCCAGCGTAGTCGCCGAGGCCGCCGCCGAAGTTGTGGCAGTCTGGGTGCCGGCGCGCATCGAGACGGTATAAGAATATTGGGTTCCCGCTTGGAGGCCGGTGTCGGTGTAGGTCCGGCTGGTTTGCCAGGCGCTGGAAGTCGCGCCGGGATTTCCAGTGGTCTCGTTGAACTGGTATTCCACCGTGCCGGTGAAACCAAAAGCGAGATTTCCTTTCACCGCCTTCATGGTGACGGCCGAGTTGCTATAAGCCGTCGGTGCCAATTCGAATTCGGCAGGTTCCGGTGTGAGCGGTGCCCAAGTGGAAAGCACTTGGGGATTGGTGGGCAGTCCGTTCACCTCGGCATCAGGCGTGAGCAGCAATTCGATCTTGGTCACAGCTCCACCGGAAGCCGGCAGGTTGATCGCCTCCGTGACAAGGCTACCGCTGGAAAACGGGTCCTGATTGGTCACCCAGGAGGCCGCCAACATATAAGTCTTTGTCACGCCACCCTGCACGACCCTCACGCATAGGTCAGACCCGGTGGAGGGACTGAAGATGCTGTTGGCGGAAGTGCGGTCGGCTGCAACCGTGGGATCGAACAAACGGATCAACCCGGACGTGTAGGGCCCGATTGGCGGATAAACCATGGTCACATCCGGATCCGAGCCGGAAATGGAAGCCATGATACTGATCACCTGGGTATCGCGGGTGGTGGGGAATTGCACACCGTTGTTTGAGACGGTCGTCGAATAAGCACCCGTAGTCTGATTCCACTCCGCCCAGCTCCCGCTGGTCCCTAGCGCCGGGTTCCACACCACAACGTGGTCATTGAGATAGTTCCGCATTTGATTCACGGAATAGTCGGAGAAATGATTCAACTGGTAGCCTGGCTCTTGGAAACCGGTGCCGCCGCCTTGCATTGGATCCACCTTGTAAGTTCCCACGGGTTTTCCTCCGACGTTGCCCGTTTGCACGGTCGGTGGAATGAACTTTTTCGTGGGCAAGTGGAAAGCCCACGCAGGACCGGCATGGGTCCCGTTGTAATTCGAGGGTGCCGAGATGCCGTGCATGGCACCCTTGTAGGGATAGGCTGCACTGTCGCCCCAATGCGGCAGCGACAATGCATGTCCGAGTTCATGATGCAGGATGCCCACCGAAGTGCCGCTGCCAACCCCTGCGAAGCCACCGGCCTGGCCGCCTGCGAAGGCATTGTAAACATTCAGGTAAAACAAACTCCAGCGCCCGGAGCGCCCGGCGGCCCGCTTGAGAGCGCCGTTCCATGCCAGCGCTGCGGCCTGTTCGCCATCAAAAGCAAGGCCGGTCTTGGCCGTGTATTCCGCCTTGGATCGAATGCGTGCGGCCTTGGCCCCAACGTCCCCGCGTGGTGGGATCACCAGCTCGGGGAAAACGACATGCCCGAGGCGTCTGACTTCCAAATCCGCCACGGGCCACTTGGCTTCGACTTCGTTGAAAATCCCGCTCGGGTAGTCCGAGCTCGTATCCGAGAAATACTGCACATCCGTCATGGTCATGATGACCTTGGTCGGTGCGCTGACTTTCATGTTGGTGATGCTGGTGCTGGCCGTTCCGGCTCTCACCGTGACCTGCAAACCGGTTTTGACCCAAGCGGCGGGGATGTAGCCGGTGAAAGTGTTCGTGAACAAATGCTGCACGACTCCCAAGCCGTCCGGAATCGATGCCGGCAGCGTGGCCGGTCCTGTGAGTGTCAGAACCAAGGGCGTTTGACCGCTGAGCGAGAGCGTGGCCGTGACCGCAGGGGATGCGGGCGCTCCAGGGGCAGTGACGTGGGCCTTGATCAGGGTTTCCCGATTTCCGACCAAGCCGAAATAGGGATCCGTGGCTTTGAGCACGTGGGTTTGGCCGAAATAGACGGCATTGATCGTTTGTGCCTGTGCGATGCACGAGGCAAGCGCCAGGGCCAGGATGAAAATCAGTCTCATGGGTTTGAGGGTGAACTCGAGGTTCCGTCATGGCACTACATCACGGCTCATCAATCAAATCGGAATTCAGCGGAGTCAAAAGTCTGCTGTGGAATCGGGAAACGAAGATGAAACCATGAAAATCACGAATTGGGCGGGAATGGGTTGGGTGAGTCGTCCTCGCACAATCCCATCGGATGGGGCGATGGCTGCGCGGCAATGGGGATGCGTCATGGGGCCGAACATGACGCTCTCAATTCCACCAGAGCGCCCTTGGTTAACGAAAACCGGAAATCTCTTTGAATCTCACCTCCATTCACCGGGAAAACATTCATCGCTCCCCAATGGAATGCCATGTTTCACGCCAGCAGCCCCTTGATGACCTTGGCGGGTTTGACGCCGGTGAGCTTTTGGTTGAGGCCTTGGAAGGGGAAGGTGAGCTTCTGGTGGTCGAAGCCGAAGAGGTTGAGCAGGGTGGCGTGGAAATCGCGGACGTGGACGGGATCCTTGGCGACGCGGTAGCCGAGTTCGTCGGTTTCGCCGTAGGTGATGCCGGGTTTCACCCCGCCGCCAGCCATCCAGACGGTGAACGCGTTCGGGTTGTGGTCGCGGCCGACGAAGGCGTTCTTTGCACCGCCACCGCGGTTCTCCTGCATGGGTGTGCGGCCGAATTCTCCGCCCCAAACGACGAGCGTGTCCTCGAGCATCCCGCGCATTTCGAGATCCGAGAGCAGGGCGCCGATGGCCTTGTCGATATCGTTGCACTTTTTGACGAAGCCGCTCGTGAGCGATTCCTGGGCGTTGGAGCCGTGGGTGTCCCAGCCCCAGTCGAAGAGCTGGATGTAGCGGACGCCGTTCTCGGCGAGCTTGCGGGCGAGCAGGCAGTTGTTGGCGAACGAGGTTTGCCCGGGATTGGCCCCATACATTTCGAGGACGGGTGCCGGTTCGTCCTTGATGGTCATGATTTCAGGCACGGAAACCTGCATGCGGTAAGCCATCTCGTATTGGGAAATGCGGGTGACGGTCTCCGGATCGCCGATCTCCTCGTGGGTTTGGTGGTTGAGACGTTGCAATGAATCGAGCGCGGCGCGGCGGATGTCGCGGGTGAGCCCGGGCGGATTGGCGGCGTTGAGGATGGGATCCGGACCCGAGCGGCATTGCACTCCCTGATAAACGGTCGGCAGGAAACCGGTGGACCACAATGCGGCACCGGCGCGGGGCGGCCGACCGCCGGAAAGCAGCACCATGTAACCAGGCAGGTTCTGGTTTTCCGTACCGAGCCCCCAAGTCAGCCAGGCACCCATCGATGGGTAACCGAGGTTGGCGTGACCGGTGTGCATCATGAGCTTGGCAGGCGCATGGTTGAACTGGTCGGTGACCATGGAATTGATGATGCAGAGCTTGTCGGCATGCTTGTAAAGCGAGGGCAGGCGATCGGAAATCCATGCGCCGGATTGCCCGTGTTGTTTGAACGGGTACTGCGGTCCTAGTAGTTGCGGCACCCCTTGGATGAAGGCGAAGCGTTGGCCTTCGAGGTATTCGGCGGGGCAATCCTTGCCGTTGTATTTCTGTAGGATCGGCTTGTAATCGAAGAGCTCGACTTGGCTCGGCGCTCCGGCCATGTGGAGGAAGATGATGCGCTTGGCTTTCGGCGCGAATTTCGGAGAAAGGGGCTCGAGGGGATTCGCCGCGTCGCGCGAGATGGTTTCGCCAGTGGCGGCGGAAAGGGCGTTGCTGCCGAGCCAAAGCGAGCCGAGTCCGAAGGCGGATTCCCTGAGGAAATGCCTGCGGGTGACGTGGCGGAGTTCTTCCTGGGCGAGATGTTGCAGCGCGTTCATGGCATCAGCGGGTGAAGGATTCGTCGAGATTGAGGAGCACCGAAGCGAGCACCGCGAGGGCGGCGTCTTCCGGGGTAGCAGCAAGTTTTTTCATTTCCTCCGGCGCGGCGGTGTATTGCGGAATGAGCCGCTGGTGGAGTTCACGCAGTTCCTTGGCACGATCCGGGGTGATGCTGCGTGAGGTGGTGACGCGGTAGCCGTAGGCGATGCGCTCATCGAGCGATCCCGAGGCGGCGGTCATGCGTTTCGAGAGGGCGATGGCCGCCTCATGGAAGGACTCGTCGTTGAGGATGGTCAGGGCATGGAGGGGAGTGTTGGAAACGAGGCGGCGCTTCGAGCAAACGTCGCGAGGCGGAGCATCGAAGGAACCGAAGAGCGGGTATTGCAGGCCGCGCTTGTAGTAGATGTAAACAGCGCGGCGGTAACGCTGGGGATCACCAGGAGGAGGCGTGTTCCAGGTGTCCTTGACGAATGGCTGCCAAACTCCGGGTGGCAAGGGCGGGTGGATCGGCTCACCACCGATCTGGTGGCTGATGAGGCCGGCGGCGGTGAGGGCTTGGTCGCGCATCATTTCCGCCGTGAGGCGCTGGCGCGGACCGCGGGCGAGGAGCCGGTTGTCGGCATCGCGTTCCGCGAGTTCCTCGGAAACGCCGGAATCCTGACGATAAGTGGCGCTGGCGACGAGTTCGCGCAACATGGCCTTGATGCTCCATTTCATTTCCCCGGAGAAACGCAACGCGAGGTGATCGAGAAGTTCCGGATGGGTGGGCGACTCGCCGGCAGAACCGAAATCCTCGGGCGTCGGGACGATGCCAGTGCCGAAAAGCTCAAGCCAGAGGCGGTTGACCGCGACGCGGGCGGTGAGTGGATTTTGCGGCGATGCGATCCATTGCGCAAGGTCGAGGCGGGTGGCGCGGGGGCCGGATTTTTTCAACGGTGGGAACAAGCCGGGCGTGTTCGCTTCCGGGATGGGCTCACCTTTGTCCAACCAGTTGCCACGGACGAAAACATGCGTCGCTCGCGAGTGGGCGGGATCCCGCTCGGCCATTTGCGGAACGTTGGTGGAGGGGATGGCGCTGAGTTTTGCCTTTGCTTCCGCAATGCGTTTTTTGTCCGCAATCACCTCGGGCTGTTCGCGGTGGCGGATCCAATCCGGCTGATCCGTCAGGAAAACCCGGCCGCGTTTCGCGACCATTGGGAAGCTGGCGAGATACATGCCGCCGTTCTGGATGGTGACCCGCAGCTTGGAGCCCGCAGGCATGGAAAGCGCATCCTTCAATACGAAGGTCGCATGGCGGGCCGCGTTGATTTTCGTGTATGCACCCCAGCCTTGCGACTTGCCGTTGATGGAACCGCTGGGATCGATCAAGGGATGGGGCTCATCGACGATGACTTCGTGGAAAGCGACGTTCGAGCCCTTGCCGGAGGGATCGACGAGATCGAGCCGCAGTTTTTTGATGATGCTTCCCCATTCGGGAGTGTGCGAAGCTGTTTTCGGATCGCGCGGAAGGAGTTCGAGGCGCAGCGCGGTGAGGGTCTCGGTGGCGGGCGTGAGGGTGAGGGTGTATTCAGCGCCGGCGGCCGCATTTGGATCAGCGCGAAACTCGGGGACTCCCGCGTCGCGTTCGATGGTGAGCTTGGCCTTTTTCGCAGTCGCCTGCATCTCTGCGGGAGGGCTCCACTTGGTCCGCGAATCGATCCCTTGGCGGATGGCAAACAGTGATTTCTCCCCGGCAAGGATCTCATTCTGAAGCGCGTTGGACTCGGCGTAACGCCCCTTGTCGTGAGGCACGGAAAGCTTGGGCAGGTCTTCCTGCACATCCGCGTCGGCCGTTTGGTTGAAGAACTCCATGAAGGTGAAATACTCCTCATGGCGGATGGGATCGTAAGGATGCGAGTGACACTGCACGCAGCCGAAACTCACGCCCATCCAGGTTTCCCAAGCGGTATTCATGCGATCCATCACGGCGACGACACGGAACTCCTCGTCATCGGTGCCGCCTTCGCTGTTGATCTGGGATAGGCGGTGGAAAGTCGGAGCGATCTTCTGTTCGAGGGTGGCGTCGGGGATCAAGTCGCCCGCGATCTGCTCGATGGTGAATTGGTCGAAGGGCAGGTCGCGGTTGAAGGCATCGATGAGCCAATCGCGGTATTTCCAAACCTGGCGGCGTCCATCGTCGGCGTAGCCGCTGGTGTCCGCATAGCGGGCGAGGTCCTGCCAGACGGAAGTCCAGCGCTCGCCGAAGCGCGGGGAGGCCAACAGGCGATTGGTCTCCGCCGCGATGGCGGCATCAAGGTCGGTAGCGGCGGCTTTTTGAAACGCATCGATTTCCTCCACAGTCGGCGGCAGGCCGATGAGATCAAACGACGCACGACGCAACCATGCCTCCGGCGTCGCTTGTTTCGAAGGTTGCAGTTTTTCCCGCTCCAAGCGGCCAAGAATGAACCGATCGAGGTCGCGCTTCGGCCAATCCTTTTGTTTTACCTCGGGAAGTGGGTGATTTTGCGGGGCGACGAACGACCAATGTTCGCCCCATTTCGCGCCCTCCTTGATCCATTGGCGCAGCAACTCGACCTCTTCCTTCGCGAGTGGCGGCCCGTGCTCGGGCTTGGGCATGATCTCGTCGGGGTCGCTGGAAAGGATGCGAACCATCATTTCCGAGGCATCCGGATCACCGGGCACGATCACGGTTTTTCCCGACTCGCCCTTGCCCAGCGCCAGCTCGCGGTAGATGAAGGAAACCTCGCCCGCCTCCTTCACGCCGCCGTGGCATGCGGTGCAGTGCTTGTTGAGCAAGGGTCGGATATCACGCGAGAAATCGACTTCAGCGAGAACTGGCGTGGCGAGGAGCAGGAGATGGAGGAGGGTCTTGGTCACCGGGCTGGGGGAATACTGTGCCAGCAGGGATGATTTTTCAACCCCTTCATGATCATGGACTTGCCCCCCTTCTGGTAAGGCGAACGAGCATTCCACCGCCCGTTCCCGGCCGATGACACTTTGGATTCTGTGAAAATGATGAGGTGATGAACACTTCGTAACCTGATGCTGAGCATCCGGCAGACGACTTCCAGATCGGCACCCAGCCAGACCGAAAGGACAGAGGTCGCCGCGCTCACCCAAGCGGTCCTACCTGCTGGAGACTACTGGATCAGTTCAGCGCGCAGGACCAGCCCGAACATCCATTTGGATACCGAGGAGTTCAGAACGCTGCGGATTTCCACCGACAAGGATTACCTCAAGGGGGCGAACAAGAATCTACTCTACACTTACCACGTCGCATTCGGCGAATTGAATTTGGAGGAGCAAGAACCATGCTGAATTCGGCCCCACGGCGGAGGAAGACATGGCCATCGATCCCACCGGTGGAGCGCCCCGAGCGTTGGCGCTGGAGATTGGGGATGGCGAGGCGCGCCGGGTTCGGATAGGGGTCTTGCATGCTGATGGCGCTGGAAACATTGATGCTGGTATTTTCTGGTGAACAGGGATTGGAAATCCCAGTGGAGGGGGCTTTTTTTGTCGGGGCGATGCCCCATCAAACGCTGCGTGCTTGGCCGAGATTGATCGGGTGGCAGCCACTGAAGCCGCTGGCCGATGCTTGGGATGCAGCTGGCTTGGAGCGGTTGGATGAACTGCCGGATGGTCGCTGGCCCCTCGTGCTGGTGCTGCCCGGAAAATCACGGGACGAAACCTTGGCCTGGTTTGCGCTGGCGAGAAATCGGTTGGCCCCAGGTGGCCGGATGGTGGTAGCGATGCCGAACACGGCAGGGGCAGGGCGCTTCGAAAAGGAACTGGCCAAAGCCACCGGCAGGATTTCATCGATCCAAAAGCACAAGTGCCGCGCCTTTCATGTGGTGGATGATGGAAGCTGGAACGAGGAAATCTTCCATTCGTGGCTCTCGATGGCGGAACGGCGATGGATTCCAGACAGTTCCTATATCACTCAGGTAGGCATCTTCAGTAGCGATCATGTGGACCCTGGTTCCTTGCTCCTTGCAAACCACCTGCCGCCCCACCTTCATGGATCGGTTGCGGATCTGGGGGCGGGCTGGGGTTATCTGACCGACATGTTGCTCCAACGTTGCCGCAAGGTGGGACGTGTGGATTTGTTCGAGGCGGATCGCCGGGCCTTGGAATGCGCAAAGCTCAATCTCGCGCACAGGCAATCCAAGACCTGCGACTCAGAGGAGGAAGCTTTGCTGCATTTCCACTGGCATGATGTGACGACCGGCCTGCCGTCCCAGTATGACGCGATTGTGACCAATCCTCCATTCCACAGTGGTCAAGCGACCGATGTGGATCTCGGCCGGGCCTTCCTGAAAACCGCCATTTCAAGTCTCAAACGAGGAGGAAAATTGTTCCTCGTCGCCAATCGCCAACTCCCCTACGAGGCGGTTCTCGAAACCAGTGGACTGGCTTGGCGAAAACCTGCGGAGGATAAGATATATAAAGTCCTTTTTGCGGAGAAAAGATGACATGACACGGGAAACAGCCCGCCTCTTCAAGTCCTCAAATTTTGGCCCATCAGGCCGGACCGTTTGACAAGAACGGGCGATGGCATCGGAAATCGGGCGGATTGATTTGTTGGTAGGATCACAGGTCCCTTCTTCTCAGGACTCGATGCCGAGCTTTTTGCGGAGGCGTTCGATTTCCTCGGAGAGGGCGCCCCAGCGGGAGTAGCTGGTTTCGAGAGCTTTGGCGAGTTTGTCCACGGCGTTGGTGACCTCGCGGAGTTTGCCAGGGTTGTTGCTGACTTCCTCGCTGGAGAGTTGCTGGGTGAGGGTGGATTGCGCGCCTTCGAGTTCGGCGATCTTGATTTCGAGGGCTTCGAATTCGACTTCGAGGGGCTTGAGGACCTTGGAACGGATTTCGCGTTGCTCGGCTTCGATGCGGCGTTGCTCCTTGCGGTTTACGCCGGGGACGGATTGGCGCGAGGACCCGCTGTTGGGAGTCTGTGTTTGGGCGGCGAGAGATGATAACTTCGGTTCGCCTTTGCGGGCGGCTTCGTCCTCGGCGGATTTTTCGAGATAATAGGTGATATTTCCCGCATAGAGGATCGGCTGGCGGCCGGGCTGGAACTCGATGGTTTTGGTGACCAGCGGATCGAGGAAATTCCGATTGTGGGAAACGATCATCACGCTGCCGGGATAGTCGATGAGCGCGCGCTGGAGGACATCCTGCGATTGCATGTCTAGGTGGTTCGTCGGCTCGTCGAGGATGAGGAAATTTGCCGGGCGCAATAGCATGCAGACGAGTGCGACGCGGGAGCGCTCACCACCGGAAAGGACACCGACTTTTTTGAAAACATCATCGCCGCGGAAAAGGAAGCAGCCTAACAAATTCCGCGCATGCGGTGCGGCATCGCGGGAAGCGGCGGCCTCTACGGTCTCGAGCACGGTCATTTCCGGGTCGAGTTCGTCCGCGTGGTTTTGCGAGAAGAACGAGGTGGCGACCTTGTGGCCGAAAGTATGTGCGCCGGCGTCCGGTTCCTCTTGCGCGGTGATGAGCCGGCAGAAGGTGGATTTTCCCGCGCCGTTGGGGCCGACGATGGCGAACTTCTCGCCCTTGTTGATCTCGAAATCAAATCCGCTGAAGATATTCAATGGCCCATAACTCTTCGCCACGCCTTCGAGCTTGGCAACCATGTGGCCGGAGTTCGGTGGTGGCGGGAATTTGAAATTCATCACCGCGTCATCGCGCTCGGGCTGCGGGATGCGCTCGATCTTGGCGAGCATCTTGATGCGCGATTGCACGAGTGTGGCCTTGTTGGCAGAGGCGCGGAAGCGATCGATGAAACGCTGGATTTCATTGATCTCGCGTTGCTGGGCCTCGTATTGCTTGAGCTGGATTTCCTTGCGCAGGACCGACTCGCGCTCGAAGTAAGAGAAATTTCCCGCATACTCTTCCGCCCGGCCGTGGGCGAAGGCGATGGTGCGGGTGCAAAGGGTGTCGAGCAGGGCGCGATCGTGGGAAATGAGCAGGATGGCTCCCGGATAGTTGATGAGATATTGCTCCACCCAGATCTGCGTGCCGATGTCGAGGTGGTTCGTCGGTTCGTCTAACAGAAGCACTTCGGGCTCCTGGAGGAAGAGTTTCGCCATCGCGATGCGCATCTGCCAACCGCCGGAAAATTCCGAACAATCGCGAGTGAAATCCTTGGTTTGGAAACCGAGCCCCTTGAGCACGGACTCGATCCGCGGCTTCATGCGGGCGGGGTCGGTGGAGTCGAGCAGGAGTTCGAGCTCGCCGATTTCCTCCAACAGATCGCCGTAGGGCGAGGAACGGGGATCAAGCTTGGTGAGTTCGGCGGAGAGGCGGTCGATTTTTTCCGCGAGGGCCATCGTTTCGCCGAAGGCGGATTCCGTTTCCTGCCAGAGCGTCCGGCCGCGGACGTGGATGCCTTCCTGCGGGAGGTAGCCGATGCGGGTGCCCTTGGGGGCGTGGATCTGGCCGGCGCTGGGACGGATGATCCCGGCCACGCATTTCATGAGCGTGGACTTGCCGGCACCGTTGTGACCAGCGAAGGCGATGCGCTCGCGCGGCTGGACGGAGAAGGAGAGGTCGTTGAAGAGGACGCGGGCGCCGAATTCAACGCGCAAGGCTTGGACGGAAATCATCGGGCGCGGAGCTTGCACGGCAGCGCGCCCGGGTCAAGCCCCCGACCGGGCAAAGGCACTTCCCAGCCAGCCTGCCCTTGACTTATTTCTCCGCGATCGGCGGCGGGAAGGGTTGATCGGAGATGATCCAATCCTCGTTTTTGTCGGTGAAGGTTTTAAGCGCCCATTCGCTCGGAAGCAGGACGACGAGCCAGCCATTGGAATCTCGGGCCAGTGAAGCGCCTAGCGAAAGCGAGGGGCGGGCTTCCGGGCAAAGGGGATCGCCTTCCTTGGGCTTGAGCCAGCGGGCGAGGTTCCAGCTTGCCTGCTCGATGCGCGTTTCCGCGGCGTATTCGCCTTCGAGGCGATATTGCAGAACTTCGAATTGCAGCGGACCGACCGCCCCCAACAGAGGCACCTGCGTCGGGCCGGCATCGAGCAATTGGAACTCGCTCGCCACGCCTTCCTTGAGCAACTGCTGGAGTCCATCGCGGAAGCGTTTGTATTTCGCGGTGCTCTTGTTGTGCAGATAGGAAAAACACTCGGGCGCGAAACGCGGGATTTCATGAAACACCACACCGTTTCTCGATGCGAGGGTGTCACCGATCAGCAAATCATAATTTCCCACCAAGCCGACGACATCGCCGGCGAAGGCATCGTCCACGGTCTCGCGTTCGCGGGCAAACAGGCGCTGTGAATTTCCCAGCCGCATGCGATCGCCACTGCGGGTGTTGAGCACATTCATGTCGCGCTCGAATTTCCCGGAAACAATCCGCACGAAAGCCACGCGGTCGCGATGTTTCGGGTTCATGTTCGCCTGGATCTTGAAGACAAATGCGGAGAACTCTTCCGATGCGGGATCGATCATGAAATCGCCGCTCTCGCGTGGTAGCGGCGGTGGGGCGAGTTCGAGGAAACGATCCAACAAAAGCTGCACGCCGAAATTGTTGGCCGCACTGCCGAAGAAGACCGGGGTGAGTTCACCCGCAAGCACCTTAGCCACATCGAAGTCCGCACCCGCACCCTCTAACAACTCCAGTTCATCACAAACCTGATTGTAAGTGCCCTCATCGATGGCGGCCTTCACGCTCGGATCCTCGATGCCCGTCACCCGTTCCGGCGCGCGGTAGGCACCGTGCACGGTGCGTTCGAAAAGATGGACTTCCTTGTGCTCGCGATCATAAACCCCCTTGAATCGCGGACCATCGCCCAGCGGCCAGTTGAGCGGATAGGCATGGATACCGAGCACGTTTTCCAGTTCATCCAACAAGTCCAGCGATGGCCGCGCGGGACGGTCCAGCTTGTTCATGAAGGTGAAGATCGGCACGCCACGGCGGCGGCAGACTTCGAACAATTTCCGCGTCTGGCTCTCGATGCCCTTGCCGGCATCCACCACCATCACGGCCGCATCCACGGCGGTGAGAACGCGATAGGTATCTTCCGAGAAATCCTTGTGACCCGGCGTGTCCAGGATGTTGACCACGCAGTCCTTGTATTCGAATTGCAGGACGGTGGAACTCACGGAAATTCCGCGTTGTTTTTCCAACTCCATCCAGTCCGAGGTGGTGGCGCGTTGGTTTTTCCGCGCGGTCACACTGCCGGCCAGGTTGAGCGCGCCGCCGTAGAGGAGGAATTTCTCCGTGAGCGTCGTCTTGCCGGCGTCCGGGTGGGAAATGATCGCAAATGAACGGCGGCGCTTCACCTCACGCTGCAGCGCGGGCGAGGGAATGGTGTAGGGAGACACGGACATGGAAAAAGGAGCCGCAGGGCTAAACGCGATGCGGGTGCGGATCAAGCCCGGATCCCTATCAAGTAGGCCCCAACAAAAATCGGCGGATGTGGAAGCTTCTCAGCTTCTGCATCCGCCGACCTTCTCGTCTCGGGGGGGCTTGGGGGGGATTTGGGGGATTGTGACTCAGTATGGGGTGCCGATGATGAAATGGGGGGATGTAAAGCGGCTGACAGGCATCACTTCACGCTCAAAGCATTTTCGGTGCCAGTTCTTGGATGTGACAATTTCGCCCGATTTCCTTCCGCCCCAGCAATCAACCAAGAATCCAAGTCAAGCCGCAGGGATTGCGCATTGCATGGGCGCGAGCAAGGCATCAATTTCGACCCGATGCGAGACGACACCCGCCGCTGGATTCAGGCCGATCAGGCCCACTGCTGGCATCCCTTCACCCGCCAGGGCGATTGGTGCGCGGCGGATCATCATCCGGTCGTCATCACCCACGGCAAAGGCCCGTGGCTGTGGGATTCGGAGGGAAATCGCTACCTCGATGGCAATTCATCCATCTGGACCAACATCCATGGCCACGCCCATCCGGTGATTTCAGGGGCCATTCGCGATCAATTGGAAAAGGCGGCGCATGTTTCATTTCTCGGCTTCACCCATCCTCTGGCGACTGAGCTTGCAGAGCGGCTTTGCGGGTTGTTTCCGGCGGGAACATTGGAGCGCGTGTTTTTCTCCGACGATGGCTCCACCGCGGTGGAATGTGCGCTCAAAATGGCCGTGCAATACCGCATGCAGACCGGCGAACCCGCCCGCAACGGCTTCATCGCCTTCGCCGATGGCTACCACGGCGACACTCTTGGTGCCGCTTCGCTCGGGGGAGTGGGACGTTTTTTTGATCGCTTCAAAGGCCCGGGCTACCCCGTGGCTCACGTCCGCAGCATGGAGGAAATCCGCGGAATCGACTCGGAAACCATCGCCGCCGTCGTCATCGAGCCGCTAATCCAGGGAGTCAACGAAATGCGCCCCTGGCCGCCGGGGATGTTGGCGGAGTTACGGTGTTGGTGCGATAAGTTCGGCGTCCATCTCATCCTCGACGAGGTCATGACCGGCTTCGGCCGAACCGGCAGCCTGTTCGCTTGCCAGCGGGAAAATGTCGTGCCGGATTTCCTCTGCCTGGCCAAGGGACTCACCGGCGGCTACATGCCCATGGCCGCCACGCTTACAACCGACCGCATTTACGAGGCCTTCTTGGGAGATGCCTCTCGGGCGTTCTATTACGGCCACAGTTACACCGGCAATCCCCTCGGCTGCGCCGCCGCGCTCGCCAGCCTCGAGGTTTTCCAGCAGGAAAAAACCCTCGAAAAACTCCCCTCACGCATCGATTACCTACGCGCCGGACTCGCCACCCTCCAAGCCGCCCATCCCATCATTCACGAGGTCCGGCAATGTGGATTCGTCGCCGGGATCGAACTCCGCCAGCCCGACGGCGAGAAATTTCCGCCCGCCCTGCGCATGGGCGAACGCCTCTGCCTCGCCGCCCGTGCCCACGGCCTGCTCACCCGGCCGATCCTTGATACGATCGTCCTCATGCCCCCGCTCTGCACTACCCCCGCAGAGCTCGATCACGCCTTCGCCGCGCTCGATGCCGCAATTTCCGAAAACGAAGGCATTGACACCCGCCCCGGCACCGCGTAACTACTCGCCCCCGCGCCATGCGAATGGCGGAGTAGCCAAGTGGTAAGGCAATGGTTTGCAAAACCGTCATTCGAG
>JBBARN010000046.1:0-43744 GCA_040399845.1 Luteolibacter sp. | reverse complement strand
CTAGAGCGGACCAAGGCAAATCAGGAACCCCCATTCGGCGGAATCGAAAATGTCCAAGCAGATCCCGCTTCGAACCTCAAGATAGGAGATGGGAGAAAGGGCAACCACCTATCGAAAAAGCCACTGCTACTCGCCTAGTTCTCCGAGTCACCATGCCAATCCTTGTTTGGGATACGGGTTACCGATTGCAATTGAAGACACTAGCGCCGAGGTCAAGCCACCCGTATCATGTGGGTCGTACATCCACACTTCGCTTCAGTTATGTGACATCCGCTCAAGGCCTCTCACCATGTAGCGGGTTGCGGCGGACCATGGAGCCATCTGGAAACACCACGCGGATGGATGTCGGAAGAGAAGAAGAAAAGTGATCCGAACTGATCCAATGGGCTCCGCTGGCGAATGCCCGCTCCCGTTATTGCGGGTCCGGCTTTGTCTGGTCGGCACGGGTTCTAACAAGGAAACCTGCACGAACAAGCCGTTGGATTTCATCGAACTGCCCAACGGGATCGTTGCACTTGAACCACGCGGCTGCGGGGTGATGGGAGCCCTGCGCACTGACGAAAAGAACACGATTTTCCAAGGATGTATTTCCCTCCAGATAGCGCGTGCGGATGCCATCCGTGTTATCGAGGGCGAACATGAATTTTCCCCGGGCAATCTTGATCGTGGGCCAGCCGTGATTCATGATTGCTTGCCGCAAACTTTAATGTCCGTTGCGGACATCATCGGGCAGAATGAGCTTTTCCCGCGGAATCCCTTTCCGGATGGCGGCGTCGAGTTCCATGAGTCGCTCGCGGGTGAAAGGCTCGGGCCTTGTCGGCAGCGGCGGGTGGTGCCTGTCCTTGCACTCGATCAAAACCATCACCGGCCAATGGTCCGGCTGAGCTGCCGACCATGCGGACAATTCGGCAAGGGCTGAATCGAGAGTCGGCGTGTTGCTCCAGCAATCGATATCCGGGATATGCAGGATTTTGAATCCCGGCTTTTTCATAACTCCATCCAGATCGAAGTCCGGCAGATTCGCTCCCGCCAGATTTGCCAGTTTCACCCCGAGCGGATTGGAAAACAATGCTCCGTGGGAATCTGCATACACGTCGAGTTCAATCTGCCGCAAGCCCACCTCGGAAAGCTGACGAACCAATGGAGGATGGCTGTAATTCCATGCCTCGGCTGCTTCTTTCGGCAATTGGGACATGGCCGAAAGCACCTTCGCGGGCGGGGCGAGATGATACGAATTGTGGCTGCCGATCGCTTGGAAGTGGTTCAATCGCGGCTCATCGCCGGACAACCAGGAATGGATTGCCAAAAGCCAGCAAACCAGGATCAGGAGACTTGTCTTCTTGAATCGAATTGGCAGGTTTGGCATCAATTTGAACGGATTGAAAGCGGAGTCGGCGAATTCAGCGGGGCGGCAAGGCGGGAACCGCCTCAAAGACATCCACTGGCAGGATGCTGCCATCCTCCCTGCGTAGCAAGAGGGGAAAGTTGTTCTTGAGAGCCATCATGGCGTGGAAGTCCGGAGATGCAGAAAGGGCATGAAAACCCAACCATGCCCCTTCCTTGGATTTTATCTCGCCAGAGGCAAAAGCATATCGAGTTTCAACCGATTCTCCGGCGGCGCAATAGGGCAAGCATTCCGAGTCCACCCATCAGCGCTGCGCCGGGCTCAGGGATGACAACAACCTGAAAGCTTCCGCTGTTGAAGTAAGCGGATCTGCCACCACCAATACTGAGGGCATTGGATGGACCGAAGTTCGAAACATTGGTGAAATCGAAGTTGGTTCCACTGATCAATGTATAAGTCCCGTCGGCGACTGAATTCACATCGAAACCGACGAGATTGCCGAAGCCGAAGTTATCGAAAGATACCAATCCGGCAACCGTCAGAGTCCCGCCCGAGACATCGAGCATTGAACCAGAATCGAAGTTCAGAGTTCTTGCGAGAGACCCATTGCCACCAATCGTTGCACTTGATCCCACGGTGACCGAGGTATTTCCCAACGATCCGGTAACAAACAGCGACCCGGCCGAAATCGCCGTCACACCATCGTATGTATTCGCTCCAGACAATGTGAGTCTGCCGCTCCCCTGCTTGGTCAGTCCACCGGTTCCCGCATCAAGCAGTGACTGGGCGATGGTGATGTTGTTACCATTGGTATCAACGACCGCTCCTCCGTTCTGGACGTTTGCAGCGCTCAGGCCTTGCATGAAGGTGGTGGTGCTTGTGCTTGCCTTCAGCGTGCCGCCGTTGAAATTGAAGGCACCATTGGCTCCCGCCGCTGATTTGGAAACGGAAGGAGCGGTCAAGGTTCCGCCGTTCAAGTTATAGGCATAAGTTCCGGTGCTGCCACCATTTCCAAGATTCAATCTGCCAGTACCGCCAACGGTGGTCCCGCCATCACTGAAGAACGTCACGGTTCCGCCATTCTGGGTGAAGGTGGAGATACCCGTGTGGTTACCTCCCTCACCGAAGCTGATGCTGGCGTTGTTCTGGAGATTCACACTGCCGGAATTCACGGTGAACTGGTTGGTCGTCGCGTCGAAGACGCCCATCTCCAACACGCCGCCGCCGAAAGTGTTAACGTTGATGGTGCAGCCGTTGTTGAAGAAACTCCCGCCTATCTGCATCTCACCGGAAACATCCACGGTTCCGGCATCCATGTTGATGATTCCTGTCGCAGCCCCGTCGGAGCCTGCGAAGATTCAGCCCGCCTGAGCCGTGCCTGTGGTATTGACGTTCCAAGTGGAAACGGTGCCGTTATCCAAGCCGATGAGCATATTGCCGGCTGAGTTGGTGAGTCCTCCAACTTTCAGGTTGCACTGCCGGTTTGATCGTAGGTGGCCTGCGCACCCTGCCAGCCAAGAAACATCCAATTTCCTTCGCCCGTTGCCACGGTCCCGGCGGACTGGGAGAGCCGTCCGTTGGAGCCACCGCCGATGACCAGATCCAAGTCGCCCTGATAGGTCCCGGCCGAGGTGATGGAGGGGAAATTTCCCGCAGCGGTATTGATGACTGCGGACCACTGCGGAGCATTCTCCTGAGGGACACCGTTGCTCCAGTTGAAAGGATTGTTCCAGTCCTGACTCTCCGAGCCGTTCCAAACGGTATCCGCAACTGTTGCGGTGGTGGGGACTTGGACCGTTCCGGAAAACTTAAGCGTGCCGTTGCCCGTTAGATTTACATTGGTGGATCCGACCAGGAAGGTGTCAGCAAGAGTGACCGGGAGTGTCACAACGGAATTGTAGATCCGAAAGTTTCCGGAATTCCCCAAGGAGGTCAACACCACAGCGCCGGTTCCACTGCCGTTTCCAGCGATTGGATTGGCAGGAGACAAGACTTCGTTGATGGTATTGTTACCGATGAGGCCGTTGGTGGAACCCGTGATATTGCCTTGGTCGATATCAAAGCGGTGTTGGTTTGCTGCGAACAAGCCATCCACGGGATTCACCGTGCCTGGTGGGACGATGGTGTAGAGAGTGCTGGAGAGATCGGTGGCGTTGATGTTGTAGCCGCCGAAAAGAGTGGAGCGGGAGAAAGTCATGTTCGTCCCGGTGGCCCGCCCGTTGGAGAGCGTGAGCTGAGAAGCAGTGCCGGCAATAGGATCAATGTCGAATTGCGCATCCACAGTGCCGCTCAGGGTGGTGACATCGGTATCGGCGAGGCCGCTGCCTGGATCCACCGTGACGTTGATTTGGTTGAAGCCGGCCTCATTGACGAGTCTGAGCTGGCTGCTGGCTGGGGCCGCCGCGATCGGGGTGATCATGGCAAGCCAGAGGAGTGATTTGGGTTTCATGGGTTTTATCTGGGATTGGGTTGTTTGGTAGCCTGGTTATCTGGTTTGGGAATAAAGCAGCCTGCGGTGGCGGGTTGGGGCGGGGGCAGTGGATTGCCTGCCACCAGAGCGGCCAAGGCATCCGCAAGATTGCGCTCGGCGGGTATGGGTTTCATGCGGCCGATTCTCACCGCCCGGTCATCGATCCTGCCGCGATAGATGGACCTTCCGTTCTTGTCGAAAATCGCCGCCTCAGGAACCCGGGTGGCACCGCATTTTTCCGCCAGAACTCCGGAATCATCTAACAAGCACGGGAAGGAAATCTGATAATCCTTGCTATGCCGGAGAATGTCCTCCTGCTTTTCTCCGCTGAAGATGCCATAGAAACGGATTCCAAGGGGAGCATAGCGGGAAGCCAGTTCACTCAAGTCGGGGACCATGGCATTGGCCACCGGGCAGTCCGTCATCAGAAAAATCACCACGCTCGCTTTCACGTCCTGAGCTTGGGCAGGAAAGCGATGTTCGGCACCTCGCGCATCCCGGAGTACAATGGCTGCAGGAGCATCCGGGGTGCGAGACTCCACTTGGCCATAAGATAACAATGTGAAGGGCAGAACCCCTGCAAACATTGCGATTTTCAAAAACGGGTGCATGTGAGGTTGAGTTCAGTCGATTCCGATGGCTCCCACGCCGGTCAAGTGAGGAGCAAGCATGGCGGCTCCCATGTTGGTCTCTGTTTCACTGAGCTTGCCATCCCCGTCGAGGTCCAGCCCTTTGGCCATCTCGTTCAATCGGGCGGCGGCCGCTTCAGGAATGCGAATGCCACCGGCACGCGCATGCTGAAGGGAATTGATATCATTTTCGAATGCACGGGTCAGCGCTTGGGCCGCCATGAAACGTTTCACGCCATTGTGCAATGCATCCTTTTGCTCTTGCGTTTCGAGCATGACGGATAGGGTGATGGTTCCCATTTCGTCGGCGGATTGCGATCCCCAGCGCACGGATTTCGGCGGATGATTGGTCTGGTGGGGATTGGTGGCGGAGTTGTCCCAACTGATGAGCACCTCGATCTTGGTCCCGGCAGGCATACGAACGGGCGTCTTGAATTGATAATCTTCCTGCCATGCAAAGTTCCAGTCGCTCATCTTGAGGAGCCACTCCCTCCTGCCATCGGGAAACACGGCGGTCATCTCCATGCGCTTGCCGAGATAGTGGGCATGCGCGTTGACCCGGAAGGCTTCGATATCGACGGGGAGCGTGAAGGTATTGCGCTTGATGTATTCCTTTTCACCCGCAGGAATGTCGATGCCATCCAGAATGCCGAACATCGGAGGGACGGGCAGGATCGTCCAAGGGCGTGCCGTGGGCTTGTCAGAGAAGTGGATGGCAAGCTTCGAGAGGTCCTGATACTCCCGGCCCTTGGGGCTATAGTGGACTTGAATGATCAGATCGGACCCCTTGGGTGCCTTCATCGCAAGGCCATAAGGCAACTCGGACGCCTGAGTTCCCAAATCCCATCCGCCGAGATATCTGAAATGGTTGACCACGGATCCGAATCCACTGAAGCCGGGTGCCGGATCTTCAAGGTCCTTTTTGCGGCCAGTTCCTGTGGTATCCAGAAAGTAAAGCACATGATGAACGACTTGCGGCGCGCCGGGCTTGTATTCGATGGCGTTGATCCATTTCTCCTCATCCAAACCGAGTGGGATTACGAAATTTCGATAAATGTCCTTCCCTTCCGCCGGGATGGTGAAGGGTTCCGCCATGGCCACTTCGAGGTCGGGCTTGCCAACCTCCCATCCTTCCGGGAATTCAGGCAAGGGCTTCTGGTGAGAGCGATCCCCTTCGGGAGTTCCCACTTCGAGCCATTCACGAAGGGTATTGATCTGCGAGTCCGAGAGGGATCGATCGTTTGCGTAATCGACGATACCTGGGTCGGCATGCCACGGCGGCATGACCCGTTCGCCCGTGACCTCGACGATCTGTTTGGCCCGCTTTTTGATCTGCTCGTAGGTAAGCAGCGTGAACGGAGCAGCCTGGCCGGGACGGTGACAAGCAGAGCATTTTCCGTGAATGATCGGAGCAACATCCCGATGGAATTCAGGCGCAGCGCCCGAGATCGCAGGCAATACGCAGAGAAAAAGAACGTATCGAAAAATGAACATCATGGGTAAAGATCGATGGAATTTCCACAACAGGCAAGCAGCCAAAGGTCATGATGAGGTCATGACCCGCCGTG
This sequence comes from Luteolibacter sp., assembly GCA_040399845.1. GTDB lineage: Bacteria > Verrucomicrobiota > Verrucomicrobiia > Verrucomicrobiales > Akkermansiaceae > Luteolibacter. Next base: position 37,732 of record JBBARN010000046.1, on the reverse strand, counting down.
ACTCGGATCGAGGCCCCGGCAGACAAAGAATCCGAAATCGCCAGGTTTCCGCTGCAATTGGCAGGGACAGTGGCACGCGTTTGATGGTGAGGACTCCGGACGCAGCGGGTTGGCTGAATGCCCCTCATTCCGGGTCATGCGCAGGGTCGAAGAACTGTTTTCCGGTGCAACAAAGGAAAACATGGTTGGCCCATGGGCCTGAGCTTCAAGGTTCGCTCATTTGGAAGCGGAAGTACATTTTTCCCCCGGGGGCTTCCGGGAGCGCGATTTCGGTGATTTCGTCCTCGGACTGATAGGTGCTGTCGATTTCCGGGAGGTTCCAAGGGGTCCAGGTGGCGAGGTCGTCGCTGATTTCGATCCCGTAGTAACGGTGGGACTGGCGGTTGAAACGGAGCATGCCGTTGCTGATAGTGGCTTGCTAGGGATTGGCTTCGCTGAGCGGCGAGGTGCCGCGGAGGTATTCGTCGTAGTTGCTGACGCCGTCGTGGTCGGGATCGTCGGACTTGCCGTTTTCCGGATCGACGGAGGAGAAATACGAATCGCGCCATTGGTTGTAAAGCGGGCGGGCGGGAAGCTCGGCGCTGATCCATTCCGAGATGAGCTGGATGTTGGCCGCATCCAGTTCGGTGGTGCCGAGTGGAGGCATGCGACCGAAGCCATTGGAGGCGGCCATGCGGCTGAGCACGAGGCTGTGGACGGGATCACCGGGGACTACGTATTGATTGAGAGGATTGCCGCCGTTGTTCACCGCATTCCCGTGGATAAGGCCGGTTTGTTCGAGGGTGAGGCTTTCGCGGCCATCCCAGAATCCGCTCACACTGCCGCCGGTCTGGTGACAATACGAGCAATTCACTGCGAAGTAGGAGCGGGCGCGTTGCTCCAACGGAAATTGGGTTTCCTCCGGTCTCACATGGCGCGGCAGGCTGGCGATGGGCGGCGGCGAGTTGGCGAGGAAGCCATTTTCCGATAGAATGGAAATCTGGTTGCCGGTGCTGCCGTGGATGGTCTCGACTCGGTTGAGTTGGCGGGTGTTGAACGAGAGCGCGTGCCCGGCTTGCGGCGTGTGGCAGGTGAGGCAGCTCGAACGCCCCGGAATCTGCCATCGCTGGGTATGCGGCGTGCCTTGATCGTTAATGGCGATGTCGAATTCGACACCCGCATCTTCGACAAGCGTGGCTTCGGTCTGCGCTTCGTTCCAGCGATAGCTCACACCGTAGGAGCCGCTGTCGGTCTTGACGAGAACACGGGTCTCGATGCGTTTCTTCGTCGCCGGATTGCCGCGGCTGAGTTCCAGATCGAAGTGTTTCACCCAGACAGTGCCGGTGGGATAGGTCCAGTTACCATCGTGATTGAAGTTCATCATGCCGGTGGCGTCCGGGATAGTGAACCAGCGTCGCTTGATGGCATGGTCGCTCCAAAAGGTGAGGTTCGGCGCGTAGGGCAACAGGCCGGGCGCGGGTGACAGATCTGTTAGATCGGCAAAAAGACCGGTGGCGGACAAGGTGGCGGGAAATTCTCCAATAGCCGCATCGCCGGTGGTGAGGCGCATGATTTTTCCGGAGAGATAGGTGGCGAAGAGCATATCCTGGTTGAAAGGATCCACGCCTTGCGAGGAGATGACACCAAAGGCACCCGGCAGACCGGTGATGCGGACGGTGACTCCGGTGGAGGTATCCATCTGCCAGACATGACCGGAGACGGAATCGCTGAAGATATAACTGCCGACAAGTGATGGGAAACGTGTGCCGCGATAGACATGGCCGCCCACCACGGAGTTGCCTTTCAAGCTGGCATCGCCACCGGCGATGGCGGTGTGGACGTATTCGTAGAAGGGATCGATGCTGCTGAAACCGGATGGAACGGGCGTGCGGAGATTGGTGTCATGTGCGCCTTCCCGGAAGACCCAGCCATAGTTGCCGCCCTTGATGATCTTGTTGACCTCCTCGTAGGTATCTTGTCCGACATCGCCCGCCCAAAGATCGCCGGTGACGGGATCGAAGGACATCCGCCAGATGTGGCGCAGGCCCGTGGCCCAGAACTCGGAGCGCACGGTGCTTAGATTGGTGATTTCCACACCATTGAAGAAGCCATTCCATGACCCGCCCAGGCTGCTGTGGACAAAGGGATTGTCGGACGGCACGGAGAACCGCGCGACACCGGAGTCGGTGGGAATCGATGCGTGTGGATTGGGTTCAAGGTTTCCTGGTTTCTTGTCCACATCGATGCGGAAGATGCCCGTGAAGAAATCCTTGTCGATACGCTGGCTGTTGAGGCGGACATCGTTCGGGTTTTCCTCATCTCCCGCAGCATAGTAAAGGTAGCCATCCGGGCCGAAATGGAGATCGCCGCCATTGTGGTTGGCTCCCTCGTCCAGTTGTTGGAGCAATATCAACTCGGACGCGGGGTTGGCCACATTCGGATTGCCGGCACTGACCTGAAAGCGCGAGATGCGCTGATGGTATGAGCTGCCGCTGATGCGCACGGTGTAGGCGACATAGAAATATCCGTTGACCGCATAATTGGGATGGAACGCAAGACCCAACAAACCATGCTCATTGTTGCCGCCGCCTTCGATGGTCTCTGTGGGAGTGCGCCCGGCGATGACGGCCTGTAGATCGAGAAACACGTTCTGGGTGGGTGAGGTGGATTTTATATCAGGGATGTGTTTGATCTTCGCGAGGCGCTCGCAAACAAAAAGGCGCTTGCTGTTCCCGGGGATGGAGGCAATGCAGAGCGGCTGATTGAAAACCAGCCCGGGGAATGCATCCACGAGCTGCCACGCGCTGGTCGGCGGTGCCACCGGCATGGCGAGCGAGGAATTGGTGATTCGCAGCGAGTTGGCGAACTGGATGGTCACCGTGCCGTCCGAGGTGAACCCGCTTGCATTGCCGATTCGATAGGTGAAAATGACCGGCGAGGTGGCGTCGCCGCTGTGGGTATACAGGATCTTGCCATTCGTGACGGTGGCGCTGCCGGTGGCGGGCGAAATGATGATTTGCAGCGTGTTCGGGTTCGGGCTGTTGGCATCATTGGCAAGCACATCGATGAGGACCTTCTGCCCGGGATGGATCGTGGCCGCGTCATTGACCGCGACGGGTGCGGGGAAAACGGTGTTTGGCCCATTGGTGAAGGATGATATCACTTCGCCAATGCTCAAAGCCCGGTTGTAGAGACGCAGTTCGTTGATCTGCATGTGGGCATTGGAATCACCGGACCACTGGGAGCGGCCGATCCAGTTGTTCACGTCCTCGATCTCCGTGAGCCGGAATGCAAGATCGGCGGAACCTTGGAACTCGCCATTGCGATACCACTTTACCTGACAACCTGCGGAACCGTAAGCGCCCGCTGCATCCTGCACCGTGAGAACATAATGATACTCGGTGCCGGCGGCGGTGGAACCGGAGATATCGGAATCGACTGTGAGAACCGAGCTGTTGTTAAGCATTCCCTCCATGCGATGGCTTCCAAGCGCGTTGACCTTGTTGTTGGAAAGCATCAGATTGTCCGATGCCTGCGAAACGCCGGGAGCTGCGGGGCCATCGATGATTTCGCCTTTGGCTGCACCGCTGCCACTGGTGATGGTGCATCTTCCGAAATCAAAGACCCGCTGCCAGCTTTTCGATGAAAGAGGCGTGATCCATGCCTCGAAGCTGAGGCTGGGTCGTGAGGAAATCACGCCATTTCTGAGATCGAGATAGGCGGAGATGTTTGCGGCACTTTGATTGCCATTGGAAGTGCCGGGCAACACAAGTGCCGTGCCGTTGAGTGTGGCTCCGTTTCCACGGACGGTGGCGGTTTCGCCCGAAGTGGCATCGGTAAAGGCGCTGCCGGATGCGACCGCAGCGGGAGTGTTGTTGAATGACCAGCGGGATTCCGGCACTTGGGGTGGCATGGGAGGTTCCGGTGCGCCGACTCCCGGATCCGGTCCTGCGATGTTGCTTGCAAGAATCTCGCCTGCGGAAAGAACGCGCTGATAGATGCGGAGTTCGTCCAGGGCTAGGTGCGAATTGGAGTCAACGCTATACATGGAGCGGCCGATCCAGTTGTTCACGTTTTCCATGTCCGCAGCGCGAAACGGGAAATCATCGGAATTCTGGAGCACCCCATTGCGATACCAACGCACCTGACAGCCAGCGGCACCGTGGATTCCGACTCCGTCTTCGATCACGAAAACGTAATGATACTTTGTCCCGGCGGCCGTCGCAGCGGTCGTCGTGGTATATTGCGGGGCGTTTCCATCATACTGCCCTTCCAATTGATGGGTGTTGAGGTCGCCCGCATTGTTGAGAGTGAGGCTGAGGTTGTCATATCCCGCAGTGAGACCCGGGGGGATTGAGTCATCGAGAATCTCGCCGGGCGCTGCACCTGATCCGTGGGAACCAACACAACGGCCAAATTCGAACAAACGCTGCCAGTTCTTCGATGATAGGGGCGTGGCCCATGCTTCGAAGGTGATGGCGGATCTTCCTGTTAGAATTCCGTTAGGTAGATCGAGATAAGCCGAAATGAAAACTGCGGACTGGTTGCCGTTGGTGGAGCCGGGAAGCCGGACTGCGGAACCTGTGAGAACCGCTCCATTTCCCCTTAGAATGGCGACTTTGCCGCCGATGCTGTCGGTGAATGCCAAGCCGGGCGAAACGGTGGAGTCGGCGTCGTTGTTGAAGACCCACAGGTGATCGGGCACCGGAGGATTGCCTGGCCCATCACCCAATGAATCCGGACCGGCGGCCATGTGATCCGCGATTTCCTCAGGGGTGAGTGCGTGATCGTAGAGGCGGACTTCGTTGTAGGAAATGTTCGAGTTGTTGTCCGCAGAGTACATCGAGCGGCCCAGCCAGTTGTTGCGGTCCTTGATCGAGGACAGGAGAAAGTTCACATCCAAGGTGCCGACCAGGGTGCCATTGAGATACCATGCCATTTGTCCGCCGGTCGCGGCATAGGTCCCGGCTCCTTGAGTGAAGGTGCAGACAATGTGATGTTGGATGCCGGTGGTGAGGGTGGCCGCGGTGTTGGTTCCGCGCTCGGCGGCACCATCCAGACGGGCGATGAGCCTTTGCGTATTGGCATTGTTTTCACGGTTCACCGCCAATGAGAAATCATCGCTGGAGACCGTATTGTTAGGTGCAACGGTGGCACTCGGAAGGATTTCACCGTCCAGCGCGCCGAGACCGCGCACGTTCGTGCTAAGAGTGCCCATGCAGCCGAAATCAAACAAGCGTTGCCAGTATTTGATCGAAACCGGCGTGGCCCAGATTTCCACACTTAGGTGGGTCTTGGATGAGATGAGACCGTTTGGCAAATCGACATAGGCTGCGATGTTTGCCGGGGTCTGGTTGCCATTGGTATTTCCTGGAAGCACCAACGAGGCTCCGTTGAAGGCCGCTCCCTGGCCGACCACCTGACCATTCGCCGTGCCGACGCTGTCCACCACGGAGCTTCCCGCAGGGGCGGAACCCGCGGAGTTGTTGAAGGACCATCGGTGCACCAGCCCGGCCTGCAAGCCAGGCAAGGCGAAGGCGATGAGGAAAAGTGCGCAAAGAATCGAAATGCGCATCGGGAAGCACTTGCAAGTGGATTGGGTTCGTGTGGGATCATCTGGAAAATCCCGACTTGGGAGGTTGGTCCAAATCGTTTGAAACCGTCTAGAGCATTTTATGGGGAGTCGTGCCTCAACTGCAAAAGATGCATCCTGCGGTCATGGCGTTGGGCCACGGATCAAGGATCAGGGAGTTGTCAGTTCCCGCTGACCTGTGCGCGGAAGAATGAGTGATTTCCGGGTTTGGGGCCGGTGAGGATTTGGGTGCCGCCTTGGGTGGGGAGACCTTGGTTGCCGGGGATGTTCCAAGGAGTCCATTGTTGGAGATTATCCGAATGCTCGATGATGGCTGAGCGATTGGGCGGGAGGTTGAAGGTGAAGGAAACCTGCGGGCCGTTCAGACTGACGGATGACGCGGGGAAGGATGTGCCGGATAGTGGATCGGTCCCGGCGAGAAACTCGGATTGGTTGTTCGAGCCATCGCCATCAGGGTCGGCCGAAGCTGCGCCTTGCGGGCTGCTTCCTAATAGAAACTCGGCGGTGCGCCATTGATCGTAGGTCTGGCGGGTAGGAAGTTCGTTTTGAATCCACTCTGTGAGAAGGGTCACTCCTGCGGGATCGACGACGTTGCTGCCAAGCGGCGGCATGCGGGTGAAGCCATTGGAGGCGGCGGTGCGGTTGAGGAGGATGGAGTGGACGGTGGAGCCGGGAACCACGAGTTTGTTGAGCGGGTTGCCGCCGTTGTTGCTGGCATTGCCGAGGATGAGGCCGGTTTGATCGAGCGTAAGTTCGTGACGACCGTCCCACATCGATAGCGCGGCGGTGCCGCCGTCCATGTGGCAGTAGGCACAGTTGACGGCGAGGTAGGAGCGGACGCGAGCCTCGGCGGGATAGGTGGTTTCTTCGGGCCGCAGTTGGCGGGGCAGGAGGTTGACGGAGTCCGGGTTGTTAGAAAAATATCCGCCGTTTTTCAGGACATCGATCTGATTGCCACTGAAGCCCGGGATGATGCTGGCCATGTTGTATTGACGGGTGTTGGTGGAAAGAGCGAAGCCGGCCTGCGGGGTGTGGCAGGTCATGCATTCGGAGCGGCTGGGAATGCGCCAGCGCTGGATTTGCGGGACACCGCCGACGGTGATGGAAAGGTCGAAGTCCTCGCCGGGCTCGCCGACGAGATTGGCCTCGGTGCCGGCTTCGTTCCAACGGTAACTGACGCCGTAGGCACCGGTGGCGTTTTTGACAAGCAGGCGGGTTTCAAGGCGTTTGCGGGTGGTGGGATTGCCGCGGGTAGTTTCGATATCGAAGTGCTTCACCCAGATCTGGCCGGTGGGGAAGCTCCACTCGTCGTTGCGCGACCATGTCATTTTCGACGAGGCATCCGGGATGGAAAACCAGCGGCGCTTGATGGCGTGGTCGCTCCAGAAGGGCAGATTGATCTGATAGGGCAGCAGTCCGGGCGCAGGCGACAAATCGGTTAGATCGGAGAAAAGACCGGTGGCTGTTAGAGTGGCCGGGTAGGTGCTGGTGTCGGTGACGGTGGTGATGCGGCGGATGAGGTTGTCGTTGATATCCGCCATCAGGACATCGCCGTTCGAGGGATCGCGGCCGAAACCGACGATGCCGCCCTCGCCGAGGATGCGGTTGACGGTGGGCGGATTCGATCCATTACGGACCAGCGACCATACGTTTCCAGATCCGTAGTCGGCGAAAACGTAGGCCCCGGTGAGCGAGGCGAGGCGGGTTCCGCGATAGACGAGGCCGCCGGTGACGCTGGTGCCCTGGAAGGTGCCGGTGCCGCGTTGGTAGTCGTAGAGGGGATTGATGTGGGTGAAGCCTGCGGGCGCGCCACCGACGGGGCCAGCGACCAAGCCTTCGCGCCAGACCCAGCCGTAGTTGCCGCCGCGGGTGAGGACGTTGATTTCCTCGCGCGCTCCGCCGCCGACGTCGCCGCACCAGAGTTCGCCGGTGACTGGATCGAAGGAGAAACGCCACGGATTGCGCAGACCGGCGGCCCAGAACTCGGTTCGAACCGTTGAGGCGGTCACGGCGATGCCGTTGAAGCTGGTGGCACCGACCCAGGGGTTGTCAGCCGGGATTTCATAGGCGGGCAGGCCGCCGTGAAGGACAATGGCGGGGTGGCTGTTGGGGGGAACGTTGGTGTCATCAGTTGCGGCGGGGTTTCCTGCGATTTCGGTGCCTTCGAGGTTCACGTCGATGCGCAGCATGCCGGCGAAGAAGTCCTTGTTGATGCGCTGGCTGTTGGCATACTGGTCGTTTTGCCCACCTTCATCGCCGAGGGAGATATACAGATAACCATCGGGTCCGAAGTGGAGGTCGCCGCCGTTGTGGTTTCCGGCTTCATCGGATTGTTGGATGAGGATGCGCTCGGAGGTGAGATTGGCGGTGGGGGTGGCGGAGTTCGGGTTGTTGAACGTGATGCGGGAAACGCGTTGATGCAGCACGGTGTTGATGTTGACGGAATAGAAGAGGAAGACGTGGCCATTACTGGCGTAGTTCGGATGAAATGCCATGCCGAGCAGGCCGCATTCGCTGCCGGTGTTGATGGCCTCGACGGGACTGCGACCGTTGAACAGCCCGCCTGCGGCGGCGCTCAGGGTGAGGACGGTGCTGGCGGTCGGAGTGGCGGCGTTGACGTTCGGGATCACGCGCAGCAAGCCGCCTTTTTGACAGATGAAGACGCGCTGGGTGTCGCCTGGTGGTGAGGCGATGCAAACGGGCTGATCGAAGGATAGTCCGGCGAAGGCATTGACCGCCGTGATGGAGACCGGTGGCGGATTGGCGGGGACCTGGAAGGAGTTGTTAGGGATGCGGAGTTGATTCGCAAAGGTGAGCGTGACGGTAGCGGGCTGGGAAAGTCCGCCCGCGCCGTTGACGCGGTAGGTGAAGCTGTCGTTCGCAGGGCTGCCAGTAGTGTGGGTGTAAAGGATGCTGCCGTTCGGGCTGATGGTGGTGGTGCCGAACTGGGGGGCTTGTACGATGTTTACCGTAGTTGGGTCCAGGGTGCCGCTGTCATTTGCCAGCACCTCGATGCGGACCTTCTGCTGTCGGTGGAGCGTGGCGGCATCGGCGACGGTAGTGGGCGGCGGGAAGTTCGGGTTGGGGCCGATGCTGATGCTGTTGAGGATTTCGTTCTGGCTGAGGGCGCGGCGGTGGATGCGGACCTCGTCGTAGATGATGTTGCCGTTGGAGTCGTTGGCAAACTGGGAGCGCCCGAGCCAGTTGTTGACGTCCTCGACTGCGGAGAGTTTGAAGTTCAGGTCGCGGGTGGCGGCGAGGGTGCCATTGAGATACCATGCGAGCTGGCCGCCGGCGCTGCCGGAGGAACCGGCACCATCGGTGTAGGTGATCGCGAAGTGATGGCGGGTGCCGGTGGCGAGGGTGATGTTGGAGTCGGTTTGCAATTCTGTGGCATCATTAAGGCGACCGACGAGTCGTTGCTGGTTGGCGGCGGTGCCACGGTTGATGGCGAGCATCAGGTTGTCGCTGGAAGCAGTGCCGCCGGGGGCGGCGGTGGCGGTGTGGAGGATTTCACCGGGAGCGGCTCCAGCTCCTTGGGCAGCGTTGTTTCCTGTCAGGTTGGTGCGGCCGATGTCAACGATGCGCTGCCAGTTGCGCGTGGCGACCTGGGTGGCCCAGAGTTCTAAGGTGATGTTGGTTTTCGATGAGATGATGCCGTTGGGGAGATCGACATAGGCGGAGATGTTGGACGGGGTTTGGTTTCCATTTGTGGAGCCGGGCAGGGTGAGGGCGGTGCCGCTGAAGGTGGCCCCGTTGCCACGGACGGTGGCGGTGGCAGTGCCGATGAGGTCGGGAACGGTGGTGCCCGAGGTGGCGTTACCGGCCGCATTTCCGAAGGACCAGCGGTGGGCGATGTCGGAGAGCGGAAACGAGGGGTTGGCTCCGGAGTTGAAGCTGGCGGTGATTTCCGCCGGTGTCATGGCGTGGTCGTAAACGCGGACTTCGTTGTAGGCGGCGTTGGTGTTGCGGTCGCCGCTCCAGTGCGAGCGGCCGAGCCAGTTGTTCACGTCCTGGATCTGATTGAGGCGGAAGCTGGTATCGAGCGAGGCGACCAGTGCGCCGTTGCGATACCACGAGGCGCGACCGCCGGTGGCGGCGAAGGCCCCGATGCCGCTTTGGAAGGTGAGAACGTAGTGGTATTCGGTGCCAGCGGTGGTGGCGAGGTTGGTGTCCGAGATTCCGTATTGGCCGGTGGTGTCCCCTGCCCCAACGCCGTTGATGCGGGTTTCGAAACGTTGTTGGCTGAGATTGCCCGCGCCATCGCGAGCGAGGGTGAGGGTCAGTCCTGCGGAGGAACTGGTGGTGCCGGGAGCAGTGGTGGCAAGCCCGGTGATTTCTCCGGGGGCTCCAAGACCATCGCCAGCCTGGGTGATGCGGCCGAAGTCGAGCAGGCGCTGGAAGTTTTGCTGGCTCAAGGGAGTGGCCCAGATTTCGACGGTGAGGTTCGTCCTCGAGGAGATCATGCCGTTGGGCAGATCGAGATAGGCGGAGATGGAGGAAGGAGGCTGGTTGCCGGTGGTGGTGCCGGGCAGGACAATGGCGGAACCGTTGAAATTCGCGCCGACGCCGCGGACGATGACCGACGCGTTTCCAATGCTGTCGGCGAGGGACGCTCCCGAGGCTGCGCTTCCGGCAGGCTGATTGAAGGACCAGCGGTGGATCAGGTCGGCATGCAATCGGGAGCCCCCAAGCAACATGAGAATTGCGCTGGCTACAGGGTAGATGACTGACGTTGGCATTTCGTTGGTTTTTTGATCATTTCAAATGGATGGCATTTCTGCTCCAGCGTGTGGGATTGGGCAAGAATCAGATTATTGAGCCAATCTGGGGAAAATTGCGCTGAAATCGCATGGACGCAACAAAACAAAGGTTAGCGGTGGATCTTGCTTTTTGTTGACTTCTCACGAAACCCGGCTTGCACGGCGGAGATGGGAAACGACTTTTGTGGGCAGGGCAGTCAGGGGGGGGCGGCGGCCTGCGGTTCGCGCGGCGGGACATCGGCGAAGGACCTCAATTGCACCTCGCCCGCAGTGGGATTCTGATAGAAAATCAGCACGCTCCGGGCGTCGCCGGGATGGGGCCAAAGGCTGGTGGCAACCGGCCCCCATGCGTTATCCCTGAAGGAGAAGGTCCGCATGGCGGTTTGTCCGGTATCACCGGTCGGCGGATCCTCGATCAGGTGGACTTGTCCGGGTTTGAAATCGAACTGCTTTTTTTCAAGCATCAGTTTGATCGGCAGCGGGCTGAGGTTGGTCGCATGGAATGAACCTGCGGAAAAACTACGCTTCGAATCATCGATGGCCATGATTTGGGCACTGTTCTTGTCCTTGCCCGGCAGGAACAACAAAATGGCGGAATCCACCCCTTGGGGCAGGGTCACCTCTCCGATCCTATCTTCAGGGGTTGTGATCGAGTCCCGGCCGATCTTAGTCGTAAATACGATTTTGCGCGATTTGAGGACGACCGTGGAGAACTGGTGGTTCAGATAGGTCTTGATCGGTGCAGGCACTGGGGCTGCGGTGGGATCCGCCAATGGATCATGGGCAAATGCCTCCTTCTTTTGCTGGGCAGAGCTGAAAGCCAACATCCGTATTTCCACTTTGACAGGCGCGGATTCCTGCGCTGAAAGGGAAACAATGGAAGATGCAAAGACTGCAAATGCGGTTCGAAGCGGTCGGATCATGAATCAATTTGGAAATGGAATGTTGCGATTTGTATTTCACAGTTCTGCCTCATCAAGCCAGTGGAAAGAGATGATACTGAAGCGGCGGCCGAAGTTCTTGTTCGAAATCGAAGAGAGAGCACTGGTCGCGGTTTGGGCAGCATCGACTGCATCGATGAAGTCAGGGTTTCTCTGGACCACCGCTTCACACCATGCACGGGCCAACACGGTTTTGCCATCAGGCGATGTGGCTTCGCCATAACTCCGAATCTTGAACGTGTCACCACGAACGGTCGCGATCGGGGCGAGGGCGGCCATCAGGTCGCCCTGGGTAACCATCGATGGAGCACCCTCGGCGCTCTATCCATCGAGAACTTCAGGGGTTTCCACACCCTTCTTGCGCTTGGCGCTGATAGAGGCAACGGACAACTTCTTCGAATCACGCGGAGTTCCGTCCGGATTGGTATGGAAACGGTCGTTGATTCCGGATTTGTCGATGGCGGTCTGAAGCAGGCCAGCAAGGCTGTGGACCTTGTCGGTGATGTCGAGGCGGCGATTGACAAACTCGGCCAGAGTGAGTGGCGGTGCGCTATCCTCCACGCCACGAAGTTTGATTTCCGCCACGATGTTCTCGGCCAGAGTTTTGACTTCTTCATCCGTGACCGTCCGGAATCCTGCCCAGCGGAGATGGCTGGCAGGATTCGAGCCCGCCAGTGGTTTGCTCACGCGGGCCAAGGGTGTCTCATTCGGGTTTTGATAGATCTCCTTCGAGAGAACCGCCCCCGTGGCATCCAGTTTCAAACCATGGATTGCCCGATCCCGGAGGGAAGACAAGACCGCCCGCCATGCTTCGACCGAGGTCGAATTCAGATTGAAGGACCCGCTGACCGCAACGTGTTTGGCAGTGGTCCGGGCGCGTTCGATGTCTGGAAGCGCGGCAAGATCCTCAGCGGCTTTACTCGCATCACCGATCGGCACGGCCGGGATGATGCGGCTATTGAGAGCGGGCTTCGTGCCATCGAAGACCCCGGTGATCACGTCCTTGAGCGATTTGGTTTCCGGCATCACCCCGCCGTTGGCACCACCGTATGCGGTGAAGCTGGAAAAGTAATAGGTATCCCAAAGACCGTCATTGAGCAGATAGGAATGATCCAACAGGGTGCCGCCTGAACTGTTGGTGATTCGATTTGAAGGAATCAATGGATGGGCACGTGAATTGCCAAACGGATGCACCACCCGCGGCAGAAGGGAGCCACTGGCGAGATTCGCCGACACGAAGTCTCCGAGTGATGCAGCCGGAGCAAGTGGCACATGCAGCATGTTGACAAACGATGATCCCTCCGCAGCGGAATCGCTCGGACCAAAGTACCCACGATTGCTGCCGGGATCGATGGCGATGCCATCCGGGAAATCCGTGAAACTCGTCATCGGGATGAAACGGAGATCATAACTCTGGTGGGTGAGTCCGACGTTTCTGGAGTTTTGCTCGGCACCCTCCACCACGAAGTTGTTATATAACCATGGCTTGCTGTCAGTGAGTTCATCCTTGGTCGTACGAGCGGACATTTCCAGCATGGCGAAGGGTTTTTTCAGACCTGGCTTTCTGGGATTCTGAGCACCTTCATCAAGCCTTTGAAGGATTTGCCCGACGAGATACTGGCGCTCGACAATCGGGTATTCCGGTTCGGCACTGATTTCCTGCGAGGGATCGGTGCCATCGAAGTTAAAACTATAACTCCGGAGTCTGTCGGCGCTGACACCGGCATTCTGCAGATCGTTGGAGACACCGGTGGAATCTGCGCCTTCGGTCAATCCGGCGAGGATATCAACCTGGAAATGACGGCTGGCTCCGGCGGAAACCACCTTTGGAGTGGACTCAACTTTGACCTCGTCCGTAAGACGCAGGGAAACAAATCCACCCACTCCGGGCCTTTGCCTTCCAGCGGCATCTTTCTCGAAAGGATAGAGCGTTGCCGGATCGCGGGCCCCATAGGACAAGTGGTCGGTTTGCAGTCCCGCCACGGTCGTCCAACCGGGAACTGATTCCACCCCCCATCTGCCGAGTCCCATGGGCGTGCGGGAATCCTTGTTTCCGAAGTTGTTTCCGGCATTCCAGTCGAAGAACGATCGGGGATTGTAGTCTCCGATTCCGACTTCCATTCCCCAAGTCCATGATGACTCGACCCGTGGCGAGAACACTTTGACCTCACCTGGCCTGAGCCGGAGTGAGTTGCTGGCCGCATTCGGAGTGCCATCGGCGAGGATCAGGGTGAAGCATTTGCGGGCGCCGAGATTGCGTTCATTCGCGATCTGCATCTGGGCGAGGCTTTCAAATGCAGGCTCCTGACCTGGCCCAGGCACGCGGAACGGTACGCTCGTTCCAGCCCTTCTGTCGATCTTGGTGAATCTGAATCCAACGGGAGGATCCCAGATTCGGATACGAAGTTTTTGAAGGTTCAAGGTGACATCATAGGGATTGTAAAGGGTGATGACAGGGTCGTAAGCCAAGTGGATGACGGCATGATTCATATTACCACGAGGATCGCCGAAGTTATTGAGGAAGCTAACTCGATCCGAAACGTGCGCATGATGGGAAACGAGAGAGAAGACCAACTGGAATTTCGCGATCGCGGGAAGGAGCCGCTCCGTGTCCGGCGAGGGGCTCACTCCCGCAGGATTGATTCTGAGGTCAGTGGACCTAGGATCGGTAACCCTGTAGAGGGACTCACCCGCTGCGGCGGTTGTCACGGATTTGTATTTCCTGTAATGGTCGCGTAGGAATGTCCACTTGGGGGCTCCGCTGCTGGTGGGGAATCCTTCGTAGGGAGAGTTTGCGGTGCTTCCGATGAATGCGCCCACAGGCATGTTGTCAGCTTCAAAGAGAGGAGTCAGGTCGGTCTTCAGTCCTCCACGGCCGGTATCGGTGAGCAAGCCGATGCTGCCGGTGGTGAAATCGTGGAACCGACGGTGGAACTCCGCCTTGTTGGTGGCACCCGCAGCAACCACTGCGGTATCGAGAGATATCAGGTTGTCGGGTTTTCTCAGAGATGCCAAGCTCGGGTGAAGGATGTCTGCCCGATAGCGATGGGGCGCGACGCGATTTCCAAACCCTCGGGCAGCGCCTTTTCGGGATCGCCAAGATCGATGGCCGCCTTGGTGCTTTCATCGAAGACAGCCCATGCAAACTTGCCTGGCTGCCGGGTGCCACCGACTTTGACTTTTTCACCACTCACAGGAGCGAGGGCCTTTTCATCAGAAGGATTACCGACCAAGGGAACTGCTTTGACACCGGAGGGCTCCGCACCCTCGCCGAATGAAAACAGAGCGGATTCCTTGGGGTTCGCCGCAGAAACCAACCAGCCTTTGAAACCATTCTTCTTCTCCGCGTAACTCGGGCTTCCGCTGCCGGGCGTCCAACGCCATGAGCGCCAGACTCCAGTGAGGTTGGGTCGCTTGGCATTCGCCACGACTGCCGATGCAGTCGCTGAAACACTCTGGTCCGGACCCATGAATTTCTGCAAATCACCCAAGGCGAGCATCATCGCCAGGCGCGCATTGGTTCGAGCGATGCTGGCGGATGAGCCTTGGGACGACGCCCTCAGCGAGATGCTTGAAAGCGTCAGCAAACCCACTGCGATAACTGTCAGCAAGATCATCAGGCTCAAAGCAACCACCAAGGCAAATCCGCGCTGGGTGAAAGCGGATGGATGGTTGGGGCGAGTGGGTTTCATAGATTGACTCAGGTTTAAAATTTCTTCTCAGATCCGAAAGTATTCGAGAAATCGCCCTCTGGTTCGGACATTCCATGAAAAATGGGTATCGATGAACTCGTTCGGATCAGGTGTTACAGGGATTTGGATCTGGGTGTGAAGGCCGTTGAAGGGACCGGTGCCGGACCGGAGACAAGGAAAACGTGGAGGGTGGCGATCAACCTCGCCGGAACGGCGGCAAATCTCGCAGTTTCAATGACCGATGGGAGAGGCGTGACGGAGAAACGACAGGAAGGCCCCAAGAAGGCCTGCATTCAGGATTGCAAGGGATGTGTGTGGAGATCTCGACATGACAATGACTGTCATCCGGGAACCTATTCCACGCAATCAACCAAAGGTCATGAATGAGTCACGGGCAGACATGACCTTACGTAATCCCCAACTCCCGCGCCTTCAGGGCTGCCTGGGTGCGGTCCTGAACCCCGAGCCGGGAGAATACCGAGGTAAGATGGTTTTTCACCGTTCCCTCGCTGATGTGGAGCGCAGTGGAAATTTCCTTGTTGGTGCGGCCGCGAGAGAACTGCCGGAGGACGTCGAGTTCGCGGGCCGAGAATTGGAAGGAATCGAGCACTGAGCGCTGGTCTGGCAGACCGGACAGCCGGGAAAACTCCTTGATCACCCGTGAGGCTACGCCGGGTTCCAAGTAAGTCCCTCCTTGATCCGCAGTCCGGATGGCATCGGCCAATTGGTCAGCCGGGATATCCTTCAAGAGATAACCACACGCGCCAGCCCGCAAGGATTCGAAGATCTCCTAATCCTCGCGGAAAGTTGTCAAAACTATCACACGAGTTTGTTGGCACGTGCTCCGGACGCGGCGTGTCGCCTCAATGCCACTCATCCCGGGCATGCGCAGGTCCATGAGCAGAATGTCCGGTTTCAAGCGGATGGCAGCCTGGATGGCGGTCTCACCATCCTCCGCTTCACCGACGATTTCAAAATCCGGTTGGAGCGAAAGAAGCATGCACAAACCATCGCGAAACAGTGCTTGATTGTCACAGAGAAGAATGCGGATGGATTTCATGCGGGCAAGGTAAGGACAAAAGAGAATCCAGATTTGGAATCGTGCTTGAGAATCAATGATCCGCCGATGAGTGCAGTTCTTTCGCGAAGTCCGGTCAAACCGAAACCGGGAACAAAATGTTCGGGCGGGCCGGGTCCATCGTCCATCACATAAAGAACCACCTCTGCATCGGTTAAGAACGACAGCTCAAGGGTAACACGTGCGTTGGGCACATGTTTCCTCGCGTTGGTCAGCGCTTCCTGGGCGGCACGGTAAACGGTGAGAGCGGTCGCAGCACTGACAGGCCTCTCCTGGCCCTTGACGATCAAGTGAACTCTCTGCCCCGCACCTTCGCTCTCGGTCACAAGCGCAAGCAGTGCCTCGCAGAGGGAGCGGTTTTCCAGTGGACCTGCCCGCAGCGATTCCACGGAACTGCGGATTTTCCGGAGTCCTTCACCGGCACATTCACGCGCATTCCGGACCGCTTCCATCGCCTTGCCGGGATCGCTGCCGTGAATGCTCAGGACCGCCTCAAGTTGCACCCGCACGACGGTGAGGTGATGGCCGATCAAGTCGTGAACCTCCCGGGCCAAGCGGCTGCGTTCGCGCGCAGCGGCAAGCTCCTCTGCCTGCAAGGAGTGGGCCGCCAGCTCCGCGTTGGCAGCTTCCAAGCGCAGCGCGATCCGGCGCGCCTCGGCATAACTGCGCTCCGTGGCGACGACCATCTGGACGCAGACGATCGTGAATACCGCCTCCAGAAAGAAATCCATCCCGGGACACGACAGGATGATGAAGTGAATGGCGAAACAAATGATCACGATCAACGCGACCCATGGGCCTCGAAGCAGAAGGACGGCATGAGCCATCACAGGAAGCAGCAAGGCCTTCAAAATGCCGTGCGGATTGCTTGGAAGAATGAAAAGGATCACACTGGTCACGAGCACCAACTCCACCGCAATGAATGGCAAGCCCACCCTCCACAAGGAAACCCTTCGTGGCTCGGGTTCGCCCAGTTCCGGTTCGCGGATCATCCGGTCGAGAGCAGGGAGGATCCCCCAAAGCATCCACCCAAGACAAATCAGCAGCCCCAGAATCAGCAGCGGGATATCGTCTTTCCTTCCCATATTCATGAAGGCCTTCGTGCTCACCACACCAATCCATCCGATCAGAATGAAAAGGATGCTATTGAAACCCAACACTGCCAGTTTGCGAATGCGGGACGGGCTGGAGTCCCTATTGATCAGCATTTGGGGGATCATCCAACCGAACCCACTCCCTCTTCGCTTGTCATCGAGGGAGGAAGAATGCGAACTGCTTTGGGTGCCCAGGCAACGGGTGATAGACTCGCGACTTGAAAATGGCAATCGGTCTTTGGGAGTCTTGCAGATGAATCCCCGCAACCAGCCGCATTCATCCGTGTGCGGAACAATTCGCAAACCCGGGCAACAGCCTCACGATTTCCTAACTACCTGCGGACATTCCCTCGGAATCGGGAACCATCATTTGTCACGCCCTCGTCAAGGCCATATCCCATGGCTTGATCCTGATCTAACTGACCAACCGTTCGGATTCCACGACTTCGCTCTCTCTGATTGGCGCGATCACAGGAGTCCGGGGGATTTGCCGGTTTGGGCCCACATCCCTCGAAACACCCCAGCTTGGATTGGGAGGCTCTAGCGTCGCCCTGCTGAAAAAACTAACAGAAAGCAAAGCCTATTCCTCACCCAAAGCCGAGTCTCCGGAAGCGGAGGGTCGTTATTTCGTCGCTCGTGAAGCACAGCGGCAACGGATTCGGCTGGAATACGAGCCGTGAATCCAGATTCAAAGAATCCTTGGCAAAGCAGATCTGAAACGTATGCTCGTCATGAATGAGAACGATGATCATCGATCAGGCGCTTAACAATTCATAGCCAGTCCCATGAACGCACCAGCCCCCCCGTTTGACTCAAGTCCCAGTCTCGCCTCACTGGCAGCTCACCCGGCGGTTTCATTCAGCCAGTTTGCCTTGGAAAACACGACCGATGGCGTGTTCTGGAGCAACGAGGAAGGTGTGATTGAATTTGTGAATGATGCAGCGGCGCAGTTGCTTGGTTATACCCGTGAGGAATTGTTAGGACGACCGGTGTTGTCACTGGTCACCCGGCTGAGCCCATCGGACTGGCCCTCATACTGGGCAAGGTTGAGATCCGAAGGGCAACTTACCTACGAAACCGAGCAGATCGCACGCGATGGCATGCATATCGTGGTGGAAGTGGTCGCCAACCACATGG
Source organism: Luteolibacter sp. (assembly GCA_040399845.1). Taxonomy (GTDB): domain Bacteria; phylum Verrucomicrobiota; class Verrucomicrobiia; order Verrucomicrobiales; family Akkermansiaceae; genus Luteolibacter. The sequence goes on along the minus strand of JBBARN010000046.1, from coordinate 19,455 downwards.
TATGGGAGGGGAAAGACTATGAGTTTGGCTTTGTCCGAAATATCGCCGAACGCAAACGCGCGGAGGAAACGCTGCTTTTCAACCAGCGTGCCATCGAACAAGCGGCGGACGCTGTCTATTGGATCGCCCGCTCGGGGAAAATCGAATATGCCAACGCCGCCGCCTGCGAAATGTTGGGGCGCACCAAGACGGACCTGATCGGGCGCAACATCCACGATGAGGTGGACATATGCATCTCTGCCGCGGATTGGCCGCGGCATTGGGAACAACTGAAACGATCCGGCAGCCTCTTCTTTGAAAGCCGTCATCTCACCCACGACGGGAGCATCATTCCCGTCGAGACCCGGGCGAACTCGATCATGCGTGAAGGCGAGGAATACAGCTGCGTTTTCGTACGTGATATCTCCGAACGCAAGCGCACCGAAGAATCCCTGCGTGCCAGCGAGGCGCAGCACCGGAACCTCCTGCTCAACCTCAACGCCGGCGTCGTGGTTCACGCACCGGACACCACCATCCAGCTCCACAACCGGAGGGCTTTGGAAATTCTCGGCCTTTCCCCGGGGCAAATGAGTGGCAAAGTCGCCATGGATTTCACGTGGCGCTTTGTCCATGAGGACGGTCAGACGATGCCACTCGAAGACTACCCCGTGATGCGAGTCCGCTCCTCTCTGGAGCCGCTCCGCGACTACGTCGTGGGCATCAACCGCCCTCTCGGAGGGATCGCCTGGGCACTGGTGAATGCATTCCCGGAGTTTGATGAAGCCAGTCAATTGCAACAAATCGTCGTCACCTTCGTGGACATCACCGCACGCAAGGTGGCGGAAACCCGCTTGGCCGAACAATTGGTGGAAATCCGCGCCCGCCATGACGAATTGGACCGCTTCAACCGCGCCATGGTCAATCGTGAACTGCGCATGCTGGAACTCAAACAGGAAATCAACTCCCTGCTGACTCGACTGGATGAAATCCCGCGTTACACATCAACCCATGAAGTATGAACTTCGGGAGCAAGCTTGGTGCTTGTAATGAAATTCAACCGATCAATCCGCCCGGCCAGATTCATAAGTGAAGCCTGATCAACGACGCGCCTTTTCATTCATCTCCCAGCGGTCTTTGGAATCCAGAACAGACAAGGCCGCATCGCCCTTCAACCAAGCCTTGGCAGCAGGCTCGCCGCGCAGTTGGGCATCCCAAAACGCGGTGCTCAAGGCGAGGATGGCGCGATGGTAGCGAGTCCCGGAAATTTCCTGGCCTCGAAGTCCGTGCTCACCGAAGTCCATGTGGGTCGCTCCATCAAAAACAACCTGCCATACAGGCGCATCCTTGAGATGAGGAAACACGTTCAAGCGGTCAGCCGCAGTAGTGCCTCCGATCGGGCTGCCATCGCGGGTGCCGGTCATGAGCAGGCAAGGAATCCGGATCGAGGAAAACGCCTTCCCCGCATCCCCTATCGCAGGCGGTGCCGGACTCATCATCATGGAGGCGTCGATCCGTGGTTCAAGAAACGAAACCCGCTTGCCCGCGAAGTTCTGTCCGGAAACACATTGAGTAGTATTCGCCCCGAACGAGTGGCCGGACATGCCGATCCGATCAAGGTTCATCCTGCCCTTGAGTTTGTGGGCAGGATCCTGGTTGAACTTCTCCAATTGATTCAACACCGCAGGGATATCATCCGCCCTCAGCAGAAAGTTATCCAACGATGCCGCCTGTTTCATCGCCGCCATGCGCCGGATGGCCGCCGCCTCCCGCCACACGGCTTCATCGCTGCCCGGGTGTTGGATGAACACGACCACATAACCGCGCTTGGCCCAGTGGTTTCCAAGATAGGGATTGTTATCACAAGAACCACCAAGACCGTGAGAAAAAAGGATCACCGGAACAGGTTGTTCACTCTTCGGAAGATAGACCCGGATAGGCAGGGACCGCTTGCGCTCCGGATCCTTCACTTCCATTGAAATGGATTCGATGTCCCCTACAGAAACCTTCAAGGGATCGTAGGCAGAGGGTTTCAACGGCGCAGCCATCACATCGCCAGTGCAGCAAGCAAGCAGGAACCAACCCATGGAAACGAGCATTTTCATCGATGCATGCAACCCTGCACACAGACAGAAGTTTCCATGCATTTTCGACCCATTCCTCCTCAAGATAACGAGGGAACGTGCCATCCTTGTAAAAGGGTGCCCACAGCCCGCACTCCGCTTGCAGGTAGATTCCCAGTTCCTCCGCGGCGGCAAAGGCCGCCTCCGGCGGACAGCACGAATGAAAGCGGATGCCATTGAGGCCGAACTCCCGACAACGGCGGATGATCTGTTTCCATGACTCCACATCCGTGGCCGGATATCCTGTTAGAGGAAAATCCAGCCCGAAGCGGGTGGTGCGCAGATTGACCACCCGTCCATTGACCAACAGGTCTTTGCCTCGCCAGGTGACTTCGCGCAAACCGAAGCGGATCTCCTTCTCATGATGTCCTGCCGGACTAGCCAATGAGACCTTGAGCGTGTGGAGGTGCGGCTGGAACTCGTCCCATGTCATGGCCTCCGCTCCGAGAGGAACGGTGATTTCGGCGTGGCCACCATCGGCATCCCAGAGCACCTGCATCCTGCGATCCCCCTCCCACTCGCAGAACTAGCTCCGTCGATGGAAATGAGGCTTTCTGTGTCGCGACAATCGCACCTTGACCCCGCCCCCATGGCGCTCTACCAAGACCCCCGTATGGGATTTGACACACTTGGGCTCTCCGCAGCCGTTCTGGAAGCCATTGAGGAATCCGGTTACACCACCCCGACGCCGATTCAGGCGCAGGCCATTCCGATCATCCTCGAAGGAAAGGACGTCATCGGCGCATCCCAGACGGGCACCGGCAAGACCGCCGCCTTCGCGCTGCCCTCGCTCTCGAAGATCACGAAAATGGGAAAACCCCAGATTCTCGTGCTCGAACCCACCCGCGAACTCGCCCATCAAGTGGCCGAGCAATTCGAAAAATACGGCAAACACACCGGCATGAAGGTGGCCCTGCTCTACGGCGGAGTTGGTCTCGGTGCGCAATCGGAACAACTCGCCGCCGGTGCCGACATCGTCGTCGCCACCCCGGGCCGTCTGGTCGATCACTTTTACCGCACCACGATGCGTTTCGGCGAAATCAAGGTGCTGATTCTCGATGAGGTGGACCGCATGCTGGACATGGGTTTCCTCCCGCAAGTCCGGAAAATCGTCAATCTCTGCCCCTGGGAAGGCCGCCAGACGCTGTTTTTCTCCGCCACCATGCCGCCGGCTATCCAGACCTTCGCGCAATGGTGCCTCACCGATCCCGCGAGCATCGAAATCGCCCGCACCTCCATTCCGACCTCGGTTACCCACGCTTTCTATCCGGTGGCCATGGACCAGCGCGATGAGTTGATGCTCGAACTGCTCAAGCAAACCGATTACCACTCGGTGATGATTTTCACCCGCACCCGCAAGGAGGCGGACCAGCTCACCTCGCTCATCAAATCCACCGGCCAGCCCAAAGTCGCCGCGATGCACTCGGACATCAACCAGGTGGACCGCATGAAGGCGCTCGCCGGCTTCAAGGCAGGCGATTACGAAATCCTTGTCGCCACCGACGTCGCCGCACGGGGCATCGACATTTCAGGCGTCTCCCACGTCATCAACTACCGCGTTCCCGAAAACGCTGAGGACTACGTCCACCGCATCGGCCGCACCGGTCGCGCCTCGGCCGAGGGCGATGCCTTCACGATCCTCACTGCCGACGAACTCGATTATGCGAAGTCGGTGGAAATTTTCATCGATCAGAAAATCCCCCGCCGCAAGTTGGAGGATTTCGAATACATCTACACCGCCCTCCTCGACGACTCGCCACCCAAGCCCGTCCGCAAAAAGAAGATGGGCGGCGGCAAGAAGCGGCGTTGAAGCCGGATTTTCGTTAGATTGACGCCCTCGCTCCGGTGGTTTACTTCTGCGGGGCAATGATTCAACGGAGTATAAAAATCCTCGCCGTCGCGCTGGTTTGCGCGGCACCGGCGCATGCGCAGATCGCGGCATCGCTCAAGCTCGCCAAGAACCAACACCTTGCCGGGGAACCTGTGAAGGCCGTGGTCACGATCACCAACCACGCGGGAAAGGAATTGATTTTCCATGCGGACGGTCGATTTCAATGGCTCAATTTTATTGTAAAAACTTCCAACGGAACCGCAGTCAATACGCGTGGGAAGAGCCAGTTCGGGGCGATGAAAATCGCCGCCGGTCAAACGCTCGCCCGTGAGGTGGATCTGGCCCAGTGTTTCCAACTCAGCGGGCCAGGAAACTTCTCGGTGAGCGCGGTGATCCGCCCCCCGGGTGAAAACGCCGAAGGGACCGCAACCAATAGGGCCTTCTTCAACCAAAGTCCGGGCAGACCCTATTGGAGCCAAAAAGTAGGCGTGCCGGGTTCCAGCAAAGTGCGGGAATTCCGTTTTCTCAATTTCGCCGGAGATTCCAAATCGCAGATTTACGCCCAGGTGCTGGATACCAATACCGGGCAGCAGATGCGGACCTTTCCACTCGGCGATGTCCTGATGATGCGGAAGCCTTTGGCGACCGTGGATCGCCAGCAACGCGCTCACGTGATGTTTCTCACGACGCCCACGATGTGGTCGCATTGTGTGGTCAACACCGACGGCAGCTTGGTCAGCCGCCAATTTCATGAACGGGGTGCCCAGGGAGATCCCCAATTGCTGACCTTCGGGGATGGCACCGTCAAAGTGGGCAACAGCATTCCCTACGATCCCAAGGCCGCCGCCGAACAGCGGGCCAAGATTCGCAAGGCCTCGGACCGCCCGCCCGGCACCTGAGTGAATGCCCCTGAGGCAGCGAATCACGGAAAATTTCCGTTCAGACCGATTTAACTTTACATTTTTTTAAAAATATCAAGGTTTCCTAACGGTTTTCCTAACTTAATCATTCCATGAGAACGCTCTTCCGTATTTTAGCCCTCGCCGCCGTGTGCGTCGCGGCCCCATCCGCCGGAGCTGCCAATTTCCGGACTGTCGTGATCGACCCCGGCCACGGTGGCCATGACAACGGTGGCCAGTGGGGACGTGTCTATGAGAAGCACCTCGCCTTGGACACCTCGGTCCGCCTTGAGAATCACCTCAAGAAAATGGGGTATCAGACGGTTCTGACCCGCCGCAGTGACTACTTCATCACCTTGCCCCAGCGGGTGAGCATCGCCAACCGCTACCGCAATGCGATCTTTGTGAGTGTCCACTTCAACTACACGTGGAAGGAACACGTGAGCGGCTTGGAAACTTTTTATTATACCCGCGAGGGGCAGCGCCTTGCGAGCTACGTGCAAAACAGCCTGGTGCGCCAAACCCGGACCGTCGATCGCAGCGCGAAGTTCGCGCGGTTCTATGTGATCCGAAACTGCAAGTTGCCTTCAATTCTTGTCGAAGGCGGATTCGTGAGCAATGAGCGGGAGCGCAATCGCATGAAGTCCGCATACTTCCGCGATGCGATCGCCCGTGGCATTGCCGAGGGAATCCAACGCTATCGCCGTGCCGGCTGATGTGGCCCAGATTTGGGATGCGATGGGTTCAGGGATGCGTTAAGATCCGAGCATGCCTGCCTTGAGTCGCTCTGAAATGTTGGCAGTGGAATCCTCCGCTTGGTCGCGAGGGTGGGCTGAAGAGCAAGTCCTGGACATTGCCGGAAAGCGGCTGGGCTTGGCAATTGGTCGCTATTTCAAAAAGTCCGGCACCGCCATCGCCTATCTCGGCAAGGGCCACAATGCAGGCGACGCGGTCGTGGCGTTGCGAAGACTCAGAGATCAATTCGGCTGGGAGGTTTCCCTCAGACATGCATTCCCACCCGAACGATGGGCCCCGTTGCTTGGCAAAAAATGTGCGGAGCTTGGTGAGGTGGAATCATGGAACCACCTGCCGAATTGGCGGGAAATGGATGGCCCGCTGGTGATCATCGACGGCCTGCTCGGCTGTGGTGGCCATGGCCCGCTGCGTGGCAAGGTTCTCGAATTGGCAGATGAAATCCAATGGCTGCGGCTCCATGCGGGTGCAAAGGTGGCCAGCGTCGACCTCCCCTCCGGGCTCGATCCGGATACAGGCCTTGCCTTCCCCGGGGCGGTGACTGCGGACATCACGTTCATGATCGCCCATGCGAAGACTGGATTGCTGATGAGCCATGCGGCGAATCATACTGGAGCTCTGGCGATTGTGCCGGTCGAGGCGCTGGATCCGCTGCCGGAAGCGTCCGGATCCAGCATGGAGTTGATCGCCCCGCAGACGATGGACTTCGGAAAAGCGCCCCGTGCATTCGATTTCCACAAAGGAATGGCGGGGCGAATTTCGATCGTCGCGGGTTCAGCGAAGTATTCAGGAGCTGCCGTCCTAGCAGCCACCGGAGCCCTGCGGGGAGGCGGCGGACTGATTACCCTGCATGTGGCGGAAGAAGCGCTCGCGATCATTTCGGCAAAATGCCCACCAGAAATCATGGTTCGCCCTTACCGTTCACTTTCGGAACTCCACGACGTGGTCTGCGATGCTTGGGTCATCGGCTGCGGCTTGGGCAGTCTTTCCCATGAAGAGGTCGGACATTTGTCAGCCCTGATATCCAATCACCCATCCCCAGCGGTGCTGGATGCGGATGCACTCAATGCGCTGGCATGGGATCAAATCAACTGCCTTCGCCCGCATCACATCCTCACCCCCCACCCCGGCGAATTTCGCAGGCTGGCCCCGCATTTGGCAGAACTGCCTCGTGAGCAAGCCATCATCGAGTTCGCAAAAATCAGTCCCGCCACCTTGCTTTTGAAGGGGGCCCGCACGCTGATCGCAGGTCCCGGCTCACCCGTCTGGTGCAATTCCACCGGCACCCCCGCGATGGCATGCGGCGGGCAGGGCGATCTTCTGGCGGGGGTGATCGGCGCCTGCCTCGCAAGCGGCATGGGCACGATGGAAGCTGCCGCTTTAGCGGCCTGGACCTGCGGGCGGGCGTCCGAACTTGCTCTGAGCCAAGGAGAATCCGAGGAATCCCTCACTCCAAGCGATACCGCAGGGCAGCTCGGCCAAGCCTTCAGCGATTGGCGCTCGGCAGGCAGATGAATTGTCACAAAAAAACCAATGACTCCGGGGGAAGTCATTGGCTTTGAGATGGGAAGGTTTTGAGTAAGAGAACGGAATGCCCGCAGGCGATCAGTTCACTGCGACTGCAGAAGAACCAGTCTCGCCCGTGCGGATCCGGATGGCTTGCTCAACCGTGGAAATGAAGACCTTGCCGTCACCGATTTTGCCAGTGTTCGCACTCTTTACGATCACCGAAGCAACACTCTCTGCTTGCGCGTCATCCACGACGATTTCGATTTTTACCTTGGGAAGGAAGTCAACAGTGTATTCGGAACCGCGATAGATCTCCGTGTGGCCCTTCTGGCGTCCGAAGCCTTTGACTTCGGTCACAGTCATTCCTTGCACACCCACCTCGGCGAGGGCCTCCTTGACTTCTTCAAGCTTGAACGGTTTGATGATCGCTTCGATTTTTTTCATATTTCGGTGGATTGGTGATGGGTGAAGAGGTGAAAGCATCGACCGTGCCAAGTTATGTGGATCGGCCGATTTATTTTCCGAGGCAAACGTATCCGCTGACGGGTTCCATGACGAGAGGAAAAAAGCAGTAAACCGCAAAGCAGCTCATTCCAGAACCCGGAAAACGGCCGAAAACCATCGGATTAATCATCGCAAGTCTTTGAAAATCAGTTCTTCTGCTTCAGAAGATCGCGGATCTCGGCGAGAAGTTTCTCCTCAGCGGAAGGCTCGGGAGGGCCGGCTGGAGGAGCTGGCTTCTCGGTGAGGGCCTTGAGCTTCTGCATCGGCTTGATGAAGATGAAAAACAAAACAGCACCGGTAATCAGCAGGGAGACCACCGCATTGATCACGATCCCCGCGTCGATGATTCCGACCTTGAGCGAAACATTGGGATCACCTCCAAGTGCGCTGAGCACCGGATTGATGACACCATCCGTCACGGCGGTCACCACTTTGCCAAATGAGGCACCGATCAGCACACCCACCGAGAGATCGATGGCATTTCCTTTTAAAACGAAGTCTTTGAATTCCTTGATCATGGCAGTTGAATAGTTGGTGAAATGGGGTCTTCCGGTCGATGCGAATTCAATTCGTTCGATCCCCCGAACGCCAAGCCTATTTTTCGCGCCCCTGAACTTGGAACTTGGCAGAGGGAATGCTTCCGGGGAGTCTCTGCCGATGATTGTTGGAAACTCACCTTCCCTGCGCCGCTTGCTGGACGATGTCGGACCTGTGGACTCCGTGGGGATTGAAGAGCGTGTCGCCAAGTATGCCACCCGCAGCATCAAGAAGGAATCCAAGCTTTTCGGCCTGCGACTCGCGGCCAGCATGGTGGATCTCACCACCTTGGAAGGAAAGGACACGCCGGGCAAAGTCGCCTCCCTTTGCCGCAAGGCCCTGTGTCCGCACGATGCTCCGGGGATTCCGCAGGTAGCGGCGGTCTGTGTTTACCCCAGCATGGTCAGACACGCGGCAAAACACGTCAAGGGAAGCGCTGTCCGCATCGCCTCGGTGGCCACCGCCTTTCCTTCCGGCCAAGCCCCGCTCAAAACCCGACTCGCAGAAGTCCGCCAGGCAGTGGCCGATGGGGCGGATGAGATCGACATGGTGATCAATCGCGGCGCATTTCTCGCCGGTGAGCTCCATCTCGTGCAGGATGAAATTTCCGCCATTCTCGAAGCCTGCGGGGCATCCACGCTCAAGGTGATTCTGGAAACCAGCGAACTGGAGACCTACGACAACATCCGCGTGGCTTCCTTCCTCGCCATGCAAGTGCTGCGGCCCGGAGATTTCATCAAAACCTCGACCGGCAAGACCTCGTCCAATGCCACCCTCGGCAACAATCAGGTAATGCTCGATGCCATCCGCGATCACTACCTGGCCACCGGCGTCGAGATCGCCATGAAACCCGCCGGCGGGATCCGCACCGCCAAGCAGGCGCTGCAATTCCTCATCGCCGTCAAGGAAACCCTCGGCGATGCCTGGCTCAACAACCGCCGCTACCGCTTCGGGGCCTCCGCCTTGCTCAACGATCTCGTCCGCCAGTTGGAAACCCAGCGCACCGGTGCCTATCAGGCACCCTGGACCTTCAGCGAAGATTCCTCAGGTTACTGATAACCGATAACTGATCACTCCAACCCGCATGCCTGCGAAAAAATCCACCACCTCCAAACCGCGCTCCTCCGCCCGCGAACTCCTGTTTGGCGATCTTTGGGAATACGATCCCGCCCCGGAATCCGCCCCGGCATTCATCGACGAACGCTACGGGCTCTTCATCGGCGGGAAAATGGTGGCTCCGAAATCGAAGAAATATTTCGACTCCATCTCACCACGGGATGGCAAGACGCTCTCTGAAATCGCTTCGGCCAATGCATCCGACGTCGATGCCGCCTATCAATCCGCCTCCGGCGCCTTCAAGTCCTGGAGCAAGCTCCCCGGCAAAGAGCGGGGCAAATACCTGTTCCGCATCGCTCGGCTGCTGCAGGACCGGTCCCGCGAATTCGCGGTCGCGGAAACCCTCGATGGCGGCAAGCCGATCAAGGAGTCGCGCGACTTCGACCTGCCCATGGCCGCCGCGCATTTTTTCTATCACGCCGGCTGGGCGGACAAACTCGACTTCGTGGCACCCGGCCGCACGCTGGCACCTTTGGGCGTGGTCGGACAGGTGATCCCGTGGAATTTCCCCCTGCTCATGCTGGCATGGAAAATCGCCCCTGCCCTGGCGACGGGAAACACGGTCGTCATCAAACCTGCGGAAACCACCTCCATCACCGCCCTCAAGTTCGCCTCCATTCTAGGCGACGCCGGCCTGCCTCCGGGAGTGGTCAACATCGTCACCGGCGCAGGTGAAACCGGAGCCGCCGTGGTCAATCATCCGCTCGCAGCCAAGATTGCCTTCACCGGATCCACGGAAGTCGGGAAAATCATCCAGCGCGCCCTCGCCGGCACTGGCAAAAAGCTGAGCCTCGAACTCGGCGGCAAGGCGGCCAACATCGTTTTCGAAGATGCCCCACTGGACCAAGCGGTGGAAGGAATCATCAACGGGATCTTTTTCAATCAAGGCCACGTCTGTTGCGCCGGATCGCGACTGCTCGTGCAGGAAGGCATCGAGAAGGAAATCATCGCCCGCCTCAAACGCCGCCTCGCCGTGCTGCGGGTCGGCGATCCACTTGATAAAAACACCGACGTCGGTGCGATCAATTCCAAGGAGCAACTGACCAAGATCCAACAACTCGTGCAAAGCGGCATCGACGAAGGCGCGGAGATCCACCAGCCCGTCTGCAAACTCCCGAAAACCGGCTATTATTTTCCACCCACCCTGTTCACCGGAGTGTCGCAAAGCCACCGCATCGCCAACGAGGAAATCTTCGGCCCGGTGCTGTCGATTCTCAGCTTCCGCACGCCAGATGAAGCCATCGAAAAAGCGAACAATACGCCTTTCGGCCTCAGCGCCGGGATCTGGACGGATAAGGGCTCCAAGATTCTCATGATGGCTTCCAAACTGAAAGCCGGCGTGGTCTGGGCAAATACTTATAACAAATTCGACCCCAGCTCACCCTTCGGTGGCTACAAGGAATCCGGCTTCGGCCGCGAAGGCGGCAAGCATGGCTTGTTGGATTATTCATCTCTTCAATAGGTCATCCGGATCGCATCGATCCATCCCTCAACGCTCATGACAAACCCGGACAACAAAGCCTCTCTTGGATGTGGCACACTCATTCTGATTGCCCTCATCGTGATGATTTTCGGCAACTCCAATGGTGGCGATAACAAGGAACTTTCCGACCAGCTCAACTCCCTGCAAACCGAGATCGGCAAACTCAGATCTTCAGTGGAACAACAATCCGACACCCTGAAAAAGATCGAAAAATCCCTCTCCGAGATCAACGAACGAGCCAAAGGTCCCCAAATACAGCCGCGGCCTCGCGTCGTCTCTCCCGCCACTCCAGAAGCGCCCCTTCCCGAAAACTGAACCCTGGAAAATTCATGTCTCTCACCATCACCAAAACCCCCAAATGCTATGTCGGCGGGGCCTTCATCCGCTCCGAGTCTGGACGCGTGGCACCACTCACAGACGCAGCGGGCGGTTTCCTCTGCAACATCCCGCTCTGCACCAGAAAAGACCTCCGCAACGCCGTCGAGGCCGCCGCCAAGACGGGCTCCGGGTGGGCGAAACGCAGTCCTTACAATCGCGCTCAAATCCTTTATCGCCTGGCCGAAATGTTGGAAGCCCGGGCGGATGAAATGGCGGCAGTCACCAGCCCCGAAGAACTCCGCACCGCCATCGACCGCATCGTCCACTTCGCCGGTTGGGCGGACAAATACGAACAAGTCCTCGGCAGCGTGAATCCGGTGGCCTCGTCGCATTTCAATTTCACCGTCACGGAACCCATCGGCATTGTCGGCGTGCTGGCTCCGGAAGAAGCTCCCTTGTTAGGGTTGCTCACGCTCGTGCTTCCGGCCATCGCAAGTGGCAATTCGGTGGTCGCTCTCGCCTCACGCCAATCTCCCTATCCGGCCATTTTGTTGGGTGAAATGCTGGCCACCAGCGATCTTCCCGGCGGAGTGGTGAATCTCCTCACGGGCGACCGCAAGGACCTGCTCGAAACATTCGCCACCCACGAACACATCCGCGCCCTCGCCGCCGTCGCCACGCCGGCAGAAGCCACGATTCTCGAACAAGGTGCCGCAGCCAGTGTGAAACGGGTGAAAATCCTCAGCCCGCAAACCGATTGGTTCTCCGCCGAGCACGACTCGCCCTACGCCATCCGCGACTTCACCGAGGCAAAAACCGTCTGGCATCCGATCGGGGCTTGATCGTCGATGGGTCGCATGGCTGAAAAATTGCCTCGAAAACGGGGCATTCCAAGCTAGGATGATGCCATGCCAGCCGTGACGGAGATTATTCAGGATGTTCTCAACCTTCCGAGGGCCGAGCGTTCGTTCCTCGCAAAGAAGCTGTTGGAGAGTCTCGAATCCGACGAATCCTTCAGCCCTGAGGAAATGAAGGTTTTCCAAAACCGTTCGCAGGAGATCCGTGACGGCCGGGTCAAACCGATGACTCTGGAGCAGCTCCAACAGGACGTATCCGTCCGTATGGCATGACAGGTTTGATCATTCATCCGAAGGTCGCGGAGGAAGTGGCCGATGCCGCCAAATGGTATCGCGAGATCGACCCGGAACTGGCTCTACGATTCTTGGACGAGGTTTATGAAGCAATCCGAAAAGCCCGGGAAATGCCATGCATGTTCCGGTTCATCGAGAGTCCCTTCCGCAGGGTCCTTTGCGACACGTTTCCTTACCGAATTGTGTTTGAAATGATCGAGGAAATGCAGGCGGTTCACATCGTTTCAGTGATTCATCAAATGAGGCATCCTGATCATTGGAAGGGGGGACTTTGAATGAACGGCAAAACCCAGATTCCCACTTCCCACCCACCAAGCAGCTACATGACGCGATACGATTCAACCATGAAAAGTCCGCTCACTCCCGGCGAAATCCTGTTGGAGGAATACTGGCGGCCGATGCCCATTTCTCAGAAGGCCATGGCACGGGCTCTTTTTATCGCTTGCCCAAACATTATAGATTAAATATCAAGACTTACATGATTTCTAATCGTTGGTATTCTAGGCGCAGTAACCGTTATTGGAACTCCAATCGCAATCCTATTCTTCATTATTGGCATTGTGTTGATAGCCATCCCCGCCAAGAGGTCGTGGGCCTGCAGATCATGCGGTTCTCTCATTCCCAGAAAGTAGCGAAAGCAAGTTTTGCACACTCAAGCTCCGTGACCTCTTGCGTAAGCGTAGCCAGAAGCGTGGTTTATCGATGACCGCAGCGACGATTTAACACTTCGTTCAAAGGCAAGTCCACAAGTCGTATTTTAGAGGTTTCCGAAATTCGGGAGTAAGGCGCGAAATCCGGCTGTCACAGCTTCGGCAGCGGCGGGACGATGACGGGTTGTTCCTTGCTGTCCCAGATGCTGTCCGGTCCGGTTTGGAGCAGGGTTTTGCCGCCTCCGATGAGGACCAAGTGGGTGTCCTTCTGGATGGGAAGTGATGCGACTGAGTTGTCGATTCGGAGAACGACGGCTTTTCCGTTGTAGGGTCCGGGATCAAACTGATGCGTGCTCACGGATTTCCCGTCGAATGCCAGTGGAGCGCAGGCAAGCGGACGCGCGGGGTTGCCTTTCTCATCGAGACTCGATTTGCCGTTCATGAGGTATCCGAATCCCACGGTCCCCGGTTCGATAGCCCATTTTCCTTGTTCGGCGGGTGGAGCGGCTTTTGCTGAAAATGCCGATTTTGCATAGAATACATAGGGACTGGAAACGATCTCCGCCGCCACCAATTGCTGGAAGTAATCATTTGCGGATGAGTTCCCGAGCTCCAGTTGCATCCCAGTTTTCACTCGGACCTTGAACGCCGTGCTTTCATCCGGAAAGCGACCGTATTCCGTTTTGAATTCGTATAGAGCAAGACCGATTTGCCGGGAATTGCCTATGGCTTTCGTTTGAGAGACCTTCTTTTCGCTTCGAATTACAGAGGGCATTGTAATTCCCACGAGGAACACTCCGGCGACCGCCATGAACAGCCACATGCCGAACGACCATTTCTCCTTCTTTTCCTCGCTCACCCCTGTCTTTTGATCATTTCCCAAGCTGCTGACAATCCAATTGAAGCCTTCTGCCCAAATCGGCTGGGGGTGCCGGGACTGAAGTCCGGCACTACGTTGCGTTTGCTCCCCCAAATCGGCATTGCGCCCGGGGGCGGCTTGCTTCATGAAGAGCCCTGATGACGGGACGGGAAATCAAAGACACGCTGGATCGTGCCGGCGTATTGCCGAGCAAGCAGATGGGGCAGAATTTCCTCATCGACCCCAACATGGCGCGCTGGATCGTTTCCCAGCTCGAAGTGAGCGCGGACGATGCGGTGGTGGAAGTGGGACCGGGGACGGGTTCGCTCAGCGAGCACCTCGTCGGCCAGGTGAGGAAACTCATCCTCATCGAGTTCGACGCCCGCCTCGCCGCCGCTCTCACCGAGCGTTTCAAGGACGAGCCCAGCGTGGAAGTCCACCATGCCGATGGCGCGAAGTTCGATGGCAGGAAACTTTTCAAACACCGTCCGCTCAAGTTTCTCGGCAATCTCCCCTACTCCTGCGGCGGAGCCATTTTGAAAAACCTGCTGAGCCGCCCGCATCCCTTCACCCGGGCGGTGGTGATGTTGCAAAAGGAAGTTATTGATCGACTCGCCGCGACTCCCGGGACCAAGGATTACGGAATCCTGTCGCTGCGGACGCAGGTCGATTGGGTGGTGGAACCGCAACGCACGGTGCCGCCCGAGGCATTTTATCCGCGGCCGCGCATCGATTCCGCCGTCGCCATTCTCACGCCGCGGACCAGCGGGCTGCCGGCCTTCGATCATCGTTTGTTCGACGAGCTCATCCGCCGTGGCTTCGCGCAGCGCCGCAAGCAGCTCAAGAAACAATTGCCGGATGGCACCGATTGGGAAGCCATTTGCACCGAAATGAAGATCCCGGCGACCACCCGTGGCGAGGAACTCACGCTCGCCCAATGGGTAGATCTCACCCGTGCCTGCGATCCGCATCCGCTGAAGGACCTGCCGCAGAAGTCCGGCGAAATTTTCGATGTGGTCGATGAAAACGATCAGGTCATCGGCCAGAAAACCCGTGGCGAGGTGCATGCGCAGAAACTCCTTCACCGCGCCATTCATGTGTTTGTCTTCAACAAGCGCGGCGATCTGCTTTTGCAGCAACGCTCGATGTTCAAGGACGCCCATCCGGGAGTGTGGGATTCCAGTGTTTCCGGCCATCTGGATGCCGGTGAGGATTATGCATCCGCTGCGGTGCGCGAACTCGATGAGGAAATGGGCATCCACGTGGATGAGGCCCCGCAGGAAATCGCGTGCATCGGTCCCTGCGAGGAAACCGGTTGGGAGCATGTGCGCCTTTATCGCACCCATCACAGCGGTGCCATCCGCTATCCGGCAGCGGAAGTGGAAACCGCCGCATGGTTTCCCATCGTCGAGCTTGAGGCATGGATCAAGGCCAGGCCGGACGACTTTGCATCCGGATTCATCAAGTGCTGGGAAGCCGCAACCGCCTATCTCAAACCCTGAACTCTCGCTGATATGAAATTTGTTCTGTTAGGTATCATCGCTGTTTTTCTAACGGCTTGTAACAAAAAGCCCGAGACACTTTCCTACAAGATCATTTCCACCCGTCCGCACGATGCGGAATCCTACACGCAGGGACTGGAGTTTCTCGGCAATCGCCTGTTTGAAAGCAGTGGCGGTTATGGCAACTCCAATGTGCGCGAAGCGGATCCAGTCACCGGCAAGGTGATCCGCAAGCGACCGATGGCAAAAAACATTTTCGCTGAAGGCATCACCATCCTCAACAATGAGATGTTCGTGCTTTCTTGGAAGGAAAACATTGTGACCGTGCTCGAACCGGACACCTTCAAGTTCATCCGTTCCCATAACTACAAAGGCGAAGGCTGGGGCCTCACCAATGATGGCAAACAACTCATCATGAGCAATGGCAGCAGCAGCATCCAGTTCATCGATCCCAAGGATTTCTCGGTCAAGCGCAGCATCGAAGTCACCCGCTCCGGCAATCCGGTCATGCAAATCAACGAGCTGGAACTCATCGATGGCCAGATCTTCGCCAACATCTATCAGACCGGAGAAGTCATCCGCATTTCTCCCGACAGCGGCAAGGTCACAGGCACCCTTGATCTCTCCGCCCTCAGGACCCAACTCCCCCGCCCCAACAAGGCGGACGTCCTCAACGGCATCGCCCGCGATCCCGCCACCGGCAAACTCCTCGTCACCGGCAAACTCTGGCCCACGATGTTTGAGATCGAGATTTCCGGGAAGTAAGGCAGGGATGGACTTACCGGGCAAAGGATGGGCGATCCACACCTTTTTCCTCGCCCCTTGCGAGGCCGATTGATATAGGATTTTCGGCTGATCGCCGCTCGTCAAGGCCCATGAATCTCCCCAACTCCCCCATCACCGAAGACGATTTCCGAGCTGTCGTGCGCATCCTCGCTGATGTCGCCTCCATGGACGGTGGGCCAGATGACAAGCGCAACCATCTCCTTCGCGAACTCGGCGTGCTCCTCAATACCGATACCTGGCTTTGGGGCGTCGCCCCCCTCATCGAACCGGGGAAACAACCCGTCTATCTTTTCCAAAACTCCGGCGGTATCGACGACGATCGGATGGCACTCATGCTCCGCGCCATCGAACACCCGGAAACGGGTGCCATGACCGCCCGTCTTGCCGAGGAAATCATCGCCGCTGGCGGCCACATCACCCGCCTGCGCCAGGATGTCATCGACAACGATTGGTTCCTCAACTCCGGCGCCAGCCCCATCTGGCGCCAGGCAAACGTCGGGCCCATCCTGTTTTCCATGCGTCCCATTCCCGGTGTCGGCACCAGCGTGGTCGGTTTCTATCGTCCGGTTTCCGCGCCGCTTTTTGATGAACGAGAGGCCCGCATTGCCCACATCGTTCTTACCGAAGTCGGCTGGCTTCATGAAGCCTCCATGCCCCACACGGCTGCCAGAAATGTGCCAAAGCTCCCGCCCCGCTGCCGTCTCATCCTCAACCAACTCGTCCACGGTCGCCCCCGCAAGGAAATCGCCGCTGACCTTGGCATCTCGCCCCACACCGTGAACGATTACATCAAGCAAATCTTCGCCCACTTTGGAGTTCGCTCCCAAGTCGAACTCATCGCCCGCTTCCGTTCCGGCGATGGCCGGGACCGGCAATCTGGAGGGACGCGTCTTTAACCGTCGCTGACTGGCCCCGAGGCTGGGACGCAAAAGAAATGCGGATGAACAGAGCTTCGCGCTTCCCATCCGCACGACGCTCGTAGAGACGCCGCTACAAGCCCTTCATTCGGCGCCTGACTGATGACGAAATTGTCACATCACCCCCAAGCTTTGGGGGGTAGACAAACCCTTGGAGAATTTTGAAAAGTGGATGGTCTCATAGCGTCCCGCCGTCCCTCCCTGCCTCCTCTCATGACACACCCCGAAAGGCAGAGGGGGGCGGCGCTTCTTCTCCGGCTCATGAGAACCCTTCCGCTCCTCCTCGCCACCCTCCTCACGAAACCATCCCCAGCACAGGCGGCGAGATCGAAGTCACCGCCTCACAAGGCCCCGGCTTCTACCTTATCGCGGTGAAACGGGATTTTTGAACTCGTCACCGGCAAACTCTGGCCGACGATGTTCGAGATCGAGATTTCCGGGAACTAAGGCAGGGAATGGAGTTGGATCCGGTCACATCGGATTCACCGGCTTTTGAGCAATCCCCGGCTGGCCCACATGTAATTCCAGCCGGATAGGAGCGTGAGCCCGAGTGCGAGCCAGAGGGAGACCGGGATCAGCCAGCCGTCGGGATTGGAAAGATTGCGGATCAGATCGACGATTGGATTTCCCGCAGGGAGCGGTCCGAAGCAGAACCAGACGAGGCAGGTGATGCAGAAGGTCAATTGCAGGCCGGTTTTCCATTTCCCGAGATTGTCCGCCGCGAGCACCTGACCAGCCTCCATGGCGATCTGGCGCAGGCCGGTGACGAGGAATTCCCGCGCCAGAATCATCACGGTGACCCAGACCGGGCAGAATCCCTCGGCGCTCAGGTAAACAAAGGCCGCACCTACGAGGATCTTGTCGGCGAGCGGATCGAGCAGTTTTCCCATCGGGGTCACGAGGCCCAATTTCCGTGCCAGCCAGCCGTCCACGAAGTCGGAAATCGCTGCAATCACAAAGGAAATCAGCGCAATCCAATGGCCGAGAGCCGTTTCGAATGCCGTCCCGGCGACGAAGACCGCGGTCAGGACCAGCCGCGAGAGGGTGATGGCATTCGGAAGGTTCACAACCGGAATGTGGGAAATCCATGGCCGATTGGCAACAAGGGGTTGCAGCAAAGGCGCAAGTCCCCTACATCCTCCCCGCCTACCAGAAGGCATTTTCTTATGAGCAATAGCGACTTCGGACTCATTGGTCTGGCCGTCATGGGCCAGAATCTCGTTCTCAATGTGGAATCCCGCGGCTTCCAGGTCTCGGTTTACAACCGCACCACCTCGGTCACCGACGAATTCGTCACAGCCCATCCGGACAAAAAACTCGTCGGCTCCAAGTCGCTCGAGGAGTTCGTCCAGTCCCTCGCCTCCCCGCGCAAGGTGATGATCATGGTCAAGGCAGGCGGACCGGTGGATGCCGTGATCGAGTCGCTCATCCCGCTGCTCGACAAGGGCGACATCATCATCGATGGCGGAAATTCCCTCTACACCGACACCGAACGCCGCGACAAGTGGCTCGGTGATCTCGGTTTCCGCTTCATCGGAGCCGGCGTCTCCGGCGGTGAGGAAGGTGCCCGCAAAGGCCCTGCCATCATGCCCGGCGGCCCTGCCTCCACCTGGGATGTGATGAAACCGATCTTCGAATCCATCGCCGCCAAGGTCGATGGCGAGCCTTGCGTCGTCCACATTGGCCCCGGCGGTGCCGGCCACTATGTGAAGATGATCCACAACGGCATCGAATACGGCGACATGCAGCTCATCTGCGAAGCCTATAATATTTTCAAAGCCGCGGGTTTCACCTCTGCCGAGCTTGGCACTGTGTTCACCGATTGGAACAACGGCGATCTTGAGAGTTATCTCATCCAAATCACCGCTGAGATCTTCAAACAGGTTGATCCCGAAACCGGCGGACCGCTCGTGGAAATGATCCTCGACACCGCAGGCCAGAAGGGCACCGGCAAGTGGACCATCATGAATGCCGTGGAAAACGCGGTTGTTATTTCCACCATCAACGCCGCTGTGGAAGCTCGCATCCTTTCTTCGATGAAGGACAAGCGCGTCGCCGCCAGCAAGGAACTGCAAGGCCCGAAAGCCGAAATCTCCGCCGACAAGGCTGCGCTCGTCAAGAAAGTGCACGACGCGCTTTTCGCCTCGAAAATCATCTCCTACGCCCAAGGCCTGGACCTCATCACCGCAATGAGCGCGGAAAAGGGCTGGAACCTCGATCTCTCGAAGATCGCCGCCATCTGGCGCGGCGGTTGCATCATCCGTGCACGTTTCCTCAACGACATCACCGATGCCTATCGCGCCGAGCCCGGCCTCAGCAACCTGATGCTTGCCCCCTTCTTCAAGGACCTGCTCAACGAGTTCCAACAAAACTGGCGCGAAGTCATCTCCATGGCAACGCTCGCCGGCATTCCGGTTCCTGCGTTCAGCGCATCGCTCGGTTACTACGACAGCTACCGCAGCGCCGTGCTTCCCGCGAACCTGCTGCAAGCCCAGCGCGACTTCTTCGGTGCCCACACCTACGAGCGCACCGACAAGCCAC
>JBBARN010000045.1:18741-45059 GCA_040399845.1 Luteolibacter sp. | reverse complement strand
GCCAAATTGAAGGCAAATTTCAAAAGGTTCGCCACGCCATCGCCGGAAGGATTGGCAAGATCCTGCGAGCCGTTGGCGGCGAGGCCATGCAGGCTGCGCCAGGTGTCCAAGGCCGTGGGCGGAGTGATATCTTCGAGAGTCGCGCCGTTGAGATAAGGATCCTGATTGAGATTGGCTACAGCTGCGACATTCGTGCCATCGAGCACGATGTTGAGGGTGCTGCTGGTGGCAGTAAACTCATGAACGACGGCCGAGCCTGCCTTCACCATGTGGGCGGATCCTTGCGCATCGGAGGGGGCAAAGTCGTTCGCCACCAAGGCACCATTCACCACCACGTCAAAGCGACGGCCGGTTGATCCTGCCTCACCGAATAACAACTGGAGCTTATACTTCCGCCCCACCGTAAGGTTGGCGAGGTCCACGCGGAGGTTTTTGTCCGGAGCGCTCAAGTAGCGATCGGCCCAGCGGATGGACTGATAAACGCTCTCCAAGACATTATCCGCAGAGCTTGAGCCGAAGTCCGGATTGTTCCAAACGGCGATGGGATTGTTGGGGGCATGGACCGTGATCCCGGACGCGTTGTCGGCAGTGAAGTTGGCATCGCCTGCCTGGCCCGCCGCACCTGCGGGGCCGACATTGAAGGCATACATAAAATTTCCGCTCAGATCGAGTCCGCGGGCAGGGCCGAAACCCAAGACCCGCTCGATGCGGGTGGAGTCGGGAAAGCTTTCGCCGTTATTGGGATTTCGATTGGCGAGTTGTTCCGTAGCATCGTTGTAACCGTCGTTATCGCTGTCGATAGAAGACGGGTTGGACCCGAGGGCGAGTTCGGCGAAATTGCCGAGGCTGTCACGATCGGGATCACCGTTGCCGATACTGTCCTCCAGAGCGCCGATATCGGGCGCGCCACCGACGGAGCGGGCAAGGCCTCGTTGATCCGTAGTAATTCCGGCAATGGCCACGCCGGCATTGAGTGCCGGGCTGGTCGGAAGTAGGGCCAATGTCTGGGTGGGACCGCCATGATTGGCAAGTGCCGCGAGCTGGAGGGCGGAAGCGGACAGGCCGACCAGGTTGTTGCTCACACCATTGAGGATGCCTGCTGAATTGCCGGGACCGATGAGATTATGGGTGCTTTCAGGAGCGAAGCTGGCGGGTGCAACAAGCGCGACGCCATCCGGCACGTTTCCAGCAAGCATGGAATTCCTCAAAAGGACGGTGGTTTGATAGATCCAAAGGGGACCGTTGGGGCCGGTGTTGGCAGTGACGGTGAGATGACTGAAGGTATTGGTGGGTGCCCCGGTCACAATGGCGCTGCCGTATCCGTCGGTAGAGTTTCCGACGAAGGTGCAGTTTTCCAAGGTAAGAGCGGTGGATGCACCCGTGCTGTGAACGGCTCCGCCTTCACTGGTCGCAATGTTATCCGTGAAAGTGCAGTTGCGTGCGATAAACGTGCCGAAACTATACACAGCCCCACCAAACCCGGAACGGCCGCCGCGGAGCGTGAGGTTCTGCAGCGTGAGCGATGCGCCGCCTGCGACATAAAAATGACGTTGGGGACCGAAAATGGAACCTGGCTGCAAAGTAACCCCACCACCGCCGCTCGGACCTTGTATCGTGATCGATGTGGTTACCGCCATTGCATTGCCGTCCCCAAGCGTGCGGGTGAGCATGAGCGTCTCACCACCCAGCGAGGGGGAAAAGGTGATGGTTTGAGCTCCACCCAGAGAGGTGGCATAGGCGAGGGCCTCGCGCAAGCTCGTGCCGGAGCCAAAGCCCGGATCGCTGGTGCCATCTGCCTCGTCGGTGGCGGTGGTGACGACCAGCGAAGGCGACAAGGCAGTGAACTCGAAGGCTCCCGCATCCGGATTCAAATCACGGGCGACGCCGCGCTGGTCAGTCGGATAAGCCCCCGCTGAGGTCCCCTTGCCGACGGCAGGGCTGCCCGGCAACAGAGCCATGGTTTGATTGGGTCCACCGTTGTCAGCCAAGGGACCGAGCTTCGGATCAGCAACATTGATGACGGAGTTAAAGGCATACTGGTTGATGTCCGTGTTCGCATTGCTTTGGGGCGAGCCAGTATTCCCGCTCAGAATGCACAGGTTGATGAATTTGGATCCCGATTTAGCCACACCTCCGATGCCGGCAGTCGCAGTGTTTCCGGCGATGGTGGTGAACCAGAAATCCAGGGAAGCGGAAAAATCACCGAAGATCCCGCCTCCGTTGGCCGCCGTGTTGCGGGTGACCGTACAATTTCCAAGGCTGAGATAGGTATAAGTGGCAATCGCTCCTCCTTTGCCGCTGGCAGTGTTGTCGCGCAAGGTGCATGCGGTGAGGGTCAACGGACCATAGTTCAAGATGGCCCCACCATCCGAGCCGCCCGCGGCGAAGCCACGCGCGAAAGTGACGCGGCTGATGAAGATGGACGTGAATTCATTGTAGAGGATGCGTGACGCATTGTTGCCATCCAAAGTGACACCAGCCTGTGGCCCCGTGATGACAAGATCATCCACGGTCTCGGGAATGGAGAGCTGGCCGAGGGTCAGACTGATCGTTTGCGAAGTGCCAAAAACCGTCGGTGAAAACGTCACTGTATCGGCCCCGGGATTGGCGAGTGCATAAGCAATGGCCTCGCGCAGGCTGGTGCCGGTGCCATAACGGGCGTCGCTCGTGCCGTTGTCCTCATCGGTGGCGGTACTCACGACTAGAGATTCCACAAAACTGGCTGAGCCAATCAACTCATAGGCACCAAGATCAGGAGCACCGCCGGACCGGACGAGCTCCCGCTGGTCAGTGCTGACACCTGCGACAACAACGCCTGCATTCACGGCGGCGGAACCGGGGAGCAAGGGAATCGTCGGGGTGTTCCCTCCGGTTCTGGAGAGACTCGCCAGGCCGGTCGAGGCAGCGCTCACCAGATTGTGGTGACTGGCTGGATTCAAAGCGCCCTGCACACCGCTTGATGCGGAATACCCGGCAACCAATGTGTTCACCAGGGTCAAATTGGCACCACCACTGACAACGATCGGCGAGATGTTTCCGCTTGTGGCGGCGATAGTGACATGAGTCAAGGTGGAGACCCCGCCAGACATCAGAAACGGTGCCGAGCAAGCAGATACGGTGGAATTTGTGGCTAGGAAAGATCCAGCCCGACACGCCACCGCACCGCCACCGACGGTCGATGTGCCGGCTTCGATCGTGCAACGATTGATGACGAGGTCGCCATCGGACAAAATGGTGCCACCTGACTGGGTTGGGTTGGAGGCAGTCCAGTTGGCAAGATAGGAATCGGAAATCGCAAGCTTGCCGCCTGTAGCCACACGGAAAAGGCGCATTGCTGCCGTTCCGCCGGAACGCACCATTTCGATGCCGTTGTTCTCCGTGTCACGGGTTGAGGAAAGCACGATGGTTACATCATCCGTGATGACAAAGGCGGATTTCCCGAAGGTCGGACTATCCTCACCGACGGCCGTCACCATCAGCGGTGAACTGGCAGCGATCTCGATTACGTTGGGTCCAGGGACACTTGCCGCTCTGGCCAGCGCCTCGCGAAGACTGGTACCCGCACCTCCTCCGGCGGAGGAGTTGATGGTGCCATTATCCTCATCCACATGGGTATTGACCCGGATAGGCGGGTTTCCACTGAACGCAACACCCACCCGACCGTCGTTGGTTTGGACAACCACATCGTAGTTCAAATCAAGCGAATCAAAAAGGCCGGTGTCGATTCTGGTGGCCGTCGCTCCCAGCGCAACAGTAACCGGCACCGGAGAATTGGAAGTTGTAAGTTCCAGGTAATAGGCCAGCGAGTTGGATCCGGGAATGTTGACAATCAGATCCTCGTTCTGGTTCACATCCACATAAGATGAGCTGACCATCGAGGCTCCGGCAGGCAAATTGATGTAGTTATAGGTCAGGGTGGCGGAGACATCATTGCCCGAGGGCATCCGGCGTGTGATATTGAAATTCTGCCCGCTCATCCCGGGAAAGTTGCCAAAGGCCAACCGCATCACCCGATTCGAATCCGGGAGGTAGAGACAGAGAAAGTTCCTGACCTTGGCGAGCCCCCCCACACGCTCGCCTACCGCCAACCGGGTGGTTAGATTTCCATTGTGGATGACCACCGCACCATCGGCAGCAAGAAAGGCAAGATCCTCACCATTGCTGACGGTTGCCAGTTGGCCGCCGAGAGTGTCCATGACCTGGATGGACTGCCCGTCGAAATCCAGATAACAAAGATCCCTCGCCTCGGGTTCGACAATGACGGTCTGGGCCGGATTCAACACAAGCGCCGGATCGTTTGTGTTGAAATGGTTGGCGGAGGAAAGGAACGTGATCCGGTCCGCATGCGCCACGAAGATCCCACTTGGAATGGAAAGCAGGGACCGAGGTGTGGTGCCGCCCGAAGGGTAGTCGTGATAGGCTCCCAGAGACCCGCTTTGGTTCGAAAGAAAGTAGCGCAGGGTGTTGTTGCCAGCTTGGGCAACCAGGATGTCATCGCGCCCCACGCCACGGTAGTTGCCGGCACCCAATGCCACCGGGTTCGCTGCGGTCGGATAGGTCGCCGGTGCTCGGAAGGTTCTAGCGCCGTCACTGAGATAAACGGCGATTTGGTTGTTCGATGTGGCGGTTATGACCTCCTCGTAGGTACTGGGAGCCAGCATCGGCGTCATGATAGCCTGAACCGTTCCACCAGTCGCTGGCAATAGGCTGACTTGCGCGTATTCCGAAGGGGGAGGATAAACACCGGACTGGGCGTTCAGGGACATCGATCCAAGCAGAGAGGCCAACAGAAATCGGCCAACTCCATCGCATCGATTGGCACTTTTCCGGGAAACATTTCTGAGCAAGTCGCAAAGGGCTTTCATTGGGAAAAAATAGGGGAAAGCGTTGTATGGGGGATAGATCGAAAATTCAGGCAACGAAAGCGAAGGAGCCATTCATCACAACCGTTGTGCTTCGGTTGGCTCCGGATCGGACATCCGATCCTTAAGAAGCATTGAACATGGATCGGAATCCATGCGATCCACCGTCACCGCCTCCCATGCAAGGATCGGGACAAGCTGATTTCGAAGAGCATGGTGATAGGAAAACGAAAATTTTGACATGAATCAATCTGGGAGGGCGGCT
This sequence comes from Luteolibacter sp., assembly GCA_040399845.1. Taxonomy (GTDB): domain Bacteria; phylum Verrucomicrobiota; class Verrucomicrobiia; order Verrucomicrobiales; family Akkermansiaceae; genus Luteolibacter. Next base: position 39,932 of record JBBARN010000045.1, on the reverse strand, counting down.
TCGATGGAACATTATCCATTCTGACTGGCATCGTCCATCGAATGAATTTGCTAATTTCATCTAGGAATTTTTCCTAACCCGCCTTCTGCGGCAGGCGGATGATGAACGTGGCCCCCCGGCCTTCCTCCGATGTACAAGTGATGGTTCCCCCCAGATCACGGACGGCGTTGCCGACGATGAAGAGCCCGAGGCCAGTGGATTCCGGCAGGGTGCGGATGCGCTGGCGGAATCTGGTCCTGGTGAACAGCGCCGGGATTTCCTCGCTGCGGAACCCGGGGCCTTGATCGGAGACGCTGATGATCACCGCCGCACCTTCCGAGCGCAGGCCAAGCCGGATGGTGCCGCCGTGGGCGGAAACCTTGGCAGCATTGTGACAAAGGTTCTCCAGCACCTGAAGGACCACCGTGCTATCCACCGATCCCTCGATACGGGGTTCATCGGATTCCGTGACGAATCGAAGTTCCCGCGAGACCTCCAGCAGGCTCGCACGGCGGGCGACTCCGCGGACCAACTCGACCCAATCCACCGGTTCGGGGCGGGGTTGCGGGTGTTCGATTTCCTGCCCGGCCAGCAATCGCCCGGCAAGGGCGCGGGCCTGCTCGGAGGCCTGGCTGATTACGCCGAGAAGCTGCCGCGATTTTTCCGGATCATCCCCCACCCGGCGGGGATCGAGCAGCAGCTGAACCATGTTGCGAATGCCGATGAGGGGAACTTGAAGGTCGTGGGCCAAGATCGACAAGCGTTCTTCCCTCCGGCGCAGCGCCTCACCCTGGGCAATCACCCGGGAAGTAACGATGTGCTCGAGCCGATTGGTGAGGATTTGCAATTCGTTGACTTTACCGCAAACCGTCCATGCGACCGCGGAGACGATCAGGAGGAACATCTGGAGAAAAAACAGCGCGTAACCGGGTTGCTCCGACGGAAATACCTCGTGGCCGAAAACCGAACCTCCGACCGACAACAAAGTGACGAAAACCAGCGAGGCGAGTGTACCCACATGGTTGAAGCGGAATACCGCCCAAAGGATGACCGGTAAAATCATGTAGGCGCGCGGCCATTCATTCATGAGCGGGCTCTGATACATCCCGGTCATTGTGCCGGCGACCAAGGCAAGGACCAAAAAGAAGAAGGAAATTTCCAGCCAGCGACCGCGAAGCAAAGCGAAGTCGAGAGAGCGCCAGGGGAAGACCAAGGCTGCTCCGAAAACAAGGATGCCCGTCGCGTCGCCCACAAACCAAGTCAAAGCGACCATGCCCCAGCTTTCGGGTGGGATCGTTTCCACAAACCACAGCGCAGTGGGGCCGATCAGGGCGCTGATGGAAGCGGACACCAAAGAGACTAACAGCACAAAGGCGGTGGCGTGGGCAGCACTCAGGCAGAAGTCCTGCCCTCCGGCCCGGTGCTTCAGAAACCACGCGGCGGTCATTGACTCCAGCACCGCGCCCGAAGCGATTCCAAGCGCTGATACCGCCATCCGCCACAGCGGCAATTCAGGGAACTCCAGCCAACTCGTGGACCAGTTGCTCAAGGTAGCTCCAACAAAAATCGCCACCCAGAATCGACGCCCGTAAAAATACAGGATGGCCATCGCCAAGCCGGATGCAGGCCACACGGCACTCACGTGGCGCTCCATCAGGCCCGCAAGATTCAGCGAAAGAAAGGAAACTCCGCCGAATGCGATGGCAGCCAGAAACTGGAGCCAAACGGCCCTCATCCATGACTGTAATCGCGGGTTCCCGGGCATGCTCATTTCCCAAAAATCCCCCGCTCCATCATCAGGACGGCACTACGAACCAATTCGGCAGAATTCCGAATGCCCAGCTTGCGTTTGATGTTTTCCCGGTGGGCGTTGACCGTCTTGACGCTCAGTCCGAGTTGGGTGGCGATTTCCGGGTTGGTGAATGTCAGCGCCAGCAGGCGGAGGATTTGGAGTTCGCGGTCCGTCAGCGATTCATGGCCGCTATCGGCACGCCCGGCGAGCAAACCATCGAGCACAGCATCCATCAGCACCTTGCTCATGTAGCGCCCGCCATCAGCCACCATCCTCAGCGCAACGAGCAGTTCTTCCTGAGGCGCTTTTTTGGAAATGAAACCCGCCGCACCAGCAAAGATCGCCCTTTCCCCATAGAGCGCGGCGTCATTCATCGTATAACAAAGCAAAGCGGTTTCGGGGACGCTTGCGCTCAGCGCCTTGATCATTTCGATCCCATCATTTCCACCCAGCCAGAGATCCAGCACCACCGCATCCGGCCGGGTTTCTACCAACAGCTTCATCGCCTCATCCACGGATTCCGCCTCCCCTACCCACTCAAATTCGGGCTCACTCTCGAGCAACACCCGAACGGCGCTGCGAATGATCGGATGATCATCTACCACCGCGATCCTGAGACGCGTTGCATGATGGTTGTTTCCGGGAGGCGACATGGGGGGATCAGTCTTGAACCAGCGACAAACTTCCACCGATCCTCGCGTGAGGCAACCCCAGAAGATTCATGCCATCAAGAGCCCCTTCCAAAACCTTGCGTGAGCGGGCATGGAGCACGATGGAAGTTGGTGTTGGCGGATCTATCAGGAAGTGTCATCCCGTTAGAAAACCACTACCCACCAGCTCGCAATGGCAATCCCCCGGGCGGGGGATTTTTGACCGCTTGCAGGATGGAGATCGATTCCGCATGATGAAGATCCCTGAGGGTGGAAAGGACTGATGCCGAGTATCCGCACAACGCTGGTTTGCCTGATGGCCGCGATTTCCTCCGAGGCGCTGGCTGCGGATCTTGCAGCGCCCATCACACGGGTGCAGGAGATCCGCCAACTATCCCGGGCAGATGCATCCAGGCAGGTTCCCGTTCGTTTCAAGGGCGTGGTCATCTGGCAGGACACCGACAGCAAGCCGTCGATTTTCGTACACGATGGTCATGCCAGCATCTGGGTGGATCGGGCGACGGCGTATCGTCGCAATCTCTGGCAAGGTGGAAATCCTCCCTCCTCCGACACACAAGTGGGAGCCATGGTGGAAGTGGAAGGCATCTCGGATCCCGGCGGATACGCGCCGTGTGTTGTGCCCACAAAGATCCGTCGCATCGGCGATGGGCCCTTGCCGGAACCCAAGGTGGCTCCGCTGGAACGCCTGCTGTCGGGTAGTGAGGACGGGCAGTTCGTGCAGGTGGAGGGAGTGATTCAGAATATCTCGAAGCCCGATCAATTGGGCGACGCCAAGATCATGATGATGGTGGACGGCCATCTCTGCCGCGTCGCCTCCGAGTTTGGCGATCGTTTGGATGCCATGCGATTGGTGGATGCGCGGGTGAGAATCCGCGGCATCCTGGTGCCGCTGCCGAATCTCCGCTCCGAGGTTGCAGGCCTGCGACTCAACATCATGGGGCCGGAGGATATCACCGTCATTGTCCCACCCCCGGCGGATCCCTTTTCAGCACCCCGCGTGCCCTTGGATGAATTGCTGCCATTCGCCCCTGACACGCGTCCTTTCCACCGCAAGGTCACTTCCGGAGTGGTGACGCTGGCAGCGCGCGGGCGCTTCTTTTTCCTCCAGGACGGCACACGCAGCGTGAGGGTGCAATCAGATGAAACCGAGCTGAGACCCGGCGACCAAGTGGAGGTGGCGGGATTCATTGATACCTCCCAAACGCTCGCCGCATTGACCGGTGCGCGTGTCCGCCATTTGGGAAAAACGGGGGAACCCAAACCCGTGCGCGTCTCGGTGGAAACCATTCTCCATCCGGAGTTTCGCAACGATTTCGAAAAAGTGGCGGACTCGGATTTCAGCGGGCGGCTGGTTCGTTTCCAAGGCCAGTTGGTGAGTCTGGATCGCAATGCCACAGATGCGGTGCCCACCTTGCTCATCGCGGCCGAAGGCAATGTATTCCAAGCCAATCTAACAGAACCACCCACTGTCATTCCGCCGGACTGGGTAGAAGGGGCAACGCTCGATCTCACGGGAATCGCCGAGCTGGACTTCAAAGAAGATACCAACACTCAGGGCTCGATCTCCATCAGCGGCTTCCGGCTCTGGTTGCGCGAGCCCTCGGATGTGGTGGTGCTCGCCGTGCCATCCTGGTGGACGCCCCGGCGGCTCGCGCTTGCACTGGCGGCCTTGGCGACCGTGCTGATTCTGGCCATCGCGTGGAACCTCGCACTGCGGCATCTGTTGTGGAAACGGGGGCGATTGTTAGAGGAAGTGATGCGCAGGCATCGGGACTCCGAGATCGAGTTCGAGGGCGCACGCCAGGAGCGGCGGCGGCTTGCCGGAGACCTGCACGATGGTTTGCAGCAATTGATGGCAGGTGCCGCCTACCGGGTGGAAGCGGCAGCGGCCCACCTGGGAGACATGCCCCCAGCCGTGGAGGCGCAACTCACCGCAGCGAGACGCGCCTTGGTGCGCTCGCAGAATGGATTGCGGGAAGTGCTGTGGGGACTTCAACACATGGAGGAGGATTCGGATGATTTCGTCGCACTGCTGCGCCATGCCGTGGGAACTGTGGAACATTGGCCGCAGGATGCGGTGGAGGTGGGCAGTGAAGGACCACCGTTCCCCGTATCCCGCCAGGTGCGAGGCAGCCTGCTGCTCCTGATGCAGGAAGCGGTGGGAAATGCCTTCAAACATGGTGCCGCCCACCGTGTGGAAGTCTCGCTGGTCTATGCCACCGATCACCTCGGCATGGTCATTTCCGACGATGGCAAAGGCTTCGATCCCGCCAAGGCTCCCGGACCGAGGGAAGGGCACTTCGGTTTGGAATCCACCCGGCTGCGCATGAAATGGCTGGGTGGAACTCTCGAAATCCGCAGCGCCCCAGGAGAGGGCACACGCATCCTCTGCAAAGTCCCCGCAGCGCGGGCGCGAGCCAACGACTCCAACAAGCTGGAAGAAAAACCATGAATGATCCCGTAATGCCCACTATCCCGGCCATGTCCGCGTCGCAATCCATCCGCCTTCTCATCATCGACGATCACGCGGTGGTTCGCGAGGGCCTTGAGGCAATGCTCGGGGTGGATCCTTGTTTTGCAGACATCGCCACCGCTGCATCCACGGATGAAGGCGTGCAATGTTGTGAGGAATTCCACCCGGATGTCATCCTGCTGGATTTGCGGATGCCCGAGTGCGATGGATTCAGCGCCTTGGAGATCATTCATCGGCAATGGCCGGAAATCAGGATCCTCGTGCTTTCTGCCGGAGCGACGGCGGCCGAGGTGAAACTGGTGAAACGCAATGGAGCATCGGGCTATCTCAGCAAATCCGTGGACCGCGCCACCTTGCTGGCGGCAATCCGCGCCGTGGCGGCGGGCGAGATGATCTTTCCACGCGAGCCGGCTCCGAAAGCGGGAGATGCCCCTCAACTCAGTGCCCGCGAACTCGAAGTGCTCCGGCATCTCGGACGCGGGCTGTCCAGCCAGGAGTTGGGCGTCGTTCTCGGCATCAGCCCGGAAACCGTAAAAAGCCACGTCAAGGCCATCTTCCATAAACTCGCCGTGACCGACCGCGCGGAAGCCGTTTCCCGCGCATACGAATTGGGCTTGCTCGCGGTGGATCGCTGACGCCCGCACAAAATCCCTCCAGCGGGGGATAGGGCTTAACTCGCTGCGAACATATCACACATCCAAAACAACCGATGATTGCACGATCCTGCGCCACTTCACTCCTCTTCGCCGCCGCCCTTGCAGTGGGCCTGCAAGCTGCCGACAGCGATCCCGCGAAAACTCCGCCGCCGCCAGCGGGATCGATCGGATTTGCCGACCGCTCGCCGGACCTCGACGTCCTGCCCGGATTCCGCAATCCGCCACCGGGATTTGGCATTGTGCCATTTTACTGGTGGCTCGGCGATACCCTCACCAAGGAACGACTCGCATGGCAGTTGGAACAAATGAAAGGCATGGGAGTTTCCGGATATCAGATCAACTATGCGCATTCCGCCAAGGGGGGACGCAGCTTTGGTCTCACTTATCCCAGCGACCCGGCGATCTTTTCGAAAGATTGGTGGGATTTGGTGAATTGGTTCAAGGACGAGGCGCAGCAACAAGGTGCCGGAATCAGCCTGAGTGATTACACCCTCGGCTTCGGTCAGGGATACATGGTGGATGAATTGCTGCGCGACCACCCGGAAGTCACCGGCATGGAACTGCGGATGGGCAAGGATGGCAAGGTGACGGAGGTCACGGTCCCATGGTCGCTCAACCCCATGCACCCGATGTCCGGCACTTGGTATGCGGAACGGTTTTTTGGTCAGTTTGAAAAACGATTTCCCGGACAAGCGGGCAAGGGCCTGAATTTCTTTTTCTCCGATGAACTTGGATTCGGCGTCAGTGGGCGGCTGTGGTCCAAGGAATTCGCCGGCGAGTTCCGCAAGCGCAAAGGATATGATATCACCCCCGAGTTGGCGGCGCTCTTCAAGGACATCGGCCCGCGCACCCCGAAAGTCCGGATGGATTATTACGATGTGCTCGCCGCCCTGAGCGAAGAGGGATTTTTCAAACCGGTATTCGATTGGCATCAGCAGCGCGGCATGATCATGGGCTGCGATCACGGCGGCCGGGGCAAACGCGTGGATGAGTTTGGCGATTATTTCCGCACCCAGCGTTGGAACCAGGGCCCCGGCGCGGATCAACCGCGTCTTGGCAAGGATCTCATCAAGGCCAAGGTGGCGGCATCCATCGCGCACCTATACGATCGGCCTCGCGTCTGGCTGGAAGGTTTCTACAGCAGCGGCTGGGGCACCACCTCCGCCGGTCTCGTCGATGCCACGCTGGCCAACTATGCCATGGGCTTCAATCTGTTAGGTCTGCACGGAATGTATTACTCGACCCACGGCGGTTGGTGGGAATGGGCACCGCCGGACAATACTTTCCGCATGCCTTATTGGAAACATCTGCGGGCCTTCATGGATTGCCAGCAACGCCTCGCCTATCTGCTCAGCCAGGGACACTACCGCTGCGATGTGGCCATTCTCTATCCGGTCTCATCCGTGGATGCCGGAATGGATGGCAAAAAATCCGTGGATACCGCATTCGCAACAGCGAACACGATCTATGGACAGGGTGTGGATTTTGATTTCATGGATTTCCAATCGCTCGACCGGGCAAAGATCGTAGGCAAGGAACTGCACGTGACTGGCAACGTTTACAAAGTGCTCATCCTGCCCGCCATGAAGGCCCTACGGCATCCCACGCTGCGGAAAGCACTGGAATTCAAACGCGCCGGAGGAATCGTGCTCGCAGTCGGCGCGGTGCCGGAGGTGAGCGACCGCATCGGCAGGGATGATCCCGAAGTGGCGGCCATGGTGGCTGAGTTGTTTCCGAAGGGGCCGATCGATCAGGTGAAAGATATACCAACTGCCATCCCCTTCCGCGATTATGTGGGGCCCGGGTTCATCCAACACCGCAAAATTGGCCCGCGCGATGTGTATGCGATTTACAATGCCCCCGAGGGCAGCGAGTGTTTCTTCCGGGCAACGGGCCATGTCGAGTTATGGGATCCGTGGAGTGGCAGCACCAGGCCATTGGAGATCATCTCGCAGGATGCCGGTGGCACCAAGCTCCGGCTTCCTCTCACAGAGAAGGAGATGCAGGTCATCGTCTTCAGCCCGGGCAAACCGGCACTCGCCTCGCAATCCAGCGGGAACACCCCCACCACCACGGTGGCGCTGGATGGGGCATGGGAGTTCGAACTGGCCCCCACGCTGGACAACCGCTTTGGCGATTTCCATTGGCCTCCGACGAAGGAACGCATCGGCGCGGAAGCACGCCGGATGAAGTATGCGGATGAAACGAGCACCAATCCTGGTTGGGAAAAACCGACACTTGATGACAGCGCGTGGCGGCAAGTGACTTGCGGATTCGGTCCACGTTTCTGGAAGCTTGGCCCCTTGCCCGCCACAGCGGAAGCGGACGCCGCTCTGGCCTCTCTGAAGGCGGTCGATCCGGCCGTGCCCGTCCGGATCGGCAATCGCGAGTATGCATGGACGCCTTATGAGTTTTCCTGGCGCTACGGCATCGAGGGCGACTGCGGTTCACAGGGTTATCACGGACTCAAGATCCAAGTGGGCGATGAACTCATCGGCTTGGGCGAGGTGAAACACAATCATCCGGCATGTTCGCGGGTCGCGGAGAAAGAAGGAACCCGATATTATCTGTGGACATCCGTGCCCTCCACCGCTGCGGCAGAAGTCCCGCTTGCCAAGGGTGGCCTGCTGCCGGCCAAGGCATGGCTCAATGGCAAATCCATCGAAGTTTCATCAAAAACCGCCTCCCTGCGTCCCGGTGCGAACCCGCTGCTGCTGCGCTATGACAAACCCGGGCGCGGATGGTATGTCTTCGGCAGCGGATCGATGCAGGATGATTTCCAGTTTTCCACTGCAACCCAGTGGATCTGGTGGCCTGGCGATACGGAAGGCGTGGCCAAACGTTATTTCCGCAAAGAATTTAACCTCGCTTCAGTTCCGGAGTCAGCGAGGCTTCATATCACCTGCGACAATGGTTATACCGTTCACATCAACGGCAGGCCGGTCGGCAGTGGAGATGATTGGAAAACCATCGGTAGATATGACATTGCTCCCAATCTGAAAACAGGCACCAACCTCATTGAAATCGAAGCCCGCAATGGTGGAGGCGATGGCGCGCTTGTTGCGGAAATCGAGATTAGTGCGACCGGTGCAAGCCCGACGATCATCGGCACAGATGCTTCGTGGGAAGCAGCACCGGAACCGAAAGGAACCTGGACCCCAGCCAAGGTGGTTTCAAGTTATGCGGGCAGCTTGTGGGTCAAACACGAGCAAGGTCCACCGCGTGTGGACGAATCCACAAAAAGCACCCAAAATGATTCCCCGATGCCATGGAATCATGATCTCACATCGCGTTGGCTTAAGGATGACAAGCGCATGGAATTCGATATCCGACCGCAAACAAAACAACCCGCCGGCTGGTATCGCTTCACCGCACCACCGGGCTTGCGCTCGATGGCGATTCCTTGTGCGCAAAACCTGCGCGTGTGGGTGGATGGCAAACCTGCCGAAACGGTTCGCAGCGGCGAAGGATGGAAGATTGATCTAACAACTCCCGCCCGTGGCCAATCATTGGTGGCGATCCGTGTGGATCAGGTACGCGGCCAATACGGAGGTGCCGCATTCTCCGGATTCATCCGACTCGCCTGCGGTGTTGGCGAATTTTCCACGGGTGATTGGTCGAAAGCCGGTGTCATGGAAACCTACTCGGGCGGCGCATGGTATCGGAAAACCATCGCCGTTTCCGCCGCAGAACACGGCTCCAAGCTGGTGCTGGATCTTGGCAACGTGGCCTCGTCCGCCGAAGTGATCATCAATGGAAAACCTGTAGGGATCCGCGTGGCACCGCCATGGACATTTGATATCACACCGTTCGCCAAAGAGGGAGACAACCGCATCGAGATCCTCGTTTGCAACACCCTCTCGAACCACTACGTCACCGTGCCCACCCACTATCGGGGCGAACTCAACTCGGGATTGTTAGGGCCGGTGAAGATCCTGGGATGGAGCCATCCCTGATCAATACCTCGGGACGGTGGGATCGATGATGTCGGACCACATATCGATTCCACCACTCATGGAAAACGCGTTTCCGACGCCATGAGCCCTGAGAAACGCGGCCGCACGCTGGGAGCGCATGCCATGGTGGCAGTAAACCACCACCCCGCGGGCGGTATCGGAAGTGAGCTTCTCGATCATCTGTGGAAATGCACCCAGAGGAATCCATTCGTTGCCCGCAATCTGGCAAATGGACAGTTCGTCATCCTCGCGGCAATCAATCAACCGCGGGCGTTTGTCTGCGGGCAGTTGATACCACTCCGCCACCGCGCGCGGGCTGATTTCAAGCGTGGTTTCCGCATCGGGAAGCAATGGAAAATATTCACTCATTCGACGATGACGGGGGTTCCGACTTGGACGTTTTCAAAGAATTTCTCGGACATTTGATGGGGCATGCGGATGCATCCATGGGAGGCCGCGTAACCCGGAAGATATCCGGTATGCATGCCGATTCCGCCCGAGAAGCGCATGAAGTTCGGCATCGGCGCAGGATAATAGATCTCACTCGGCTTGGGCTTGTCCACCCGCACGTCCACATTGTCATTGGTGGTCATGCCGGTGGTCTTGTCCTTGAACACACCATAGAGCGAGGATTTGTGATCCTTGCTTTTCTCCGTGATCTTGTAGCGCCCGGGAGGGGTGGCATGGTCCTCGCTGCCGCTGGAAATCTTGGAAACCCCCACCAGCACTCCCCCTTTGTAAAAGAAGGCCTTCTGTTGGCTGCGGTTGATCTTGATCAGCGGGCTGCCACTGGCGCTGTCACCATCCCAATAGGAAATATCGTCCGGAATCGCCGGTGGCGGATGGTGCGGGCCATTGGATACCTGTTGCTGTGAAGGCGTGCCGATCCCGGCCATGTAGCCGGAATTCGCGGGCCCCGAAGGACCGCAGGCGCTGAGAGCCAGCACCACGCCGACCGCGCCGAAAGAATGGATGATGGACGAAGGGGAAACGTTCATGAGCGCGAGACGCTGCCCCAGGAATGCCATCTGGTCAAGTAAACCGAGCTCACCGCCCGACCTTCAATCGACATCGATCGGATAGTTTGCCGCCTTGGAGCCCGTATGAAATCCCTTGTCGGATTCGTCGGCATCGGCTGTTTTCATTTCCAAAACCAATCAAAATCCATGGAGTTCCTCTGTCCCCACTGCCAACTCAACCTGAGTGCCGAGTCCGATGAGGCCGGAAAAGTCGTGCAATGCCCGGGATGCAATGGCCGATTCCAGGTGCCAGCGGCCCCCGCTGTCCAAGAGTCTGCAAAAACCGGTGCCGCCTCGTCGAAACAAGCTGCCCCGGTCCATCGTGCAGGCTGGAAGGAAGAGGATCATGCGAATGTGAATTTCATCTCCAGCCTCGGCGTTGGCGTGGCGATCACGGTTTCGTTCCTGTTCCTGCTGTTGCCGTTCAAGGGCACCTATCTTTCTGATATCTTCCTGCAACGCGGATGGGTGAACTATGCGGAAGTCTTCCTCTTCGTCTGGGGCTGCGTGATCCTTGCCTTCAAATGGAAAAAGAGCAAACGCCAGCGGCAGGCGATGCTGCTCGATGTGTTGCCCAACAAGCTGAGTGCGGAAATCACCATCGACAATGTCGGAGCCGTCATCGACCACCTTTACAAGCTGCCATCCCGTCTGCGGGACAGCCTGATGGTGAACCGGATCCGGAAGGGCCTCGAGTTGTTTGAAAAGCGCAATAATAACTCCGAAGTATCATCCCTGCTGTCCGCCCAATCGGACATCGACTTCAGCCGCACCTCCGGTTCCTATGCCTTGTTGAAAGTCTTCCTCTGGGCCATTCCCATCCTCGGCTTCATCGGCACTGTGCAGGGATTGTCCATCGCCGTGGGCAATCTGGATATGGGAAATGCCGCAGACCCGGAAGCGATCAAGGGCGCGATTGGAAAACTCACCGGCGGTCTTGGCATTGCGTTCGACACCACCTTGCTCGGTCTCGTGCTCTCGATGATCATGAGTTTCCCGATGGCGGCCATGCAGAAACAGGAGGAGGAAACACTCACCCTCATCGATGCCTTCTGCACCGAAAAACTCCTGCCCCGTCTCAATGACAGCAGCACCGGCAACGCCCACGAACTCATGGCCCACGCCGAGAGTTTGCCCGAATTCGCCCGCTCCCTTGCCAAAGCGCATGAGTTGTTTCTCACCCGTCTCACCGAGGCCACCCTGCTTCTCAAAGATGCCGGTGAAACGCTCAAGACCCGCCTGGATTCCCATCAATCCGCGGTCGAGGGGACCTTCAAGTTATCGGTCGATCAACTTACCCAGGAAACCCGCGATTCACTCCGCAAACCCGCGGAGCAACTCAATGAATATTTCCATTCGCTCGGCAAGGGCATCGATTCCCTCAACGACACGCTCAAACAACTTGGCGGAGAAAAGATCGTCATTCAGAAACGCGGATTCTTTTCCCGCTCCTGATCGTCATCGCGAATCATCATGTCACGCCGGGCATCCAACGCGGGCAGCAGCGTCTCCCTGTTTCCTTTCCTGAGCATCCTTGCGAGTCTCATCGGGATTCTCACGCTCATGATCAGCCTCACCATCTTCACCAAGTCGATGCAGACGGCCGGGCGCGATGACGAGGATCTTGCCCGTGCGCGCGAACAGCAGGCGCTACTTGCCCAGCAAAAGAAAATCCGCGAGGAAACCGCCAACCTCAAACAACAACTCCAAAGCCATAACGCCGCCGCGCTGCAACTCAGCGAACTCGATGAACGCCGCATCGTCCTTCGCAAGCAGCTCGATGAAAAATCAGCGAAACTCAAGGATCCCGCGCAGACTGATAAAGCCCTGCAAAAGCTGATCGAAACCCTGCTCGCCAACATCGCCGCCCTGCGCAAGGAGCGTCCTGCATTGGATAGGAAAATCGCCGAACTCAAGGCCGAGTTGGAGCGCCGCAAGATCAAGCCCGACAACAAACCGCCGCCCGTGCAGGTCCAGCCCGGCGGCAGTGGCTCGGCCAATCCGGCCTTGGTCTTCTTCGTGGAATGCGATGCCTCCGGCCTCATCCTCCATCCTCGCGGAGGCGGAAAAACCAGCGTTTCCCTCGCAGCGATCGGCACCGATCCCGGCTACAACCAGTTTCTCGACGAAGCCAAACGCAAGAGTGGCTCCATGGTCCTCTATCTCATCCGCGACACCGGCAACAACGCCTACATCCGCGCTGCGGGTTATGCCGAAAGCCAGTATCAACTCCGCACCGGTAAACTCCCACTTCCCGGCAAGGGCGAAGTGGACCTTTCCCTGTTCTTCAAAAAATAAACTCCATCTTCCCCCACCCTCTTGGCCAGACGCACCAACTCGGATGAACCGGCAGTCAATCTCGACTCGCTGATGGACGCTCTTACCAATGTGGTCGCCGTGCTCATCCTCGTGCTCATCCTGCTGCAGGCCGATGTCGGCCAGAAGGTGCAAAAACTGTTGGATGATATGCCACCGGCCACCCCGGAACAAATCGAGAAATCCAAACAGGAACTCGCCGCACTTACCCGTGATCGCGATCACAACAAGGCCTTGCTCAATGCCAAGGCTCCGGAACCCCAATTGGTGGAACAAACCAAGGCACAACTGGCGTTGTTAGAGAAATCCATCAAGGACAGCGATGTCCGATTGCTCGATCTGGAAAAACTCCGCCAACTCCAGGCCAAGCACCAATCCGAGCGCGATGCAGAGCAAAAGAAAACCGACGCGCTCATCGCAGAGATCCGCAAGCTCGAAGCCTTGCTCGACAACACGCCGGTGCCGCAGGCGAAAAAGCCGGATGTCGTCCGCATTCCCAACAGCCGTGAGATCCCGGCGGGCGCGAATGTTTATTATGCCCATGTGATCGGCGACCGCGTGCATTTGATCGATCCGGTCACTGCGCGCAAAATGGTCATCGATGAATTTGAAAAAGTGCGTTCCAAGGTGCTTCGTGAAACCATCAAGGTGAAGGGTGCCCGCGACCGCAAAGTTTATGATCAGGAAAAACTGGTCAAACATTTCGACTCGCTCAACCTCAAGGTGCGTGGCCAGAAAATCAGCCTCCTGCCCAACCGGCCTTGGACGCGCCTGCCAATGCGCATCGAGATCGATCCCAAGAATGGCGGTGTGCCGCTGGCGGCCATGGAGGCCCCAAACTCCGAGTGGCACCGCATCTGCAATCTGGTGCGGAGTTTCCCGAAGAGCGTGCTCATCTTCCGCGTGCATCCCAACGCATTTCCCACCTATCTCAAGGCACGCGAGATTGCGGATCGCTTCAATATCCCCTGTGGTTGGGAAATCAACGGCTCTCCACACCACGTCGAAACCATCAACGAGTTCGAGGTCAACCGCCTCGAACAACCGAAACCCCAAGAACCCAAGCCGCCAGCACCACCCGCTCCCAAAAAGGGATTGGATTGATGATGGTGATGGGCTGGGGACGATCCGAGTCAGATCATCACCAGTTACCAAAGGGTGTTTTTGCCTTCGGATTGGGTGTCGGCATGAGAGCGGCGGTCTCCTTGCGCATGGCATTCAACTTATCCATGAGCGACGCCATGACTTCCGGCTCCTTGGCAGCGAGATTGTGGAGTTCGCCGGGATCTGCTTCGAGATCGTAGAGTTCGGTGCCTTTTTTCCAGTAAAACTCGATGAGTTTCCACTTCCCGTCACGGACCGCGCCACAAGGAATGCCACCTTGGTTTCCCCAATGCGGGTAATGCCAGAACAAGGGAGCACGTGCGTGCTTGGCCGCTGGATCCCTGAGCAAGGCAGCAAAACTGGTGCCGTCCTTGTGTTGGGCAGGCAAGGGCTCGATCCTGCAGGCCTCTAACAAGGTCGGATAGAAATCGGTGGAAATCACCGGAGTTTTACAAACACCTCCCGCCTTGATGCCTGCGGGCCAACGCACGATCAGGGGTTCGCGGATGCCGCCTTCATACATCCAGCCTTTGCCCGCACGGTAGGGAAGATTGCTGGTTGGGGATCCTTCGGAGGTGGAGAGCCCGCCGTTGTCGGAGAAAAAGATCACGATGGTGTCATCGGCGAGTTTCAACTCATCGAGATGGGCGAGCACCTTGCCCACCGCCTCATCCATGGCCTCCACCATGGCGGCATAGACGGCATGGTCCTGGACGATGCGGTTTTCACGCGGCGGCTCTTTTTTGAAGGCGGCCTCGAGTCCCAGTTTTTGCTTCTTCGCCTTGTATTTCGCCACCAGATCCTCCCGCCCCATCAGCGGAGTGTGGACAGAATAAAGCGGGAGATAGACAAAAAACGGCTTGTCCTTGTGAGTCGTGATGAAGCGGTTCACCTCCTTGGCAAGGCGGTCGGGCAGGTGCTCGCCGGGCGGTCCGTCGGGGAGCTTCGGGTTGTCATAGGGAGAAAAATACTTTTTCCCGCCATAGGGCCCGCCGCGGTCGGTGCCTGCGATATTGACGTCGAATCCATGATCCTCCGGCCACGAGCCCTTGGGGCCGAGATGCCACTTGCCGGCATGGAGCGTGGCGTAACCGCGGGATTTGAAGGCCTCGGCGAGGGTCGTGTGCGACGCGGAAAGACGGCCGATGTAGGGGGCGGGAATCAGCGGGCGCTTGGCGTGTTTGCCCGCTTTGTTCGATTTGAGGTTGTCGAAATTTTCCGGAATCCCATCAAACTCATTGGGTGCGCCGAAGTAGTCGGTGTTACGGGTGCGCGCCGGATACTGGCCGGTCAGAATGGACGAGCGGGTGGGCGAACACACCGGGCAGGCCGCATAGGCATCGGTAAACCGCATTCCCTGACCCGCCATCCGGTTGAGGTGGGGCGTCTCGTAGAAGGAATCCGGATGATTGAACCCCACATCCATGTAGCCAAGATCGTCGGCCATGATGAAGATCACGTTGGTGGCTGCGGCTGGCAGGGCGAGGGCGAGAAGGATCAGGATGGGTTTCATGGCTTGCACGTAGATAGCCCATACGCCCGGATGGTCAGGCAAGTTGCCGAAAGAATCGCCGCTTGTTTCCCGCACATCCTCCCTGCATGCTCCGCCCATGGAAAGTCACGAGTGGTTTGAGAATACCGACGAGGGAAAAGTGTATTATCGCGCCAACTACATGAGCGGCCGCTGGACCATCATGACCACCATGCAGAAGCGGGATCCCACGTGGACAGACGTAAAACCGGTCACCGAGCCGATCTGGCGCGAGCTGCGGGACATCGTCTGGAAAAAGTATCAACGCAAGCGTTGTCCTTGGGAGCGCGTCGCGGATCTCGATAAAATCCTGGGCGACGACCCACCACCACGCTGATGAACCACGGCGTGCACGGCATTTCCTATTGATGAATCCAGTGGTGAAATGATCAGGATTCCGCCTCTGCCTGGCGGATTTCCGGATTGATTTCGAGTGCTGACCGATGGCTCTTGTCCATGCTTTGGATCGGGCCATTGCTTTCCTGGATGGGCACGACCTTGATGTCCACCTCCACCGGCACGGCGCGCAGGCCGTTGATGATATCACGAAGTTGCGAGACGGTGGTTTCTGATAGGGTCTGCGGTCTGGCATGCTCACGGCCGGTATCCGCGATGACGGTGCGGATGGAATCGAGACCATCCTGAAATCCGGACAACTGCGCGACCACGCGTCCAACCGGATCTTCCTCGCCCGCTCCGCCCAACAAGCGGCGTTTCATGAACTCCTTCTTGATGTCCGCCCAGCGTGACTTGTCCTTTTCGTCGGCGATGTTTTCAAATTCCTTGAACTTGAGAAGATTCGCCTCCGCGCCCTGGGTGAGGGTCTGGGATTCGTTGCGATAGTGATCGAGGATAAGTGCGCGGACTTCATCATAAGTCATGAGTGGCAGCACCTTGGCGGCGATGCGGCCCATGTTGCGGTAGGAACCTTGCAGCTTGAAGGCAGGCTCGGTGCGATAGGCGTCTTCCTGCGCGGCGCTGCGGATGTATTCCTGGTTCACGCGGAAGATAGTGGATCGCACCTCGAACAAATGACGCGTCACCGACACCATTTCCTCGATTTCCGCCGGGGCATGATTCCCTTTGAACTCGACGCCTTCATGACTGCCGCTCTCCGCAATCCGCATGACGGCATAGACATCCTCCTGATGGCGGCTGGCGAGGCGGGCGAGGATGGGATTGGAGGTGAGGCAGTTTTCGATATAACTCGCCTTGAAGGCATCGATGTGGCCGCCGAGGATGTCGCCGAGGTTATAGGTATCCGCTCGGTTGGCGAGCATGTCGGGAATCTTGAACTTGCTGCCGCCTTCGGTGTAAGGATTTCCGGCCATCACCACCGCCACTTTCTTGCCGCGCAGATCATAGGTCCGCGCCTTGCCGCGCCACACGCCTTCCATCTTGCGCTGGGCATCGCAGAGGCTGATGAAGCGCTGGAGAAACTCGGGATTGGTATGCTGGATATCATCCACATAGATCATCACGTTGTCGCCCATTTCCAAAGCGAGGTTGAGTTTCTCAACCTCCTCGCGGGCGGATAAGTTGGGTGCTTCCGTGGGGTCCAGCGAAACGACGGCATGGCCGAGCGCGGGTCCGTTGATCTTCATGAACGTGAGGCCCAGGCGGTTGGCCACATATTCCATGATGGTCGTCTTGCCATAACCGGGTGGCGAAACGAGCAACAACAATCCGGAGCGGTCGGTGCGCGTGTCACTGCCTGCCGTGCCGATCTGTTTGGCGAGGTTCTCGCCGATGAGTGGAAGATAGACGTCGTTGATGAGCTGGTTGCGGACGAAGGAACTCATCACCTTCGGCTTGAATTCATCGAGGCGCAGGGAGACGCGCCGATCTTCGACGAGGCGCTGCTTGAGGCGGGCGCAGGTTTCGAAGGCCGGCACATCGATGTGGGCGAAGCGGTTCAGGCGGTCGCGCAGGGCATGGTAATCCGTTTCATAAACTCCGCCCTCGCCGATCACCGCGTGCTGGCCGCGCAGGCGTTCGACGCGGATGCAGGAGGGAGTATCGACCACTCCCAACATCTCGATGCCGCCGCGCAGCCAGTGGGCGGCGGCTTCGGCAATCCAAGCGAGTGCGGGAGTGCGCAGCGGGCCTACAGGCAAGGTATTGCTGCTTTGCAAATGGCCGCTCATCCAATCAATCGCGACCAGGAAGCGCCGCTCGGGATCGTCGGCAAGTGCAGCGAGAGATTTGGCAAATTCGCTGGCCGCATTGCGTGCGGTGAGGGCCATTTTGAAATCAGCCTTCCATGCAGCACACTCGCTGGAGGCGGCGCATGGTCCGCCGGAGGCGAGCTGCTCGAACAGATAACTTGCCGCTTCATGGGCCATCGATGCCACATCCGATTCTCCAAGTGACAACAACAAGCCTGCTGCCTGCGATCGGTTTGCAAAATCAAGGAGCGCCTTCTGCAAGGTTTGTTTCAAGGGATGTTCCTCCACCGCCGGAGCACCGAAGGCGCGGCGCATGGCACCGTGGGAGGTGATGAGTGGGGCGAGGTTTTTTCCATCCTCGGTGAGACGATGAACCTCCCAGAACAACAAAGCCAGCGACCTCACCCGCGGCCCGAAGCGGAGCAGGCCGAGCGCGCGGTGAACGGGCAGGATGGAATTGAGAATCGCCAGTGCGTCTTCGTCGTGCACGCCCTTGGTATAACCTTCCGAATAACGCGGAGCCATGATGGCATGGATGGTTTCCAAGGTCACTCCGTCGTCAGGGACACCGGCTTCGAGGGTTTTCCAGGCAAGCCATTCCGCCCGATAGACGCGGGAGTTTTCGCTGACTACTTCCTGTCCCCACACCGGGCGGGTGGCGAGGAATTCCTCGTTTTCCACCGGTTCGAAGAATGCGGTTCCTGATAGATGGAAACACATCAGGCCATCATGCTCGACGATGGAGAGTTCCAGCTCCTGCGTGTTAACGGAAAAACTATGGCGGCCGAATTTGAGCACGTTGCCGCCATCGGCGAACAACTCCTTGCGATCCTTGAGCTGCCGCACGGCATCGTCCTGCACGGTCTTGAGCCGCGTTTGCAGGTCGTCCGCCTTCACGCTATCGCCCACCTCCTTCAACTCGGCGATGATGTCGCGGAGTTTGGAAACCATCAGATCGCCAGCAAAGTAGCCATTGATCGTATTGATATCATCGAAGGAAGCCGCGCGGTGCTTGAGTCCGGCTAGGATCCGCTCGGCGGATTTGAGGAGGTTTCCGGCTCGCCGGTTGCGTTGTTCAATGAGTGCCTGCTTGCGGCCTTCGAAAGCTTCATAAACCTCCTCGCGCTTGCGGGTGAGTTGCTCGATGTATTCATCGAACTCGGCGAAGCGTCCTTCGAGTTCCTCCACCTGCACCATCACCTTGGTGAGGTATTCGCCGCATTTTTCCGGAGTGTCGCAGAGGTCGAGGTAATTCACCACCGACTGGCCGAGAAGCTTGAGTTGAGCGCCGAACTGCGCCACGCCTTCCACTTGGGCAAGCTCGCGGCGTTTGGTTTTCAACTCCGCTTTCACGCCGTTGAGCGTGGCGTAGATGGCGGATACGCTTTCGATGATTGCCGTGGTCTGCGTGGGATCCTGGATGCGCAGGTTGCTGACGATATCGATCAACAATTCCAACTCCGCGCCGGCTTCATCGAGTCCCTTGGCCGTCTCATCGGCTTCGGTGGTTTTGGTGATCTTCGGCAGCGTTTCGCGCTGGGTCTCGATAGAGCGGCGGTAGGGATCGAGCGCTTCCGGGCGCAGGAGGAATTCGACGGTTTTGCTGGAAACAACATCCACCGCATCGGCGGCGCGTTTGTCGAGATCGTCGATGAGCGCGTTGTCCGCATATCTCAACTCACGCAGGCCGATGATTTCCCCGCGGCGGAGGCGGAGGTCGGCGAGGTTGCGGACGAACCCGCGAATGTCATCAGGCGCACTGGAGCGGACGGCGATCAGCAGTTTCTCGGTGGCACCGCGCACTTCTTCCGTGCGGGCTGCGGTGGCTTGGCGGAGGCGAACCACTTTGTCGAACTCCGCCATGGCCGAATTCGCTGCGGCGTGGATGGCATCGATGGGTTCGGCGAGAGCCTTTGCCTCGGGTTCCTTCAACCAGAAATAACCATCCAGCACGTCGCGCGTGCGGCGGGAAAGTTCCAGATAGACGTCGGCATAGGTATCGCCTTTTCCTAACAGGATCAGGATCTCGCGTGCTTCCGCCATGCCGCGGACGAGGGCGGCGTTGCCGATTTTGAAGAGCAACGATCCGCGTTTCTCCGCAGGCACGGCGATGGCGGTATCCGCGACGTAGGGCGTGCGCCAGACTTGTAGCGCATGGTGTTTCTGCGGCTGGTCGGGCGATTGGAACAGGACCATCCGGCCATCGCCATCCAGCGCGAAGCCATTGCAGATGATTGGGGTTTCGACGGCCTGGGCGATGACGTTGTAGGAAAACAACACGTAGTGGCCGGAGAGGCGCTGATAGAACACATAAAGTGTATCCTCGCCATTTCCGGATGCCACGCGGCGTTCGAAGCGCAGTCCACTCAGGCCGGTTTCATAGGTTTTGACTTCGCCGGTGGCGAGCAGGTAGCCATTGGCAAAAAGGATGCCTTGGTCTTCTGGTAGCAGCACGCAGGATTGGCCGATGCCATCGAGCCGGTGCACCTCGCGCGTCTTGCCATTGAAAACAAGATGGCGGTGATGTGTTTCGCGATACGGCAAAATACGCAAGATCACCAGCGGACCGACGATGGCATATAATATCTCCGCATCATCCAGCGTTTGGTCGGCATCATCCACCTGTTCGGAATAGATGCCCTGTCCGCTGGCGGTGTTGTCCTCCACCTTGATGGTGAGGTCACCACCGACGGTTTCTACATAAACCAGATCCTCTATGGAGATATGTGGATGCTCCCCTGCGCGATGCATGTCGCGGTGGGCGCGTTTCCATTTGAACTCTACCGGATCCGGATAGCGCGCTTCGTGGTCGGAGCGGTTGCCGAGGTATTCGAGGGTACCATCGCCCACCAACCGCCACTTGAAGGTCTTGAAGTCGTCCTCGGTTTTTCCGATCCGCATTTTCATGTGCAGATGCGGGCCGATGACCATGAACTTCACGAAGACCGTCTCGCGGTAGTATCGGAAGAGTGTTTGAAAGTCTTCCAGGAAACCTGCATCGCCGAGCAGGTTTTCGAGAGGCTCCGGGTGGAAATTCCGTTCCTCATCCAATCTGCAAAGCGCGAACACATCGCCGAGTTCGGTGGTCTGCTTGAGGCCGAACTGGATGTTGTATCCCAACAAATACAAACTGTTGCCCAGCCCCACCATGTCGCGGGCGACACAGTTGTGGGCGGTGGCCACATGGCCGGTGGTGAGCAGCTCGGTGGGAATCGCGCCGAACACCTCGTGCCGCGCGGCATTGAGGGCCTCCACACGTTCGCGAAGCAGGGTTCCGTGTTGATCGAGCCGCGCGCGGATCACCTCATAAGCGCCGCCTTCGAGTTGTTGGGTTGAGTCGGACATCAAGTGAGAAAATTGAATGCACCACGAATCTGACGAATCTTACGAATCGAAGAGGGGTTCATCGGACGATTCGTTCGTATTCGAGGTCTTTGGCTTTTCCAAAGTTCACCAAAAGGCCCACTTTGAAAGAGGTGGCCTTGAGGTAGTTGTGAACCTGTGCCCGGTGCTCGTCGGTCAATGC